>JBBIVX010000009.1:0-92985 GCA_037439465.1 Hydrogenophilales bacterium | reverse complement strand
AATCCGCCAGGGGGAGAGCCCGGACAGCCGCAACCCCAGCCAGGTGGAGCACTGCAGCCGCAACCACAACCTGCGACAGCCAAGCCTAAACGTTTCCATGGCACGGTGGTGCTGGATACAACCCGCGCGGGGCGCGATGCCAGCAAGATCGCCGAAGAGGTTATTTCGCATCTGTCCGGTCTAGTGGGAGCAAGCGTGACGGTGACGCTCGAAATCGAGGCTCAGATTCCTGAAGGCACGCCGGATAACGTCGTCCGGATCGTCACAGAAAACGCCAGGACTTTGAAATTCGAGGTTGGTAGCGGGTTCGAGAAGGAATAGGGGGTTACGTCTTCCCGCCTTCGGCAATCGCAATCAGCTCCGCGTCGCTCAGCGCCTCGAACTTCGCGCGTAGCGCAGCTTGCTCCGGACGTAGTACTTTGGGCAGCGCATCAGGCTTGTCGAGACCAGCGAATTTGGCAACCTCGACCCAGCCGCGAATCAGATTGCCCGCGTCGGCCTTCTTCTGTGCCTCGGCAATGCCCGTGAATAACCCGGCAATCACATCGTCGCGCCGCACGTCGATCTGGGCTGCGTAGCCTTGCCGTTTGGCCGTGATAGCGGCTATTGGGTCACCAAGTCACCGGATGACTTCGGCACGATTCCCCATCTGCCTGGTACCAATCCCAAATACTGCCTATTTCCGCGTCAATGCTTAGCTACTGGACGGGGTGATCCGCACTTGCCCGGGAACCACGATGAATGCGACAGTCCAGCAAGTATCCCCCGCGGCCGTCGCTCGGTCCGGCGAGCTTGACCAAAGAGGGCGCAGCCGTTACTGTTTCAGCCCTTCATAGTATTCAAGAATTCCTTGCAATTCATGGCCGATACGGAATTGACGGGTGCGGAGATCGTGGTCCGTTGTTTGGCGGCCGAGGGCATCGAGCATGTCTTCGGCTATCCCGGCGGGGCGGTGCTCAATATCTACGACGAGATTTACAAACAGGACAAGTTCCAGCATATCCTGGTGCGCCATGAACAGGGCGCCGTGCATGCTGCCGATGGTTATTCCCGCTCTACCGGCAAGGTGGGTGTGGCACTGGTGACTTCCGGTCCCGGCGCGACCAACGCGGTCACCGGCATCGCCACCGCTTACATGGATTCGATCCCGCTGGTGGTGATCACCGGCCAGGTGCCCACGGCCGCCATCGGCATGGATGCCTTCCAGGAGGTCGATACGGTCGGCATCACCCGCCCCTGCGTGAAGCACAACTTTCTGGTGAAGGACGTCAGAGACCTGGCCGTGACCTTGAAGAAGGCGTTCTATATTGCCGCCAGCGGCCGTCCCGGCCCTGTGGTGGTGGATATTCCCAAGGATGTTACGCAGCGGACGTGTCCGTTCCAGTACCCGGAAAGCCTCAGCCTGCGCTCCTACAACCCCACTTCCAAGGGGCATCCCGGTCAGATCAAGAGGGCCGTGCAGATGCTGCTGGAGGCCAAGCGGCCGGTGATCTACGCCGGTGGCGGGGTGATATTGGGCGATGCCGCCCAGCAGGTCACCGAGCTGGCGCGGCTGCTCGGTTTCCCGGTCACCAACACCCTCATGGGCCTGGGCGGTTATCCGTCGCCCGACCCGCTCTTCCTGGGCATGCTGGGCATGCACGGCACCATCGAGGCCAACATGGCCATGCAGCACTGCGACGTGTTGCTGGCGGTGGGTGCCCGTTTCGACGACCGCGTCATCGGCAGCCCCAAGCACTTCTCGAAGGAGGCCCGCCGCATCATCCACATCGATGTCGACCCGTCTTCCATCTCCAAGCGGGTGAAAGTGGATGTGCCCATCGTCGGCGATGTCTGCCTTGTGCTGGAGGAGTTCATCAAGCAGGCGCAGGCGACCGACCATGCCACCGACCAGGAGGCGCTCAAGGCCTGGTGGGCGCAGATCGAGCTGTGGCGGGCGCAGGATTGCCTCAAGTACGACCGCAACGCGAGCGTGATCAAGCCGCAGTACGTAATCGAAAAACTCTATGAAGTCACCGGCGGCGACGCTTTCGTCACCTCCGACGTCGGTCAGCACCAGATGTGGGCGGCGCAGTATTACAAGTTCGCCAAGCCGCGGCGCTGGATCAATTCCGGCGGTCTCGGCACGATGGGTTTCGGCCTGCCCGCCGCCATGGGCGTACAGATGGCGCATCCCGGCGCCACGGTGGCCTGCATCACCGGCGAGGGCAGCATACAGATGAACATCCAGGAACTGGCGACCTGCAAGCAGAGTAATCTGCCGATCAAGATCGTGCTGCTCAACAACGGCTATCTTGGCATGGTGCGGCAGTGGCAGGAGTTCTTTTATGAGGAACGCTATTCCGAGTCGTATGTTGCCTCGTTGCCAGATTTCGTCAAGCTGGCCGAGGCCTATGGCCACGTTGGCATGAAGATCGAGAAGCCGGAGGATGTCGAGCCGGCCCTGCGTCGCGCTTTTGGCGAATACAAGGATCGCCTGGTATTCATGAACTTCCTCACCGACCCGCGCGAAAATGTCTATCCCATGATCCCGGCCGGCAAGGGGCTGTCGGAGATGATCCTGATATGAGGCACATCATTTCGTTGCTGATGGAGAACGAGTCGGGGGCGCTGTCCCGCGTGGCCGGCCTGTTCTCGGCGCGCGGCTACAACATTGAATCGCTCACCGTGGCGCCGACCGAGGACGCCAGCCTGTCGCGCATGACCATCGTCACCCGCGGTTCCGATGAGGTGGTCGAGCAGATCACCAAGCAGCTCAACAAGTTGGTGGACATCGTCAAGATGCAGGACCTTACCGACGGCAGCCACATCGAGCGCGAGCTGATGTTGGTCAAGGTCCGGGCCTCGGGCGAATACCGGGAGGAGATGAAACGCATGGCCGATATCTTCCGCGGCCGCATCATCGACGTCGCCGACAAGACCTACACCATCGAACTCACCGGCGCCGGAAGTAAGCTGGACGCTTTTCTGCAGGCACTGGATCCCGCCGCCATCCTGGAAACGGTACGCACTGGCGCTTCCGGCATTGGTCGCGGCGACCGGGTGCTGAGGATCTAGTGAGGGGAGAGGGGTGAGGCGTCACCACTCGCCCCCTCGCTCCTTACCCTCCACTCCTGACTGAATTTATTGAAAGGAAATACCATGCAGCTCTATTACGACAAGGATTGCGATCTCTCCCTCATCAAGAAGAAGAAGGTCACCATCGTCGGCTACGGCTCGCAAGGCCATGCCCATGCCAACAACCTGAAGGATTCCGGGGTCAAGGTCACGGTCGGCCTGCGCAAGGGCGGGGCCTCCTGGGACAAGGCAAAGAAGGCCGGGCTCACCGTCAAGGAAGTCGGCGCGGCGGTGAAGGACGCCGACGTGGTCATGATGCTGGTGCCGGATGAGCTGCAACCCGAAGTCTATCGCACCGAGGTGGCGCCCAATATCAAGAAGGGAGCGGCGCTTGCCTTCGCCCATGGCTTCTCCATCCACTACAACCAGATTGTGCCGCGCGCTGACCTGGATGTGATCATGATCGCCCCCAAGGCGCCTGGGCACACCGTGCGCTCCGAGTTCGTCAAGGGTGGCGGCATTCCCGACCTGATCGCCGTTTTCCAGAACGCCTCCGGCAAGGCCAAGAACCTGGCCCTGTCCTATGCCTCCGCCATCGGCGGGGGGCGTACCGGCATCATCGAGACCACCTTCAAGGACGAGACCGAGACCGACCTGTTCGGTGAGCAATCGGTGCTCTGCGGTGGCCTGGTGGAACTCATCAAGGCCGGTTTCGAGACCCTGACCGAGGCCGGCTACGCCCCCGAAATGGCCTATTTCGAGTGCCTGCACGAGGTGAAGCTGATCGTTGATCTGATCTATGAGGGCGGCATCGCCAACATGAACTACTCAATCTCGAACAATGCCGAGTACGGTGAGTACGTCACCGGTCCAAAGGTCATCAACGAGCACTCGCGCGCCGCCATGCGCGCGGCCCTGAAGAACATCCAGAACGGCGAATATGCCAAGCGATTCATTCTCGAAGGCCGCAGCAACTACCCCGAGATGACCGCCCGCCGCCGCCTCAACGCGGCCCACCCGGTCGAGATCATAGGTGGACAGCTGCGTGCCATGATGCCCTGGATTACCGCCAACCGGCTGGTTGACAAGTCGAAGAACTAAAACTGCGTGAGGGGTGAGCAGAGGGGAGCGAGGGGGAAACCGCCTCTCCTCACTGCTCATCCCTGACTTCTAACTCGCGCCATGTGCATCGGCATCTGCCCCCCCTCCAAGGCCGCCTGGCCGCATCCCATCATCGCCCGTGAAGGCTGGCCGTTTCTGGCCGGGGCCTTGGTGCTGGCGTTGTTGGCCACCTATTTCTCCGGCCCGGTCACCACGATCCTGGGCTGGACCGTGTTTGCCTTCGTGTTGCAGTTCTTCCGCGACCCTGCCCGGCGCATCCCGATCGGCGACAACTTGGTCCTGGTGCCGGCCGACGGCCGCGTCATCGTCGTGGAAAAGGTCGATGATCCCTGGCTCAAGCGCGAAGCGCTGAAGATCAGCGTGTTCATGAACGTCTTCAACGTACACTCCAATCGCGCCCCGGTCGATGGCGAGGTGGTGGCGCGCTGGTACAGCCCGGGCAAGTTCGTCAATGCCGATCTCGCCAAGGCCTCCACCGAGAACGAGCGCAATGCCCTGCATCTGCGCACGGCGGATGGCCAGGACATCACCTGCGTCCAGGTGGCCGGTCTCATCGCGCGCCGCATACTGTGCTATGTCGAGCCGGGTGACTATCTGTGTCGCGGCCAGCGTTACGGTTTCATCCGCTTCGGTTCGCGCGTCGATGTTTACCTGCCCACCAGCGCCAGGCCGCGGGTGGCCCTGGGCGACAAGGTGCGCGCTTCGCAGGACGTGCTGGCTGAACTGGCTGCGGCATGACCGAGCGGGAAGATAGGCCTCCCACCATGCCGCATCAGGGCCGCTTCATGCGGCGCGGCATTTACCTGCTGCCCAATCTGTTCACCACCGGGGCCTTGTTTGCCGGATTCTATGCCATCGTGCAGGCCATGAACGGCCGCTTCGATCATGCCGCGGCGGCGATCTTCATTGCCATGGTGCTCGATGGCCTCGATGGCCGGGTGGCGCGTCTGACACGCACGCAGAGTGCCTTTGGCGCGGAATACGATTCCCTGTCCGACATGGTTTCTTTCGGCGTCGCGCCCGCCCTGGTGATGTACAGCTTCGCCCTCAAGGGCATGGGCAAACTGGGCTGGATCGCCGCCTTTATCTACTGCGCCGGCGCCGCGCTAAGGCTGGCCCGCTTCAACACCCTGCTGGAAGTGCAGGACAAACGTTGGTTCCAGGGCCTGCCCAGCCCGGCGGCCGCCTCACTGGTGGCCGGCATGGTCTGGGTGGCGGCGGACAACCATTTTCACGGTGCCGACCTGCGCTGGCCGGCCTGGGCCCTGACGCTTTTCGCGGGCCTGACCATGGTCGGCAACCTGAAGTTTTACAGCGGCAAGAACATCAACCTGCGCAAGAGCGTTCCCTTCATCGTCATTGTGCTCATCGCCCTGTTCATCACCCTCATCTCGGTCGACCCGCCCATCGTCCTGTTCTTGCTGTTCCTGGCGTATGGGGTGTCGGGTTACGTTTACGGTCTGGTCTGCCTCTTGCGCCGCCATCGGGACAAAGACTTGCCCAAGCCGGAATAGCCGGTTTATAGTCGAGCCATGAAAACGCCTATGTCTGTCTTTTCGTCCTTCTACCTGGTCCGGCTGGCGACCCGACTGCTGCTGCCCTGCGCGGGCACACGATAATTCCTCCCCCCTCGATGTACCGCTGGCCCGACGGATACCTTGTCCGTGCGGTGCGTGATGAATAGCGCTATCGGAGTACGCCATGAACGACACTAGAAGCCACAACAAGTTGATCATTTTCGATACCACGCTGCGGGACGGCGAGCAGAGCCCGGGCGCTTCCATGACCAAGGAAGAAAAGATACGCATCGCCAAGCAGCTCGAACGGATGCGGGTGGATGTCATCGAGGCGGGTTTTCCGGCCGCCAGCAACGGTGACTTCGAGGCCGTCAAGGCGGTGGCCGGGGCGATCAAGGAGAGCACGGTGTGCGGCCTGGCCCGTGCCCTGGAAAAGGACATCGCGCGTGCCGGCGAAGCCATCAAAGGCGCCAGCTCCGGCCGCATCCACACCTTCATCGCCACCAGCCCCGTGCACATGGAGAAGAAGCTGCGCATGTCCCCGGAGCAGGTACTGGAACAGGCCGTCAGGGCAGTCAAGTGGGCGCGCCAGTGGACCGACAACGTCGAGTTCTCGCCCGAGGATGCGGGCCGCTCCGAGGCGGATTTTCTGTGCCGCGTGCTGGAGGCGGTGATTGCCGCCGGCGCCAGCACCTTGAACATCCCGGACACCGTCGGCTACAACCTGCCTTGGCAGTTCGGCGATTTGATCCGCACCCTGCGCGAACGCATCCCGAACTCCGACCGGGCCATTTTCTCGGTGCATTGCCACAACGACCTCGGCCTGGCGGTGGCCAACTCCCTGTCGGCGGTACAGGCCGGCGCCCGCCAGGTGGAATGCACCATCAACGGCTTGGGCGAGCGGGCCGGCAACGCCAGCCTGGAGGAGATCGTCATGGCGGTCCGCACTCGCCAGGACATCTTTGCCTGCGACAGCCGCATAGACACCACCCAGATCGTTCCCGCTTCCCGGCTGGTGGCCAGCATCACCGGCTTCGCGGTGCAACCCAACAAGGCTATCGTCGGCGCCAACGCTTTCGCCCACGAAGCGGGTATCCATCAGGATGGCGTCCTCAAGCACCGCGAGACCTACGAGATCATGCGTGCCGAGGACGTCGGCTGGGCGGCCAACAAGATGGTGTTGGGCAAGCATTCCGGCCGCAACGCCTTCAAGGTCAGGCTCAAGGAACTGGGCATCGAGCTCGAATCGGAGGAGGCGGTCAATGCCGCCTTCGCACGCTTCAAGGATCTCGCCGACAAGAAGCATGAGATTTTCGACGAGGACTTGCAGGCGCTGGTCACCGATGAAGGTAGTTTGGACGCCTGCGACCGCTTCAAGCTGGTGTCGCTCAAGGTCTGCTCGGAAACGGGCGAGACTCCGCACGCCCGGATCGTGCTCACCGACGGGGGCAGCGAACTTGGCTCCGACGAATACGGCGGCGGTCCGGTCGATGCCTCGTTCCGTGCCATCGAGAAGGTGGTCGGCAGCGGCTCCACCCTGCTGCTTTACTCGGTGAACAACATCACCACCGGTACTGACGCGCAGGGCGAGGTCACCGTGCGCCTGGCGCGCAACGGCCGCATCGTCAACGGCCAGGGGGCGGATACCGACATCGTCATAGCCTCGGTGAAGGCCTACCTCAACGCCCTCAACAAGCTTTACGGCGCCGAGGAGCGGGCCCACCCGCAGGTCTAGGCGGAAAGACAGGATTTTGTCTGCCGCGCCGACTGGATTATCGTGTCGGTCATGGCTCACGGCCTCTACACCCTGCCCAATCTGCTGACAGCCAGCCGCCTGTTGCTGGCGCCGCTGGTCGTCTGGCAACTGGCAGTGGGAGAGATGGCTACCGCCTTCTGGCTATTCGCGGCCGCGGCCCTGACGGATCTGCTCGATGGCGGCCTGGCCCGCCTGCTCGATCAAAAAAGCGTGTTTGGGGCCTGGCTGGATCCCATAGCCGACAAGGTGATGCTGCTTTCCACCCTGGTCATGCTGGTCTGGGTTGGTCTGTTGCCGCTGGCACTTGGCATACTGGTCGTCCTGCGCGACGCCGTGGTGTTGGCCGGCGCGGCGGCCTACCGCAGTCTGACCGGCGGCCTGGAAGTGGCGCCGACCCTGTGGGGCAAGGCGGCCACCTTCGCCGAATTCATCCTGGTTGCGCTGGTGCTGGCGGATGTGGCGCTCGGCTGGGGAGCGGATTTCCTGCGTCACCTGGTGGTTCTGACAAGTCTGCTGGTGGCGGTGTCCGGCGTGCACTACGTCTGGTTGTGGTCGAGCAAGACGCAAGCCTGGCTACGCCATGGCGAAGGCCACCGTTGACGCCCGTATCAGCGGGCGATCTCCTGCCAGCGTTTTTCCAGACGTTTGACTGACACCGGCTCCGGGGTTTTCAACGCCTGCGCAAAGAGGGATACCCGCAGCTCCTCCAGCAGCCAATGAAAATCCTCCAGCGCCGCGCTTACGCCGCCGGCCTGTTCCTCACGCTGGCGGCGAGCCCGCCACTGGCTGAGCAGCGGCGCCATGGCGCGCATCATCTGGGCGTCCCGTTCCGGCCGGCTTGCTAGTTTCACGAGCCGCTGCTCGATGGCGCGCAGGTAGCGCGGCAAGTGGGTGAGCCGTGCCGGCGGCAGTCTGGCGACGAAGCCGGGAAAAACGAGTTCACGCAATTGCGCCCGCATGTCGGCGACCGCTTCCCCGGCGGCCGGCAGCCGCGTCAGCGCCTGCTTCAGCCTATGGCCATGGTCGAGGCATTCGGCCGCCAGTCGGGCGGTCTCGCGGGCGGTTTCGAGCAGGCGCGGGCGGGCCGTTTGGGCGGCGCTGTCAAAGGCGTTTTGCTGGCGCAGGTCGGCGGGATCGCCGGGCAGCACGGCGCGGGCGGCGGAATCAAGCAGGTCGGCCCGCAGTTCGTTCAGGCCGAGTCCTTTGTCGAGCAGCGCGTATTGCATCGCCGCTGCCTTGAGCCGCACGGCCAGGTCTTTTTCGACGTGCTTCAATAGATCAGGGAAGCTGCGCCAGATGAGCCGGCAGACACCGCGCCGGTGCTGCGCGCGGGCCAGGGTCGGGCTGTCGACGAGGCGCAGTCGTACCGTTCCATCGCCTTCCTCGACCAGGGCGGGGAAGGCGGCGAGGGCGCGGCCGCCGCTTTTCACCTCGACCTGCTCGGGCAGATCGCCGAAATCCCAGCGGCTCACCGCCTCACGTTCCTGCGCCGCCGTCGCCGCCTGCAGACGGCGGCTGGCCGTTTCTCCCAATTGCCGGCGGAGTGCCGCCAGGTCGCGGCCCTCGGCGACGATGCGGTTGCCTTCGTCCAATACCCGGTAGTTCATCGTCAGGTGCGGCGCCAGGGTTTCGAGTCGCCAGGCGTCGCCCGGGACGTCCTGGCCGGTGGCTTGGCGTAGGAAGCCGGAAAGAGCCTCGGTGAGCGGCACGTCGCCCGGCTTCAGGGCCTCGGCGGCGGCGTGGGCGAATGCCGGGACCGGCACGAAGGTGCGCCGCAGCGATTGCGGCAGGCCCTTGATCAGCGCTTGCAACTTTTCCTCCCGCAGGCCAGGCACCAGCCAGTCGCAGCGTGTCGCCGGCACCTGGTTGAGGGCCGCCAGTGGCACCAGCAGAGTGACGCCGTCGTCTTCACTGCCGGGGTCGAAACGGTAGGCCAGGGCAAAGCGCACGCCACCAAGATCGATTTCTTTGGGGTAATCGCGGGCGTCGGCGCCGCGTTCGTTGAAGAGATCGGCGCGGGAAAGGTGCAGCAGCCTGGGCGATTTGGCCTCGGCTGCGCGCAGCCATTTCTCGAAGGCGGCGCCGGTGTGGATGCCTTCGGGAATGCGGTCGTCGAAAAAACGGTAGAGAACCTCCTCATCGACGGCCAGCCGGGCATCACGCGCACGTTGGGCGAGTTCGTCGATCTCGGCGAGCAGGCGTTTGTTGTGACCGAAGAAGGCCGAGCGGGTGTCGTAGTCGCCTTCGACCAGGGCGGCGCGGATAAAGATTTCCCGCGCCTTGACGGGGTCGATGGGGCCATAGTGCACCTGGCGGCCGCTGACCACCGGCAGGCCATAGAGGGTCGCGCGCATGGCGGCGGCGACGTGGGCCGGTTTCTTGGCCCAGTGGGGGTCGGAGTAGCTCACCTTGAGCAAATGCCGGCCGGCCTGCTCGATCCACACTGGCTCGATGCGGGCGAGGGTGCGGGCATAGACGCGGCGGGTCTCGACGATCTCGGCTGCCATCACCCACTTTGGTTTCTTTTTCACGCCGGAGCCGGGGAAGGGCAGGAATTTCAGCGTCCGCGCTCCGAGGTACAGCCCTTCCTCGGTGAGCATACCGAGGTTGCCGAGCAGGCCGGGCAGCAGCGCCTGGTGCAGGTTGGCATAAGACGCCGCCCCCTCCAGCGGCTCTTCGGGGCCCCTGCTCCCTCCAGGGGCGAGAGTAGGTTCCCTTGCCCCTGGAGGAGGAAGGGGGTGAGCGACCTTCCAGCCCAGCTCCTTCACCTGAGTGGCGAGCTGGCTGTGGACGTCGCGCCATTCGCGCACCCGGTTGGGGGAGAGAAAGTCATCCTTGAGCGCCTCGCGGAATTTGCGTTGCGACTTGCGGTGCGCATGCAGCGTGTCGAGGTAATGCCACAACTTGAGGATGGCGAAGAAATCCGAGTTCTCGTCGGCGAAACGGCGGTGTTTCTGGTCGGCGGCCGCCTGCCGGTCGAGCGGCCGCTCGCGTGGATCCTGCACCGACAGGTAGGCGGCGATGACCAGCGCCTCGTGCAGCACGGCCTTTTCCTTGGCCGCCACCAATATACGGCCGAGACGGGGATCGATGGGCAGATGGGCCAGCTCGCGGCCGATACCGGTGAGACGGCCATCGGCGTCGAGGGCGTTGAGTTCGTTGAGCTGGGCCTGGCCGTCGCGGATGCGCTTGGCTTCGGGTGGGTCAAGGAAGGGGAAGGCGTCGATCTCGGGAAGCCCAAGCGACTTCATCCGCAAGATCACGCCGGCTAGCGAGGAACGCAGCAGTTCAGGTGTGGTGTAGGGCGGCCGTGCCTGGAAGTCCTGCTCGTCGTAGAGCCGGACGCAGATGCCGGCGGCGACTCGGCCGCAACGGCCGGCGCGCTGGTTGGCAGAGGCCTGGGAGATCTTCTCGATCTTCAGTTGTTCGATCTTGTTGCGGATGGAATAGCGTTTCACTCGCGCCTGGCCGGCGTCCACCACATAACGGATGCCAGGTACGGTGAGCGAGGTCTCGGCGACGTTGGTGGCCAGCACGATGCGGCGGCCGGGGTGGTTCTGAAATATACGCTCCTGTTCGTTCACCGACAGGCGGGCAAAGAGCGGCAAAATCTCCGTGTGATCGGGGTGATGCTTGCGCAGTAGTTCGTGCGCCTCGCGTATCTCCCGCTCGCCGGGGAGGAAGACCAGTATGTCGCCGTCCCCCGCGCGCGCCAGTTCATCGACGGCCGCGAGCAGGGCGGCGTCGAGATCGGGTTCCTCGGCCGCGCGCGTGTCGTCCTTGTCGGGCTTCGTCTCCGCCTGTTCGACCGGTGGCCGGTAACGGATCTCCACTGGATAGGTCCGGCCCGACACCTCGAGCACCGGCGCGCCGCCAAAATAGGCGGAGAAACGCTCCGCCTCGAGGGTGGCGGAGGAGACAATCAGTTTGAGATCCGGCCGGCGCGGCAGCAGTCTTTTGAGATAGCCGAGCAGGAAGTCGATGTTGAGGCTGCGCTCGTGCGCTTCATCCAGGATGAGGGTGTCATAAGCGTCAAAGTCCGGATCGGACTGGGTCTGAGCCAGCAATAGGCCGTCGGTCATCACCTTGATGCGGCTGTCGGGCCCGGCCTGGTCGTGGAAGCGGACCTGCCAGCCGACGAAACCGCCCAACCGCGTTCGAGTCTCCTCGGCCAGCCGGCCGGCTACGCTCTTGGCGGCGATGCGGCGCGGCTGGGTCATGCCGATCAGGCCATGGCGGCCGCGCCCGGCGGCCCAGGCAATCTTGGGCAATTGGGTGGTCTTGCCCGATCCGGTCTCGCCGCAGACGATGATGACCTGATGCGCGGCGAGCGCGGCGGCGATATGCTCACGCTGCGCGCAAACGGGCAGATGCTCGGGGAAATCGATGTGCGCCGGCGGTGTGGGTAGGGGGTGTGAAGCGGACATGATGGTGAATTATCGGGGAATACGGCTGGCTTGGCTTGCCTTCTGCCTGGCCGGGGCGTCTATCCCGGCCTGGCCGGCGAGCGCGCGGCTGGGAGCCTTGCAGCTCGAGTATGAGCCGCCCTGGGAGCGAGCAGAGGCAGCGGCGGAGACGGCCGAAGACAGTCTCATCTTGCGCCTGGAGGGTACGGAAGCGCGGCTGGAGGTGTTCCTGCCGCGGCAGCGGCCGCGGCTCAAGATCGATGAGGCGCGTTTCCTTGAGCAATTGGAGGCCCGCTGGACGGCGCATTATGGGACCGCGGCGAGCTTTGACTGGGTGGAGGCGGGCGCGCGGCGTTGGCGCCTCTGTCGGCGGCCCAGCCTGGCGGGCGATGCCACGGTCTTCCAACTGGTGGCGGTGCATGACGGCGAGGCCTATCAGATGGTGGCGCTGTCGCCCGGCCAGAGGCAATCGCTGCCGCTGTCATTGCGCGAACTGTTGGCGCGCGCAAGCTGGGTCCCGGCGGTCGCGGCCACTACCCCGACTGCCGTTGCGTCCGCCGTTGCCGTGCCTGCCGCCGGCGCCGAGCCAGCGGCGGCGGTGCCGGACCTGGCGCCCCACGGTGGACGTTGGCGTCTAAGGCGTACACTTGTCTTTCTGCCGTTGCGCCCGGACTGGGCGGCTTTGGCGGAGGCCGAGCGTGGCCATATCGCCGGCTCGGCCTGGGTCAGCGGCATCGGCCTCGGCCGTGAGGGTTCGGGACTTGCCTGGTTTATCGAGGGCTATGCCTGGTTGCCGGGCGAAGGGGGGCAGGAGGTCAGGCAGCCATTCAGCCGCCGCTGGCGGATCGGCTGGGCGCCACCAGCGCCGCTCTGGATCGGCGGCGAGGCTCGGACGCTCTCCCTGTCCTTTGCCGGCGAGGCGGCGGAGGGGCCGGCCGAGGGCGGTATGACGGTAGAGTTGCGCTGGCTGGCGGTCTGCGCGCCACGCAAATCGATCATCGCGCTGCTGGATGACCTGGAACGGGGTGACGTGGCGGCAGCCGGGCACTTGTCGGCGATGACCGCGGCATGTGTCAGCGAGAACCCGCCGCCTGCCCTGCGACTGAACGTGAGCGCGGCGGAGCGGGCCAAGTCTGTCGCCCACCATCTGGTAAAGGAGGTCACGGTGCCACTGCCGGCGGCTTGGGAAAAGAACCTCAAGGCCAGGACGCCTGGGGTGGTGCGGCTGCTCCTGGAGGTACGCTTCATGGCGTCCACATCGGGCGACCAGCCCGGCGATGCCATGCTCAAGCCGGTGGCGGCGTACTTTGTGTATGTCCCCGATGTTTGACGGCGGAGCGGTTATTCAGGTATGCAGAGACTTCGATCTGAGTAAAAAGGGCGGCTGTGACCACGGCACACGACGATAAAGATCTGCGCGAGGCCTTCCGCTTGTTCAGCGCCACCTCGGATAGGCTGGCCGAGGCCTATGCGGAATTGCAGGGCCAGGTGGCGCGTCTGTCCGCCGAGTTGGCGGCGGCCAACGGCGAACTGGCGCGGCGCGAGCGCCTCTCCCTGCTGGGCGAGGTGGCGGCCAGGTTGGCGCATCAGCTGCGCACCCCGCTGGCGGCCGCCCTGCTGTATGGCGGGCATCTGACCCGGTCCGGACTGAGTGAGGCGGATCGGCGGCGTTTTGCGGACAAGACCCTCGACCGGCTGCGCTATCTGGAACGGCTGATCCAGGACATGCTGGCCTTCGTCAAGGGGCAGCAGGGGCAGCGCACGCGCTTCACGCTGCGCTCTTTGCTGGATACGGTCTGGGCGGTCATCGAGCCTTTGGCGGAGGCCGGGCAGGTACGGTTGGAACGCCGTGGCGGCGATGGCGAGATTGAGCTGGAGGCCGATCGCCAGGGCGTGCAGGGGGCCTTGCTCAACTTGCTGGAGAATGCCATCCAGGCCAGCCGGCCGGGCGGCCGTGTCGCCCTGGCGGTGACAGGGGGTGGCGCCTTCATTGCCCTGCGGGTGGAAGATGAGGGGACGGGCATCGCCCCCGAGGACGTGAACAGACTGTTCGATCCTTTCTATACCACCCGGCCGGAGGGCAGCGGTCTTGGCCTGGCCATCGTCAAACAGATGGCGGATGCCCATGGCGGCTGGGTGGAGGTGCAATCGGAGTTGGGCCGGGGGAGTGTGTTCTCGCTCTATCTGCCTTTATCCGGTGGCGCGATGGAAGCGGCGGGAGGCCAGGGTGGCTGAGCGTGGGCCAAGGATATTGGTAGTCGAGGATGACCGTGCCCTGCGCGAGGCGCTGACGGACACCCTGGAGATGGCCGGCCACCGGGCACTGGCCGTGGCGGATGGCGAAGCCGCACTGGCCCGGCTGGAAGGGGAGGCCGCCGATATGGTGATCAGCGACGTGCAGATGCCTGGCATGAACGGCCATGAGCTGCTGCGTCGGGTCAAGCGCATGCGGCCGGGCATCCCCTTCATCCTGATGACCGCCTATGGGCAGATCGAGAAGGCGGTGGAGGCGATGCGCGAGGGGGCCTGCGACTACTTGCCCAAACCCTTCGAACCGGATCGTTTGCTGGCCGTGGTCGCGCGCTACCTGCCGGGGCCGCCGGCCGCTCCGGACATGGACCTGATCGCCGCGGACGCGGATTCGCTGGCCTTGCTGGAGATGGCCAGACGGGTAGCCGCCACCGAGGCCACGGTGTTGCTGACGGGTGAATCGGGCGTCGGCAAGGAGGTGCTGGCGCGCTATATGCACCGTCATTCGCGCCGTGTCGCCGGGCCCTTCGTGGCGGTGAACTGCGCCGCGATCCCGGAAAATCTGGTCGAATCGACCCTGTTCGGGCACGAGAAGGGGGCCTTCACCGGGGCGGCGGCCGCCCATGCCGGCAAGTTCGAGCAGGCCGAGGGCGGTACCCTGCTCCTCGACGAAGTGTCGGAGATCCCGCTCAACATCCAGGTCAAGCTCTTGCGGGTGCTGCAGGAAAGGTCGGTGGAGAGGCTCGGCGGCCGCAGCCCGATTCCGCTCGACGTGCGGGTATTGGCCGCCAGCAACCGCGATTTGGCAAGCTGGGTCAAGGAAGGCCGGTTTCGCGAAGACCTCTACTACCGGCTGAACGTTTTCCCTCTGGAGGTTCCTCCGCTGCGCCGGCGGCGCGGCGACATCCTGCCGTTGGCGCGGTTCCTGCTGTCGTTCCATGCCGGGTCGATCGGGCGCCAAGGCTTCACTTTTACCGCCGCAGCCGAGGCCGTGTTGCTCGACTATGAGTGGCCCGGCAACATCCGTGAGCTGGGCAATGTAATCCAGCGGGCGATGATTCTGGCGCCGGGCCAGGTCATCGCGCCGGAACACCTGATGTTGCCTGGACAGCGCCAGCCGGCGGTGGCCCCGGCCGCCGAAGAGAGACCCGGCCAGATACGGGACATGGAAAAATCCATGATCCTGGAGACCCTGAAACGGCTGGACGGTTCGAGAAGACGTGCCGCCGAGGCATTGGGCATCAGCGAGCGCACCTTGCGGTACAAACTGCAAAAATATCGCGAGGAGGGTGATCTGGACGACGAATGCCGCCTATAATGCGTTTAGTCCGCAAGGAGTGATGGGTGATGGTGAGTCCTGGCATCGAGCAAATGGTGAGTCAACTGCGTGCGGTCGCGGCGCAGGCCTCGTCGGCGCCGGCTGAGGACGTGGCGTCCACGCCAGGTTTCTCCACCCTGCTGCAGGCCGCCATCTCGGAAGTCAACAGTACCCAGGAAGGCGCCAGGCAGCTGAGCCAACAATTCGAACTGGGTGACCCCGCCGCCAACCTTGAGGACGTGGTGGTCTCGCTGCAAAAGGCCAGCCTTTCATTCCAAACCATGGTTCAGGTCCGCAACAAATTGGTTTCCGCGTATCAGGAAATCATGAACATGCAGGTCTGAGACGGGTTTGAGCGATTCTAAGCGCGGATGGCCACCCCTCCCCTGCAGTTCCCGAGCAATCTTCTTCAAAACTTCGCCGCCCTTCCCAACTCCCGCAAGTTAGGCATGGTACTGGCGTTAGCGGCCATCATTGCCTTGATCGCGGGGGCGGTGTTGTGGGGCCGGGCGCCGGATTATCGGGTGCTGTTCAGCAACCTGTCCGAACGCGATGCCGGCAGTGTCGTCGCCACGCTGCAACAGATGAACGTGCCCTACAAGACCGAGGCCGGCGGCGCCATCATGGTGCCGGCGGATCAGGTCTACGACCTGCGCTTCAAGCTGGCGGCGCAGGGTCTGCCCAAGGGCGGAGCGGTGGGATTCGAACTGCTGGACAACCCCAAGCTGGGGATGACCCAGTTTCAGGAACAGGTGGCCTATCAGCGGGCCCTTGAGGGCGAACTGGCGCGTACCATCCAGAGCCTTGCCACGGTGGAGGCGGCGCGTGTGCACCTGGCCATCCCCAAACCTTCGGTCTTCGTCCGCGAGCAGCAAAAACCGACGGCCTCCGTGCTGGTGAATCTCTACGCCGGCCGGCGTCTCGATCCGGCCCAGGTGAGCGCCATCGTTCACCTGGTATCGAGCAGCGTGCCGGAATTGGGCGCCGGCGGCGTGACCGTGGTGGACCAGGGCGGCAACCTGCTCGCCAGCAAAAATGACGATGCCTCCCTGCAAGGCCTGAACTCCAGCCAGCTCGACTATTTGCGCGAGGTGGAGGGGTATTACGCCAAGCGCATCGAGGCCATCGTCACGCCCATCGTCGGCCAGGGAAACGTCAGGGCGGAGGTACGCGCCGATCTCGATTTTTCCGAGAACGAATACACCAGCGAGTCGTTCAAGCCCAACCCCACACCCGACACTCAGACCGTCCGCAGCCAGCAGACCGTGCAGGACAGCGGCGGTGCCACCGCCGGTCCGGCGGCCGGGGTACCGGGGGCGCTCACCAACCAGCCGCCGGGGCCGGCCACGGCACCGCTGAGCGTCCCGGCTGGGGCCACTGCTGGCAACGCCGCTGCTCCAGGCGCGGCGGCGGGCAGCCGGCGGGAAAGCGTGACCAACTTCGAGGTGGACAAGACCATCCGTCATGTGCGGGAGTCACAGGGGCGGATAAAGCGGCTCTCCGCCGCTGTGGTGCTGAACTACCGGGTAAGCGCCGATCCGAACAGCAAGCCGACGCCCATCCCGCCTCAGGAGCTTGAGCAGATCAACAACCTCATCAAGGAGGCCGTCGGTTACACCCAGGCGCGGGGGGATACCATCAATGTCGTCAATGCGGCCTTTACTGAAGTCAGGGCGGAGGTGGTCGAGACCCCGTTCTGGAAGGATCCGGATACTATGGCCACGGCCAAGGAGGTGCTGAAGAACCTGCTGATCCTGGGTCTGGCGGTTTACCTGGTGTTCGGTGTGTTGCGGCCGTTGTTGCGTGACTTGGCGCGGCCACCGCCTCCAACTGCCCCCACCGACGCTGGCGAGACCGGTGCCGAGGGTGAGTTTGACACCGTTTCGATCGGTGGCGAGGGGCGCGCTGCGCACGCTGACGATTACCAGCAACATCTCGGCTCGGTACAGGAATTCGCCAGACAGAATCCGAAGATCGTCGCCGAGGTGGTCAAGGAATGGATGGCTAAGGAATGAGCGACGAGGGCGTGAAAAAGAGCGCCATTCTGATGCTGGCGCTGGGCCACGATGAGGCGGCGGAGGTCTTCAGGTTCCTCGGTCCCAAGGACGTCCAGCGGCTGGGCAGCGCCATGACTGCACTCGGCAACGTCAGCCGGCAGGATGTCGCCACGGTGTTGAGCGATTTCCGCAAGGAAACCAAGGGCCGTATATCGCTGGGTGACAGCGACGAATATCTGCGGATGGTGCTCAAAAAGGCGCTCGGCGACGACAAGGCGGCGCACCTCATCGACCATCTGCTGCAGGGCAAGGACAATGCCGGCATCGAAAACCTGAAATGGATGGATGCCGCCTCCGTGGCGGAGATGATCCAGGATGAGCACCCCCAGGTCATCGCTACCATCCTGGTGCATCTGGATGCCGATCAGGCCAGTGAGGTGCTCAATCTGTTGCCGGAACGTTTGCGTAACGACATCATGACCCGTATCGCCACCCTGGAGGGGGTGCAGCCGATGGCGCTGCGCGAGTTGAACGAGGTGCTGGCGCAACTCCTGGCGGGCGGTGCCAGCGGCAAGAAGTCCACGCTGGGCGGGGTCAAGGCCACCGCCAACATCCTCAACTATATGGGCGGCGCGATCGAGGCTTCGGTGCTGGCCAGTATCCGCGAGAGCGATCCTGACCTGGCACAGAAGATACAGGATCAGATGTTCACCTTCGACAACGTCCTCGATTTGGACGACCGTTCGGTGCAACTGCTGCTGCGCGAGGTGCAGTCGGAGTCCCTCATCATCGCCCTCAAGGGGACCTCCGAGGAACTCAAGGAAAAGATCTTCAAGAACATGTCCAGCCGTGCCGCCGAGGCGCTCAAGGAAGACCTGGAGGCCAAGGGCGCGGTGCGCCTTTCGGAGGTGGAGGCGGAACAGAAGGAAATCCTAAAGGTCATCCGCCGCCTGGCCGACGAGGGCCAGATCATCATCGGCGGCAAGGGCGGCGACCAGGGCATGGTCGAATAAGCCATGTCATCCCCCATCCTGCCCAAGGAAAAGCTCACCGCTTACCAGCGTTGGGAACTGGCGAACTTCGAAGAGGGCATGGGAGCCGGGGAGGGGAGGGAGGGGGCCGCGCTTACGCTCGGCCACCTGCCGACCGCGGAACAATTGCAGAACATCCACAACCAGGCGTGGCAGGAGGGCTACCGATTGGGTGAGGAAGAGGGGCGCAAGGCGGGTTTCGAGGCAGGTCGGCAGGCGGGTGAGGCCTATACCGCCCGCCTGGCTGAAATCGTCGAGGCCCTGGACGTCGAGCGTCTGCGGCAGGAGGAGGCAATCGCCCGCGAGGTGCTGGCCCTGGCTTTGGCGGTGAGTCGGCAGATGCTGCGCACGGCCTTGCGAATCAAGGAAGACCTGGTGCTGGCCGTCATTCGTGACGCCCTCGGCAGTCTGCCCAGCCTGAGCAGCAACCTGCGCATTGCGGTACACCCCGCCGATGCCGATCAGGTGCGCGATTTCATGGCACAGGAACATGGACTGTTTGCAGTCAAGGTGGTGGATGACAGCCGCATGGAACGTGGCGGTTTCCGCCTGGAGAGCAGCCACGGCGAGGTGGATGGACAGGCAGAGACCCGCTGGCAAGAGATAGTCAGTTGTCTCGGCGCCGACGGCGCGTGGCTGGAATGAGCCACGGACAAGTCATCATCAATTATCTTCGGGATTGCCAGGAGGCGGTGGCGCAGGTCGTTCCCTGGACCGCCAGCGGACGGCTGACCAAGGTGGCCGGCCTGGTGATGGAGGCCTCGGGCCTTAAGCTGCCCACCGGCGCCAACTGCAAGGTCTACCTGCCAGGCGGCCAGCAGGTGGATGCCGAGGTCGTCGGCTTCCACGGCGACCGCATCTACCTGATGCCGGCTACCGATGTCTATGGCCTGGCGCCTAACGCCGTGGTGGAGCCCAACCGGGTTTGCCATTTCGATCAACCGCGACCGGGCAAGCCATTCCAGCGCAAGCGGCGGGTGGAGGACCGCATCCGTCAGGTGGCGGTGGGGCCGGAAATGTTGGGGCGGGTGGTGGATGGCGCCGGCCGGGTGCTCGATCGCCTCGGTCCGATACAGGCCTCGCGGCGCGTGCCTTTATACAGCCGGCCTTACAATCCCATGGAACGCGAGCCGATCCGCGAGGTGCTGGACGTGGGCGTGCGTTCCATCAATGCCTTGCTTACGGTGGGGCGGGGGCAGCGCATGGGGTTGTTCGCCGGCAGCGGCGTCGGCAAATCGATGTTGTTGGGGATGATGGCCCGCTATACCTCGGCCGATGTGGTGGTGGTCGGGCTGATCGGTGAGCGTGGGCGCGAGGTCAAGGAGTTCATCGAAAACATCCTGGGTGCCGAAGGCCTGCGCCGGGCCGCCGTGGTGGCCGCCCCCGCCGATTCGCCGCCGCTGTTGCGCCTGCATGGGGCCGCCTACGCCACGGCCATCGCCGAGTATTTCCGCGACCAGGGCCTGAACGTGCTGTTGATCATGGATTCGCTCACCCGCTATGCTCAGGCGCAGCGGGAAATCGCCCTGGCAGTGGGGGAACCGCCCGCCACCAAAGGTTATCCGCCTTCGGTATTTGCCAAATTGCCGCAGCTCGTCGAACGGGCCGGCAACGGCAAACGGGGCGGCGGCTCCATCACCGCGTTTTATACCGTCCTCACCGAGGGTGACGACCAGCAGGACCCCATTGCCGATGCCACACGCGCCATCCTCGATGGCCACGTCGTGCTGTCACGCCACCTCGCCGATCAGGGTCATTACCCGGCCATCGACATCGAGCAGTCCATCTCCCGCGTCATCACCGAACTGTTGAGACCGGAGGAACTGGAGCGGGTGCGGCGTTTCAAGAGCCTCTATGCCCGCTATCAGCGTAGCCGCGATTTGATCACCATTGGCGCCTATACGCGCGGCAACGATGCCCTGCTGGACGAGGCCATCGCCCTTTACCCGGCGATGGAGGCGTTTCTGATGCAGGACTTCACCGACCGCGAGGCCTATGCCGATTGCCGGGCGCAGTTATCCAATCTGCTGGCCTGAAAGCGGCAATCAATGAGCAGAAGTGGCTGGGCGCAGGGGCATTGTCTGTGTCGCCACCTTCTTCGCGCGCTTTTTTCCCGCTTGGGCCGGCTGGTTATTCCTTGGTATGGGCGTTGGTATACAGGCGATACAGCAGGAATAGACCCATGACGACCATAAAGCCCAGGGTGAACAGGCTGAGCAGGCCGATAGGGGTGCTAAAAAGCTCTTTCATGATGACGTCCATGGTTTTCTCCTTCAAAGTGCGCCCTTCAGGGCAGCGTTGATGATCGAGCCACCTCGCCGGCGGCCAGGTCCAGTGCGCCGATGAAAGGGGCTTCCCAGTGACCGCTGAGACGCCAGCCCCGGTCCATGGGTTCCACAATCACCCGACGTTTTCCGGCCGGCAGCGGCGGCAGGGTGGCGCGATAGTGTCCTGCACCGGCGTACTCCAGCATCAGGCGGGCATCCTGGACCGGATCGGTAGGGTGGATCAGTTGGACGGACAAATGTCCGGGCAGCGTCTCCAGCCGACCGCGCAGATCGAGTGTGAGTGTGTGTGCGCCGCTCATTTGCAAGTGGGCTGACAGGCCGAGGGTAGCGGCGCGCTGCTCTAGCTGGCTGGACTGGTAAAGGGCGAGGCCCTCTTTGCGATGGCCGTCGCTGACCGGGGCGTCAGGCTTGTCGGCGGCAAACCAGAGGGTGATGACCGCACCGACGACCGCGCAGGCCGGCAGGCCGATGATCAGCCATAGCATGGGCTCCTTCCACCAGGCGGCTGGTTTCTCCAGGCGCATTGTCACCTTGGCTTCGCTCATTTCAGGAAACTCGATTTCACTTCGCGCTCGATGGGGTGCTCACCCTTCGACCTGACGATGAAGATGATCGGCTGAGTGGGCCGCGTTATGGCCAGGCGGGGGGCCTCCAGGGTCACGTTTACCGTGACGGTGCCAAGGGCGGGGACATCGGCGTTGTTGCCGGCGGTGACGGCCAGGCCGTCGATTCCTTTGGCCGTGATCGAATAACGATGCGCCTCGCCTTCCATGTTGATGATTTGCAACTGGTAGAGGTTCTCGATGTTGCCGGCGGGCGTTTCTTGCGATAGCGTCAGCCGGTCCCGCATCACATCCACGCGCAGCGGGATGCGTTGCGACAGGGTGTAGAAGAACGCGCCGACGATGCCGATGAACAGCACCGAATAAAACAGCGTGCGCGGCCTGAACACGCGCTTGAGTATGTCCTTGTCGCCGTATTTGCCATCGATGATGTTCTGGGTGGAGTAGCGGATCAGCCCTGTTCGGTAGCCCATCCTGTCCATCACCTGGTTGCAGGCATCGACGCAGGCGGCGCAGCCGATGCACATGTATTGCAGGCCGTTGCGGATGTCGATGCCGGTCGGACAGACTTGTACGCATATGCCGCAATCGACGCAGTCACCCAGGCCCTGCGCCTTGTAGTCGCTGTCCTTTTTGCGCGCGCCGCGTGGATCGCCGCGTCGGTAATCGTAGGTGATGATGAGCGTGTCATCGTCGAACATGGCGCTTTGGAAGCGGGCGTAGGGGCACATGTACTTGCACACCTGTTCGCGCATGAAGCCGGCGAAACCCCAGGTGGCGAAGGCATAGAAGAATATCCAGAAGGTTTCCCACGGCCCCAGTTGCCAGGTGATGAGCTCCTGCCAGAGGGCCCGTGCAGGGGTGAAATAGGCCACCAGCGTGAAGCCCGTCCACAGCGCCAGGATGATCCAGGTGACGTGCTTGCCGCCACGGCGGAGAATCTTTTCGGCATTCCAGGGCATGGCGTTCAGCTTCTGCTGCTTGCGGTAATCGCCCTCAAACCAGCTCTCAACCCGCATGAACATCTCGGTGTAGACGGTTTGCGGGCAGGCATAGCCGCACCACAGCCGGCCGGCAATGGCGGTGAACAGGAACAGGGCCAGCGCCGAGATGATGAGGATGACGGCCAGCCAGATGAAGTCCTGTGGCCAGAAGACGTGGTCGAACAGGAAAAACTTGCGATGCACCAGGTCGAACAGGATGGCCTGGCGCCCTTCATGCTGTAGCCAGGGCAGGACGTAATAGATGATCTGGGTGAACAGGATGAGAGCGACACGCCAGTTGTTGAACCAGCCATGCACGGCGCGCGGGTAGATCTTTTGCCGCACTTCATACAAAGGCGGTTGTTCGATGGGTTCCGCGCTTAGGTTTGGGTGCTGTTCGGCCAATTGACTGTTCCTTTTCTCGCGGCGGCTTTCTTCGGAGCCCTCTCCGGGTAAGTGATCGACGGGCTTTGGTTAGGGTTGTGAGCACAAATCCCGCAAGCAAGCAGACTGGTGAGAATCCGCTTGGTTACGGGGCCGGCCCCGTGGGGGGGCCGGACTCGTCAGCGATTACTGCGCGGTGGCTGCAGTCGGAGTGGCTTCGGGTGCAGCGGTTGGAGCCGGCGCGGCCGGTTGTTGACCACCGCCCAAGCCCCAGACATAGGCCGTGAGCAGGTGGATCTTGGCGTCGCCCAGCCTTTCCTGGAACGCCGGCATTCCGCCCTTGCGCCCCTTGACTATGGTCTCGACGATAGCGGCTTCGCTGCCGCCATACTGCCAGACGTCATCGGTCAGATTGGGGAAACCGGCGGCGACCATGCCCTTGCCATCCGGACCGTGGCAGCCGGCGCAGACGGCGAACTTGGCCTGGCCGGCGGCTGCCAGCGCGGCGTCATGCGGTTTGCCACCCAGTGACAGGACATAGTTGGCCACTTCCTTGGCGCTCTGTGCGTCGCCCACCAGGTTGGCCGGCATTTCGCCCAGACGGCCGCCGGTAAGAGTGGCCTTGATGGTGTCCGGATCGCCGCCGAACAGCCAGGCGGCATCGGTCAGGTTGGGGAAGTTCTTGCCATCGCCCTGGCCGTTGGAGCCATGGCACTGCATGCAGTAGGTCAGGTATAGACGCTGACCCATCTCCTTGGCAGTGGGGTCGGCGGCGACCGTCATGACATCCTGCTTCAAGAAGGGCTCCAGCACCTTGTTGAATTCGGCATCGACTTGTGTCTTTTCCTGGTTGTAGGCATCAGCCGACGACCAGTTCCAGAGACCTGCGAACTTGCCCAGGCCGGGGTAGAGCACGACATAGACGATGCTGAACACGATCAGGAACCAGAACATATACAACCACCAGCGCGGCAGGGGATTGTTGAGTTCCTGCAGATCGCCGTCCCAGGCGTGCTCCATGACCTCGGCGACCTCGCCAGGGGCAAGTTTTTTCTGCGTGGACTGGTTCTTCAGAAACCAGATGACGCCGAGGATGGAGACGATGGTGATGCCGGCAATGTAGAAATGCCAGAAGTTGCTGATAAAGTCGGGTACTGCATAGCCTTCAATCATTTGATTCTCCTCACGATGGGGTCAGACGCGCCGACCGCCGAGGCCATCGCCGTCTTCCTCGAAGGGCAGGTTGGCTGCCTCTTCGTGCTTGTGCTTGTTCTCCTTGTGGTAGATCCACCAGACGATGCCGATGAACAGCAGGAAGAACAACACGGTGACGATGGTACCGACGAGGCCGGCGTTCATGATCGTTGCGCCTGTCAGTCAGTTGGCCTTGGGCGGGTGGGTACCGAGAACCTGGAGGTAGGCGATCAGCGCCTCCATTTCTGTCTTGCCCTCGACCATGGCGGGCGCCGCCGCAATTTCATCTTCCGTGTAGCCGTGGCCGACCAGATTCAGGGTTTTCATCTTGGCCTGCACATTGGCGGCATCAGCGGGGGCGTCTGCCAGCCAGGGGTAGGCGGGCATATTGGACTCCGGCACCACATCGCGAGGATTCATCAGGTGCACATAATGCCAGTTGTCGGAATAACGGCCGCCTACACGATGCAGATCGGGACCGGTGCGCTTGGAACCCCACTGAAATGGCCGGTCGTAGACGAACTCGCCGGCCACCGAGAAGTGGCCGTAGCGTTCGGTCTCGGCGCGGAAGGGGCGGATCATCTGGGAATGGCAGTTGTAGCAGCCTTCCCGGATGTATATGTCCCGTCCGGTCAATTCCAGGGCGGTGTATGGCTTCAGTCCATCTACCGCCTGCATGGTGGATTTTTGGAAGAACAGGGGCACGATCTGAACCAGACCGCCGATACTGACGACGATGAAGGTCAGGACGATGATCAGACCGATGTTTTTCTCGATGAGTTTATGGGAAAACATGTCTAGTCTCCTCTGTCGGATCAGGCGTGAACGGCTTCAGGGATGCGGGCGTCGTTGACGGCCTTGCCGGCGGCGACGGTCTTCCACACGTTGTAAGCCATCAGCAGCATGCCCGCGAAGAACATGGTGCCGCCTACCAGACGGATGGTATAGAAGGGATACATGGCATTCACCGACTGGATGAAGCTGTAGGTCAGCGTACCGTCGGCGTTGGTGGCGCGCCACATCAGGCCTTGGGCGACACCGGCCACCCACATGGCGGCGATGTACAGCACGACACCGATGGTGGACCACCAGAAGTGCACGTTGATCAGGCGCGTACTCCACATTTCCTCACGGCCGAACAGACGCGGTATCAGATAGTAGAGCGACCCGATCGAGACCATCGCGACCCAGCCGAGGGCACCGGAATGGACGTGGGCAATGTTCCACTCAGTGTAGTGGGACAAGGCGTTTACCGTCTTCACCGACATCATTGGTCCTTCGAAGGTGGACATGCCATAGAAGGACAGGGAGGTGATCAGGAACTTCAGGATCGGATCTGTTCTGAGCTTATGCCAGGCGCCGGACAGGGTCATGATGCCGTTGATCATGCCGCCCCAGGATGGGGCGATAAGCATCAGGGAGAAGATCATGCCCAGGCTCTGCACCCAGTCGGGCAGGGCGGTGTTGAGCAGGTGATGTGGCCCGGCCCACATGTAGAGGAAGTTCAGCGCCCAGAAGTGGACGATGGATAACCGGTAGGAGAAGATCGGCCGGCCGGCCTGCTTGGGAATGAAATAATACATCATCCCCAGGAAAGAGACGGTCAGGTAGAAACCGACGGCGTTGTGGCCGTACCACCACTGCACCATGGCGTCCTGAACGCCGGCATAGGCCGAGTAGGATTTGTACCAGGTGCCTCCGTTCAACAGCCAGGGCAATTCGGCGCTGTTCACCAGGTGCAGCAGGGCAATGGTGAGGATGTAGGCGCCGAAGAACCAGTTGGAAACATAGATGTGGCTGGTTTTGCGCTTCATCACTGTGCCGAAGAAGAGGACGGCGTAAGCGACCCAGACGACGGTGATGAGCAGGTCGATCGGCCATTCCAGCTCGGCATATTCCTTGCCGCTGGTGACGCCAAAGACGAAGCTGACGGCGGCGCAGAGGATGATCAACTGCCAGCCCCAGAACACAAACGTCGCCAAGCCGTCGGAAAGCAGTCGGGTCTGGCAGGTGCGCTGCACGATATACAGTGAGGTGGCGAACAGCGCGCAGCCGCCGAAGGCGAAGATGACCGCATTGGTATGCAGCGGCCGCAGTCGGCCATACGACAGCCAGGGCAGGTTGAGGGTGATTTCTGGCCAGATGAGTTGCGCGGCGATCAGAACGCCGACCAACATACCGACGATGCCCCAGACAACGGTCATGATGGCAAATTGTCGGACGACCTTATAATTGTATGTGGCTTCCATACGGGTCTCCTTCGCAGGTGATTGGGTTGCTCTTATGGGCGTCGAAAATCGACATTCGAATCCTAATAAATACGTCGGCTATTGTCAACGGGGGCTGCGGTTATTTTATGTATGTTTTTGATAAATAATGATTAAATATCAATTGCTCAGGATAGGGGATGAGGAGAAAGGTTGCCGCCCGCCATCCGTTTCCATTGTCGCGGCCGCTATTTCTTTTTTGGGTGGCACCTTTTGCAATCATCAATGGGGAAGGCCACCTTGCCATGACAGACGCCACAGAACTTGTTGTCCAGGATGTATGACATGGCGAAGTGTTTGGTGGTTTTCTTCTTGATGTTGAAGATTTCTGGGTGGCAGTTGGAGCAGTCCAGCCAGCTCTCATGAACATCGTGCGGGAATATTGCATCCGGCGTCATTGACCATTCCGATTCCAATATCAGATTCTTTTTGAAAGTAACGGCCTCGTATTGTTCATTGAGATAATTGGCCGGCTTGATCAAGCCGGTGTTCATGGCCTTTACCCAATCGATCCTGTTACCAAACGGGGTCTCCGGGAAATCGGCCAACTTGTCGGCATTCTCGATGCCATAGCGGATATTGCCGTTGTGGCATTTGCCGCAATGCTTGCTGTTATGCCCAAAAGCGATCTTGTCGTTATGGCAGGCGCCGCAGTATTGCCCTTTTTTGTTTTTATTCTCTGTGATAGGCGTTGAATTCAACGCCATATTGAATTCAAGTTCGAGATGGCAGACCCGACAGGTATATTTGCTGCGGTGGCTCCAGTGCGAGAAGGTAGCCGGCAGCACCCCATTTTTAGTGGACGTCCTGTTTATCAGTATGTTGCCATACAACTCCGGCTCCGGCAGAGGTGGGAGCTGCCATTGTGCCAAGGCTTGGGTGGACACAAGCAGCCCGAGCAGCGCCGACCTGAGAATGAAATCGGCGGTCACATCACCTCCTTGCTGTGGCAAAGCTTGCAATCAAGGCTGGGGAAGGCCACCTTGCCATGGCAGACCCCACAATATTTGCCTTCGAATATCTCCTGCATCGAATATTTAGTAGCCCCCTTCTTGACACCAAAGACATCGGGGTGGCAAAGCTCGCAGCCATTCCAGACGGCATGTTTCTTATGGGAGAAAATAATGTCCGGCATTCCTTCAGCCTGTGCCTTGAGCTCGGTCTCGCCCGCGTAAGACAAAGATTTTCCCTTTATGGAAAACCCTTCGAGATAATCCTTGACCTTCACGAAGCCCTGTTTTTCTGCGGAAATCCAGTCCACACCATTGCCGAAACGCGATTTCGGAAAATCTTCGGTGAATTGTGAAAAATCGATATGGAAATCGACCTTCTTGCCATAGGAATGGCAGCGGTCGCATTCTGGCCTGACCACGAGTCCGGCGAGTTTCTTTTCTTCAGCCGCGAACGCCTCCTTGCCATTATGGCAGGCGCCACAATATAGCCCCTTGTTGTTGTCGGCCTCGGTCATTTTCGTGCCGCCGGCCTGCATGGCGAAACCGATGTCTATGTGACATAGCCTGCAGGTGTACTTTGCCCTGTGCAGCCAATGGTTGAATACCACTGGAGCGATATTTTTCTTTTCTGAAAAATTATTGATGATCACATTGCCATATTCGCCACGCGGCACTTTCTTCTTCAACATGCCGGCGGATTGGGCGGTGGCGAATACCGCGGACATGACCAATAGAATGGCTGCAAGCAGTATGTTTTTGCTCATTTTACGATCCTTTTCTCTTTAATTGAGTCAAGCATAAACCGGTAAAAGTCCCGGCATTTCTCCAGCCGGTGGATATACAGCCCAGCCTTGGCATCGTTGCTTAGCCGGATTTTATCGATTAGCGTGTCAGACTGTTTGCTGAGAGTCTCCAGCGCCTCCGGCGGCAGGGTCATGGCCATGTCGGTCTTACCGCACAGTTCGGAAAACTCTTGCCGCCAATCGCTATCATCGGCCAGGAGCATCCGCGCCGTACCGATGAACGATGCCGGAACACAGAGCAGCAGCGCGGCAATAGATATCGCCCCTTTCATCGCCTGCGACAAAGGGGTGGACATGCCGACCCGCCTTCATCGTGCTCCGCGCTCGTCATCGTTGCCCTCATCGTTGGCGCCCTGAACCGCCCATGGCGGCCTCCGTTGTGCAATCTAGACGCCCCTGCCCCATCCTGCAAGCCAGTTATTGTATTGCGAGGCATTGTATATATCCCGTGTTGTCCATTAGGTGCCCTGCGGGCCTACATGCGCCAGCTTCCCATGTCCTAAAGGGCAGGCTGGCCTCATTTTCTTGCTGCGGGTTTCTTGCCGGCCTGTGGTGCCCCGCCGGCATCGGCTGGCGGCGGGGGTAGTTCGTCATCCATCAGAATGCGGTGGGCGGGCCCTTCCATATCCTCGAATTGCCCGCTCTTCACCGCCCAGAGCAGAATGAGTGTGATGACGGCAACGATGACCAGGCTGACCGGGATCAAGAGATAGAGGATGTCCATCGGTGAAGATTGGCGATGAGAGATCAGTAGCCGGAGTGTAAGGGCTGGCGTTGCCGAGAGGCGATTATTTCTGCTCTTTGCTCTCCCTTTCCCGACAACCGCAGTGCGTTCAGGACCACCAGCAACGAGGATAGCGACATGCCTATTCCCGCCAGCCAGGGTGTGACGTAGCCCAGGGCGGCGGCCGGAATGGCGATGGCGTTGTATAGGGCTGACCAGGCCAGATTCTGCCGGATCACCGTTTGGGTCTTGCGGGCGATACGGACGCCATCGGCCAAACGTGAGAGTTCGCTGGACAGAAGTATCATGTCGGCGGCCGCCTGGGCCGCCTCGGCACCTTGATCCACGGCTACCGAAACCTGGGCTTGGGCCAACACGGGGGCGTCGTTGACCCCGTCGCCGGTCATGACGACGATGGCGCCCTCATCCTGCAGCGCCTTGACGGCTGCCAGCTTGTCCTGCGGCAGCAGTCCGCCGCGCGCATCTTCGATTCCCAACCGGCGTGACAGGGCGAGCACGTTATCCGGGCGGTCACCGGAGAACAGGTGCAGGCGCACGCCCAGAGCCTTCAGCTCAGTCATCAGGCCGCCGGCCTGATCCCGCAACGCGTCGCCCAGTCCGAACCAGGCAATGACGCCGTCCGCATCTGCCAGGCCGATCACGGTCAGGCCAGCGGTCTCGAGGGCAGGCTCGGCGCCCACGAAGGCCGGATTGCCGAGGCGGTAACGTTGGCCGGCGATCATGCCGGCAATACCCTGACCGGCGGAGTAGACGAGTTCGGTGGCCTGGTGCGGGGTCGTGCCGGCGGCCTCGCGCAGGGCGGTGGCGATCGGGTGCGTGGACCCTTGTTCGAGGGCGGCGGCCAGCCCCAGCGCCGCCTCATGGCTACCGCGCCGGAGCAGGACCTCGAGCAGGCGGAACTGGCCGGTGGTGAGGGTGCCGGTCTTGTCGAAGACAAAATCGGTGGCGCGGGCCAGCGTCTCCAGGGCGTGGCCGCGCGTCGACAAAAGGCCCATACGGGTCAGGCGGCCAAGGGCGGTGGTCAAAGCCGCCGGCGTGGCCAGGGCCAGGGCGCACGGGCAGGAAACCACCAATACCGAAACGGTGATCCAGAAGGCCCGGCCGGGGTCCAGCACATACCAAACGCCGGCGACGGCGGTTGCCACGGCCAGCAGCGCCAGCACGAACCAGGAGGCGACCCGGTCGGCGGCCAAGGCCAGACGCGGCTTTTCCGCCAGGGCCCGGTCGAGCAGGCGGACGATCCCTGACAACACCGTGTCCGCACCCACCTTCTCCACCCGCACCACCAAGGGGCTGGCCAGATTGAGGGTGCCGCCGATGACCGGGCTGTCTGGTCGTTTGTGTATGGGGTTGGATTCGCCCGTGAGCAGCGATTCGTCGACGCTCGATTCGCCTTCCGCCACCGTACCGTCGGCCGGAAAGCTCTCGCCCGGCCCCACGATGACATGGTCGCCGGGGCAGAGCCGCGCCGCCGCCACGGTCTCCGGCTCCCGCCGGGCCGGCCAGCCGGGCAGACGTTCAGCGGCGGCGGGAATGAGTTTAACCAGGGTCTCGGCCGCCTCGGCAGATTTTTTGCGGGCGCTCATCTCCAGGAAACGGCCGGTGAGCAGAAAGAAAACGAACATGGTCACCGAGTCGAAATAGACGTCGGCAGATCCGGTAAATGTGCCGTAAACGCTGGCGGCATAGGCTGCGCCGACGCCCAGCGCCACCGGCACATCCATGCCGACACGATGGAGCTTCAAATCGCGCCAGGCGCCCTGGAAAAAGGGCCAGGCGGAATAGAACACCACCGGCGTGGTCAACAGCAGACTGGCAAAGCGCATCAGTGCCTGGATGTCCGCGTCCATGGTGCCGGCCTCGGCGAGATAGACCGGGATGGCGTACATCATCACCTGCATCATGCCGAGGCCGGCGATGGCGAGACGGCGGATGGCGGCGTTGCGTTCCTTGCGGAACACTTCTTCCTGACGGCCGCTGTCGAACGGATAGGCGAGGTAACCGATCTCGCGCACCGCCTGCAGGATTTGCGAAAGCTGGACGCGGCTGTCATCCCAGCGTACGCGGGCGCGGTGGGTGGAAAAATTGATGTCGGCCGCGATGACCCCTGGCAATTGCCTGAGATGTCGCTCATTGAGCCAGACGCAGGCGGCGCAGACTATGCCCTCGAGGATCAGGTTGGCCTCGCGTACCACGCCCTCGGCCTTGACGAAACTCTGCTGCACTTCCGGCAGGTCATAAAGTTCGAGCTTGCGCAGTTCTTCCAGTGCCGCTTCTGGGGTCTTGGGTAGATCGGTGCGCAGGCGGTAGTAGTCGGCATTGCCGGAGTCGATGATGGTCTGCGCCACCGCCTGGCAACCCCGGCAGCAGGCGGGTCTGACCGTATTGGCAAAACGGACCGGGTAGTCCGTACCGGGGGGAATGGGCTCGCCGCAGTGAAAGCAGCGCGTGGGGGAGGTAACAACCGGCATGGTCGGGCGATTCTATCCCGTAAAATCGCCGGCATGACGATTCCCTGGCTATCGCGCAACGATTCCTTTCCGCCGCCCGAGCTCGCCCTGGCGGAGCCCAATGGTCTTTTGGCGGCGGGCGCTGACTTGTCGCCGGCGCGGCTCTTGGCCGCTTACCGCCTCGGCATCTTCCCCTGGTACAGCCCCGGTGAGCCCATACTCTGGTGGTCGCCGGACCCGCGCATGGTGCTGTTTCCCCCTGAATTCCGGCTTTCCCGCTCGCTGGCCAAACGGCTGCGCCGGCCGGATTACCAAGTCCGTGTCGATAGCGACTTCGATGCCGTGACGCGGGCCTGCGCCGAGCCGCGTGTGGGCCAGTCCGGTACCTGGATATCGGCGGAAATGCGAGCGGCCTACCGGCGGCTGCATGAACTCGGCCAGGCTCATTCGGTGGAAACCTGGATCGGCGGCGATCTGGTCGGTGGACTTTATGGCGTGGCTATCGGCCGGGTGTTCTACGGCGAATCGATGTTCAGCCGGGTCAGCGATGCCTCCAAGATCGCCCTTGCCCACCTCGTCTGGCAACTGAGACGTTGGGATTTCGGTCTCATCGATTGCCAGATGGAGACCAAGCATCTCGCCTCCCTTGGGGCGCGGCCCATTGCCGCGCGACAGTTTCGAGCGTGGCTGGCGATATTGGTAAACTTGCCGGGCGTGCCAGGACCTTGGACCTTCGCCGATGACCTCAATGAACGAGCTACCTCTGCAGCCCCTGTTGTACTACCTGACGGCGCCTTATCCGTGTAGCTATCTGCCGGGGCGGCTGGCCCGTTCCCAGGTGGCCACGCCGGCCAGCCTGGTCGATACGGGCGTATATAGCGAGATGGCGCGTCTGGGCTTTCGTCGCAGCGGCGACTTCGTCTACCGGCCACGCTGTGACGGCTGCGCGGCCTGCCAGCCGGTCAGGGTGGTCGTGGCAGAGTTCCATCCCCGGCGCCGCCAGCGCCGTTGTCTGACACGCAACCAGGATATCGGACTGAACGTCTTGCCGCTCCGCTTCGAGGAAGGGCATTATCAGCTTTTCCAACGTTACCAGGCTGCCCGTCATGCCGGTGGCGGCATGGACAAGGACGACCGGGAACAGTATCGGGCCTTCCTGCTGACCAGTCCGGTGGATAGCCGGCTGTTTGAATTCACCTTGGCCGGCGCGACCATCATGGTGAGCCTGGTCGATGTCCTGCAGGATGGTTTATCGGCGCTCTATACCTTCTACGACCCGGAACACGCCAAGCGCAGCCTGGGGGTCTACAACATTCTCGCCCAGATCGGCTTGGCGTTGGATATGGACTTGCCTTACCTCTATCTTGGTTATTTGATCGACGACTGCCGCAAGATGGCCTATAAGCGGGATTACCATCCACTTGAAGTTTTACGCACGGGTGTCTGGGAACGTCTGCCAGCCACCATCGAGGAGCCATGATGGCCGCATTGCCCGCCCCCGCCGAACAACTGCTGCGCTTACATGCGCCATTCATCCATGCCGTCGTCGGCGCCGTCCACGACCGTGCCCGCGTGCCCCAGTTGCTGGAGATGCTGCGCGAAGCGGAGAGCCGGGGCTGGGCGGTGATGGTGTCCTGTGTGCGCGACATCCTCGACGGTAAGCGCGACCGCTCCCTGCAGCTCGGACTGGACGAGGAAGACAGGGTGATCATCGAGGCCATACTGGCCGGTATTGCCGACCCAGCCACGTTGCCGCCCATCGAGCCGGCGGGCGACAAAGAGGCCGCGGCGCCTGGCCTGGCCGGCATGATTGCCCTGGCCGGGCACGGCAACGCCCAGGCGCTGGCCGCCCTGGCCAACATGGCCGAGCAGATGCTCAAGGCCGGCGGCGACATGGCCCGACTCTCCGGCATCATGCGCCGGTTGGTCAACGGCGAGCGCGATGCGGCCGTTTTGACCCGCGGCATGGGCGAATTGGGGCGCAAGCTGGTGCGCGACATACTCGCTCAGCTGGAACGCAGCACTTTACATTGAGGCAGCTGCCGCCGCAGCGTCAACGTCATCCCCACATACCAAGGAAACCAACCCATGCGGCAATATCATGACCTGCTTCGCCATGTACTCGAACATGGCGTCAACAAGTCCGACCGCACCGGTACCGGCACCCTGTCGGTGTTCGGCTACCAGATGCGTTTCGATCTGGACTCTGGGTTTCCCCTGTTGACCACAAAAAAGGTCCATCTCAAGTCCATCATCCACGAGTTGCTGTGGTTCCTGCAGGGCGACACCAACATCAAATACCTCAAGGACAACGGTGTTTCCATCTGGGACGAATGGGCCGATGCGAATGGTGAGCTCGGCCCCATCTACGGCTATCAGTGGCGTTCCTGGCCAGCCCGTGACGGTCGCCACATCGACCAGATCGGCGAGGTGCTGGAAACCTTGAAACGCACCCCCGACTCACGCCGTCTCATCGTTTCCGCCTGGAACGTCGGCGAACTGCCCTACATGAAACTGCCGCCCTGTCACGCCCTCTTCCAGTTCTATGTGGCCGAGGGCAGGCTCTCCTGCCAGCTCTACCAGCGCAGCGCCGACATCTTCCTGGGCGTGCCCTTCAATATCGCCAGCTATGCCCTGTTGACCATGATGGTGGCGCAGGTCACCGGCCTCAAACCTGGCGACTTCGTGCACACCCTGGGAGATGCGCACATCTACCGCAACCATCTCGATCAGGTGCGTCTGCAACTCGGCCGCGACTTTCGCCCTCTGCCCGTCATGCGCCTGAATCCGGAAGTGAGCGATCTGTTTGCCTTCAAGTATGAGGATTTTATTCTCGAAGGCTACGACCCCCATCCCGGCATCAAGGCGCCGGTGGCGGTGTGATGATGGCGAGGCGTGAGGCGGGGGGTGTGCAACCAAGATTGAGTCTTATCGTCGCCATGGCCCGCAATCGTGTCATCGGCGTTCACAACACTCTGCCCTGGCGCCTGCCAGAGGACCTGAAGCGCTTCAAGTCGCTGACCATGGGGCATCACATCATCATGGGCCGCCGTACCTACGAGTCCATCGGCCGCCCCCTGCCAGGACGGCATACGCTGATCGTGTCGCGTAATCCGGACTACCAGGCGGAGGGGTGCCGCACGGTGCCGTCGATCGAGGCCGCCCTGGTCGCCTGTGACGGCGATACGGAGGTGTTCTTCGTGGGCGGGGCGAACCTCTATGCGCAGGCCTTGCCTCGCGCGCAGCGTCTCTATGTCACCGAGATTCTGGCGGATTACGAAGGTGACGCGCATTTCCCAGCCTTCACCCGCACCGATTGGCGGGAGACGGCGCGGGAAAGTCATGTCGGCCAGAATGGCCTGGCCTATGACTTCGTGGTCTACGAGCGGGTTTGAATGGGCAACAAAAAAGCGTGGCCTGGCCACGCTTTTTGTTGGTGCGGTGCAGCGTTTACTTCAGGCTGGCGATCCACTTGGTGATGGCATCGGCATCGGCCATGGCTTTGGGTTGGGGCGGCATCGGGATCTTGCCGTACTTGCCCTTGCTGCCCTTCTCGATGGCGGCCTTGATGGTGGCTGCGTCGCTCTTGGCGGCGATGTCTTTCCAGGTCGGGCCCATCTTCTTGGCGGACATGTCGTGGCAGGTGGTGCACTTGTTTTTCTTGGCGAGGTCTTCGGAGGCCAGGGCGGAACCGGCGGCGATCATGGCAACGGCGGCAAAGGCGGCGGTCAGGGTCTTCATGGTGCATCTTCCTTTCATGGAAAAGTAAATACTTGAGAGCGAAAGTTGGTTACCGAAGGCCGGCATACCAGAAGAAAGTATATCGTTTTTTTTTTAGTGCAAGCGCTGTTTTTCATCACCCTCGGCGTGGTTTCTTGCTACCAACCCCGGTCACCATTTCACCACGTGGACATTGTCGAGGGCGCGGCCGAGGAAGCGCTCGCCTATGGTCTGGAAGCGCAGCGGCACGTCGGTGATGTAATAGTGATAAGGGGCAGGGGTGCGCGCGGGGGTGTGCAGATTGAGGTCGGTGAGCAGGGCGGCGGCCTGTTCCGCCATGGCTTCGGCGGAGTCCACCAGGGAGACGTCGGGCCCCGCTACTTCCTGGAGCAGCGGTTTCAGCAGCGGGTAGTGGGTGCAGCCCAGTACCAGTGTATCGACCTTTTCCGCCAGCACCGGCCGCAGGTATTCCTGGGCGGTCAGTCGTGTGACCGGGTGATCGAGCCAGCCTTCCTCCACCAGCGGCACGAACAGGGCGCAGGCCTGTGAAATGACACGCGCCTCCGGCTCGACTCGGTGGATGGCGCGGCCATAGGCATTGCTGTTGACCGTGGTGGGGGTGCCGATGACGCCAATGCGGCGGCTGCGGGTGGCGGCCAGGGCATTGAGGGCGCCTGCCTCGATGACGTCCAGTACCGGCACCGGTGAGAGGTCGCGCACCACCTGGGAAGATACCGCCGCCATGGTGTTGCAGGCGATGATCAGTAGCTTGACCTCTTTTTCCAGCAAAAATTGGGCGATTTGGGTGGTGTAGCGGCCGATGGTCTCCACCGACTTGACACCATAGGGCACCCGCGCGGTGTCGCCGAAGTAGTGAATGGATTCAAACGGCAAACGCTCCATCAGGGCGCGAACGACGGTGAGACCGCCGACGCCGGAATCGAAGACGCCGATGGGATTGCGCGCGCGAGGATTCATGCCGGCATTTTAGCCCGATAGTCGTGCCAGCGCCCAGCGCACATGTTCGCGCACCAGGGACGAGGGGTCGTCGCGGCACGCTTCCAGGGCAGCGCTGGCCTCCGCAGAGGGCGGGCCGTTGCCCAGGGCAACGGCGATATTGCGCCGCCACCTTTCATGGCCGATACGGCGAATGGGCGAACCGGCCAGCCGGTCGTTGAAGTCGGTTTCGGTCCAGGTAAACCATTCGATGAGGTCAGCCTGATCGAGTCGGTTGCGAGGCAGAAAATCATCCAGGGCAGCCGCTTGGGCGTGGCGGTTCCAGGGACAGACCTGCTGGCAATCGTCGCAGCCGTAGATGTGGTTGCCAAGCAGGGGCCGCAGCGGCTCGGGGATGGGGCCGGCGTGTTCGATGGTGAGGTAGGAAATGCAGCGGCGCGCATCCAGCACGTAAGGTGCCACGAAGGCACCGGTCGGACAATTGTCCAGGCAGGCGGTGCAGCGACCGCAATGCCCCGCTGCGGGCAGGTCGGGGGGTAGGGGGAGATCGGTGAACAATTCGCCGAGAAAGGACCAGGAACCCTGCCGGTTCAACAGCAGGGTATGCTTGCCCCGCCAGCCCAGTCCGGCCCGGTTGGCCAGCTCCACTTCGAGCACCGGTGCGCTGTCGGAAAAGGCGCGGTAGGTGAACGGACCGACCTCCGACTCGATGCGCTCCGCCAGTTTTTGCAGGCGGCCGCGCACCACCTTGTGGTAATCGCGGCCGCGGGCATAACAGGAGACCGGGGCCGTAACCGGGTTGGGTGCGGGAGTGCCCGGAGCAGCCGCATAATCCAGACGGACGCAGAGTATGGAGCGGGTGCCGGGCAGCAGTGAAGCAGGGTGGACGCGCTTGTCGGCGTGCCGCGCCATATAATCCATGCCGCCGTGGTAACCCCCGGCCAGCCAGTCGGCGAGCCTATCCCCGGCCTCGCCGAGTTGGGGCGAGGCAACACCCACGGCGGCGAAACCCAGCTCCCGGGCCCATAGCCGGATGGCCTGTTTAAGCCCGAGCGCCGTTTGGAGAGACCAGTCATGCGTCATGTCGAGGATGATAGCCGGAGCCGGGCCTGGCCGTTGCCCGATGTGAGCGCCACGCTGGCGCTGGGCGCCCGCCTGGCCGGCGCGCTGCTGCCGGGTATGGTCGTCTGGCTGAGGGGCGACCTGGGCGCGGGCAAGACCACCCTCGCCCGCGGGTTGTTGCGCGGCCTCCACTATGAGGGCCGGGTGAAGAGTCCGAGCTACACGCTTGTTGAAATTTACCCATTTTCGAGTTTTAATTTATATCACTTTGATTTATATCGGTTCGCTGATCCCGGTGAATGGGAAGAAGCTGGCTTCCGGGAGTATTTCAACAGCGCCTCGATCTGTCTGGTGGAATGGCCGGAAAAAGGTGGCGGCGCGTTGCCTCCGCCGGACCTGGAAATCAGGCTTGAAATGGCCGGAGAAGGCCGCCTGGCGCGGTTGATCGGCAGAACGGAGGAGGGCAGGCGATGCGCGGGAGAAGTAACGGCTTGCTGACGCTCTGGGCGATGGCCCTGTGGTTGTGCGCGTTCCCCGTGCTGGCGGAGGTGACGGTGCAGGCGGTGCGTCTGGGATCCACCCCGGAATACAGCCGCATCACCCTCGAACTAACGGGTGAGATCCGCTACAAATATTTCACCCTCAACAATCCCCACCGGCTGGTGCTAGATTTATCCGGGCTGTCGCCGGCCGCTTTGCCCAACGATCTGGCGGCGCAGGTCAACCCGCAAGATACCTTGATCGCCAACCTGCGCGGTGGCCTCAACCAGCCTGGTGTCACGCGCCTCGTGGCGGAACTGAAGGCGGCATCCACCCCCCAGGTCACTGTGCTCAAGCCCATGGGTGAGCATGGGTATCGACTGGTGATCGACCTCTACCCAGCCACGACGGCCGCCGTGACCGCCGCCAGCCCGCAACAGGTCGAATCGGCCATCGCCAGGGCGAACGCCCAGCCAGCCGGCACCGCTCAGGACGGCAGGGTGGCAAAAGCCGTCAAGCCGGACGTATACATCCGCCTCGTCACCGTCGCCATCGACGCCGGTCACGGCGGTGAGGACCCCGGCGCGGTCGGCGCCAACGGCTCGCGCGAGAAGGACATCACCCTCGCTGTGGCCCGCCGCCTGAAGGCGCACATCGACAAACAGGAGAATATGCGGGCCGTGTTGACACGTGACGGCGATTATTTCATCCCCCTGCACGAGCGGGTCAACAAGGCCCGCCGCCAGCAGGCCGACCTGTTCGTCTCCATCCACGCCGATGCCTTCATGAAGTCCAGCGCGCGCGGCTCCTCGGTCTTCGCCCTGTCCGAGAAAGGGGCCACCTCCGCCGCCGCGCGCTGGCTGGCAAAGCGCGAGAATGAGGCTGATCTCGTCGGCGGCATCAATATCGACGTTAAGGATGTCTATCTCAAGCAGACCTTGATCGACCTCAGCCAGACCGCCACTATCGCCGACAGCATCAAGCTCGGTCGCGCCGTGCTTGAACAACTAAGCGACATCAATGCCCTGCACAAAGCTCGGGTCGAACAGGCGGGCTTTGCCGTACTCAAGGCGCCGGACATTCCCTCGATCCTGGTGGAGACCGCCTTCATCTCCAATCCGGATGAGGAAAAGCGGCTCTTGGACGAGGACTATCAGGACAGGATGGCGGCGGCCATCGTCACCGGCATCAAGCGCTATTTCGACAAGAACCCGCCGCTGACGCGTGCCCAGGTGGCGCAGAATTTATAGGCTGGCAACGCCCAGATTTGTGGACGCGGTGTTTCTGCCAGCCGCCGCCATTGCAATCCGGCGCTAGCCTTCTTACCATGGCCTCATTCTTTGTCACCGATGTCGCCGTGCGCGAGCAAGAAATCCCCGTTTCCTCCCTAAGCCACTCCCGTCGCGCCAATCTGCCCGACATGGTGGATATCCCTGACAACCGGCGCCTGCCGGTGGTGGAGGTGCTGGCCGAGATCGCCAGCAGCCTGAGTTCCGATGCCAATGTCGAGCAGATGCTTACCCGTTTTCTGGAGATGATGATGCGGCTCTCCAAGGCCTCGGCCGGGGTGGCGCGGGTACTGACGTCGGATGGCGGCCACCTGCGCCTGGTGGGCGCGGTTGGGTTGACTCCGGCATTGCTCGAGAAAGAACGCTATGTGCCGCTCGAATGTGGCGTCTGCGGGCGCGCCGTCCTGGCCCAGGGCTCGCAACTGGACAGCGTCCTGACGGTATGCAGCAAACAGATCGGGCACTTGTATTATGCCCAGCATTGCAAGACGGTTTATGCCATTCCACTGCGTCACAAGGGGCGTGTGCTGGGGGTCTACAACCTGTTCATGGATGCCGACGAGCGCTTGCCGAAGGACGTGAACTACCTGTTTAACTCAATCAGCGAGCATTTGGGCATGGCCCTGGAGAATGCCCGCCTGACGCGCGAAAACATGCGCATATCGCTCATCAACGAGCGCACCATGCTGGCCAACCAGATACACGATTCGCTGGCACAGACCCTGGCCTACGCCAAGATGCGGCTGGCCGTTCTCAACGAGGCCATGGCCGATAACGACCGCGGGCGCGCCAACGGCTACCTGACCGACGTGGAAGAAGCGGTGGACTTGGCCTATTCGGAACTGCGCGACCTGATCACCCAGTTCCGTGACCATATCGACCCGCGCGGCCTGGTTCCGGCCTTACAGGAAATGGTGGCGAGCTTCCGCAAGAAGGCCAACACCGATGTCGATTTCCTCAACATCGCCCAGGAAGTGGCCTTGACTCCGGAGGAGGAGATACAGGTCTTTCACATCATCCAGGAGGCCCTTTACAACATCAGCAAACACTCCCGCGCCCGCCACGTGGTCGTTACCTTCGATCTGGAGGACGGCCAGTATGTGGTGAACGTGGCCGATGACGGGGTTGGTCTGCAAGCCGGCGAGGGGGTCAACATGGGCAAGAGCTTCGGCCTGACCATCATGCGCGAGCGGGCGGCCAAGCTGAATGGGCGCCTCTCCATCGAGAGCCGGCCCGCCGGCGGCACCATCATCCGGCTGACCTTCCCAGCCCGCCTGCCGGGCGAGGAGACGCCGGCCGGGGCAGCATGAGCCGGCCACCGCGACTCATCCTGGTGGACGACCATACCTTGTTCCGCAAGGGCTTGGCGGAATTGTTGGAACGGGATGGACTGCTCAAGGTCGTTGCCATGACTGGCAATCCCGCCGAGGTGCAAAAGCTGCTGCGCGAGCAGCAGCCGAATCTGCTCCTGCTTGATCTCAACATGCCTGGCACCGATGGCATCAGCCTGATGCAGGAGCTGCGTGGCGAGGGCTTCGAGCTGCCCATCCTCATCCTCACCGTGCGTGAGGCGGAGGAGGACCTGGCCCGCGCCCTGCGCGCCGGCGCCAACGGCTACCTGCTGAAGAGCATGGAGCCGGATGAAGTGGTGGACGCGGTGCAGCGGGCGCTCAAGGGCGAGACCGTGGTGGCGCCGGGCATGACTGCCAAGTTGATCGGACTCATCGACAACAAATCCAGCTCTGCCGACTCCGTGCTCAACAGCCTCACCCAGCGGGAGCTGGAGATACTCGCACATCTGGCCAAGGGCGAAAGCAACAAGGCCATCGCGCGCGCCCTGGTGATCAGTTACGACACTGTCAAGCTGCACGTCCGTCACATACTGGCCAAACTCAATCTATCCTCCCGCGTCGAGGCCGCGGTGTTCGCCGTGGAGCATAAGCTGGCGCCAGGGCTGGAGACGGTAAAGAAGAACTGATCAAAGCCCAGCCAGAGTCTTGACGTGGGCGGCCACGCTGCGACCCAGGGAACTGAGGTCGTAGCCGCCTTCAAGGGTCGACACGATGCGCTGACTGGCGTGGCGGGCGGCGATATTCATGACCTGCTCGGTGATCCAGACGTAGTCCGCTTCCAGCAAGCCGAACTGGCCCATGTCATCTTCCCGGTGGCCGTCGAAGCCGGCCGAAATGAACAGCATCTTTGGCGCGAATCTCTCCAGCGCCGGCAACGCCCTGGCCTCGAAGGCCGCCCTATAGGCCTTGCCGGTGGTGCCGGCCGGTAATGGAATGTTGATGATGTGGTCGCTCACGGTGTCGGCGCCGCAGTGCGGATAAAAGGGGTGCTGAAAGGTGGAGACCAGCATCACCCGCGGGTCATCCCTGAAAATATCCTCGGTGCCGTTGCCGTGATGCACGTCGAAATCGACGATGGCCACCCGCGCGAGGCCGTGCGCCTCCAGGGCGTGGGCGGCGGCGATGGCGACGTTGTTGAAGATGCAAAAACCCATGGACTGGTTGCGGGTGGCATGGTGCCCAGGCGGACGACAGGCGATGAAGGCGTTCTCCACTTTGGCCGCCATGATCCAATCCACCGCCAGGATGCCGGCGCCGGCGGCGTGGTAGGCGGCCTCCAGGGTGTAGGCACACATGGCAGTGTCGCCGTCGAGGTCGATCAGGCCCTCGTTCGGCGCGGCGGCCTCCACCCGGTCGATGTAATCGCTGTCGTGCACCCGCGTCAGCTGCGCCCGATGCGCCAGCGGGGCATCATGATGGCGCAGGTAATCGAATATTTGGGCGGCGTGCAGGCGGTCTTCGATGGCCCGCAGCCGCGCCGGGCTTTCGGGGTGGTGATGGCCCATGAAATGCTTGAGACAGATTGGGTGCGAAATGTAGGCGGTATGCATGTGCTCAAGGCCGGTCCGATCCTGCCGAAATATACGCTGGAATCGATGGCCAGGTAACCGTTTGGCGGCTATGATAATGTTGTTGTGCACTGCGTCATAACGACGCCTTCCTCTTGGTTATTTAAGGCAACCTCCCATGAGCGCCCATTATCTGCACCCCTTGTTCAACCCGCGCTCCATCGCCGTGTTCGGCGCCAGCGAGCGTGAGGATTCTGTTGCCGGCATCATCTTCCAGAACATCAGGAAAGCGAATTTCAAGGGCATCGCCTACCCTATCAACCCCAAGCATGATCTGATTTTTGGCGAGCTGTGCTATCACAGCGTCTATGATCTGCCGGAGACACCCGATCTCGTCATCGTCGCCACGCCGGCGCGTACCGTGCCAGCCATCCTCGATGCCGCCGGTGAGCGTGGTGTGCGCTACGCGGTGGTTCTGTCGGCGGGCTTCCGTGAGGTCGGGTTGGAGGGCGCGCGGCAGGAGGAGGCCTTGCTGGCCGCGGCCCATAGGCACGACATTCGCCTGATCGGCCCCAACTGTCTGGGTATACAGCGCCCGGCTATCGGCCTCAATGCCACCTTCGGCGCCAGCATCGCCATGCCTGGCGACTTGGCACTGGTTTCCCAGTCGGGCGCCATCTGCACCGCCCTGCTCGACTGGGCGGAAGCAAACGGCATCGGTTTTTCCAGCGTGGTTTCGAGCGGCGCCTCGGCCGACCTGGATTTCGGCGAGATACTCGATTACCTGGCGCATGATATGGCCACCCGCGGCATACTTATGTACATAGAAGGTATCCGTGATGCCCGTCGTTTCATGAGCGCCCTGCGCGCCACCGCCAGGCTGAAGCCGGTGGTGCTGGTGAAAGTGGGCCGGCACGAGGCCGGTTCGAAAGCGGTGGCGTCGCACACTGGCGCCCTGGTCGGCGCCGACGACGTTTTCGACGCCTTGGTGCGCCGTGCCGGCGTGGTGCGGGTGAACAGCATTCTGCAACTCTTTACCTGCGCCCAGGCCTTGTCATCCCATATTCACCCCGGCGGCAATCGGCTATGCATCGTCACCAATGGCGGTGGTCCAGGCGTGATGGCCACCGACCGGGCCGTCGATCTGTGTCTGCAACTGGCGGCGCTGTCGCCGCTGTCAATCGAGCGACTGAATGCGGTATTGCCCGCCAACTGGTCGCAAGCCAATCCGGTGGATATCATCGGTGACGCCGGCGCCGAGCGTTACCGCGCCGCCATGGAAATATGTCTGGCCGATTCCGGCGTCGATGGCGTTCTCGCCATGTTGACGCCGCAGGCCATGACGCGGCCAACTGAAGCGGCGCAGGCGGTGATCGAGGTGGCCAAGACATCGAATAAGCCGGTGATCACCTGCTGGATGGGCGAGACCCAGGTTGCCGCAGGGCGTCATTTGTTCAAGGAGGCCGGCATTCCATCTTTCTTCTCGCCGGAGCCGGCGGTGGAAGTGTTTTCCTTCATCTCGGCCTATTACGAAAATCAGCGTCAATTGATGCAGACGCCCGGCGCCATGTCGCGCGATGCCGAACCCGACGTGGAGGGCGCGCGCCTCATCATCGAGAGCGCCCTGGCGCAGGGCCGCCATCTTCTCAACGAGGTGGAATCGAAGGCGTTGCTGTCGGCGTTTCATATCCCGGTGGCGCAGACCCTGATTGCCCGCAACCCCACCGAGGCGATGTTGATGGCCCAGCAGATCGGCTTCCCGGTGGCGATGAAGGTCAACTCCCCCGACATCAGCCACAAATCCGATGTCGGCGGCGTCCGCCTCGGCCTGTCCAGTGGCCAGGCGGTGCGCAGTGCCTATGCCGAGATGCTGGCGGAGGTGCGCAGACATCAGTCCGGCGCCGTGCTTGACGGCGTGGTGATCGAGCCCATGGTGCTGCGGCCGCATGCCCGCGAGGTGCTGGTGGGGGTGGTAACCGATCCGGTGCTGGGACCGGTCATCGCCTTCGGCGGCGGCGGGGTCGATGTTGAGGCGATGCAGGATCGCGCCGTGAGCCTGCCGCCGCTGAATACCTATCTGGTGCGCGATCTCATCAAGCGTACCCGCATTGCCAAGCTGCTGAGAGAGTTCCGCAACCGGCCGGCGGCGAACATGGCGGCCCTGGAGGACATCCTCAAGCGGGTGTCAGAGATGGTCTGCGAGTTGCCCTGGTTGAAGGAACTGGACATCAATCCCTTGCTTGTCGATGAGCAGGGCGCCATGGCGGCCGACGCCCGTATCGTCATCGCACCGCGCCCGCCGTCGGCCGACCACTATGATCACATGGCGATCCACCCTTACCCGGTGGATCTGGTGACCCGCTGGCAATTGCCCACCGGTGCCGATGTGACCATCCGCCCGATCCGTCCGGAAGATGCTGACATGACGCAGGAGTTCGTGCGCGGGCTGTCGGCGGAGACCAAGTATTTCCGCTATATGGATGCCGTGCAGGAACTGTCGCACAACATGCTGGTCAGGCTGACCCAGATAGACTATGACCGCGAGATGGCGCTGCTTGCCGTCACCATGGAAGATGGCCGCGAGGTGGAGTTGGGGGTGGCCCGCTATGCGATCAACCCGGACGGCGAGTCCTGTGAATTCGCCCTGGTGGTGGATGACAAATGGCAGCACCAGGGTATCGCCCATAAACTGATGGACGTACTGATGGACGTGGCCCGTGCCAGAGGGATGCTGAGGATGGAAGGCGAGGTGCTGAAGACCAATTTCAAGATGGTCAAGCTCTGCCAGGGCCTGGGTTTTCACATCGAGCCGCATCCTGAGGATGACGGCATCAAGCGTGTTAGTCGCGAGCTCTAGCGACAGGGGCGAGCGCGGCGAGGGGGCCTCGCCGTCGTTGCGTGGATCACATGCTTGCCGGTTGATCCAGCGGCGTATGCCAGTGGTCGTCGGCCGTCGGTTCCGGGTGGAACCAGTTGAGTTTCTCGTGCAGACTGACGACACTGCCGACGATGATGAGGGTCGGCGGTTTCAGTTCAGCCGCAGCGGCCAGGGCCGGCAGGGTGGCCAGGGTGCCGATCACCGTCTTCTGATTGAGTGTGGTGCCCTGCTGTACGATGGCGGCCGGGGTGTCGCCGGGCAGGCCATGGCGCCGCATCTCTTCGCACAGAGTCACCAGTCCCTTCAGACCCATGTAAATGACCAGGGTCTGGCGCGGGCGGCAGAGCATGTCCCAGTCCAGGTCCATGCTCCCGTCCTTGAGGTGGCCGGTGACCAGGATCAGGGCCTGGGCATGGTCGCGGTGGGTGAGTGGGATGCCGGCATAGGAGGCCACACCCGCCGCCGCGGTCACCGCCGGTACTACCTGAAACGGTACGCCATGCTCGCGCAAGGTCTCTATCTCCTCGCCACCGCGGCCGAAGATGAACGGGTCGCCGCCCTTGAGGCGCAGAACACGCTTACCCTCCCTGGCCAGACGCACCAGTATCATGTTGATCTCGCCCTGCGGCACGGCGTGGTGGTCGCGTTCCTTGCCGACGTAGAAGCGGTCGGCGTCGCGCCGGCACATGTCGAGTATGGGTGGACTGACCAGACGGTCATAGACCACGACGTCGGCCTGCTGCATCAGCCTCAGAGCGCGGAAGGTGAGCAGGTCTGGGTTGCCTGGGCCGGCGCCGACCAGATAGACCTCACCCACAGCCATGGCCGTTTCGCTTGCTGTCAGCATCCTGGCCAATGTGTGTTCGGCTTCCTGTTCGCGGCCGGCGAAGACCATTTCGGCAACGGGCGAGAGCAGTGCCTTTTCCCAGAACTTGCGCCGGCCTTCGGTTGTGGGGAAATGCTTGCGCACCTGGGTCTTGAAGCGGCCGGCCAGGGTTGCCAGGCGGCCATAGGCGGCGGGAATCAGGGTTTCCAGGCGGGCACGCAACAGGCGTGACAACACCGGAGCCTCGCCGCCGCTGGAAACGGCCACCACCACTGGCGAACGGTCGATGATGCTGGGCATGATGAAGCTACATATCTCCGGCTTGTCGACCACGTTGACCGGCAGGTGGCGTGCCCTTGCCGCCTCGAAAACGGCCTGGTCGCGCGCCATATCCTGGCTGGCGGCGAAGACCACTTCCATGCCGGTGAGCAAGCCGGGTTCGAATTCGCATTGGCGGTGAATGAGACGGTCGGTACTGGTGAGGGTGTTGAAAGACCCGGCCAGCGACCCCGGTGCGACTACGGTCACCCAGGCACCGGCGGCCAGCAGCAAGGTGGCTTTGCGTGCAGCCGCCTCGCCGCCGCCGACCACCAAGGCGTTCTTGCCCTTGAGGTCGAGAAAAATCGGTAAATAGTCCATATCAAACCAGTGACAGTGTGACGAGTGACAGGGTGACGAGTGATGCAGTACGGGTGTTGTCATCCACCACTTCTCACCCCGTCGGCGAATTAGCTGGCGCTGCCGCAGCCGCCCGAGCCACAACTGCCGCCACCGCAGCCGCCCGAACCGCAACTACTGCCGCTGCTCATCTCGGGCAGCATGAAGACAAAGCGCGATTCCCCGGGGGCGACTTCGGCGAAGTCGATGGTGACACCATTGAGCAACTCGGCGCTGTTGGGGTGGATGAGCAGAGTAACGCCGTAGGACTCGACGATGGTGTCGTCGGTGCGTTCGTCGTCGAAACCCATGCCGAATTCCAGTACACCGGCATCGTTGACCTTGGCGGCGATGCGCAGGCCCATGTTTTCCGCGCCGGTTTCGGCGGCGGCACGGGCGACTTGCTCGGCGGCGGGTTTGGTAAGACTGATCATGTCGTGGTCCTTGTGTCAGGCGGCCAGTTCGGCCGCGTTGCGTTGATCGGCCCGGGTTTGTACCTTCGCCAGGAAGGCGCGAATCCAGCCGTGTTCGCCCGAGCCCCGCCGGTGGCAGTAAGCAGCGAGCAGATTCTGTTGAACGTAACCGTCATGGCGACCGTCGATGCCGTGACCGCGGGTCACGTCATAGGCATAGGTCAGGCCGTCGGGTAGATTTTCCAAGTGGGAATGATGAAATTCATGCGCCTGGTGCTCGCGCCCGGCGATGACGCCGAGGGGTGAGGCCCCGGTTTCACGCACGCTGGCATAGCCGCGTCCGACCGGACGGCTGCCCATCACGGCGTCGCCGGGAATGAGGCCGACCATGTCGCCGCACTGATCGTTCCAGCGGATGGAGCGGGCAAGGTACATGAGCCCGCCGCATTCGGCGTACACCGGCAGGCCGGCCTCGACCGCCTGCCGGATATCCCGTTTCAGACTGCGGTTGGCGGCCAGGTCGGCGATGAAGGACTCAGGAAAGCCGCCGCCGATGATGAGACCGTCCACATCGGGCAGTGCCGTATCTCTCAGAGTGTCCAGGGGCACGAGTTCAGCGCCGCTATCGGTGAGGGTATCGATATCCTCGCTGTAATAAAAACCAAAAGCGCGGTCACGAGCAATGGCGATGCGTAGCGCCCGACGGCTAGCGGGCCTGGACAGCTCGGATTTGCAAAGGCGCGCCGGCGGTGCTGCCGTGGCGGCCCGCCGCAGCGCCACCAGATCGACATGCGCGGCGATGACGTCGGCGATGGCCTCGATACGTTGTTCGGCTATCGCATCCTCGTTACCGGGCACCAGTCCGAGATGGCGTTCCTCGATCAGCAGGCGAGCATCCTTGGGTATGGCCCCGAGCACGGGAATATCGGTGTAATGCTCGATGACGGCGCGCAGTTTACCCTCATGGCGCGGCCCGCCCACCTTGTTGAGAATGACGCCGGCGATGCGCACGGCCGGGTCGAAGGACTGGTAGCCCAGCAGCAGGGGCGCCACTCCACGGGTGATGCCGATGCTGTCAATGACCAGTACCACAGGCAGGTTCAATTGTTTTGCCAGAGCGGCATTGCTGTCGCTACCCGCGACATCCATACCGTCATAGAGTCCCTTGTTGCCCTCGATGAGGGCCAGGTCGGCCGCCGCGGCCTGGCGGTTGTAGAGATCATCGATCTCGCCAGGCTGCATCAGGCGGAAATCCAGGTTGTAGGAGGGACGCCCGCTGGCCACGGCATGCCAGATCGGATCGATATAGTCCGGCCCCTTCTTGAAGAGTTGCAGGCGCAGGCCATGCCTCGACAGGGCACGGCACAAGCCCAGCGTCACGGTGGTCTTGCCGGATGATTTGTGGGCGGCGGAGAGATACAGGGCGGCCATGCCAATAGTTTACCAGTGCTTGAGCAAAAAGCCGACAGTATTAGTCGGCTTTTTGCTGCCCATCTGGTCCTGCCGACGCCACTCACGCCAGCTCAGTGCTGGGTGGAGTCCTTGGGATTGTCCTCGGGCAGAAACTTGAAGACACGCACGGCCATCGTGGTGAGCAGGAACGTAGTGGCAATGCCGCCCACCGCCAGCAGCACCTCCCAGATGGAGGGGCTATAGGTATGCACTACGCCATCGAAGAAGCTGCTGGATTCCGCGTATCCGGGAAAGATGTCGAGCGGGAAGGCTTGACCGCCGACGATGGTGACATACATCTGGGCATGGCCGCCGACGATGACCAGCAGCGCGGCAATGACTAGCATGGCCGGCTGCTTGCCGGTACTGGGGCTGAAGATCAGGAGCAGCGGCAGGATGCCGCCGATGACCACCTGGCCGACCCAGAACATGAAAGTGAAGATACCGCCTTCGGACAGGAGAAAACGCTCGAAGTCCCACTGCTTGGCAAAGTACATATTGGTCAGATGCAGCACGACGGTGAAGTACAAGGCGGCGGCGACAAAGGTGGCGAGCAGGTTCTTCAGCCGGCCAAGAACGGCGGCGTCGATCTCGATGGCATTCCACTTGTACATGGCGGCCTGGACCACGATGAAGCAGGCCAGGCCATAGGCGAAGGAGTAGATGATGAACATCGGCGCGTAGAGGGCCGAGTTGTAGCCGGCCCGTGCCACCAGAAAGCCGAAGATGGAACCGGTGGCGGTGGTCAGCGCCAGCCGCCAGATGAAGGCCAGGAAGCCGACCGGCTTGTACCAGGGCTTGAATTTCTTATCCATCATGGTCAGGAGATACAGGCCTACGATGGCGAAGAAGCCATTGTAGAAAATCATGTTGAGGGCAAAGATGGATTTGAAATTGTAGTGGGTCATGGCCACGATCAGGCGATCCGAGCGACCGAGGTCCAGCACCAGCACGGCCAGGCCGCCGGTCAGAATGGTCAGGGCCAGAAGGGCGGATAGACGCGCGCGCGCCTTGTACATCTTCTTGCCGAATACCGAACCGATGGAGGCGACGTTGAGTACACCCGAGGCGGCAACGATGAGAAAGACCGCGAAGACGTGCGGCAGGCCCCAGACGATCTGGTTGTTCATGCCGGTGACGATGTGGCCGTGATGCTCCACATAGAAATAGGCGATGAAAGTTCCCAGAAGTACCAGGCCACCCAGGGCCAACAACGCCCAGAAGGGTTTGCTTTTGCTGCAGTCGGCGGACAGGCAGGTAACGTCAGTCATGGTTTATATCCCCTGGTAACGGACACCGGTGTTGAGGCCAAGATCGCCGCGCACCTCTGTGCTGGCATATGTCTTCATGGCCTTGGCGATGTCGCTTTCCGGGTTGTTGAGGTCGCCGAACAACATGGCCTGATGGCCCTCGGCATTGCAGGCCTGGACGCAGGCGGGCGTTTCGTCGCGGTCCACACGCTGTACGCAGAAGGTACAGGCCTCGACGCAGCCTTTGCCACGAGGAACCTCAGGGTTCTGGTCGGTGAGCGGCTCATGCACGAAAGAACGTGCCTTGTAGGGGCAGGCCATCATGCAGTAACGGCAGCCGATACAGACGTGGCGATCGACCAGCACGATGCCGTCGGCGCGTTTCATGGAGGCGCCGGTCGGGCAGACATCCACGCAGGGCGGGTGTTCGCAATGCTGACAGAGCATGGGTAGGTTGTGCTCGACGCCGGTCTGCAGGTGGCGGATGTTCAGTTTGCGGATCCACTGCGAATCCTGCTCACCGGTCTCGCCTGACAGTCCGTTCTCGTTGTTGCAGGCGGACACGCAGCCGTTACAGCCGGCCGCGCACTTGGTGGTGTCGATCAACATGCCCCAGCGCACTCGGCTGGAGGCCGCCTCTTCCGGGGCGCGGCTATGGGCGCTGACGCCATAGAGCAAGACGCCTGGGGCGAGGGCGACGCCGGCCAGACCGGCGCCGACCTTGAGAAAATTACGCCGCTCTTCGCCGGCGCCAGCGGTGTGGTTGAGATCGCTCATTGCGCTTGACCTCCGGTTTGGACAGAGGGCATCAGGTTCAACGCCGGCTGGCTGGCCGTGGCCTGGGCCGCCGCTTTGGGTTTGGCGGGTTTGGTCGCGTGGCAGTCCCAGCAATCGAGCTTGACCGAGGCGTAGCTGTGGCAGGCGGCGCAGAAGTCCTGCTCGCTGGCCGCGACGCTGCCGGTCTTGCTGCTGGCATGGCACTCGACACAGCCCTTGAGACTGTAGCGGGTGGTTCGTATGCCCTTGTGCATCGTTTCGTTGCGATGATGCTTGAGCAGCTCCATGTGGTTGCGCCGCATGAACGGCGTGTCCTCGACGCACTTCTCACCCTTGCCCTTTTCCAGGGCGGGCAGGTCCACACCGGCCACGGCCCCCAGGGGCGCCATGGCCAAGGCGGCCAAAGCGCCTGTCAGGGCAAAGGCCCGCACCATGTTGCGTATGCTCGCCATTCGGTCATCCTTCCGTCACTGATACCTGATACCTGGCTGTTGCTTGCTGTGGCTTCAGTCGCCCATGCCCATCTGGATGTAGCCGGTCGGGCAGACATCGGCGCAGATGTGACAGCCGATGCACTTGGTGTAATCGGTGTCGACATAACGGCCGGTGGTCGGATTGTCCTTCTTCCTGACCTTGAATACGGCGGTCTGCGGGCAGTAGATGACGCAGTTGTCGCACTCGAAGCAAAGGCCGCAGGACATGCAACGCTTGGCCTCGGCCACGGTCTCCTGTTCGGACAGGGCATGCAGGCGATCCTGGAAGTTGCCCAGCGCCGATTCCTTGTCCAGCACCGTTACCTTGCGCTGGTTGCGCGGGGTGGTGGAAAAGTGGCCGAGGAAGAGCTCCGTGGAGGAAATCACATAACGGCCGGAGCGATCCTCGAAGTTATGCAGCGTGTCCTTCCAAGCAGAGCTGCCCCATTCCTGGCCATGGTGTTCACTGTATTCGTGACCGGCTTCCAGCCACTTGCGCACCATGTCCCAATGGTGCACATCGACCTTGGGCCGCTTGTCGGGCTCTTCACCTGATAGAAACTCGTCGATGCCTGCGGCGCAGATGCGGGCATGGCCGATGGCGGTGGTCAGCAGGTGCGGACGGATGACGTCGCCGGCGACGAAGACGTTGGGTTTGTTGGGGAAACGATAGTTCTTGTCGGTCTTGATCAGACCGTTGTTGTTGTTGAAGACTTCGAGACCGGTGAAGTCCACGGCCTGCCCGATGGCGGAGACGATCAGGTCGCCGCTGATGTCCTGTTCGGTGCCGGCGATGATCTTGGTTTCCTTGCCGGCCATCTCGAACTTGGCGACTCTCAGGGCCGTAGCGCGGCCGTCGGGGCCCTTGACGATACCGACTGGCGTAACGCCACCGACGATCTGGATGCCTTCGGCTTGCGCCTGCTCGACCTCATGCTTGTTGGCGGCCATCTTGTCGATGGTGGCGCGCGATACCAGCACCACCTCGACGCCCTGGCGGGCAGCGATGCTGGCGACGTCATGGGCGACATGGCCTGCCAGCACCATTTCCGGCAGGTCGGTGGTGGAAGCGTTGGTGATCTTGCCCAGCCGGCGGGCGACCGTGGCGACGTCGATGGAGGTGTCGCCACCGCCGATGACCACCACCTTGTTGCCCACGTGCTGCAGGCGGCCTTCGTTGAAGGCCCGCAGGAAGGCCATGGCGGTAACGCAGTTGGGGGCGTCGGCGCCATCGACAGGCAGGGCGCGGCCGGCCTGGGCGCCGAGGCCCATAAGTACGGCATCAAAGTTCTGCTCGATCTCCGCCATCGGCATGTCGGTACCGACGCGGCAGTTCAGTTTGGTCCCGACACCCAGGTCGAGTATGCGCTGGATTTCGGCGTCGAGCACTTCACGCGGGGTACGGAAACCGGGGATGCCGTAGCGCATCATGCCGCCGAGTTCGGCGTGGTCGTCGAAGATGGTGCAGCTATGGCCCTTGAGGGTGAGCTGGTAGGCCGCGGCCAGGCCGGCGGGACCGCCGCCGAGGATGGCCACTTTCTTGCCGCTCTTCTTGGTCGGCTTGACGAAGGCCAGCTTGTGCTCGATGGCCCAGTTGCCGAGGTAGTGCTCGACCGAGTTGATGCCGACGTTTTCTTCCACCTGGTTACGGTTGCAACCGGACTCGCAGGGGGCCGGGCAGACGCGGCCCATGACGGCGGGAAAGGGGTTGGCTTCGGTCAGCCGGCGCCAGGCATATTCCTGCCAGCTCATGCTGGGCTTGCCGTCGGCACCGACTGGCGGCTTCTCGATGCCGCGCACGATGTTGAGGTAGGAACGGATGTCCTCGCCGGCCGGGCATGAACCCTGGCAGGGTGGCGTCGAGAGCATATATTCCGGGCACTTGTGGCTCCAACCGGCCTGGAAAATCTTGTCCTGGTTGGAACGGTAGTCTGCCTCGGTCTGCCCGTCCTTGTAACGGCGCCAGATTTTGCCTTCAGTCTTCTTTACGTCTTTGGATGTGACCGACATCTTCGCTCTCCTATCGTAAATCGTGCGGTGGGGGCCGCCTGTCTTTCGTAACGCGGTTGCCCGCCTCAATCAATCCTCGAGCTTGATCGCGGTGCTCACCAGTTGGTGCACACCGCCGACCATGCCCATGTCGAAACCGTAAACCGGAAATACCTTGGTGAACTGCGCTTTGCAGATGGCGCAGATCAGCGCCAGGAAGTTGACGCCTTTCTCCTGAACTACGTTGTTGTAGGCGTTCATGCGGGGCAGGGCGCCCTTGACCCTGACCTCCATCAGATCGTCGGTCAGGATGCCGGCGCCGCCGCCGCAGCAGAAGGTCGCTTCGCCGATGGTCTCCGCCGCCATATCGACGTAGTTGTTGGCCACGGCCTTGATGATGTTGCGCGGAATGCTGAACTGGCCGCCCGGCTCGTCGCCCATGCGGGTGGCGCGCGCCACGTTGCAGGAATCGTGGAAGGTGATGACGCGATTGTCGTTCTTTGATTTGTCGAACTTCAGCACACCCTGCTGGATCAGGTCCCAGGTGTACTCGCAGATATGCATGGGCTGCTTGAAGCGGGGATCGAGCTGTTTCTGCAATTCAATCGAGAAGGGATCGTTGCCACCGTAACCGACGCCGTTGAGCGTGTTCCAGAAGGCGTAGGCGACGCGCCAGGCATGGCCGCACTCGCCGACGACGATGCGCTTGACGCCAAGCTGCAGGGCGGCATCGCGGATTCGCATGGCCACCTTGCGCATCGACTCGTAGTTGCCATTGAAGAGGCCAAAGTTGCCGGCCTCGGAGGCGACGGACGAGAGCGTCCAGGAAGCGCCGGCGGCATGAAACACCTTGGCATAGCCCATCAGCGATTCGACGTGCGGCTCGGAGAAGAAATCGGCCGACGGGGTGACCAGCAGTATTTCGGCCCCCTCAACATCGAGTGGCATCTTGATGGCGATGCCGGTGTCGGCCTCCATGTCCTCTTCCATGCCGAGCAGGGTGTCTTCCAGGGCAGGACCGGGCAGACCGAGGTTGTTGCCGATCCGGTAGACCTTGCCGATGATCTCGTTGGAGTACTTCTGGCCGATGCCGACGGTGTTAAGGATCTCGCGACCGGCCATGGTGATCTCGGCGGTATCGATGCCGTAGGGACAGTAGACCGAACAGCGGCGGCACTCCGAGCACTGGTGGTAGTAGTTGTACCACTTCTCCAGGGTTTCCTGGGTGAGGTCCTCGGCGCCCACCAGCCAAGGGGCGATCTTGCCGGGGAGGGTGAAATAGCGGCGGTAGACCTTGCGCATCAGTTCCTGGCGGGCTACCGGCATGTTAAGCGGGTCGGCGGTGCCGAGGAAATAATGGCACTTGTCGGTACAGGCGCCGCAGTGCACACAGGCATCCATGAATACCCGCAGCGAACGGTATTTCTTGAGTAGTTCGCCCATGCGGCCGATGGCGCGATCATGCCAATCCTCGGTCAGCGCCCAGGGGTAGCCCAGTAATTTCTGGGCCGCTTCCTGAGCGGGAAAGGTCTTCATGTGGCCCATGGTCCCCTCATGAATCTTGGGGACTTCCGTGTAGGCCGAATCGGAAAACTTGGGAATCTCGAACTGGGGGGCTGCCACGATCGCTCCTTAAAACTCCTGTCTCGGGTCCGCTTGGACGATTTCAGCCGTTGTCTTTTTCCAGCGCCGCCGCCCAGGGGGCGAGGTGCCGACGCTCGCGCGGGTTGTCGGCCTGATTGCGGGTGGGGCTGAAGAAGATGCCGGGGGCATGCAACAGTTTGCTGATGGGGAAGACGATCATCAGCAGTGCCACCAGGGTGAGGTGGGCCACGAGTGCCGGATCGCCTGGGATGGGATGCCAGTCGAAGGTCAGCAGGCCGAGCGCGAAGGCCTTGAGGGCGACGATGTCGGTATGGGCGACGAAGGTCATCAACATGCCGGTGAGGCCGATGGCGGTGAGCAAGGCGAGGATGAGGTGATCGGAGGGAGTGGAGATGTAGCGCACCCGGTCGACCAAAAAGCGGCGTGCCCACAGTCCGGCCAGACCGGCAACCATGGCAAGACTGGCGTACTTGCCGAAGGGTTGGATGAATTCAACCCAGAACCATACCGGTTGTTGGAAATAGCGGATATGGCGCAGCAGCACAAGGGCGAGGCCAAAATGGAAGAGTATGCCGAAGACCCAAATCCACTTGTTCGACTTGAACAGGCTCTCGAACAGCACCACCTCGCGCGCCATGCGTAGGGTGACACCGCTGCCGGTGATCGGTCCGGGTGTGGTGGGGATCTTGAGCGGAGCCGGTGTCTGCCAGTATTCGTAGACGCGGTAGGCGAGGCCACCGATCAGAACCAGCGCGGCGACATAGTACAAGCCGATGTAGAAAGCGGTCAGTGCAGACATGCGTTCCTCTTTACGTACAGTCGAGAGTGGAGAGTGGAGAGTAAAAGGCGTCAGGCCCTTGCGTCACCACTCTCAACTCTCGGCTATTGAACCAATAGCCGGGAGCGGGTGTCTGCCGCACGTGCGGCAGACACGGACTTGCCGGATCAGATGCAGCCGGTCGGTTTCGGCAGACCGGCGATCTTGCAGGCCTGCTTGGCGGGACCGTAGGGGAACAGCTCGTACAGATACTTGTTGTTGCCTTTGTCCGGACCCAGCTTCTTGCCGATGGCCTTGGTCAGGACACGAATGGCCGGGGCAATCTGGTACTCGCTGTAGTATTCACGCAGGAAGTTGATGACTTCCCAGTGGTTGTCAGTCAGCGCAACTTTCTCTTCATCAGCCAGGTATTTGGCGATTCCTTCATCCCAGTCGGACAGATTGACCAGATAACCTTCTTCATCGACCTCAATGGACTTGCCAGCGATATCAACCATGGGCATAACGTTTCTCCTAAGTGACTCAAATTACAACCAGGACTGACAGTTGCTGTGTTCTGTGACCAGATCCACAAAACCACCATAATCCACGACTGTGACGCCATCCAGAACGCGATCGGCTATGCCGCGCGCCTGGAGATCAGCATCCAGAGCATAAACCTTCAAATTGGCCATGGCACCCTGGACTTTCGCCTCCGTGTTGCTGCCCTTGGTGGCGGCATAGACGCCATCCTCGATCAGCAGCACCGCGGCACCCTTGCTCGCCATTCTGAGGCAGCTCTCCAGAGCGTTGCGTTCGTAAGGCGATTTATTGATGATGTGAAGCATGTCGATTCCTCTATCAGAAGCTGATCAGTACGTCCTGCCCGACCATGAGATCAGCCATCTCGGCGGCGGAAACCACTTGCACGTCGACCAGCAGGTCATCCTCGGTCAGGCCGCGGGCTTCCATCGACTCGCGCTCGACATAGAGCTTCTCGATGTCATAGCCCTCCAGCGCCCGATAGGTTGGCGAGAAGTTTTTCTGGCCTAGGGCCTTGGTGTCCTGGCCTTTCTTCAACTCATATACGCCGTCATCGATGAAGGCCATGCTCACGTCCTGCTCGAAGGCGGCCGAAATAAGCACCACCTCCAGGCCTTCCAGGGCATAGATTGTCCCATAGGGTGCCTTGCGGTTGACGAACATGAATTTTTTGACGACGCCTTCTTCATCCATCATTTCTTCGGTCATCTCAATCCCCTCAGTCGCCGAATGTCACCAGGCGATCGCTCTGGATGCCGGCTTCGACCAGTTGGCCCAGGCCGGAGATGCGAAACCCCGGGGCAATGTTGTTGGCGTCCTTGCCTTGGCGCTTGGCCTCGTTCTCGTCCATGACGCCGCGGCGTTGGGCGGCGGCGATGCATACCACCAGATCGAGGTTGTATTGCTTGGCCAGCTCGGTCCAGCGATTGACGATGTGGCGGTCGTCACGCGGTGGCTCGGTAAGGCGGGTGGCGTTGTTCACGCCATCGTGATAGAAGAACACGCGATAGATTTCGTGCCCTTTTTCCAAAGCCGCCTTAACGAAGTTGTAGGCGCTGTCCGAGGCCTGGTGGGTATAGGGCCCCTCGCTTACTAGTACACCGATCTTCATTTATATATCCCTAACTCCAAATAACCGATTCGCTCACGGCCGGGAGTTGGCTCCCGGCCCCGATCTGTTAAAAGCGGATGTGAGCGGAGGCGTTGAGGCTGTGACGGCCGCCGCGCCAGTTGTCGATGTGATACTTGGTGAAGGGCAGACCCGTCTTCTCGAAGAAGGCTGGCCAGCCGATCCGCTCGATCCAGTCGTTCATCCGTTCCCACGGGCGGCCATCTGCCTTGTAGACGGCAAGTATCTTCTTGACGATCTCGGAGACCTCGGGCCAGCGCGGCGGGTTGTTGGGGATGCCAGACGCCACCAGCTTGTGGAAGGTGGGCTTGGAACGGGCATTGGAGTTCTTGCCGCCGACCCATATGGCAAACTTGGAGTTGACCGGGTCGTTGATTTGCATGGGCGGGCAGGGCGGGAAACAGGCTCCGCAGCAGACGCATTTCTTCTCGTCGACTTCCAGCGAAGGCTTGCCGTTGACCAGGGCCGGGCGAATGGCCGCGACCGGACAGCGGGCGACGACGGAAGGCCGCTCACAGACGTTTGCCACCAGATCGTGGTTGATCTTGGGCGGCTTGGTGTGCTGGATGACGATGGCGATATCGGCCTGGCCGCCGCAGTTGATCTCGCAGCAGGAGGTGGACAGTTTGACGCGGTTGGGCATCTCGCACTTGACGAATTCGTCGTACAACTCGTCCATCAGCGCCTTGACTGCGCCAGAGGCGTCGGTACCGGGGATGTCGCAGTGCATCCAGCCCTGGGTATGGGCGATCATGGAGACCGAGTTGGCGGTGCCGCCTACCGGGAAGCCGTTGTCGGTCAGGGCCTTGATCAGCGGCTCGACCTTGGACTTGTTGGTCACCATGTATTCGATGTTGGACCGGGTGGTGAAGCGTACATAACCGTCACCGAAGTTGTCGGCGATATCGGCCAGTTTGCGGATGGTGTAGTGGTCCATCTGACGCTGGGTGCCGGCCTTGACGGTCCAGATTTCCTCGCCGTTCTCGGCGCGGTGGTAGAGCACGCCCGGCTTCGGATGCGAGTGGAAAGACCACTTGCCGTAATTCTTGGCCATGACGGGGTGCATGTAAGGCATCGGGTCCGGAGTGCCGGATTCGATGGTCTCGTGAGTCCTTTCAGCCATGCTTGTCTCCAACTAGTGAGATCAGAAAACTTTAAGATGCAGGTATCTGCTATCTTCAGCCTGCCGGGCCGGCCATAGGGCCAACCCCGATCAGGCAACCCGGTACGTTACGCGGCAGAGGCCTTGCGTTCGTTCCACTTCGCCGCTTCCTCGTCCCAGTCATCCATGCGGATGTAAGGATTGGTGCGCGGGTGATTGATCATGCTGGGATCGACCTCGATGTCGAGGCCTTCCAGGAAGTTGACCAGGCCGATGCGCTCGATCATCTCGCCGGTACGCTCGTGTTCGAGGGCATTTTCAGCAAAGAAGTCGAGAATGTTGCGCGACAGGTTGTTCAGCTTCTCGAAGTCCTCGTCCGATTCCATCTTCATAAAGGGAACGATCACGGTGCCCAGGGAAGTGCCGATCTTGAGGACGCTCTTGCCACCGACCAGAATAGTGACACCCTTGTCCTTGCCAGGCAGGAGTGCGCCGGGCATGACGTTCAGGCAGTGCATGCAGCGTACGCAGTTGTGGTTGTCGATCTCGAGGCAGTTGGCATCGGAGACGGCGACCTTGGTCATGCCCTCGGCAGCGGCCTTGCCGTCGTTCTTGGTTAGCTGGATGGCCTTGGTCGGGCAATGGTTGATGACCATGTTGATCAGGTCTTCCATGCTGTGGTCGGCCATCCAGGCGCGGGCCAGCTTCTCGTCAGCACGAATGCTGTCACGCCAGGTGCCGATGGTGGCCATGTCGGAACGCTGGATGGAGTTGGTGCAGTCGTTGGGGCAGCCGGAGAACTTGAACTTGAACTTGTAGGGCAGGGACGGACGGTGCATGTCGTCGATGTTGTTGTTGACGACGACGCGCAGGGCGCGGGCTTCGTCGTAACAAGACATTTCGCAGCGGGCAGCGCCGACGCAGGACATGGAGGTACGCAGCGCCGGGCCGGCGCCACCCATGTCAAAGCCCATTTCGTTGAAGCGGTCGAAGGCGCGCTGAACGTCGGCGGTCTTGATGCCCTGGAACATGATGTCACCGGATTGGCCATGCAGGGCGATCAGGCCGGAGCCGCCGGTTTCGGTCCAGGCATCGCACAACTGACGCAGCAGGTCAGAGGTGTAGTGCATGCCGGCGGGGGGGATGATACGCAGGGTATGGAACTCGGCGGCCTCGGGAAACTTGGGGGTGCCGTCTTCGTTTTTCAGTTCGGTGAAACGGGGGATCACGCCGCCGCCATAGCCGACTACACCGACCGTGCCGCCCTTCCAGTAACCGAAGCGGGTCTTGTAGGAGGTTTCCAGTTGGCCGAGCAGGTCGACCATCATGTCGTTGTCTTTCGCCAGGCGCTTAATGCCGGTGACAAAGCTGGGCCAGCGACCCTTTTCCAGCTCGTCCAGATTCGGCGTGTCGTGCATTTTCTTAGCCATCTGTATCTCCTATTAGGTCTTGCGAAACGATCTGTCGTCACTACCTTCACGCTACCCGTGCGCACCTTGCCGGCACGAGATTTGTGGCGACATATTAGGGGGTGCTGATGCGCTTGGCCATCATTCCGTTGGGGGAGCTTTACGCCTATTCGTGGGGGGTAGTTATTGCCTACCCGATCGGGTAGGTGTCTTTACCCTTTAACGGTAATGCCAATGCTTGCCGTTTGATGCCATATATCTCTGCGTTGGTAATATCAGAGCGCGCATTATGGACCGGATCACCTCGTTGACGAAGTTTCGCAACCCCTACGGCAACCAGGAGATCGAATTGCAGCAGGTGGACTACGCCGCCGGCGGGACGCCGATGCTGCGGTTGCGCATCCGGGAACGTGGCGCTCGCTTCACCATCTTCGATGTGGACCCGGTGACCGCCAAATATTGGGCGGAGGCGATGGCAGAGTGGGCGGCCCCCTTGGCGGTCGATACCCCGACCGGACAAGGAGACTGAACGTGCGCATGTACAACCCGGAGTGGGAAGCCATCAAGAGCTTCGATTACGTCCCGCGCATCGTCGATGTCCAGTTCGATCTGCCCGCCGGGGAGATCCCCGCGGATCATGGCTATGTCTTGCACGCTGCCCTGGTCGGGTTGCTGCCTTGGTTGCGAGAGGTGCCGGAGCTGGCTATCCATCCGGTGCATGGTGCACCCTCCGGCCGCAACGACAATTTGGTTGTCAACCGCCGGGTGAAGCTGGTGCTGCGTTTGCCGGTGGAACGACTCGCCGACGCCCGCGCGCTGGTGGGTATGCGCCTCGATCTGGGGACCGGTGAATTGCTGATTGGCGAGATGAAAGAAAAAAGGCTAGCCCCCTTTGCCACGCTGTACTCACATTTCGTGGCGTTGGGCGTGGACGATGAGTTGGCCTTCCTGGTTGAGGCAGAAGCACAACTGGAAAAAATCAGCGTGCACGGCGGACTCATCCCCGGCAAGAAGCGTACCATGCACCTTCCCGAGGGAGAGGTGGCGGGCTATAGCCTCATGCTGCATGATGTCGATCCGCAGGAGTCGCTGCATCTGCAGGAGACCGGGTTGGGGCTGTATCGCGGCCAGGGCTGTGGCATATTCATCCCCCATAAATCCATCAAGGCAGTCGCGACCGGTTGAGCGCCGGCCGCAATTTGTGTAACCCGAGAAAGGAGAACCATCGTGGCATACGTATTGAACGGCGAAGAAGTGGAAGTCGATGACGAGGACTTTCTGACCGAAGCCAACTTCAGCGACGAGATCGTGCCGATCATCGCCGAGGCCGAAGGTATCAAGCTGACCGATGAGCACTGGCAAGTCATCAACTTCTTGCGGCGCAAGTACCAAGAGGATGGCCATACCCCCAACTTTCGCAACATGGTGCTGGAACTCGATGAAGAGCATCCCGGCACCGACTGGAAGAAGAGGCTCTACGAGTTGTTCCCGAAACAACCGAATCGTCAGGCTTCCAAGGTGGCTGGCCTGCCCAAGCCGTTCGGCAAGGGCGGCTATTAAGCGCGGTGACGAGTGACGGCTGCAAAGCCTCGCTCCACTTGTCCTCGCCGTCTTCGAACCCATCGCCGCGACGGGTCACGAGTGACGGGACGGCAAGCCACCCCCGTCGCTCGTCACGCGTAATACGTCACTGAATTTATGTTCTACACCACTCTCGTTTCCACCGACGATCTGGCTCGTCATCTCGATGACCCGCACTGGGTCGTCATCGATTGTCGCTTCACCCTGACCGATGCCGAGGCTGGCCGCCAGGCCTATCTGAAAAGCCACATCCCCGGCGCCCGCTATGCCCATCTCGACGCTGACCTGGCGGCGCCGCCGGGGCCGGGCCTGGGGCGGCATCCATTGCCCGATGTGAATGTACTGACCGACAAACTGTGCCGCTGGGGCGTGGGCGTCAACAAACAGGTGGTGGTGTATGACGACAGTTTCGGCGCCATGGCCGTGCGTTTGTGGTGGCTGTTGCGCTGGCTGGGACATCCGGGCGCGGCCCTGCTTGACGGCGGTTATCCCAAATGGCTGCGGGAACACCGTCCCACTACCCATGAGGTGACCGTAACCGAGGGCAAGGGCGCTTGTGCCAGCCTGCCCGAGAGCAGCCTGTACGTAGCGGCCGACGAGGTCATGCGTGCCATGCAAAGCGGCGACAGGCTCATTCTCGACGCGCGGCCCGAGCGCCGTTTCAGCGGCGAATATGAGCCGCTCGACCCGGTCGCCGGACATGTGCCCGGCGCCGTCAACTGGAACTTCGAGGAAAATCTCGATCTCGACGGCACCTATTTGCCGCCCGAGGCACTGCGCGAGAACTACCAGGCCCTGCTCAAGGGGCGGGCACCGTCCGACGTGATCCACATGTGCGGCTCCGGCGTCACCGCCTGCCACAATGTCCTGGCCATGGAGATTGCCGGGCTGTCTGGCTCACGCCTTTATGTCGGTTCCTGGAGCGAATGGATCACCGATCCGTCCCGACCCGTCGCCACAGGTGAATGAATGGCTGCCCCTACCCGCGTCAAGACGGTCTGGTTCAAGAAGGAAGGCGAACACCCTGTTGGGGAGATTGCCGGCGCGCTGGCCACCACCATCTGGCGCATGGCCGATCGCAGCCTCGACAACCTGTCCCGCGCCGATTACGACATCATCACGCCGCAGCGCGGTTTCAAGATCATCGCCGAACTGACGGCCTTTGCCGTGCATTATGTCGATCGTCTGGTCTTCCCGCGACTGAGCACCGCCGGCCGCGGCGAACTGGTCAGCGCCCTGGGTGTTCGCCTCGCCGAAATCATGGAAGACAACGTCCTCGACTTCACCGAGGGCGCCAAGGATCCCGACTATGATTACCAGCAAGGCTATATTGACTTGCTCAACAGCCGCATGACCGAGTACGCCCATTATGACTTCCCGGATGACCGGCCCAGTTTCCAGGCCTTGCGTTTCCTCAGTCTGCAGATACGCGAGGACATGGAAAAGACAGACCAGACCTGGATCCAGGATCAGATCATGGACATCGAGATGCCTGAAATACTGGGCACGGTGAAGAAGCAGGTGGATGGCTTCTATCCGGTGAGGGGTGAGGCGTGAGGGGCAACTCCCGCACCCACCCCATTCCTCCTCATCCCTAACACCTTACCCCTAATACCTCGCCCCTCACTCGAAATGATCCCTCTCGACAGCCCATTCCATCCCGACAATGAATCCGGCTACCAGCGCTGGCGCGACGCCAAGCTTGCCGGCTATCCAACCAGAGGTGAGGAACTCATCGTCGCGGTGCGTGATCCGCATGCTCTGAGCGAAACCGAATATCGCGCGCTGCTGGATCGCGTCGCCAAGTGCAACATGGCCATCTACGCCACCGCACTGGGCGAGGCCGAGGACAAGGACGCCGTGCGCGCGCTTTCGGCCCAGTTTGGCCTCACTCATCTCGACGCCAACTGGCTGGCCGACGAAGACGGCATCTCCAGCTTGACGCCGCGCGAAGAGGATGGCCAGAAGCGCGGTGATTTCATTCCTTACACCCATCACCGCATCCGCTGGCACACCGACGGCTATTACAACCCGGAATCCCGGCGCATCCTGGCTATGACCCTGCATTGCGTGCGCGCGGCAAGCGAGGGCGGTGACAATGAGTTATACGATCACGAACTGGCCTACATACACCTGCGCGAGGGCAACCCGGACTTCATCCGCGCCCTGATGGCGGCTGACGCCATGACCATCCCGGCACGGGTCGATGAGATCGACGGCGAGCGGCCGGCCGAGCCCGGCCCGGTATTCCTGGTGGATGCCGCCAGCGGCGGCCTGCATCTGCGCTACACCGCCCGCACCAAGAGCATAGTCTGGAAGGATGACCCGACTACTCTGGCTGCCGTGCGGGCCATCGAGGATTTGCTGGCCAGTCAACCGGCCGGCTGGTTCCGCCTGAAGATGCAGCCGGGCATGGGCCTTCTCTGCAACAACGTGCTGCATACTCGCGACGGCTTCACCGACAGCCCGGAACGCCGCCGATTGCTCTACCGCGCCCGTTACCACGACCGCATTCGCGATCTGCGGCGCTGAGCCGCGCCGGTGGCCGGTTATTGGCAGACCTGCTGCAGGTTGAAGGAGAGCAGGTTGCTGCGGTTGACGCCGTCCATCCCCAGGTTCACCAGCTCATGCAAGGCCTTGATCGGCATCGGTGTGATACCGATCAGCTCGGTCGGGCATTTGAAGGTCAGCACCACCAGCGGTTTTTCGCCAGTCGGGTATACGGTCTGGATATGCGGCAGCAGCGATTGCCCATCGCCAGGCAGGCTGGGCAACGCCAGCTTGATGCCGTCGATCACCGCGCCGAGGCTCTTGACCGGAGACACTGGCGCCAACGGTTGCTGGTAGGCCAGGTAGGGATTGCCCCTGGCCGGCACGGTCACCGGCGCCGCAGGCGCTGGCAGGGCAACCGCCATGACCGGGGCCGCCAGCGATGCCGCCATCATGGCAGGCAGGATGACAATGGGCTTGGATGCCGCGGCAGCTGGCGCCCTGGCCGCCAGCCTATGGGGGACCACCTTCTGCTTGTGGGCCATGCCTCGATGGCCGTGCTTGCGCGGCTGAGGGGTACTCCAGGCGGGGCTGGCGCTGGTCAAGGAATAGGCCGCGACCAGTAGACAAGCCCACAACGGCTGCGATCGTTTCATCTCGGTATCCTCAGGATAGGGGTGCCAGCGACGGAGCCGCTGCCCAACGATTTTTATGTTAACGCGGCTGCGGCCATCGAGCTAATGCTTCCATGACATCTCCTTGATCCGGCGGCGAAGGTGTTGCCAAACCGTAGCAATCACCGTCAAGGGCACGGGCGCAAAAAAAAGCCCGCCGGAGGGCGGGCTGAGTGGACCGAGAGGAGAACGGTCTCGTTGAATGTTTTGTCAGGCAATGACGGCCGCCTCTTGGTGCTGCGCCATGGGCCGTGTTTCGCGTTTGCCGATGGTCATCAGGTCCCATGCCAGCAGGACGAACCCGGCCGCAAACACCCAGCCGAATATCTGGCGCCAGTACAGGCCCTGCACGAACCACGGATGGCCCTGCGCGGCGAAGTAGCCGGCCCAGGTGGAGCCCTCGATGGCGCGCTCGATCTGGGATTGTTCGTAACCGGAGACGAGCATGCCCATGACCATGCCGACCATGCCCAGGTGGAGGAGGGTAATGGCCCATTTCCACTTCCAGGCGCCGACCAGTTGACCGCTCATCCAGACGTTACCGCGCCACTTCTGCAGGGCAAGGTAGACGAAGCCGATGACCAGGGTGGCGTAGGCACCGAAGAAAGCGAGGTGGCCGTGGGAGGCGGACCACTGGGTGCCGTGGGTGTAGAGGTTGATCTGCGGCAGGGTATGCATGAAGCCCCAGACGCCGGCGCCGAAGAAGTTGCCGAAGGCGTGGGCGATGATCCAGGCCATGGCGGGGTGATTGCTGTTCTTCATCTTGTGGGCGCCGGAATCGAATACCGCATGCACCACCATGGCGACCAGCGGCACAGGTTCGAGGGCGGAGAAGAAGCCGCCGATGGTGAACCAGTATTCTGGTGTGCCGATCCAGAAGTAATGGTGGCCGAGACCCAGTATGCCGGAGCCGAACATCAGGGCGACCTCGATGTACAGCCAGGTTTCGACGATCTTGCGGCGCACCCCCAGGGTCTGGATCAGGGCATAGGCCATGAGGCAGCCGACCAGAACTTCCCAGGTCGCTTCCACCCACAGGTGGATCACCCACCACCACCAGTATTGATCGACAGAGATGTTGGGGGTGAAGAACATGCCGGCCAGGTAAAGACCGGCCAGTGCCACCAGGTCGAGCACCAGTACGCCGGAGATGCCGGTCCACTTGCCCTTCATGAAGGTGGCGGCGACGTTGAAGAAGAACGCCAGCACGCACACGACGATGCCGATGTCGGCCCAGCGTGGCGCCTCGATGTATTCGCGGCCTTCATTGATGAGCCAGATCGAGCTTTGCTCGCCCGGTCCGACCTGGATCAAGAGGTAGACCAACACCACCACGGCCACGGCCAGGGTGAGTATCCAGAAGACCAGGTTGCCGAGGCCGAGCCCAACCACGGGCACGCCGGATTCGTCTTCCAAGAGCCAGTAGGACGAACCGATGAAGCCGTATAACAGCCAGACCACCATGGCGTTGATGTGCACCATGCGGTTGACCGAGAAGTCGAGGACACCATAGAGGAAATCCGGTATCAAGTACTGCAGGCCGGCGAGCAGGCCGAACAGCACCTGGGCCCCGAACAGGACGATGGCGACGGTGAAATATTTCACCGCCAGTTTCTGGCCACCATTGAGGTTGGCGCTATTGAGCATTCCAAGGACTGCCATGGTCAGCCTCCTTTACTGTTGAGCCGGCGCGGCGCTGGCGTCAGGCGCGGGCACGGTGGCGGGGATGGGGGCGGGCGCATCCGCCTGATCGATCGGCTTGAAGTTTGCCGGGAAGCCATTGGTGTCGATGCTGCTCATCCATTTCAGGAAGGCCACCGTGGCGCGGGCCTCCTCTGCGGTGATGCCGAGCTTGGGCATGCGGCGGCCGACGGCATTGTGTTGTTTGTCGCTGGGATCCATGAGAAATTCCACCATCGACTGCTCGCGCACTTCCTTCGAACCCCAGGATGGGTCCAGCCAGGCCTTGGTCAGGTCGGGCGCGTAATAGGCGCCGTTACCGAGCAGAGTGTGGCAGTCCATGCAGTTCTTCGCCTGGGTGGTGAGCTTGCCGTGGGTCACCAGCGCCTTGGCTTCTTCTTCGGTAAGTTTCTTGCCGAACAGGGGTTCTTCCGGGCCGATCACCGGCACCTGGAAATTACGTTTCCCGTCGAGCACGTAATCGATGCGGTTGTTGATCACCGAGTAGGCCGGCACGCGTTTGCTACCGGCGGATATCTGCGCCAAGGTGTTCATGGTCAGAAATATCAGTACGACGAAGGAGCCTCCAGTCACCCAGATGGCGGTTTTGCGCCAAAAGGATTCGGAAGCCCACCAGGGGCTCGCGGTCATTGTTTATTTCCTCCTGTTTACAGCGGTTGAAAAAACGGTGTTTGTGGCCACGTCGGCGGCCTCTTCGCCGGCATGCGTGCCGACACATAGGTGCCAGATGGCATGGGGCGCAAGCAGATAACCCAGAAGCATCAGCACGACAATGACGGTCCAGAAGGTGTCGTGGAAAAGGTTGGCGGCATTGGCCAGGGTCATGACCGAGACGAAGAGACCGACATAGGCCAGATAGGCCAGCGGCATCAGCCGAGGCACACCCTTGGCACGGCTGTAGGCGAACAACAGGGCATAGAGGGCGCCGGTCACGATCACCATGGCGGCCGAGAAGAAAACGGTGAAGAAATTGGCCAGCGCGACGGGTTCGATCATGGCATCTCATCTGGGTTATTCAGGCTGGGGCGGATGGTAGGAATGGGCGGGGCGAAACGCCTTTGATAAATGTCAATCGAAGGCAGCCTGTCCGGAGCGCACGTTGATAAAAGTCAAGGTTGAGCCCCCGGTGGCCGGGGGTAAGGTTCGCCCCACACAGGACGTGGTTTTACCCGGCAACCCTGAGATGAAGGAGAAGCAAGCGATGAACGCAATGCAGTTCGGCAAGACACTCGTGCTGGCGGCCCTGCCGCTGGCCATTACCCTGGCCTGGTCGGCGGATGATGCCGGCAAGACCAATACTCCCACCACCACGTATCTGCAAGGGGGCGGTTCCACCTTGGCAGGCGTCGAGATGTATCAGTCCACCGACCCCAATGCCCCGCCGATGACCAAGGCAGAATTCGATGCCGGCCGCCAGGTCTATTTCGACCGCTGTGCCGGCTGCCACGGCGTGCTGCGCAAAGGCGCAACCGGAAAGCCGTTGTTGCCCAAGGATATGCAGAAGCTGGGCACTGACAGCCTCAAGGTGTTCATCCACTATGGCACCTCGGGTGGCATGCCCGGTTTCGGCACCGCCAATGAACTGACGGAGCAAGAAGTCGATCTGATGGCGCGCTACATCCAGCAGACGCCCCCCACCCCGCCGGAGTGGGGCATGAAGGAAATGATGGCGAGCTGGAAGGTGATCGTGCCGGTGGAAAAACGGCCCAAGAAGAAAATGAACAACATCAACATCGACAACGTCTTCTCCGTCACCTTGCGCGATTCCGGACAAGTGGCCCTGATCGACGGCGACACCAAGAAGATCGTCACCGTCCTCAAGACCGGTTTCGCGGTGCACATCTCGCGCCTGTCCAAGTCCGGCCGTTATCTCTACACCACCGGCCGCGACGGCCTGATCAACCTGATCGATCTGTGGATGGAAACGCCGCAGACGGTGGCCACCATCCGCACCGGCTCCGACGCCCGCTCCATCGATACCTCCAAGTTCAAGGGTTTCGAGGACAAACTGGCCATCGCCGGCACCTATTGGCCGCCGGCCTACGTGCTGATGGACGGCCCGACGCTGAAGCCGTTGAAGATCATGTCCACCCGCGGCTACACGTATGATGAGCAGGAATATCACGCCGAGCCGCGCGTCGCTTCCATCGTCTCCTCGCACATCAAGCCTGAATTCGTGGTCAATGTGAAGGAAACCGGCAAGGTGCTGCTGGTTGACTACAGCGACATCAAGAACCTGAAAACCACCGAGATCGAGGCTGAACGCTTCCTGCACGATGGTGGCTGGGATGGTTCCAAGCGCTATTTCCTGGTGGCCGCCAACATGCGCAACACCGTGTCGGTGGTGGACACCAAGGAAGGCAAGCTGGCCGCCAATGTCAAAGTGGGCGTGAAGCCACACCCCGGCCGCGGCACCAACTGGGTGGATGGCAAGAACGGCCCCGTCTGGGCTACCGGCCACTTGGGTGACGACCGCATCGCGGTCATCGGCACCGATCCCAAGGGTCATCCGAAACAGGCGTGGACGGTGGTGCGCTGGCTCAAGAACCACGGCTCGGGCTCGCTGTTCCTGAAGACCCATCCCAAGTCCGACAACCTCTGGTCGGATGCGCCGCTCAACCCGGACGTCGCCGTACGCCAATCGGTCTCGGTGTTCGACCTCAAGCACCCGGACAAGCCGGCCGAGGTGATCAACGTCGCCAAGATCGCCGGTATCGACAACGCCCGTGTCGCCCACCCGGAATTCAACGCCAAGGGTGACGAGGTGTGGCTGTCGGTGTGGGGGCCGAAGGACAAGGAATCGGCCATCGTGGTCATGGACGACAAGACCCGCAAGGTCAAGGCCGTGATCAAGGACCCGCGCCTGGTCACTCCCACCGGCAAGTTCAACGTACACAACACGCAGTACGACGTGTATTGATCCAACCTGACTCGAAGCGCGGCCGCTCACCGCCGCGCTTCGTTCCCACATGAAAACGCATTCCTGGCTCATGCCCTTGTTATTCTGTTGTGCGGTGTCCGCGCAGGCCGACGGCCTGTCGCCGGCCAAGCAGCAAGAGCTGACCCGTTTCGTGCGCCAGGAATGTGGCTTTTGCCATGGTCTCAAACTCACCGGCGGGCTCGGCGGTCCGCTCACCGCCGCGGCGCTGCGTGGCAAACCGGCGGAAACCCTGGTCGCGGTCATCCGCCATGGCCTGCCGGGCACCGCCATGCCGGGCTGGGCGCCGTTCCTCTCCGAACCCGAGGCGTTGTGGATCGTCGAACAGATGTATAAAGGATTTCCGGAATGAAGTTGCAGCGGCCCATTTACTTCGCGGCAGCACTATGTCTTGCCTTTGCCGTGCAGGCCGATGACCTGCGCGCCACCGGTGACCTCGGCATCGCCGTCGAACGCGCCAGCGGCAGTCTGCTGCGGCTCGAAACCACGCACAATACAAGCCTGGGCCGCATCGACGGCCTGGGTGACCTCTCCCACGCCTCCGCCGTGTTTTCCCGCGACGAGCGTTATGCCTATGTCTTCGGTCGCGACGGTGGGCTGACCAAGGTGGACATGCTCACCGGCGCCATCGCCAGACGCGTCATGCAATCCGGTAATTCCATCGGCGGCGCCATTTCCCAGGACGGCCGCTACATCGCCGCCGCCAACTACACGCCGGGCGGGGTAAAGATCTTCGATGCTGAAACTCTCGATCTGGTCGCGGATATTCCCACCGGCTCCAAGGTCATCGGCCTGGAGGACGCCCCCGGCAACCGCTTCGTCTTCAGCCTGTGGGACAAGGACGAGATCTGGCTGGCGGATCTGTCCGCGGACCCGAAAACCCCCCTGATAAGAAAATACACGGGCATCGGCCACCAGCCCTATGACGCCCTGATCTCGCCCGATGGGCGCTGGTACGTGGCCGGTCTCTATGGCGAGAACGGCATCTCCGTGCTCGACTTGTGGCAGCCGGATGCGGGTGTCAAGCGGGCGCTGCCCGACTATGGCCGGGGCGAAGAGAAACTGCCCGTCTACAAGATGCCGCATCTGGAGACCTGGGCCATGGTCGGCAATCTGGCCTTCATCCCCGGTGTCGGCCGGCACGAGGTGGTGATCGTCGACGTCCCGGCCTGGAAACAGGTCGGTGTCATCCCGGTCGCCGGCCAGCCGGTGTTCGTCATGGCCCAGCCGGACGGACGACGGCTCTGGGTCAACTTCGCCTTCCCGGACTACGACACGGTGGAGATCATCGACGTGCCGTCGCAAAAGATCGTACACACCCTGAAGCCAGGCAAGGCCGTCTTGCACATGGAGTTCACGCCGCGCGGCGAGCATGTCTGGCTGTCGGTGCGCGACGGCAATCGCCTGGAGGTCTACGATACGGCCACTTTCCGCAAACTGGCGGAATTGCCGGCAGTTTCACCCAGCGGCATTTTCTTCACCGCCCGCGCGCATCGATTCGGCTTATGAACCTGCTCACCGATCTCGAATTCCGTCTGCTCAACGATTGGCAACGTGACTTTCCGCTGGTCGAGCGGCCCTTTGCCGAACTGGCGCAAAAACTGGCTTGCGACGAGACCACCATCCTTGCCAGACTCGACGAGCTGCAACGGCGTGGCCATGTCTCGCGCGTCGGTGCGGTGTTCCGGCCGCATGTCCTGGGCGCCAGCACCCTGGCCGCCGTGGCTTGTCCCGATGACTGCCTGGAAGCGGTGGCGGCCCTGATCGACGCCTATCCGGAGGTGAATCACAACTACCAGCGCGAGCATGCCTACAACCTGTGGTTCGTGCTGACCGCCCCCACCCGGCAACGCCTCGACACGGTGCTGGCGGACATCGGCCAGCAGAGCGGCCTGCCACTGCTTGATCTGCCCATGTTGGCCGACTATCACATCGATCTCGGCTTCAAGTTATCCGGGCGTACGGAAAGGCCGGTTCCGCGCCCGCACCTTGACGTGGCGGCGCATCTCGATGCCGCCGCCCTGCGCGACCAACTCGATGCCGCCGATCACGCCCTGAGCGCCGCCCTGGAAAACGGCCTGCCGCTCGTCCCCCGACCCTATGCGGCGGTGGCGGCGGCCAGCGGCATGAGCGAATCGGAGGTGCTGGCGCGGCTCTGGCGCTTGCTGGAGTTGGGTGTCATCCGCCGCCTCGGCGTGGTGGTGCGGCATCGTGAACTCGGTTATCGCGCCAACGCCATGGTGGTATGGGACGTGCCCGACGCGCTGGTATCCAGGATCGGCCTCCTGCTTGGCAGCCAGCCCCAGGTCAGTCTCTGCTATCAACGGCCGCGGCGCCTGCCGGACTGGCCCTACAACCTGTTTTCCATGCTGCACGGCCATGATCGCGCCGAGGTATTGGCCGATCTTGACCGTCTGCGCGACCGCCTCGGGTTGGGAAGTCTGCCTTGCCAGCCGCTGTTTTCCTGCCGCCGCTTTAAACAACGCGGCGCCCGCTATTCCACGCATTCCACAGTCCAGAAAGTGGCCTGAGTATGCGCCACGATCGCCACCCGCAGCCCGCCGAGCGCGTCCAGCTCGACGCGACCGACCGCCATATCGTCAACGCCCTGCAGGATGGCTTTCCCCTTTGCGAGCGGCCATTCCGGGTCGTGGCCGAGCGCCTCGGCCTGACCGAGGATAGCCTCATCGGCCGGCTGCAGTGTCTGCTGGAGGAAGGCGTGCTGACCCGCTTCGGTCCGCTATACAACGCCGACCGACTCGGCGGCGTCAATGTGCTGGCCGCCATGGCGGTCCCGGCGGATACTTGGAACGATGTGGCCAACCTGGTCAATGCCCAGCCGGAAATCGCCCATAACTACCGCCGCGAACATGCCCTCAACATGTGGTTCGTGGCCGCCGCAGAGACACCCGAACTCGCCGAGGCGGCCCTGTGCCGCATCGAGGCCGCCACGGGCCGTGAAGTCTTTCGCTTTCCCAAGGAGCGGGAGTATTTCGTCGAACTGAAGCTGGAAGCATGAACGCGCCTATGGATGCCATCGACCGGGAAATCATCCTGGCTACCCAGTCAGGGCTGCCTTTGGTTCCGGAACCCTACCGGGCAGTGGCGGAACCGCTTGGCCTGAGCGTCGGGGAGGTGATGCAGCGGCTTGCCCGGATGCGGGAAACGGGCGCGCTTCGCCGCATCGGTGCCGTGCCCAACCACTATGCCCTCGGTTATGTTGCCAATGGCATGACGGTATGGGATGTGGAGGATGCGGCGGTGGATGCGTTGGGTGAGACCATCGGCCGGCTCGATTTCGTCAGTCACTGCTATCGCCGGCCGCGGCACCGGCCGCTTTGGCCATACAACCTGTTTGCCATGGTGCATGGCCGCGACCGGGAAGAAGTGGCGGGTTACGTGGCCCGGATCGCCCGGCTGCTCGAGCCGGCCTGCCGCGGAGGGGACATCCTGTACAGCAGCGACATCTTGAAAAAAACCGGATTGCGCCTGGGCCGATTGGCGGCGCAGGGATAAAACCATGTTTGAATTCTTGTGGAAAAGAAAAGAACCGGCCGCACAGCCGGTCGTGCAAACACAGACGCCAAGACTGGTGCCACGGCCCAAGGCAGTCGAACAGGCCGCCGCCCCCGGTACCCAGTTGCACTACGATCCCGATCTGGTTCCGAGCCTGGTGGCGGACCATCAGGCATTGCTCGGGATATTCGGCGAGATCGGCGCCGCCATGAACCGCAAGGACATGGCGCTGGTGAAGCAAAAGCTGGGGGAATTCGGGGATGGCCTGCGCGGCCATCTGCTAAAGGAAAACATCCGCTTTTATGTTTACCTCCAGCACAACCTGGAGGGCGATGCCGAAAACGCCGCCATCATGCACGAGTTCCGCAGCGAGATGCAGCACATCGGCAAGGCCGTGGCGGATTTTCTGCACAAATACACCGCCGAGGAGGAAGGCTGGATCTGGGATGAAAAAATGTGGCGGAGCTTTCAGGAGGAAGTCGGCGGCATCGGCAAGGTGCTGACCAAGCGTATACAGACCGAGGAAAGCCTACTCTATGCGCTTTATCTGCCGCCTCATGAATATCGCTAGCGCCGTTGCGGCGCTGATCTGACCGAGAAAAGCCGCCATGTTTCGAGTATCCAAATTCATGCGGGAACTGATCCGGCCAACGCCGCTCGGACCCGAGCGCGCGCCGCCCGGCCCGGTGGTGATATGGAACCTGGTGCGGCGCTGCAACCTTACCTGCAGGCACTGCTATTCGATCTCGGCCGACAAGGATTTTTCCGGCGAGCTTACGACCGCCGAGGTCTTTCGCGTGATGGATGACCTCAAGTCGTGCCACGTGCCGGTGCTGATCCTCTCCGGCGGCGAACCGTTGCTACGGCCGGACATCTTCGCTATCGGCCGGCGCGCCAAGGAGATGGGTTTCTATGTTGGCCTTTCTTCAAACGGCACCCTGGTCAACGTGGAAAACGTCTCTGCCATTGCCGCCGCCGGCTTCGATTACGTCGGCATCAGCCTCGATGGCCTGGCCGCCACCCACGACCGCTTCCGGCGCAGGGAAGGCGCCTTCGACGCGGCCTTGAACGGTGTGCGCCGCTGCCGCGATGCCGGCGCCAAGGTGGGCATCCGCTTCACCCTCACCCAGGACAATGCCGGCGACCTGCCCGCCTTGCTGGCGCTGATGGAAGACGAAGGCATCGACAAGTTTTACCTGTCGCACCTCAACTATGCGGGGCGCGGCAATAAGAACCGCAAGGACGATGCCCATTACCGCACCACCCGAGCCGCCCTGGACCTGCTCTTTGACCGCTGCTGGCAACAGCTGCGCGCCGGCAAGGAGCGTGAATACGTCACCGGCAACAATGATGCCGACGGCGTGTATCTGCTCGACTGGGTGCGCAACCGTTACCCTGGGAAGGCCGAACACATGCACCGTAAGCTCATGCAGTGGGGCGGTAATTCCTCTGGCGTCAATATCGCCAACATCGACAACCTCGGTGTGGTCCACCCGGACACCATGTGGTGGAACTACCCGCTTGGCAATGTGCGCGAGCGACCGTTCGCGGACATCTGGAATGACGTTTCCGACCCGCTCTTGGCCGGCCTCAAGACTTCGCCGCGCCCGGTAACCGGCCGCTGCGCCGCCTGCGCTCACCTGGCCCTCTGCAACGGCAACACCCGCGTGCGCGCCTGGCAGACAACTGGCGACTTCTGGGCGGAGGACCCAGGCTGTTATCTGACAGACGAGGAAATCGGTCTGGCCGGTCCGCCACTCGTTCCCCAACTTTTGGAAATCTGCAAATGACCCTGTTTTCCAGGGCGCGCCATGCGCACCCATCGTCCGCAGCGCCTGGCGCATCCTATGCCCTTCTGACCGGATTGGCTTTGTTCGCCGGTTTGGCCTGTGCCGCCCCGGATGTCGAAAAACTCTACGATACCCACTGTCTATCCTGTCATGCGCCGAACCGATTGGGCGGCATGGGTCCGACACTATTGCCAGAGTCGCTGACACATTTGAAGAAGCCGGAGGCCGCGAAGGTCATCGCGGAGGGACTGCCGGCCACCCAGATGCCGGCGTTCAAGGCGCTGTTGAGTCCGGAAGAGATACAGGCCGTGGCCAACTGGCTCTACACCCCGCCGAAATTGCCGCCCAAATGGGATGGCGGCGACATCCGTGCCTCCCACAGCGTTCATGCCGACGCTGTCGATCTGCCCCCGAGACCGGTGTTCAAGGCCGATCCGATGAACATCACGCTGGTGGTGGAGCATGGCGATCACCACATCACGGTGCTCGACGGCGACGTGATGGAGCCGATCGCCCGCTTTCCCACCCGCTACGCCCTGCACGGCGGCCCAAAGTTCACGCCGGACGGACGTTTCGTCTACTGGGCCTCGCGTGACGGCTGGATCACCAAGTTCGATCTGTGGAACCTGAAAGTGGTGGCCGAAATCCGGGTTGGCATCAACACCCGCAATGTGGCGGTGTCTTCCGACGGCCGTTACGTGATGGCCGCCAACTACCTGCCACATACCCTGGTGGCGCTCGACGGCAAGGACCTGTCGCTGGTGAAAGTCATCCCGGTGCAGAACAACGACGGCAAGACCTCGCGCGTCTCGGCGGTCTACGATGCCCGCCCGCGCGGCAGCTTCATCGCCGCCCTGAAAGACATTGCGGAAGTCTGGGAGATTCCCTATTCCCATGCCCCCGGAAGCGCCGGTCTTTCATCCGCCATGCTGCCGGTGCGGCCTATCGTGCTGAACGACTACCTGGATGACTTCTTCTTCGACCAGGACTATGAGTACATTCTCGGCGCCTCGCGCAGCCAGCCCAAGGGCCAGGTCATCCACCTCGACAGCGGCCGCAAGGTGGCCGATCTCGATCTGGCGGGGATGCCGCATCTGGGCTCCGGCATCACCTGGGAGCGCAGGGACGCGGAGGGAAACAGGCAACGGGTGATGGCCTCGCCCAATCTGAAGGATGGTCTGATCTCGGTAATCGACATGAAGACGTGGAAAACCATCAAGACCATTACCACAAAGGGCCCCGGCTTCTTTCTGCGTAGCCACGAGAACAGCCCGTATGCCTGGGCGGATGTGTTCTTCGGCAAGAACCGCGATGTCATGCACGTGATCGACAAACAAAGCCTGGAAATCGTTGCCGATCTCAAACCCTTGCCGGGCAAAACCGCCACGCATGTCGAATTCGACCGCTATGGCAAATATGCTCTGGTATCCATCTGGGAATTGGATGGCGCACTGGTGGTCTACGACGCCAGGACGCTCAAGGAAATCAAACGCTTGCCCATGAAGCGCCCGGTGGGCAAATACAACGTGTGGAACAAGACCCGGCTGTCGGAGGGGACCAGCCATTGACGGCTGCGGCGGCAAAAACACAACTCACCGACAGAATCGGTCCGGTTGCCATTGCGCAAAGTCAAAGCCGGCCCGCGCCGGGCTGGCAAAATGACGGCTCTTCAATCATGGATGCCAGGCATGCCTAGTCTCACCCATTACCTCAGTGACGATCACGCTCATTGCGACCAGCTTTTCGCCGACGCGGAAAATGCCGTCGGCCAGACCGATTGGGCGGCGGCGCACACCCTGTTTGCACAATTCCGGCAGGCCACCCTGCGCCATTTCGCGCGCGAGGAAGAGGTGCTGTTCCCGGCCTTCGAGACGTGCACCGGCATGCGTGGCGGCCCCACTTATGTCATGCGCGAGGAACACGAACAGATGCGTGATGCGCTGACCGCGATGGCCGATGCTATCGACCGCCGCGATGACCAGGGTTACCTCGGTCTGTCGGAGACGCTGCTGATGCTCATGCGCCAGCACAATCTGAAAGAGGAGCAGATGCTCTATCCCATGACCGATCGCGCCCTGGCGGATCAGGTCGAAGAGCTGCTCGGCCGTATGGCGGAACAAATGGCCTGACCCGCGGAGCACGCTATGACCCGAGAGATCGTGGTCGATGCCCGCTGGCTGGAGCCGCCGCAGCCGATGGAGCGGGTGCTGGCCGCACTCGGCCGGCTGGGTCCTGGCGAGAAATTGCGTTTTCTCATTCACCGTGAGCCGTTTCCCCTTTACCCGATATTGCAAAGCCGCGGCTACCGTCACCGCATCGAGCCGCTGGCGGATGGTTGTTATGCGCTGACGATCGAGCCTATGCCGCCGATCCCGCCGCCATGAGCGCCGCTGGCCTTTCCTATGATCAGGCGCCGCCCTTCGGCCTGCCGCTGCGCTTCTTTTTGGCGGCGCCGCTGTTCTTATTGCTGGCGGCGCTGGCTGGGCTGGCCGGCGTGCAGGACTGGTCGGCCGGCCGTTGGTCACCCGCCGCCCTGGCGCTGACCCATGTGCTTGTCCTGGGCTATCTTGGCATGGTCATGCTCGGCGCCCTGTTGCAGATGCTGCCGGTCGTGCTCGGCACGCCTGTGCCGGTGGTGCGCGCGGTGGCGTGGGCGGGCTGGCTGGGCCTCGCTGCCGGTACGCCGCTGCTTGCCCTGGGCTTGTGGCAGGGCGAACCTGTCTTGTTGGTCGCGGCCATGGTGGTATTGACGGCGGGGTTGCTGCCCTGGCTGCTCGGCGTTGCCGCCAGTCTCAGCCGCTTCCGGGGCCCGCCGGCGACCGGCTGGCCGATGCGCCAGGCCTGGCTGGCGCTGGTACTGACGCTGGCGTTCGGCTTGCTGCTGGCGGGGGGGCTGGCCGGGCTGTGGCCGCTGCCCGATCCGCTGCCATTCACGGCCATGCACCTGACCTGGGGGCTGGGCGGCTGGGTGCTGATACTGATCATGGGCGTGGCCTACCAGGTTGTGCCCATGCTGCAGCTCACGCCCGCCTATCCGGTGGTATCAACCCGTTGGCTGACCTGGTTGGCGTTGGCTGGTCTATTTGGTTATACCCTGGCCACCCTTTTCGCCTTGGAGTGGGCGTGGCTCACGGCCTTGCCGACCCTGGTCGCGGCCGTGGCGTTCGGCCTGGTGACGCTGGACCTGCAGCGGCGACGACGGCGCAAGCTGGGCGATGTCACCCTCGACTTCTGGCGTCTGGGCATGGTCTGTCTCATGCTCTGCGCGCTGACGCTGCCTTGGCTGGCGTGGCTGCCCGAGGCGGCGCAAACCAGTCTCGGCCTGACATTTTTACTCGGATTCGCGGCTGCCGTGGTGAACGGCATGCTGTACAAGATCGTGCCTTTTCTGGCCTGGTTCCATTTGCAGGCGCAGACCGGAGCGCGCGCCGGCGCTATTCCCAACATGAAGCAATTCCTGCCCGAGGCGGCGGCCCGACGGCATCTCAGATTGCATCTGGCGGCGGTGTTGCTGCTGCTGCCGGCCCCTTTGTTGCCGCCGCTGATGGCAACGCCGGGACTGATCCTGCTGGCCGCCTCCGCCCAGGTGTTGTGGCTGAACCTGATCGGCGTGCGACGCTTGTTCCTGAGCTACGGCGGTCGTTTGTGAATCCTGCCCTTAGGGCGCCCCCTGGGGTAAGACGTCAGACCGCCCCGAGCAAGTACAGCATGCCGAAGTGGGTGACGAGGAAGAAAACGAAGACGATGGCGACGGCGGCGTTTTCGCTCTTTTCGAAGAGGCGCTGCAAATTCATGATGTGGACTCCTTGTAAATGAATAACGGCGGTAAGAATGGCGTGTACGCCTACTTCACCCTGCTTTGCCGTCGGCGCGCGGACGCCAGTAGAAGGGCGCGTATTTCCAGGTCCAGGCCGCAAAGGTGAACAGCCACAAGAGGGCGGCCATCGTCACCGGGCGATAGGCCAGGGCAGCGGGGAAGACTTCAGGCAGGAGACGGAGCATGGCAGTCACCTGGATGAGCCAGAACAGGGCCCAGGTATAGCCGTCTGCATGTAGCGGGCGGCCGGAATGGCCCAGGCTGACACGGGAGGCCATGCCCAGGAGCATGGCGCCGAAGAAACCGATGCCGAGGGCGTGCGGCGGGGCCAGGCCGAGGCCGCCATGGCCCAGTAGGAGCATGAGGCTGGACAGGGCGGACAGGGCGAAGGCCAGCGCGGCCCAGACGAAGGCGACATGCAGCATGGCCAGCAACCGTGCCTTGAAGCTGCGGGCGATACCCCAGCGGCTGATGAACCAGGCGGCCAGCAGGCTCAACAGCAGGTCGCCGGGCCAGGTCCATTGGGGGAGCCCAGCCACTTCCAGACAGATATGCGCGAGGCAGGCGGCCAGCATCAGCCAGAGCGGCCCGTAAGGACGCACCATGACGTAGTTGGTGACAATGCGGCTGGTGAAGAACGGGATCATGCGGTGGCAGACAGCCAGGAAGAGTGGGGTGAGAAAACCCCATATGGCCAGGGTCTCGGCCAGAGCAAACAGAGGCGGCCTGCCTGGCAGCCCGAACAGAAAGATCAGCTCGCTCAGCAGCCCGGCCAGGACGGCGCCGAGGCAGATCCAGGGTTGACGCTTGTCGCCGGCGGGTGCGGTGAGCAGCACCCGGATCAGGGCGCCAAGGCCGATCGTCCAGCCCACTCCATGCAAGCATACGGCCCAGGCTGCCAGGCCGGGCAGGAAGAGGCCGGGGTAGAAGAGCGCGGCGCCTGCGGCCATCGGCAGACAGGCGGCCAGGTAGAGCGGGCGGGGAATGGCGCGGCCGTTGACCCAGTTGGGCAGGGCGGTGAACAGGAAACCGAAGATGAAGAAGGGGAAAAAGCCAAACAGCAGTAACCAGGCATGGGCCGCCGCTGGCGGCACGAGCGTGCTTGTGAGGCCGGGCCAGCCTGCGCGGCGCGTTTCCAGGTCCATAATCCACCAGAGCATGACAAATACAGCCTGGGCGGCGCCGGCCAGGAAACAGGGGCGGTGAGCGGCGGCGGTGAGGGTGAGCCAGAGGCGTGGCACGGCGGTTTGACTGGAAGAAGTGGGACCATATTAAGCCTGCCACTCGCTTTGGCATTTGACGACGATCAACCCGCGCCCCCAGTCGCGGGGTGGGTATTCACTCCTGCAGTCCGCCCCCTCCGCGCCGGTGTTCGATGGCCCATACCGCGGCTTCCAGGCGCGAGCGCAGGTTGAGCTTGCGCAGCAGGTGCTTGACATGCACCTTGACTGTGCCATCGGTGATGCTGAGTTCGCGGGCGACGGCCTTGTTGCTCATGCCAGCAGCGATGAGTTCGAGGATGCGACGCTCCTGGTCAGTTAGACCGGCCGCATCGGGGTCGCACGGCTGGGCATCCTCGCGTAGGGCGTAGGCCAGCCTGGCGGTCATCTTGGGCGGCGCCATTCTGTGGCTGCGGCGCCTGTTCAACAAGCGGGTACGGGCCGCCAGCCGCTGGATGGACATCAACATACTGGGCTGGTTGATCATGACGGCGTCGGTCGGCTTCTCCACCATTTTCTGGTCGGTTGGCCATGCCGAGGGTGGCGACGCCACAGTGATGATCCGTCTCGCCGAATGGGTGCAGAGCGTCGTCATGCTGCAAGCCAACCCGGACCTGCTACGCGATCTGGACGCCGTCTATAAGGTACATATCTTCCTCGGCCTTTCGGTGCTCCTGTTCTTTCCCTTCACCCGTCTTATCCACATCTGGAGCGCGCCCGTGGGCTATCTGTTCCGTGCCTACCAGGTGGTGCGGGCGAGGCGGACCTGACTGTTTTTGCCGCCGCGGCGCTTCCTCCTTCTCGCGTCTCCTTCGCAGCCAGACCTACTTAACGCGAGAAAGGCCGCGGCGTTTTTTTTACCCCCGTCGACAGGAGTCTTCCATGCTTGGAACACCCAAGGGCATTACCTCAAAAGCCATGGATACAGCCAATCCCTATGCCATCTATACGCGCACGCTGAACGTCAATGGCCGGGGGGGAGATAGATATTGACGGATCCAGAGGGTTACATCCTCAATTTCAATGAATGAACGGAGGGCTTCGCCTGTGCCCAGGCGGCTGCCGAGGGCTTGACCCTCACCGCAGAGCACTGGGACGTGATCTATTTCATCCGCGACTTCTATGAGGAACACAATGTCCAGGCACAGGTGCCTGACATGATCCGCCACTGCCGCGCCATCTGGGGCTCGGAAAGAGGCAGCAACCGCACCCTGCACGACATCTCTTCCATGGGCGGCCCGCAGAAGCCGGGCAACCGGCTGGCCGGCATTCGCAAGACCAAGGGCGAGCATTGAGCAACAGGCCTGACGCCGCCGATGACCTTGCCGGCAGGCGGGCTTTAGACTGACAACTGTCAAGGTGGGAAGGGGGCATAATGGTGACAATTCCGTTTCCTGTAACCACTTGTTCATCCCGATCATGGAAATCAATATCCCCGTGCACAATCACAACCGCCCGGACGGCATCTATCCCTTCGACGCCCGTGGCATCGCCAAGCGTTTCCGCCATGCCGCCATCTTCGGCGCGCTCGATGCCCTGACAGCCGGCGAGCGGATGCGCTTCGTCAACGACCACAATCCCCTCCCCCTGTTGCAGCAGATGCAGGCCCGCTATGGCGAAGCCGTCGAGATCAATTATCTCGATCAGAGCGAGCAGGGCGTGGTGATCGACTTCATCAAGCGCTGATCGGCCGGCCATGCTGCTGGCGCTGCTGGCTGCGACCCTGGCGCTGCTGGCCGCCGCTGTGGCGTTGCCCAAGGCCATGGCCTTGCCGCCACCTTTCTGGGCGCACCTGGTCCTGGCGGTGGGGGTGATGAGCCTGATCACGGCCGCCATGCAGCATTTTGTGCCGGTATTGACACGCAGCCGCGGCGCCGGCCGCGGCATGGCGCGTTTGCCCTGGCTCATGCTGGCGGCCGGCACACTCGCTGTCGCGGTGTTCGCGGGTGGGCTGGATTATGGCGTGATCGGGCTGGCGGCCGGACTGGGTCTGGCCGGCGCCGTGACCATGCTGGTCTGGATGCGACGCAAGGGCCACGCCGCCCTCGGTCGGCCCCATGCCGGCCTGGACTGGTATCTGGCGGCCATGGCCTGCCTCGTCCTGGGCCTGGCGGCCGCGCTGCTCATGCCCTTGCTGCCGCAATGGCGGGGAGAATTGCGCGCCTTCCATCTGCATATCAATCTCTATGGCTTCGTCGGTCTGACCGCCATCGGCACCCTGCAAGTTTTGATGCCAACGGTAGCCAACCTGGCCGATCCCGAGGCGGGAATCAGGCTGCGCGCCGATCTCAAATGGGCGCTGGCCGGCGCCTTGCTGCTGGCCGTGGGCAAGGCCACGCTGGCCTGGCTGGCCTGGTTGGGGGTGGCGCTTTGGTTGTGGCCGCTGGGGCGGCTGGCCGTCGCCTGGTGGCGGCTGTATCGACCACGGCTTCTGTCACTGCACGCTGGCGAGCCGGTATTGCTCGCGGCCTTGCTGGGATTCGTCTGTGCCCTGCTGGGTACGGTGGAGGGTATCGGACTTCTGCCAGGACCGCTGACCATCTTCCTGCCCGGATTCCTGTTTCCCCTGGTGTCCGGCGCGGCCGGCCAGTTGGCGCCGGTCTGGCTGCGGCCGGGCGTGGCCACGCCCTGGCACGAGGCCGGGCGGCGCGCCCTGGCCCGCCATGGCGGCCTGCGCGCGCTGCTTTTCCTGACGGCGGCGCTGCTGCCGATATTGGGCTACAAATGCGCCGGCATGCCCGCTCTAACTGCACTGTTCTGGTTTCTGGCACTGTTCGTCGTCTGGCTCTGGCGGGAGTGATTGCCGCTTTCTTTGCATGACATATTCTTAAAAGAGTTGTCCAGCGGAGAACAGCATGAGCCACAAACACAACGATTTGCTACTGGCCATTTTTCAGGAGCCGACCAGCGCCAACATCCACTGGCGGGAGGTGGAATCCTTGTTGCATCACCTGGGGGCGGAGGTGGAAGTGCTCCAGGGCGCGCGCATCCGCGTGCTGCTCAACGGCGTCGAGGGCATACTGCACCGGCCGCACCACAGCAGCGTATGCAACAAGCAGGAAATCCGTCACCTGCGCGAATATCTGGCGCAGGCCCGCGTCACTCCTTCTTCGTATGCCGGGGCCACCGTCCACCACAACGCCGGGCGGTAGGCTCGGCGCCTTCGGCGTACAGGCTTGCCAAGCTCTCAAACGGGGTTGTCGAGGAACTCCGCCGGGTCGCGCCGTAGCCCGTCCTTGATCACTTCGAAGTGCAGGTGGGGGCCGGTGGAGCGGCCGGTGGAACCCACTTCCGCGATCTTTTGGCCGTGTATCACTACATCGCCCGGCTTGACCAGGAGGCGGCCGGCGTGGCCATAGCGGCTGATGAGTCCGTTGCCGTGATCCAATTCCACCAAATAACCGTAGTCGGCTTGCCGCTCCGCCCGCAGGACGATGCCGCTGCGTGCCGCCAGGATGGGAGCGCCCAGCGTGTCCGAGAAATCCAGGCCGTGGTGGTGGGAGAGACGGCCGGTGAAAGGATCGGGGCGGATGCCAAAAGCGGAAGACTGAAAGGCGCTGGCGAGCACAGGCCTGTCCATGGACGCCGTGCCTTGTTTGATTTGCCGGTCGCGCAGTTCGTTTTCCAGGATGACGAGTCGGTCCGACTCGTTCGCCGTGGCGGCGCCCAAGCCGTCGAGCAGCCGTGTCAGGTCGCTTGCCGTCGGCGCCGCGTTGTCCAGCGTCTCCAGCGGGCCGCCGCGACCGGGCGTCGCCCTATTGCCCAATTCCGCCAGTGGCAGGCCGGCCTTGCGGGCCACCCGTTCGCCAATGGCGGTTAGCCTGGCCAGACGGGCCTGCATCTCGCCGACCTCGATGGCCAGTTGGTTTAGCTGCGGTGTCTGGGCGGCGGCCGTGGCCTGTGCCGGCGTGGGGCGCGGGGCCAGGCTGAAGCCAAGGACGCCGGTGGCGAGCAGGGCGGCCAAGGACAGCACCGCCAGCATGACCGCGTGGCGGCGCAGAAAACGGTGGCTGTAGGTGTGTCCGCTATGCTCGGACATCAGGATGATGTGCATGACTGTCCCCGCCCGGCGCGCTGCCGGCTCAAAGTTTCAGATCGATCACCGGCTCGTCGGTCGGCGCGGCCTCTGCCGGGTGGTTGCCCTGATGGATCAGGCGGCCTTCCACCACCGCGCCGGGGTGCATTTCCAGTGTGCGGTAATGGACATCGCCGGTGATCCGCGCCTTGGGTTGCAGTTCCAGACGGTCGCTGACCTGGACCGTGCCGAGCACAGTGCCATTGACGATCGCCTGCGCGGCGACCACCTCGCCCTCCAGCCGCGCCTGTTCGCTGATTACCAACAGGCTGGCCGGTTTGCCTTGCAGATTGCCTTTGACCTGGCCATCCACCCGCAGCCCCCCCTCGAAACGGATGTCTCCCTCGACGCGGGTCTTGGCGCTGATGAGACAGTCGATATTGGCGGCGCTGCCGTTTTTCTTCTTTCCGAACATGATGGAACCTCAGGGGTGGTAGACGTATTCGGTGACAGACCTGCCATTCTCCATCACTCGTGCCAGCGCGCCAAGCAGGGTGGCGCCGGCGGGAGCCTGAAACTGCCCGTCGAGGCGCTGATAACGCTGAAAGGCCAGGGGTTTGGCGATGTGGCCGGTAGCGGCATTTTGGGCAAGGATTTCGCGCCCCGCCAGGCGGTAACGCACCTGAAGCTGGAATTCGCCGGAGAATGCCGTCTTGGGTTGGCCGTTGCGTATGACCAGCACACGATAGCGCCAGGCAGTGGGCGTGCCGCTGGCGGCGATCGGCGCTATGTGAAAACCGCGGATGGCCGGCTGTTCATCCGCACCCATGGCGGGGAACAGGTTCTCGAACAGGGCGATATCTTCGTTGACCTGGCTGAGTTCGGTCTCCAATCTGCGGACCTGGGTCTCCAGGGCCTGCCTGGCGCCCTGTGCGACCATCAGTTCCGTGGTGGCGCGTTTCAGGGCGGCATCAAGTTGCATGACCCGTTGCCGCTGATCGGCATTCACGGTGCGGAGCTGGTCGATGCGCGCGCCGGCCTGGAAGCGATCATGGCCGGCGGACAACTGGCCGGCGGCATAGAGCCCATAACCCGCGGCGGCAACCAGCAGGGCCAGGCCCAGGCCCAAGAGGATGCGCCGGCTCCAGGAAGGCGGTTTGCGGATCACCAGCCGGGAGGTGAGATGGGCCTGTGACCGGCGTCGGCCCAGGCGCGTTTTCTCTGGCTTGCCGATGGCATGGACAAGTCTCCGGCGGGAGAACAGGGTCTTGATGGGCATAAGGGGAGGGAACGATCTGGCCGCGTGCAGTGTGGCGGTCAATTCTACCCGTAGCGACGCGGTAGAATGCCGGCATGGCCGCCATCCGACCGCTTCCCGACCTGTTGATCTCCCAGATCGCCGCTGGCGAGGTGGTGGAACGTCCCGCCTCGGCCCTCAAGGAATTGATCGAAAACAGCCTCGATGCCGGCGCGGGGGAGATCCGTGTCGAGCTCGAGGAGGGCGGCATCAAGCTGATCCGGGTCGCCGACGACGGTGTCGGCGTCGCCCCCGGTGATCTAAACTATGCCCTGGCCCGGCACGCCACCAGCAAGATCGGTAGCCTGGCCGATCTGGAAGCGGTGACGTCGCTCGGTTTTCGCGGTGAGGCCCTGGCCAGTATCGCTGCCGTGGCGCGCCTGACCTTCACCAGCCGCTGCACCGGCACGCTCCACGCCTGGCGCATCGGCGCCCAGGATGGCCTATTGAGCGAGGTCGAGCCGGCGACGCTGAACCGGGGTACGCGGGTGGAGGTGAGCGACCTGTTCTTCAACACCCCGGCCCGGCGCAAGTTTCTGCGCAGCGCGGCCACGGAATATGCCCATTGCGAGGAGGCCCTGCGCCGTGCCGCCCTCGCCCGGCCCGATGTCGTCTTCGAGCTGCGTCACAATGGCCGTGTGATCTGGCGTTTGCCTGCCCAGGAGGGCATGGCGCGGATGGTGGCGCTGCTCGGCGAGGAGTTTGAGCGGGCCGCCCGCCCTGTCGATGAGGCGGCCGCTGAACTGCGCCTCACGGGTCTCGCCGGTTTGCCCGCCTACAGCCGTTCAGGCCGCGATGCCCAATACCTGTTCGTCAACGGCCGTTGCGTGCGCGACAAACTGCTCAGCCATGCGGTGCGTGAGGCCTACCGCGACGTGCTGCATCACGACCGTCACCCGGCTTATGTCCTGCATCTGGTTCTGCCGCCGGCATTGGTGGACGTGAATGTGCACCCGGCCAAGACCGAAGTGCGTTTCCGTCAGGCCCAGGCCGTGCATCAGTTCGTTTTTCATGTGTTGGAGCGGACGCTGGGGCGGGCCGCTGCACCTGCCACGGGGTGGCCCTTGCCCCAGTCCTGCCCGAGCGGTGGCGTCGATGTCGCCACACCGCCCGTCGCCGCCGGTGGGAGTTGGGGCGGTGAGGTACAGCGACACCTGCCTCTGCGCGCGGCCGAGACCCAGGCCTACTATGGCATGGTGGCCGAGGCGCTGGCAGCGGAGGTGCCGGCAGAACTGCCATCCATGGGTTACGCCCTTGGTCAGGTGGCCGGCCTCTACATACTGGCCGAGAATGCGCAGGGTCTGGTGCTGGTGGACATGCATGCCGCCCATGAGCGCATCCTCTATGAACGCTTGAAGAGTGCGCTGGCCGAGCGGAAGCTCGAAGCCCAGCCACTGCTTATGCCGCTGGTGTTCCAGGCCACGGCGCTGGAAATGGCGACCGCCGCGGAATGCGGCGACGTGCTGGCGCAGATGGGTTTTGAGATCACCGCCGTCTCCCCCGGCCACCTGTCGGTGCGAGCCTTGCCGGCCATGCTGGCCAAGGCGGACGCGGAACGGTTGGCGCGCGAGGTGCTGAAGGACATCCATGCCTTCGGTGCCAGCGCGGCATTGACCGCACGCCGCGACGACATGCTTGCCACCCTGGCTTGCCACGGCGCGGTGCGGGCCAACCGCCGGCTGACCCTGGCGGAGATGAATGCACTGTTGCGCGACATGGAAGTGACATGGCGTGCCGATCAATGTAATCACGGCCGGCCCACCTGGTTTCAATTGACCCTGGCGGACCTGGACCGAATGTTCATGCGAGGAAAATGATGAGCGCACATAAACCCTTTCCCATTCCAGTACGCCCCGCCCCCGAGCCGCCGCCCACTGAGGAGGACCTGGCCGCTTCGGCTTGCGCCAGCGGCGAGCCTTATGCCCTGATGGTGCTGGGCGACTCCATGCTGCCCGAGTTCGAGGAGGGCTGGATCATCGTCGTGGAACCGGAAGGCTATGCCAAGGACGGCTCTTTCGTGGTGGCCTGGGCCAACGAGGAATACATCTTCAGGCAGTTGGTCCGGCACCCCGAGGGCTGGATGCTGAAGCCGCTCAACCCGCTCTATCCCAACATCCCCATTGACAGCCTGGAGGCGGTGAAAGGGGTGGTGGCGATGAAAAAGAAGCCGGGCAGGCGCAAGGAGGCCAAGTCCTACCGTTGAGTCTCGTCCAACTCTCTGACGACGCGGTTGCGGCCACCTTCCTTGGCCCGGTAGAGGGCCTCATCGGCGCGCTGGAAGATGTCGTCCCAGGTATCGGCGGGGCGCCGGCAGGAGACGCCGATGGAGATGGTGAAGGGCCGCACCATCATGTTGTCGGTGCGGCGGACGAGGCGCAATGCCTCGATCCTGTGGCGTATGGTCTCGGCCACGATCATGGCGCCTTCGAGTGACGTATTGGGCAACAGCACCACGAATTCCTCGCCGCCATAACGGATGGCGACGTCATCGCCGCGTATGCATTTGCGCAGGGTATCGGCCACCTGACGGATGACGACGTCGCCGACGGCATGGCCGTAGGTGTCGTTGATGCTCTTGAACAGATCGATGTCCAGGGCCAACAGCGTCAGTTGTCCCTGATTTTCGTTACTAAGCAGGTCGTCGCCGAACTGCTCCATCGCCCGCCGGTTGTAGAGACCGGTGAGCGGATCGATCAGCGATTCGCGGCGCTGTTGTTCGAGATCGATGCGCAACTGATCAGTTTCCTGACGTGCCTGTTCCAGGCGTTCATGCATAAGGCGGTTGCTGGTCTCCACCTTGACCACCGCCTGCAACAGGTCTTCGGCAATCTGGCGCAGCACCGGCCCGGCCGATTCCTCGGTGAGATTGGGGATGCTGGCGCGCAAGGTCTGGCCGAATTCCTCATGTGATTGACCAGTTTCCTCCAGGGCCTCCATGAGGGTGCGCAAGATGCCCTGGATGTTGTCGCGCAGACCATTGACGCGCGAGAAACGCTCGGCGGCCAGATATTGCTCATAAAGCTCTCGCAGAAAATATTCGTCGAGCGATTTGCCCTCGCGCAACTGCCTGTCGATTGCCTGGTGCAACTCGGTGATTATCCCTACCCAGTATTCATAGGCCACGGCATAAGGCAGCGGCAGTGGCGCAACCTGATTGTCCACCAGGAGGTCGATCGCCTTGAGTGCGTTCTCCTTGGCCACCATCAGCTCCGGCTGCGGTTGACTGGGATGCAGTGTGTTCATCGCTCCTATCCACGGATTGGTATAAGGCCGCGGGGCTTGGGCCGCGCCGCCGTCTGGCCTATTATCGGAGGCCGCCGTCGAAACTTTAGTGAATGGCGGAAATTCTATGCGGCTCACCCCACATGCGTCCACCTCCTACTGACTCGGCCCGGCCAGCCGCTATCTGTATTATGGGCCCTACCGCCTGCGGCAAGACCGAGCTCGCCGTGCACCTGGCCGGCCGCCTGCCGGTGGAGGTGATCAGCGTCGATTCGGCCCTGGTCTACCGCGGCATGGATATCGGTACCGCCAAACCGGATGCGGCCACCCTGAGGAAATGCCCGCATCACCTCATCGATGTCATCGCCCCCAGCGAGCAGTATTCCGCCGCCCGTTTCAAAACCGAGGCACTGGCATTGATGGCCGATATCACGGCCCGGGGGCGGGTGCCGCTGCTGGTGGGCGGCACCATGCTCTACTTCAAGGCGCTCAAGCATGGGCTGGGTGACTTGCCAATGGCGGATCCGGCCTTGCGCCGCGACATTGCAGAGCGGGCCGCCCGACTCGGTTGGCCGGCCCTGCATGCCGAGTTGTCACGGCTCGATCCGGCAGCCGGACGCCGCCTTTCGCCGCAAGACAGCCAGCGTATACAGCGTGCATTGGAGGTGTGTCTGCTGACCGGAAAGGCCATGACCGGGTTGCTGAAGGCCGATGGTGGCGCGGCGTTGCCATACCGTCTCATCGAGGTGGCCCTGATGCCTTCTGATCGCGCTGTCCTGCATCGGCGCATCGACGCGCGCTTCCGGGCCATGCTGGCGGCCGGATTGGTGGAAGAGTTGCGCGCGTTGCGGACGCGTTATCCGCTGACCGCCGACCTGCCGGCCATGCGCGCTGTCGGTTACCGGCAGGCCTGGCGCCATCTGGAGGGGGAGATCGATGCGGCGGCGTTGTTCGCGACCGGCGCGGCGGCCACCCGGCAACTCGCCAAACGGCAGATCACCTGGCTGCGCGCCTGGTCAGGGGCGGAGGTGTTCGACTGTTTGCGGCCCGACCTGGCCGCGGCGATCACCGCCTGGCTGGCCCGGAGCTTGGCGGAGGCCACGGCGGCTCAAGACCGGTCAAAGTAGCGCCGCTTGCAGCGAGCTCAGTTCTTCCCGTGCCTGATTCAGTATTTCGGCCTGTTCCCCGGTGCTCAGCAGGGCCAGATCGATGGAGCGGGGATGGCGGGCGCGCAACGTATCTGGCAACCAGTCCTCGATCTGCCGGCCAAGTACGTCGGCGGCCTCCAGAAGGTCCGTCCAGGTACTCAGCTTGCTGATGACTGCGGCGGCCTCATGATCCTGCACGGCAGTCAGGAGCTCGTCCGGATGACCCATCGCGGAAAGCAGGGCGTGGCCGATGCCGTCGTGCCAGTCGAACAGCAGTTCGAGCAATTGATCGGGATCCGAAGTCAGCACCTCATCGACGGCGCAGCGGAAGAGCAGATAGAAGGCGCCGATGTCGTGGACCACGCCCAGGTAGAAGGCCTTTTCCGGGTCCAGGCGGGTCTTGCGCGCGAGCTGGCGGGCGACGGCGGCCACGGCCAGGCTGTGGGTCCAGAGGTGATTGGAGATTCCCTGGAATGGCAGAAGTTGCTTGGAACGGGTGAGCTGCCGGATGGCGACGCTGTATGACACCGAGCGCACCATTTCCAGGCCGACCCGCAGTATCGCGGTGTGCAAATCCTGTATGTCCTTGCCGGCCCCATGCAGGGCGGCGGAATTGGCATAGGTGATGATCTTGGTGCTGAGCAGCGGTTCGGCGCGGATGAGATCGGTCATCCGGTCGATGGTGACCTCCGGGTCTTTGAGCGCGGCCTGCACCCGCAGGGTGAGATCGAAGGCCGTGGGGAACACTACATCCGCCGACGAGAGCTCGCGCGCGATCTGATCGAGCAACTGGCTTGCGATTTCTTCGACCATGGCTCAGGGGGCCGGCGCCTTTGTGGCGGGCAGGTGGGTCTGTTGCAGGATGTCGCGCAGCATCAGGATGTCGCGGACGATGGGAACGGCAAAGCCGATGCGCTTGCCGTCACGGTTGTCGCCCAACAGCCGGTCCAGATAGGCCAGGCTTTCCGGTTCGTTCCACAGCATGGTCAGCCGGGCCAGGATGTGGGGCAGCGATTCCAGGTCGAGCGGCGCCTGGTCGTCTGGGTTGACAGACGTTTCCGCATAGGTCTGCCAGTCGGAAATGGCGACGTTGAAGTTTTGGTGCAGATCGGCGGAGAGGGCTTCGAATTCAGGCTGCATCGCGGACTGGTGGTAAAGGTCGAGCAGCCTGAGCCAGGGTTGCACGTCCTGGCGGGGATTGTCATGGATGAATTGGCGCAGGGTTTCGATAGCCTGGTCGGTACGGCCGAAGGCCAGCATCACTTCCGCCAGTTCGAGCACGTGTTCGCTTGAGTCCGCCTGGTCGACGGAGAAGCTGTCGGCTGACAGCATCTCCGGTGCGAGGGTGGGGTAGTCCGGCGCCGCCCCCGCGGGTCTGGTCGCGGCCGCTGCCTGCGCCTTGCCTATATCGATCGGCTGCGATGGCAGTTGTGGTGTGTTGAAGGCCTGGTCGACATGGGGTAGTTCGTGCGCCGTCGTGGGCGGTATTGACTCGTGTTGGACGGTCGGTATGAGGGTACTGAGCCCCTCTTCCGTCATGTCGGTGTAGTCGCGTACGTGTGTGCGCCGCTTCAACCAGAAGGCCAGAGCCAGGATGAAGATCAGCACGAGGCCGATGACCAGCAGATTGAGCGGGAAAAGACTTTTCCAGAAACCCACATCTGCGGCCGGTGGCGCGGTGGTTAGCCCCGGCGCGCCGGGGCCAGTGGTGGCGTGGCCTGAACTGCCGCCATGGGCATCGCCATAGGCCCGCTCGGGGGCGCCGCCCCTGGGGCCGGACTGGGTTGTCGCCGCCGCCGGCACAGTATCGGGAGGCGGCTCCAGGACGAGAACATCGCGCCGTGGCGCGGCGGCCGTTGCGGCGGGTTCGGCGGGCCTGGCGGTATTCGCCGCGGGCGCCGCACCGCTCGCCGCGGCTTCCTTGCGGCCAACGGCCTGGGGCGGGACGCCAACCGGCGACGGCGACGCGGCGGCTGTCGCGGCTTGCGGGCGGGAGGTCGTGGCAACGCCATTGGTCTTGCTTCTGGCGAAGGTCGCCCGCTTGTGTTTGGTAATCTTTTCCGCCATCAGACCAAAGCGGCCTATGTCGGAGTCGAGGTGCAGCGCGTAGCGTACGGCACGCCTGTTGGCCACTGTCTCGGGGGCGACCGCATCCGGCCCTGCCGCGCTCTCGGCGGTCGTCAGCGCGGGCCGATCGTAGCCGGGCAGGTGGCGAGGCGAGAGCAGCAGCACGAAATCCCGCTGCAGGGTGGGGCCGCAGCCGGCCGCCATGAGGCCGATGTCCAGCATCGGGTCGCTGATCGGTCCGGGCGTGGTGATGCGGACAAAAGCCTTGTTTTCCTTTTGCACCAGCGTCACTTGCGCGTGGGCGAGATCGGGGTGATGGCGCGCGGCATCGGTCAACTGGAAACAGGCGTTCTGCGGCAGGACGCTTTCATCCAGCCTGACCGGCACGGTGGCGGCGAGTGGCTCTCCCAGGTAACTGACGACCTCGATGTCACCGATGCTCATGGCCTGGCCGTCGGCGGCTGTGACGAGCATCAGGCCGGCCATCAAGTGACGTATGTGATGCGGCATGCGTGTCGACATTCTTGTGTAGTGATTGAATTCTAGCCAAAACATGACGGGAAAGCTTGATTTCTCTGACAGCTCGTTGATTCGATCCCGCTTTATGTGGCGTCTTCCGGCAGAAACAGGCGATCGACGACCGTGGTGTCCAGGCCTCCCCGCGCCAGAGTGAGGACGACCCGGTCACCGGCTGCTACCTGCCGGCTATCGAGAATGACAGCGCCGCGGGCGTCGTGAGCGATGGCATAACCGCGCCCGAGCACGGCCTCCGGGCTAAGGTGCCTCAAGTGCAGTACTAGCGCGGCAAGCCGATTGGCACGGTCGTTCATGTCAGCATGGAAGGCGAGTTGCAGACGTTGGCTGGTCGTATTGAGCCGGTACAACCCTTGCTCCGGCTGCGGGCTGGCTTTGACCAGGCGGCCCGCCAGCCATTCTATTCGTTGCTGGTTCTGGAACAATTGGGCACGGCTGGCCTGCCGCAGGCGCTGTGCCAACTGCCCAAGATGGCGTCGTTGCGCCGCCAACGTGGCGGCGGGATGGCGCAAAAGCCGGCTGGCCCCGTCCAGTCGCTGTGCCAGGGTGTGCAGCGCGCGCCGCATGTCCGAATCGAGCGCACGGCGGAGATGCTCGACACGCCGGCCAAATTCTTCGCCATCCGGAGTGGCCAGCTGTGCGGCCCCGGTAGGGGTGGGGGCACGCAGGTCGGCCACGAAGTCGGCAATGGTGAAATCGGTCTCGTGACCGATGCCGGAAACCACCGGCATGGGACACGCGGAGATGGCACGGGCGACGATCTCCTCATTGAACGCCCACAGGTCCTCGATGCTGCCGCCACCGCGCACCAGTAACAGCACGTCGCATTCCCGGCGACCCGCCGCCGCCGCCAGTGCCGTGGTGATCTGCGCTGCCGCGCCGGCACCCTGCACCGGGGTCGGATACAACACCACCCGCGCCAGTGGCCAACGCCGCCGCAGCGTCGTCAGCACATCGCGCAAGGCCGCCGCCCTGCGCGAAGTAACAATACCGATGCAACCAGGGAAAACAGGGAGTGCGCGCTTGCGGGCCGGATCGAAGAGCCCCTCCTTGCCAAGTCTATCCTTCAGTCTGGCGAAGGCCTCGAACAGGGCGCCCAACCCTGCCCGGCGCATGGCTTCGACGCTCAACTGAAACTCGCCGCGTGGTTCATATAGCGTCGCCTGCGCGCGGACCTCCACCTGCATCCCATTCGTCGGCCGCCAGTCGACGAACTGATTGCGGTTGCGGAACATCGCGCAACGCACCGAGGCGCTGGCATCCTTCAAAGTGAAATACCAATGCCCGGACGGCGCAAGCGTCAGGTTGGAAATCTCGCCGCCGACCCATGTCACCGGCAAGGCGCGCTCTATGGACGAGCGTACACGGCGATTGAGTTCGGTGACGGTAAGCACGTCAGGCAGAAGATCCGACATGGAAAGACCGTGGGGTGAATATCAGTGACAAACTAGCAGCATGGAATGAACCAGCGCAAGCGCCGGACTCATTCCAATCCGCGCCCGGCCGTTTTCAGGGGCGATGCTCTGCTCACGTAACCAATGATTCTGTAAGCGAGTTTTTGCATGATTGCGCGAATGTTCTGTTTTTGGCAATTCCATTCAGTCGCGTCATGCATGTTATGTCACTGTATTTGCCCAAGTCATGCAGTAAGCCGATGACCTCTCCCTGGTCGGCCAAATCAATTTTGGCTGCGTGAGTTCGTGTTAAAGCGGCGACACCATACAAGTGCGCTTCGAGTGGCTGGATACTCCCGTCAGAACGGCGGTAGTGGGCAATTGTCAATTTTGTGTCTCCCCTGTTTTTTCTAGTGTCTCACCCCACCAGCCAGACCTCAACCGCCACCCGGCGCCACGGATTGCCGTGCCTCTCCAGCCCCCCGATCCTGGCTTCCAGCCACTTGCCCTTGTCGATCAGGCGGGCGGTGGTCTGGTTCTGGGCGCGCGGGAGGTAGCCGAGCGTGCGGCCGTTCCAGTCGAGCCGGATGGCATTGCCGTCGTGCGGGTTGCCGGGTTCGCGGGTGAGTTGCAGGTTGTCACCGACAGTGAGGTAGGACCAGAGTTCTTCGCCGTCGTGGTGCTGGAAGCCGGCCAGGTGGCATCGCTGGATCAGCCGGCGTGGCAGGGGTTCGGCCCGGGCGGCGAGGGGCAGGGTGAGCAGGCCGAACAGGCTGGCCAGGCGTTTCAGGAAATCGCGGCGGGTCATGGCGGGCTCCGGTTTGGTCGATGCCGCCATGATCCGGTTGGGCGTGCTTGGAATCTGAGCC
>JBBIVX010000008.1:0-97495 GCA_037439465.1 Hydrogenophilales bacterium | reverse complement strand
GGCGTGGTGAGCGGCAGGCCGGCCGGGCAAGTCTGTTGCGCCTGGACGACACCGGCCGCCAGCAGCAACGCCGCCAGCGCGGCGCGAAGAAGGATGTTAAGGACGTTCATGATGGGCTTCCTTTCTCGGGAAATGCGGATTCGGTTTGGCGATGACCAGGCGGCGCAGCACGCGGCGCCTGCCGGCGCAGGTCGGTGCCCAGGGTGTATTTGTGGTAGCGCGAAAAGCCGCGCACCGCCACTTCGATTTCCGTGGCCAGAGCCATCGCGTCGGCCCAGATCGCGGGTTTCTTCGGGCGGCTCATCGCTCAGGCTCACGCCAGGAAAATGGCCAATCACTGTCCGGCGCGCACGAGGCGAACCTGATTGGCATAGTTGCGGTCGTACCAGAAGCCACTGCCGCTGCCGAAGCCCACACCCCACGCGTAGTCCGAATTGCCGGCAAAGGGCGAACCCGACCAGAAACCCGACGCGGGGGTGTTGGGGAAGTAGGTCGCGTCGATGGTCAGCCCCGGAGACGCGATACCGATGTCGGCAATGTTGGAGAGTTCATCCACGGTCGGCATGCGCCAGTCGTTGTGGTTGCACAGGCTCGTGGCATTGACGTCGGCGACGAACTTCTCGGTGTCGCAGCGACCGGCGGTCTGGCAACTGCCGCCGCTGGCGGTGCCGGGGTTGCCGCCGTAGTTGTGCGCGCTGTCGTACCAGGTGTAGGAATGGTTTGCGTCGCGCAGGCCGCCACCGCCACCGGGTGTCTTGACTTCCCACATCAGGCCGGTGTTGTTGTCGTAGGTGCAGGCCCAGTCGGTGGGGCCGCTGCCCAGCGCGGCGCCGGCGGCCAGCGTCGTGCCGTTGTTGGCGATCTTGGTGAAGTCGAAGCCTTTGGAACCGCCGCCGACCTTCGCCATCGCGCCGCGCTGCGCGGCCGGGTCGCGGCCGTAGCGGGCGTCCTGGCCGCCCTGGGCCGGCGTGCAGGTGGTGCTGGCAGTGACCGGCGTATCGGCGGCGCCGGTGGTGTGGTCGCGGCAGAAGTCGATGCCGGTGTCGTTGAGCGGGCCGGCCTGGGCAGCCGGCACGAACAGCGAAACGAGGACGAACGAAAAGATCAGGGCGCGCATGGGGCCTCCGGGAATGACGGATGGGAAGTCGGAAAAGGGGAACGAACGAAAGCGGGCCGGCCGGGAAGCGTGGAGACGCTTCATCGGCCGACGAGGAAAAAGAGAGCGGAGCGGAAGGAGACGGAGCGGGTGAAACGGCACCCGGACGGGCGCGAACGAAGGGCTACGGCGCGGCTCGGCAAAATTGAAGTGTCCCTTGTCCTTCAAGTCAAACTGGATTGCCGGCTGCCAAATGAGCCATTTATTCATGGTCATACCTCATTGATTATTTATGTTTAGGCGATGCTTTATTATCATTCGGTGCGACTTCAAATTTGAACTGCAACGCTTGGCGCAACGTAGCTGATTTGGAGTCAGGTGTCAATAATCCGACTTGTTCCCCGCCGGGGCGCAGTTTACCCACCGATGTTTTCGCCCAACCTACCATCCAGCCCCCGCCATGCCCGCCAACCCGCACCACCCCCCTCCCGAATCCGAACCCGGGGACGACAATGCGTCCGACGGCGAGCGCTACGTCAGCAAGTCGCAACGCAAGCGGGACATGGAAGCGCTCCAGGACATGGGCACCGAACTGCTCGAGCTGGCGCCCGGACGCCTCAGGAAGATGGGCCTGCCCGAGGACCTGCTCGCGGCGTTGCTGGAGTGCCAGCGCATCACCAGCAACGGCGCGCTGCGCCGGCAGAGGCAATTCATCGGCAAGCTGATGCGCGATGTCGACGCTGACCGGATCGCCGCCCAGCTCGCCTCCGTCAAGGGGGAGTCGGACGCCGTCAAGGCCAAGTTCCACGCCCTGGAAAACTGGCGCGCCCGCCTCATCGAGGACGATGCCGCCCTCACCCACTGGCTGGCCCGGCACCCAGGCAGCGACGCCCGGCAACTCCGCCAGCTAATCCGCAATGCCCGCCGCGAGGCCGAACTCGGCAAGCCGCCCAAATCCAGCCGGGTGTTGTTCAGGGTGTTGCGGGAGATCAGTGAAAACGAGGAAATCACCTCGGGTTCCACCGGCGACGACAGCTGACCGCCGGGTCACGCCTTCACATACACCCACCCCTGCTGCAGGCGGGCCAGAATTTCGCCGATGGCCGACGGGGCGACCACCGCCTCCGGCAGGAGCACCACCCGGACGCCTTCCCGGCCGAGCCGGGCGACGGTCTGGCCGCAGGCGACGAAGGAGAGGTTGGCGTGCCGCCGGGCGAGCCGGCCGATGCGTTCCCGCTCGGGCGTCACCTCCTGTCGCAGCAGATTGAGGCCGTAGCTGTTCACCACCACCTCGACCCGACCGCGCGGGCCGCGCTCGGAAAGCATGCGCTCGGCCAGGTCGAGGGCGGCGGCCAGGCGGGTAGGCTCGTTGGAGTCCAGGTGGAGGACCACCTTGTCCGGATCGATACGCGCCGTCAGCGCCACCACCCGATACCCGTCCGGCAACCCGGCCAAGCGCTCCACGCCGGGGGTGACTTCCCGCGCGTCACGGGCCAGCCAGCCCCCGCCCAGACCGATCAGCAGCGCCAAGCCCGCCGCGGCGCCGCGCAACCAGGGGCCGCGCCGCCGCACCGCTCCCCGGGCGGCATGGTCGCCGGCGGGGAGATCCGCGTAGGCGTTGCCCACCATTTCCTTCAACGTCCTGGCGGCGCAGAGCCGCGCCTTGAATTCCGGGTCCCGCTCCAGCCTGGCCAGGGCCGATTCCCGCTCATCCTCGGCCAGTTCCCCGTCGAGGAAGGCATTGAGGTATTCCTGGGAAACCGGCCCGTTACTGTCTGGCGCGTTCATTTCACCCTCCTGAGTACCGGTCGCCCGGCTTGTCCGTCCATGCCGTTATCGGTCATTCCGCCCTCGGCCAGCAGGCGCCGTTTCAATGCCTGGCGGGCCCGCGACAAGCGACTCATCACTGTCCCGATCGGTATCTCCAGGATTCGCGCCACCTCGGCGTAGGCGCATTCCTCCAGGTCGACCAGGGTAAGCACCTGGCGTTGCCCCAAGGGCAGTCCGGCCAGGGCCTGGCGCACCCGCCGGGTGGCCTGCCGGCTGACGTAAAGGTGCTCCGGGCCGATGTCATGCGCGAGGATGGCCTCATCCAGCTCGTCCACGTCGAGGAAATCGCGCCGGCCGCGCAGGTGATCGCGCCAGCAATTGTTGAGAATGCTGAACAGCCAAGGCCGCAGGGCGGCCTCGTCGCGCAACTGGCCGGCCCGGTCGAGGGCCTTGGCCAGCGTTTCCTGCACCAGGTCGTCGGCCAGGTGGCCGTCGTGGCACCAGGCGTAGGCCAGCCGGTACAGACGCGGCCGCAGCGCCTCCAACTGCCGGCGGGCGGAAAAGCTGAACAGTGACAGCAATCTGGGCACGGAATTTCCTCTTTCCTGTGCGTGAGACGGGGCAGGTCCGCCAATTATTCCATGGGCCCCATGGAATAAATCTCCCCGTTCGTCCGTCTCCCCCTCAGGCGGGCCGGATCCCGGCACGCCACCCGATCAACCATCGATGGAGAGAGTCATGAATCGTCGCGCCGCCCTGTTTGCCCTGTTGACCGCCCTGGCCTGCACCGCCCCCCTGACCGTGTCGAGCGCAACCGCCGCCGGCAAGGAGGCGGTCCAGGAAAAGGTCGTCTACCACATCAACGACGCCAGCGTCGCCCGCATCGCCATGCGCAACATCGAGAACCATGTCAACGCCAGCCCCGACGCCAAGATCGTGGTGGTCACCCACGGCAAGGGGATTGATTTCCTGCTCAACGACGCCAAGGACGACAAGGGCCACTACCAGGCCCAGGTCGCCGGTCTGAAGGAGAAAGGCGTGGAGTTCCGCGTCTGCCGCAACACCCTCAAAGGGCGCAACCTGAGCGACGAGGCGGTGATCATGGAGGCCCAGGTGGTGCCCTCCGGCGTGGCCGAGATCGGCAGGCTGCAGGCGCGGGAAGGTTTCGTCTACCTCAAGCCCTGATCGCCGCACCATGCAGCGCCCCGGGTGCGGCGGCCCGGGGCCTGGATATCCTGCCGGCCCGCGCTGCCCGGGCTGGGCTTTGCCCCGCGGTAATGGTAAAACAGGCCATCCCAGCCCGCTCCGTGCCGCCGATGGCCATCAACCACGCCCGCCCCGATTCCATGCCGCCCCGCGCCACCACCCAGTGGCGGGCCGCGCTTCGATTGTTCCCCTATGTCTGGCAATATAAGCAGCGGGTCCTGACCGCCTTCGGCCTGCTCCTCTGCGCCAAGCTGGCCAACGTGTCGGTGCCCCTGGTTCTCAAGGCGATCGTCGATCACCTGCAGAACCCAGGCGTGGTCCTGACCCTGCCCCTGCTTTTCATTGTCCTGTACGGCCTGCTGCGCTTCGGCAACACCGCCTTCACCGAGTTGCGCGACGGGCTATTCGCGCGCGTGCTGCAGCGCGCCATGCGTGGCGTCATCTTCGATGTCTTCCGCCACCTCCATACCCAGTCACTGCGTTTCCATCTGGAGCGCCGCACCGGCGGCCTGGCCGCCGATATCGAGCGGGGCGCCCGCTCCATCCGCTTCCTCATCAACTTCTCGCTGTTCAACATCGCCCCGACCCTGATCGAGATACTGATGGTCGCGGCAGTGCTGTTCGCCAAATACGACCCCTGGTTCGGCGGCATCACCCTGATGACGCTGGCGGTCTACATCTTTTTCACCATATTGATGACCAACTGGCGGTTGAAATTCCGTCGCGCCATGAACGAAAGCGACGCCACGGCGAATGCCCGCGCCATCGATAGCCTGCTCAACTACGAGACGGTGAAATATTTCAACAACGAGGACTACGAGGCGGATCGGCTCAAAAACGCCCTGGGCCGGGCCGAGGAGGCCGCCGTGACCAGCGAGATTTCCCTGGCCTGGCTCAATGGCGGGCAGTCCTTCATCATCGCCATCGGCGTCACCGCCATGATGGGGCTCGCCGCCCAGGGAGTGGTGGACGGGCACATGACCCTCGGCGACCTGGTGCTGGTTAACGCCTACCTGCTGCAACTCTTCATCCCGCTCAACTTCCTCGGCACGGTATACCGTGAAATCCGCAACGCCCTGACCGATATGGAAAAACTGTTCGGCCTCTTGGCGCAGCCAGCGGAAATCGTCGATGCGGCCGACGCCCAGCCGTTGCGGCTGGACAAGGCCGAGGTCCGTTTCGAGCAAGTCGATTTCGCTTACGATCCACGCCGCCCCATTCTCGCCGGCGTCAGCTTCACCATCCCGGCCGGGCGCAAACTGGCGGTGGTCGGCGCCAGCGGCGCCGGCAAGTCCACCCTGGCGCGCCTGTTGTTCCGCTTCTTCGATGTCAGCGGCGGCGGCATCCGCATCGACGGCCAGGACATCCGCCAAGTCACCCAGGGCTCGCTGCGCGCCGCCATCGGCATCGTGCCGCAGGACACCGTGCTGTTCAACGACAGTCTTTATCACAACATTGCCTACGGCCGGCCGGCGGCAAGCCGCGACGAGGTGCTGGAGGCGGCACGGGCCGCCCACCTCGATCGCTTCATCGGCAGTCTGCCCGATGGTTACGATACCGTGGTGGGCGAACGCGGCCTCAAACTCTCCGGCGGAGAGAAGCAGCGCGTCGCCATCGCCCGCGCCATCCTCAAGAACCCGCCCATACTGATCTTCGACGAGGCCACCTCATCACTCGACTCGGCCACCGAGCAGGCCATCCAGGAAGAGCTGTCGCAAATCGCCGAGAACCGCACCACCCTGGTCATCGCCCATCGTCTGTCCACCATCGTCGATGCCGACGAGATACTGGTGCTGGACGCAGGCCGCATCGTGGAGCGCGGCAGCCATGCCGAACTGATGATGAAGGACGGGCGCTATGCCGAGATGTGGCGTCTGCAACTGCGGGAGGAGAGCGAATGAACGGTCACGCTCCCGTCTAGTCTTCGTCGAGCAACTGACCGGCAATCGCCCAGTTCTCGTCCGGCAGTTCCTCGAAGGCGATGTAGGTGTAGCGCTTGGGTTTGAGAGCGATGCGTTCCAGGGTGTCGGTGATTTCCTCGGCGATCCTCTTCTTCTGCTCGCGGCTGAGACTGCCGGCAAGCTTGATGCTGACGACGGGCATGGCTAATCCTCCAGGTGGTTGCGGATACGGCTGAACACCGCCTCGAACATGGCCGGTGTGAGTCGGCGTGTCTGGGTGTTGTAGCGACTGCAATGGTAGGAATCGAACAGGCGGCGGCCTTCCGGCAGGCGATGTTCGGCGCCGTGGGTGAAAGGGTAGTCCCTCGGCTTCAGCCCGCACGCCCGCAATACCGCGCCATGCGCCACGCGCCCGAGGGCGAGCAAAGCGGTGTGCGCCGGCAGCGCGGCAAGCTCGGCCTTAAGGTAGGCATTGCAGCGATTGATCTCGTGGCTGGACGGCTTGTTCTCCGGCGGCACGCATTTGACGGCGTTGGTGATGCGGCAACCGATCAGGCGGAGGCCGTCATCCGCCGCCAGTGATTGCGGCCGGTCGGCAAAACCGAATCGATACAGGGTCTCATAGAGCAGACCCCCGGCATGGTCGCCGGTGAAGGGGCGACCGGTGCGGTTGGCGCCGTGCAGACCCGGCGCCAGGCCGACGATGAGCAGCGCCGGCGCGGCATCGCCAAAGGCCGCCACCGGCCGGCAATGGTAATCGGGGTAGGCGCGCCGCGCCTTTTCCAGAAAGGCGGCCAGACGCGGACAGGCGTCGCAATCCGGTACGAAGGCTTTGTTTGCCGCCGCGCCCATGGCCGATCTCAGTGTAAATGTCTGGGCGGCGCCTCGCCCTCGATTTCAGGCATTTCGGCATGCACCGATTCGCCGTCGGCGTTGGGAAACAGTGGGGCGCCGCAATCGTCGCAATATTCCAGGGGCATGCGCTGATCGAGGACGATGACCGAGGTCAGACCGGACTGTTTGAGCAGGCGTTCGATCTCGCCGCCCACGTCCTGAGTCTCGTCCTCCGTCCCCAGCAGCGGCCAGACCACGCCATGCACCACGGCCTCCTGCTCCGCCGTCGCAAAACTCACCCGCCATTCCACCAGGCGGTGCTCGTAATAGGGCGCGACCACCGCCCGCAGGCTGGCCGCCGGCAGCCCGAGCTGGCCCTGCAGATAGGTCACCGAGGCCGTCAGCGCATGGGGCCTCGCCTCCCTGTCGGCGCGCCGCCAGGCGGAAAAAAAAGCGTCCGGCAACAGCGGCTGGATGGCGCAACCGGGCAAGGCCGACTGCAGGCTGGGGCCGGCCTGCTCAACCCAGCGCGCCTCCGCCATCGCCCGTTCGCCGTCCACTTCGTTCCAGCGGAACAGCGGCCGGCCGAGCGGTGTCGCTACCGCCGCCAGCACATAGCGCACGTCCGAGATGTACTGGCCGGTTTCCGGCAGGGACTCGGGCGGCAGGTGCAGGTCCGTCGCCGCGAGGGCGGCGCGGCCGAGGTCAGTGAGCAGACGGCGCGTCTCCAGATAGCCATAGGGCAACTGATCCGGGCTGAACAAAAAATCGGCGAGGCCAAGGCGCGCTCCGCCGGCCAGCACATGCGCCTGCATCTGCACCCGCAGATTGGCCAATATCTGCGCCGACAGCGGCCGTGCCGGTATGTTGTAACGCGAGGACGCCAGCACCGGCAGGGCCAGAAGCAATACCTGGACGGCCGCTTCGGCCGTATCCAGACGCTGGCCTTCCACGCCCGCCTCGATGAGATCGGCCAGCTCGTCATAGGCGCGGATGTGTGTCTCGTGCAACCGATCAAGGGCCTGGTTGATGGTCTCTTCCCGGTTGGCGGCCAGCAGCTTGTCGATGAGGGCGGACAGCTCGCCCTCCCACCAGCCGTCCTCGACGCGGCTGCCGGAATCGGCCAGACCCTTGGCCAGCCAGACCAGACGCTCACCGTCACGGTTGAGACGGTGGGAAGCATAGTGCCTGCGTTGTTTCATGATGTTCCTAGATGGGGCAGCGCGGCGCGTCCGCCGCTTCCGGTTGCAAAGTGACGTGACCGATGCCGTGCTGGCCGCTCAGCCGCCGCCGCGCCTCGCACAATATGCCCGGCCAGTCGGCAAGAGCGCGCACGTCGAGGTGGGCCGACAGCGCCACCTGGCCCGACGACAGTGTCCAGACATGCAGGTCGTGGACCGCCGCCACGCCCTCAATGGTCGCCAGGTCGGTGCTCACGGCCTCCAGCCGGATATGCCCCGGCACCGCCTCGAGAAGGACGTGTATGGCCTCGGACAAGAGACGCCAGGCGGAGACCATGATAAGCCCGGAGACCAACAGAGACAGCAGCGGGTCGATGGCCATCCAGCCGGTGAAATAGATGACCACGCCCGCCGTCAGGGCCGCGACGGAACCGAGTATGTCGCCCATCACGTGCATGATGGCGGCGCGCGTGTTGAGGGTCTTGTCGCCGCGCGACAGTTGCCAGGCGACGCCCAGGTTGACGGCGAGGCCGAGGATGGCCACGACGGCGACGACGCCGCCTTGTACCGTGTGTGGCTCGGCAAAGCGCCGCAGCGCCTCGACCGCAATGTAGACGATGAGACCGAACATCAACAGGCTGTTGAGCAGGGCCGCCAGCACCTCCAGCCGGACCAGGCCATAGGTATGGCGGCCGGATGGCGGTTTTCTGGCCAGCCAGGCCGCGAGGGCGGCCAGGCCAAGGGCGGTGGAATCGGTCAGCATGTGGCCGGCATCGGAGATCAGGGCCAGCGAGCCCGACCACCAGCCGGTCACCGCCTCCACCAAGGCAAAGCCCAGGGTGAAATAGAGGGCGCCGGTCAAATGTCCATAGCCGCCGCCGTGGCCGAGGTGATGGCCGACATGATCGGTGCCGGTGTCGAGAGAGAGTTGTTTATCCAGATCGGCCACAGGTGTTGCTCGAATCGTTGAGGGCAAGCTCGCTGTCGGTCTGGCCGAGGCCGGCCAGGTGATGCAGGGCGTTCATGTAACGGGTGCTCTCGTGCAGGGCCACCCGGTCGGGCGGATGCGGCCGTCCATGCATGCGGGCAAGGCGGATGAGAGTGATGGGCGCCACCGGCCAGGTCAACCCGGCCAGCAGTTGATCGGCCAGGTCGGGGTGGTTGCACAGCAGCGCCATGTCGCAACCCGCAGCCAGAGCGGCACGCGCCCGCGCCACCACGCCGCCGGCGACCTGGGCACCGGCCATGCCGAGATCGTCGCTGAAGATCATGCCTTCGAAACCCAGGCGGCCGCGCAGTATGTCGATCAGCCAGCGCCGCGAGAAGCCCGCCGGCTGGTCGTCCACCTGGGGATAAATGACATGCGCCGGCATGATCCCGGCCAGACCGAGATCAATGAGTCGCTGGAAGGGGATCAGGTCGGCGTCTTCCAGGTCAGCCAGCGCCCGGTCGTCGACCGGCACGTCGAGATGCGAGTCGGCGGTGACACAACCGTGTCCGGGGAAATGCTTGCCCACCGCGCTCATGCCTGCCTCGGCCAGGCCGAGCACCAGTGCGTGCGCCAGCTCGGCCACGGCCTCGGGATCACGGTGAAAGGCGCGGGAGCCGATGACGGCGCTGTGCCCCCAATCAAGGTCGAGCACTGGCGCGAAACTGAAGTCCACCCCCACCGCGCGCAGCTCCGCCCCGGCCACATAGCCGGCGTCCCTGGCCAGGCGTTTCGCCGCCTGCGGGTGCTCGTCCCAGACCTCGCCCAGGGTACGCATGGGCGGGATGGGCGTGAATCCGGCGCGAAAACGTTGCACACGGCCGCCCTCGTGGTCCACCGCGAGCAACGGCGGCGGATAACGCAGAGCGCGGATCTCGTGGCAGAGTTCGGCGATCTGCGCCGGGCCTTCGTAGTTGCGGGCGAACAGAATCACGCCGCCCACCAGCGGGTGGGACAAACGCCGGCGGTCTGCCGCGGTCAAGGTCTGGCCTTCCACGTCGAGCATGAGGGGGCCGAGAGGGATTCGCTCCGGCACCATTTCAGCCTTCGGCGACGACAAAGGCGACGACGTGCTCGCGTTCGTCGCTGATGGACAAATGAACGCGGCCGATGCGGTGGGCGGCGAGCCAGGCGCCCAGGGCCGGGGCATAAACGAAATGGGGCCGGCCGAGGGCGTCGTGGCCGACGCCCAGGCGGTCGAGCCGGACCGGCGCGCGCAGGCCGCTGCCCACCGCCTTGGCGAAGGCCTCCTTGGCGGCGAACCGCTTGGCCAGAAAACGCCCCGGCTCTGCCGCCGCCGCATACTCGGCCATTTCCCCTGGCGCCAGCAGGCGGCGCGCCAGGCGCTGGCCATAACGGCCATGCAGGGCCGTCAGGCGGGCCACCGCCACCAGATCGACACCAACCCCGTGGATCATGCCGCACTCTCCCGGCGGGCGCGGGCGACGGCATCGAGGCCGTGGTGGGTAAAGGCCAGGGCCATGTAAACCGGGGCGACCAGGTTGACCACGGGCACGAGATGGACGAGCCCGAGCAGGGCGCTCAGGACGACCAGCCGCCAACCGCCGGCATGGCGCAGGGTCTGCAATTCGGCGGCGTCGGCATGTTCCGCCAGGGCGTCGTACATGAACAGTTTCTGGTTCAGCCAAGCGTTGAGAAGGATAGACACCGCCATGCCGAAAGGCGCGATGAGCCACAGCGGCAGCAGCACGATCCAGGCCAGCAGGTAAAGGACGAGGGCCACCAGCCCATTGACCACGCTGCCGGCCAGGCTGCCGCCGCGGCGGCGTTGCAGCGCCGGATAATGCTCGGCGGCGACAAAATTGACGATGACCGGCATCAGCGCCAGCGCGGTGATGAGCAGCGCGGTGATATACATGGCCGGCAACCAGAGCAGCACCAGTACCAGGATAGCCGCATAAGCGGTCAGCCACTGAACGCCCATCCAGGCGGCCAGATTGGCCAGCGGCGTGCCATCGAGCAGGGCGGAGAGCTCGCTCTTCCAGGCCGCGCCGAACCACCATGCCATCAGCCCCCAGAAGAGCAGCGAAAGCAGCATGGGCCAGAAGGCGAGGGTGAACATGCGCGGCGTCATGAGATCGAGGGCGGCGCGTTGCAGTGAGCGCAGGATGGAGTCCATGGCGGCAATTATACCGGGCCCGGTTTTGCGATAATCCGCACCTGCCAAAATCGGAGCAACCCGCCATGACCGACCCCGCAACCGTCCTCACCGCCTTCAATTTCCGCCATGCCTGCAAGGAATTTGATCCGGCCCGTAAAATTTCTGCCGCCGATTTCGGGCTGATCCTGGAAAGCGGTCGGCTTTCCCCCAGTTCCTTCGGCTATGAACCCTGGCGCTTCGTGGTCATCCAGAATACCGCCCTGCGCGAAAAGCTGCTCACGGTGACCTGGGGCGCGAAAAAACAACTGCCGACGGCCAGCCACTATGTCGCCATCCTGGCGCGCAAGGGCGGTATGCGCCACGACGGCGCACATGTGCGGCACATGTTGCACGACGTCTACAAGTTTCCCCCGGAGCGCATCGAAGCGCGCACCGCCGTCTACCGCAAGTTCCAGGAATCCGACTTCAAGCTGCTGGAAAACGAACGCGCCCTCTTCGACTGGTCCTGCAAACAAGCCTACATCGCCCTTGGCAACATGATGACGGCGGCCGCCCTGATCGGCATCGACTCCTGCCCCATCGAAGGCTACGACCAGGCCAGCGCCGAGTCGGTACTGACCGGGGCCGGCATTCTGGAGCCCCGGGAATGGGGGCTGGCGGTCATGGTGGCCTTCGGTTACCGCATCAACCCGCAGCCGGCCAAAGTACGCCAGCCACTAGCGGAGGTGGTGCAGTGGGTGGAATGAAATTAGTGGTGCCCGGAGCCGGGGTCGAACCGGCACGCTATCACTAGCGCGGGATTTTGAGTCCCGTGCGTCTACCAATTCCGCCATCCGGGCAGTAGTGGGGCAGCGATTATGGCGAAAAGCGGGGGGCGATGGCAACGTATAATGCCGGCCGCCATGAAAACCCGCGATTTCGACTATGAACTTCCCGACGCGCTGATCGCCCGCCACCCCGCCCCGGAGCGGGCCGGCAGCCGTCTGATGCATGTCGATGGGCGCACCAACGAAATCGAAGACCGGCGCTTCATCGAGCTGCCTGCCTTGTTCCACCCCGGTGACCTGTTGGTATTCAACGACAGCCGCGTCATCAAGGCCAGACTGTTCGGCGAGAAGGCCACGGGCGGGCGCATCGAGGCCATGGTGGAGCGGCTGCTGGGCGAGCACGAGGCGCTGGCCTTCATTCGCGCCAGCCACGCCCCGAAAACGGGCATGCGGCTGACCTTTGCCGGCGCCGTCGCGGCCGAGGTGATCGAGCGCCGGGGCGACCTCTATCGCCTGGCCTTCGATCCGGCGCGGCCGGTGCTGGATTGGCTCGACGCCTATGGCCGGCTGCCCCTGCCGCCCTACATCGGCCGCGCCGCCGAGACCGCCGACGAGACCCGCTATCAGACCGTCTATGCCCGCGCGCCGGGGGCCGTGGCGGCACCGACCGCCGGGCTGCACTTCGACGCGGCGATGTTCAAGCGCCTGCGCACGGCCGGGGTCGATACCGCCTTTGTCACCCTGCATGTCGGCGCTGGCACTTTCCAGCCGGTGCGGGTGGAGAAGGTCGCCGAGCACCACATGCACAGCGAGCGCTACAGCATCCCGCCGGACACGGTGGCGGCCGTGGCCAGGGCGAGAGCGGCGGGCGGCCGCGTCTGCGCCGTCGGCACCACCAGCCTGCGTGCCCTGGAAGCCGCGGCGACCGGCGGCGAGCTGGCGGCAGTCAGCGGCGAAACCGACATTTTCATCACGCCGGGTTATCGTTTCCGGGTGGCCGAGCGGCTGCTCACCAACTTCCACCTGCCCCGCTCCACCCTGCTCATGCTGGTCAGCGCCTTCGGCGGCCATGCGCTGATCGGGCGGGCCTACCAACAGGCCGTGGCGGCGCGCTACCGCTTTTTCAGCTACGGCGATGCCATGTTGATCGAACGCCATGAAATTTGAATTGCTCGCCCATGACGGCCTGGCCCGGCGCGGCCGGCTTGAACTGGCGCACGGCTGCGTCGAGACCCCGGCCTTCATGCCGGTGGGCACTTATGGCGCGGTCAAGGCGGTGACCCCTGACGAGGTGGCGGCGCTGGGCGCCCAGATAATACTCGGCAACACCTTCCACCTCTGGCTGCGCCCGGGTCTGGAGGTCATCGCCGCCAGCGGCGGGCTGCACCAGTTCATGGGCTGGCGCGGGCCTCTCCTTACCGACTCCGGCGGCTTCCAGGTCTACAGCCTGACGCCTCTGAGAAAGATCACCGAGGAGGGGGTGCGCTTCGCCTCGCCGCTGGATGGGGCGCGGCTGCTGCTCACTCCCGAGCAGTCGATGGCGATCCAGCGGGTACTGAACTCGGACATCGCCATGATCTTCGACGAATGCACGCCCTACCCGGCCGACTGGCCGACAGCCAGGGCCTCGATGGAACTGAGTCTGCGCTGGGCAGAGCGCTCGAAGGCGGCCCATGCCGGCAATCCGAATGCCTTGTTCGGCATCGTCCAGGGCGGTATGTTCGAAGATCTGCGCGACCGATCGCTGCAGGAACTCGCCCGCATCGGCTTCGACGGTTACGCCATCGGCGGCCTGTCGGTGGGCGAGCCCAAGGCGGACATGGCCCGTCTCCTGGCCCATACCGCGCCACGGCTGCCGCCCGACCGGCCGCGCTACCTGATGGGTGTGGGCACGCCGGAAGACATCGTCCACGCGGTCGGCCAGGGCATCGACATGTTCGATTGTGTCATGCCGACCCGCAACGCCCGCCATGGCTTGCTCTTCACCCGCCATGGCAATCTGCACATCAAAAACGCCTGCCATCGCGCCGATACCGGCCCCATTGATCCGGAATGCGGCTGCTATACCTGCCGCCATTTCAGCCGGGCCTACCTGCACCATTTGCTGCGGGCCGGCGAAAGCCTGGGGGGACGCCTCAATACCCTGCACAATCTCCATTATTACCAGACACTGATGCGCGAAGTGCGGGCGGCCATCGGCGAGGGCCGCCTAGCCGCCTATGTCGCTGACTTTAGCCGTGCGCGGCATGCCCCATGTTAGAATCCCGCCCTGTTTTTGCAATCCCTCTTTCGTAACGGAGCTCCACCATGCTGATTTCTCCCGCCTACGCCCAGGCGTCGGCCGCGCAACAGGATCCGATCATGACCTTCCTGCCACTCATCGTCATCTTCGTCATCTTTTATTTCCTCATCATCCGCCCGCAGATGAAGCGGGCCAAGGAACAAAAGACGATGCAAGAGGCCCTGCAGAAGGGCGACGAAGTGGTCACCGCCAGCGGCCTGGTGGGCAAGGTCACCAAGATCAACGAGCAATACGTCAGCCTCGAGATCGCCACCGGCGTGGAAAGCGTTTTCCAGCGCGGCGCTATCCAGACCGTGCTGCCCAAGGGCACGATCAAGGGCCTGTGAGGAGGGAGGGGAAGAGAATACCTCGGCTCCCCCTCTCCCAACTCCTCACTCCTCACTCCTCACCGAATCAAAATGAACCGCTATCCCCTCTGGAAGTATCTGCTCATCGGCATCACCCTGGCGGTGGCCTTCGTCTACGCCCTGCCCAACATATTCGGCGAGATGCCGGCGGTCCAGGTTTCGCCGCTACGCACCACCGAAAAGGTGGATGCCGCCCTCTTGCAAAAGGTGGAGGTCACCCTCAAGCAGGGCAGCCTCTCCGCCCTGGGCATGAGCCTGGAGGAACGCAGCATCAAGGCCCGTTTCCGCGATACCGACACTCAGATCAAGGCCAAGGATCTGTTGCAAACCGCCCTGGGCAACAATTACACCGTGGCGCTCAACCTGCTGCCGGCCTCTCCCTCCTGGTTGAGCGCCATCGGCGCCCTGCCCATGTATCTCGGCCTCGACCTGCGCGGCGGCGTCCACTTCCTGTTGCAGGTGGACATGCCCAAGGCCCTGGACAAGGCCGCGGAACGCTACCAGGGCGATCTGCGCACCCTGCTGCGGGAAAAGAAAGTCCGCTATGGCGGCCTGTCGCGCACCGGCCAGGCGGTGAGCCTGCGCTTCGCCGACGCCGCCGTCCGTGACGCGGCACGCAAGTTCATCGAGACCACCTACCCGGAACTGCTGCTGGCCGATAGTCAGGATGGTGACAGCCCGATTCTTGTCGCCACCCTCAAGGAAACCGCCAAAAAGAAGACCCAGGAAGCCGCGCTGCAACAAAACCTGCTGACCCTGCGCAACCGGGTCAACGAGCTGGGCGTGGCGGAGCCGGTCATCCAGCAGCAGGGTGTGGATCGCGTTGTCGTGCAGCTGCCCGGCGTGCAGGACACCGCCAAGGCCAAGGAGATATTGGGCCGCACCGCCACCCTGGAAATACGCATGGTGGATGAAGAAGCGATGCAGGATCCGGCCCGTCTCCAGGCCGCCGGCGCCGGCCAGGCGCCATTCGGCACCGAGCTTTTTCTGGAGCGCAATGGCCGGCCGATCATCGTCAAAAAAGTGGTCGTCCTCACCGGCGATTACATCACCGATGCCCAGCCTGGTTTCGACAACAACAACCAGCCCGCCGTGCACATCAACCTGGACGGCCGCGGCGCCCGCATTTTCAAGGACGTGACCAGGGAAAACGTGGGCAAGCGCATGGCCATCCTGCTCATTGAAAAGGGCAAGACCGAAGTGGTGACCGCCCCCGTGATTCGCGAGGAAATCGGCGGCGGCCGGGTACAGATCACCGGCATGGATTCGGCCGAGGAATCGAAGGACGTCGCCCTGCTGCTGCGCGCCGGAGCGCTGGCCGCCCCCATGGAGATCGTCGAAGAACGCACGGTCGGACCCAGCCTCGGCGCCGACAACATCGAAAAAGGTTTCAACTCGACCCTGATCGGCTTCGCCCTGATCGCACTGTTCATGTCGGTCTATTATCAATTTTTCGGGCTGGTCTCGGTGCTGACGCTGGGTATCAACATGTTCCTGCTAGTGGCGCTGCTATCCATGATGCAGGCCACTCTCACCCTACCCGGCATCGCCGGTATCGCCCTCACCCTGGGCATGGCCATCGACGCCAACGTAATCATCGCCGAGCGCATAAGGGAAGAGCTGCGTAACGGCATTTCGCCGCAAGCGGCCCTGGCGGCCGGCTATGAACACGCCTGGGATACCATTCTCGACTCCAACATCACCACCCTGATCGCCGGCATCGCGCTATTCTGGCTCGGCTCGGGACCGGTGCGCGGCTTCGCCGTGGTGCTCTGCCTGGGCATCATCACCTCCATGTTCAGCGCCGTGACGGTGTCGCGCGCCATGGTCAACCTCACCTACGGCCGGGCCAAGCGCCTGACCAAGGTATCCATCTGACGGGGTCGCCTCATGATCGAACTGTTCCACCTCAAGCGCGACATCCCGTTCATGCGCTGGGCGCGCAGCACCATTTTCTTCTCCATCGCCTTCATCCTCGCCTCGATCGTGTTGCTGGCCACCAAGGGCCTCAACCTGGGCGTCGACTTCACCGGCGGCACCGTGATGGAGGTGGGCTACCCGGCCGCCGCCGACATTCCCGCCATCCGCGCCGTACTCGCGAACAACGGTTATGCTGACGCCCAGGTGCAGAACTTCGGCACCGCCAGCGACGTCCTGGTGCGGCTGCCGATCAAGGCGAGCGTCACCTCCGCCCAGTTGTCGGAAAAGGTGTTGGTGGTGTTGAAGCAGGCCGACCCCAAGGTGGAACTGCGCCGGGTCGAATTCGTCGGACCGCAGGTAGGCGGCGAATTGTTGGCGGACGGCTCGCTGGCCCTGTTGGTGGTATCGATCGGCATCATGCTCTACCTGGCCATGCGCTTCGAGTGGCGCTTCGCGGTGGGCGCCATCTTCGCCACGGCGCATGACATCTTTATCGTCCTCGGCGTCTGGTCGCTGTTCCAGTGGGAGTTCTCGCTCACCGTCCTGGCGGCGGTTCTGGCCATACTCGGTTACTCGGTGAACGATACCGTGGTGGTATTCGACCGTATCCGCGAGAACTTCAGAAAGACCCGCATGACCAATGTCGCCGCCATCATGGACAATGCCAAGACCGCCACCCTGTCGCGTACCGTGATCACCAGCGGCGCCACTTTGTTGATGGTGCTTGCCATGCTGCTGCTGGGCGGCGAGGTGTTGTATGGCTTCGCCCTGGCGCTCACCATCGGCATACTCATCGGCACCTATTCCTCGGTCCTGGTGGCGAGCCCGATCGTGCTGTGGCTCGGCGTCTCCCGCGAGGACTTCATCAAGCCTCCCAAGGAAGAGCCCGGCGCGATGGTCTGACGCCGCCGTGGAGATCATCGCCCAGGTCTTCGACCTGTTCCTGCACCTGGACCAGCACCTGGCCCTGTTCGTGACCGAACATGGGGGCTGGGTGTACGCCCTGCTTTTCCTGATCATCTTCATGGAGACCGGCTTGGTGGTCACTCCCTTCCTGCCGGGTGACTCGCTGCTTTTCGTGGCCGGCGCGGTGGCGGCGACAGGCGGTATGGCCTTGCCCGGGGTGATGCTGACCCTGATCGTCGCCGCCCTTTGCGGTGACAACGTCAATTACTGGGTCGGCCGCCTCGCCGGCCCACGCCTCTTCCGGCATGAACAGAGCCGCTGGCTGAAACAGCAAAACCTCGACCGTACCCATGCCTTCATGGAGCGCCACGGCCCCAAGGCCATCGTCATCGCCCGTTTCGTGCCCATCGTGCGCACCTTCGTGCCCTTCGTCTGTGGTCTGGGACGGCTCACCTACCTGCGTTTCCTGGCCTTCAGCCTGCTCGGCGCCCTGCTCTGGGTGGGTCTGCTGGCGCCGGCGGGCTATTTCTTCGGCAATCTGACAGTGGTGCAAGAGAACCTCACCGCTGTCATCCTGCTGATCGTCTTTGTCTCGCTGCTGCCGGGGCTGCTGCACTATTTCAGGCATCGCCACGTCGCCGCCGGCGAGCCGACGACGCCGCCCTGACAGTCATGGCGAAAGCGCCGAAAGAAACATGAAACACTATAAAGCGGCATAAGTTTTAAAGTTTGGTCGCGGCCAGCCGTTAGCGTGGTGTACCCAGCCACCGCGCCCGCGACGATGCCCCTGCCCCCCGTCTTCACCCCGCCCGCCACCGTACACCGCCTTGACGCGGCGCCACCGGCCATGGAGGAACGCGAGCGCAGCGCGCTTTCGCCGGATATCGACTGGGAATTGGAAACCGCACTGCGCGAGATTGGTATCCCGCCACGCCCGCTGATTCTCGAGAAGATCGCCCGCGAGGCCCGCTCTGAATATCCTGATTTCAACCACATGGCCGGCCTCATCGGCCGCGACGTCGGGCTCGCCGCAAGCCTCATCAAGACCGCCAATTCGCCCTATTACGGCTATCGTCAAAAGACCCGCAGCATCCGCGAAGCCCTTCTTATGCTCGGCCTCAACACCACCGCCAACACCATCGCCGGCCTCATGCTGCGGCGCGCGTTTCCACCGCAGATGGCACTGCAACGGTTTTGGGACAGCGCCGATCTCACCGCCCAGCTATCCGGCTGGCTGGTGCAGCAATTGGGAACGCGCGGCGGCATCCGGGCCGAGGATGCCTACACCTACGGGCTGTTCCGCGACTGCGGCATTCCCATCATGATGCGGCGCTTCGCCGACTACCCGCGCCTCCTGGCACGGGCCAACGAAAACGCCGTCGAGGCATTCACTGCCGTCGAACGGGCCGCGCTGCCGACCCAGCACGCCGCGGTAGGCGGCCTTATGGCCCAGGACTGGATGTTGCCGGAAACGACCTGTCTGGCCATTCGCCAGCATCACGACATCGCTGCCCTGACGGACGCCGCCGCACTGCCCGGCGCCAGCCGCCGCCTCATCGCCATCGCCCAGACGGCGGAAAAACTCATCCAGGACCTGACCGGCCGCAACCATACTTGCGAATGGGAAAAACTGGGGGCGGCCTGTCTCGCCTGTTTGTCAATCGAGGCCACGGATGTGACAGAGATGGCCGAGGCGGCGCGAAACTTTCTTGCCGAGGTCGAGCCGATCTAGCCGGTCAGCGTACTTCCAGGGTATGTTCGAGCAGCACCGTCTCGCCATCCTTGGCCAGGTGAAGACGCGCCACCCAGACGCCCGCCGCCAGGGCCGGAAGCATGCCGCGGTAACCGTCCCGGCCCGCGTCGAGGATGAGCGCCGCCCCCGGCTTCTGGCCGGGCCGGGCCAGGCTGAGATCGACGGCGGCGTCGGCCACCGCCTGACCGTCGGGGCCGTAAATGAAAACGGCCACCGGCGCCGGGCGGGAGGGGGTCAGCGTCATCAGGCCGGCCACCTCGACCTTCCAGCCCAGCCGCGCCAGCACGTGCTCCATCTGAAGGTGCTGACCGATGCCCTTGGCGGCGCTTTCGTGGTGCGCCACCACGCCGGCGAAACCGGTGTGCACATTCCTGCCCTGGGCATTGGGCAGCAGCCACTGCGCCAGGACGGGCGGCAGACCCTGGCCGGCGATATAGACAAAACCGCCATAGAGCACGCTGATCGCCAGAAAAAAAGCGATCATCAGCTTGGGCGCCCAATGCAGGGTATGGGCATGGTCAGCCTTGCTCCCATAGAGCTGCGCCAACAGCACCGCGACGGCGGGATAGGCAACGAGGTGGATGGTGACCGCATCGAGGCCGGGCCAGGCACTGAAGGCATAAGCGAGATAAGCGCAGGACGGCGCCGCCGCGGCCGCCACGGCGGCCCAAAAATTGGCGAGACCCAGGCGACGGCCGACACCATACAGCATGGCCGTCAGGAACATGCCGCCGAACAGGCCGACGAGCAGGTTCATTGGACGTGCCGCGTGAAAAAACGGGCCGTGTCGGTCACCGTTTCACCGCGGCGGTTGCTGATGACGAATTCGAAGTTGCCGGTGCGCGCCGCGGTGCCCGGTTCGAGCTTGACGCTCGCCTGGATGATGACGCTCTTGCCGTTCTTGACCCGGACCTCCTGGAAATTTCCCAGATCCAGTGCGCCCGGCGGCAGGCCCCGCGCCGACACACTGTAGACCTCCTCATTGCCTGAGATGTTGGTGAGGCGGATCTGGTAACGGTTACGGATGCTGCCGTCGGAGAGCACCACGTAGAGCGGTTGCCGCACCTGCTGGATGCTGTGTTCGAAGCTCTGGCGATGGACGATGTCATAGATTAGATAGGCCGTCATCAGCACCAGGGCGACACCATAGCCGATCACCTTCAGCCGTTTCCAATCGACCCTCGGCTTCAGCGGCACGGCACGCGCCAGGTTGACCTCCGAGTCGTAACGGACAAGGCCGCGCGGATAACCCATCTTGTCCATGATGGTGTTGCAGGCATCGACGCACAGGCCGCAGGAGATGCACTTGTATTGCAGGCCATCGCGAATGTCGATGCCCACCGGGCAGACCTGGACGCATAAACCACAATCGGTGCAGTCGCCATGCCCGGCCTGCTGTCGCTCGGCCAAGCCGCGCATGCCGGCGCGCGGCACGATGCGGCCGTTTTCCCGCTCGCCACGCGCCCGGTCGTAATGCACGGTGAGGGTTTCGGGGTCGTACATGGCGCTTTGGAAACGGCCGTATGGGCAAATGAAAACACAGACGTGTTCACGCAGCACCCCGGCCGCCAGGAAAGTGGAAGCGGTCAGGGCGAGCGCGGCGATGTAGGCGGCGGCAGGCGCCTGTCCCGTGAAGAATTCAAGCAGCAAGGTTGGCGCATGGCCGAAATACAGCACGAAGGTCATGGCGGTCCAGAACGCCAGCAGCAGCCACAGGAGCCGCGTCAGGCCCACCTTCAGCAACTTGCCGCGATCGCTCCACGGCTGGCGCAGCAGCTTGAGACGGGCCGGCCGTTCGCCCTGGATCAGATGCTCGATCCAGAGGAAGGCATCGGTCCACAAGGTCTGGAAGCAGAAATAACCGCAGAAGGCCCGCCCGGCCATGGCCGTGATGAAAAAAAGCAGCACCGCCGCAATGAACAGCAGGAGCGACAACCAGAAGATGTCCTGGGGGTAGACCGTCAGATCGAAGATGAGGTAACGCCGCCCCGGTATGTCGAACATGACGGCCTGCGACGGCGCGCCGGGACGGTCCCAGGGCAGCCAGGGGAGAAGGAAATAGACGGCGAAGCCCAATAGCAGGACGGCCGTCTTGAAGTTGCGGAAGGGCCCCCGGATGGAACGCGGTACTACCGGCGCGCGTTTGAAATACAACTCCTGGCCTGATTGGGCGTCGTTCACTGTGGTTCTCTTAAAATGGAAGAGCCCCGGCGCCGCGGGGCTCTTCGGTTACCTGTCACGGATTATTTGCCGCCACCCAATTCATGCACATAAAGCGCCAGCAGTTTGATCTGCTCAGGTTTCAGACGGCCTTCCCAGGCGGGCATGACGGCGCGGCTGATGCCGCCGGCAATGATCTTCTCGACCGCGGCCAGGCGAGCGGCATCGTCCGCCGCTCCGGTCACGTCGGCCCAACGCCAGATCTTGTCGGTGAGATTGGCGGAACCCAGGTCCTGACGGCCTTCGGCACGGTCGCCATGACAATAGAAACAGGCGCCGGCGTGGGTGTGGAAGAGCTCGTTGCCAAGGGCCACCTTGGCGGGGTCGGCCTTGTTCCCGGACAGCGACAATACGTAACTGGCCAGGGCGGCGATCTGATCCGGTTCCAAGGCCTCGCCGAAGGCGGGCATGTAGCTGTGTCGCCCCTTGGTGATGGTCTCGGTGATCTTTTCGAAGCTGCCGCCATAGATCCATTCGTCATCGGTGAGATTGGGATAGAAACCGATCTTGCCGGCCCCACCAGACTGGTGGCAGGCAGCGCAGTTGTCGGCGAACAGAGGCTTGCCGGCCGACAGGATGAAACTCGACAGTTCCGGATCCTTGGCCAGCCGGTCATAGGGCAGGCTGGCGATCTTGTCATAGTAAGGTTTCTGCAGTACGGCCGCCTCCTGGGTCTCCTTGAGCAGCTTGGCGCGGGTGTTCCAATGCCAGGACTCGGTCTGACCCTGGGCGTTGACGTAGGAAACACGGCCGAAGCCGGGGAGGTAACCCTTGCCGACCGGCCAGGACGGATAGACTACCCAGTACACCAAGGCGAAGACGATGGTGAGGTAAAACGCATAGGTCCACCACACCGGCAGGGGATTATTGAATTCCTGTAGCGTATCGTCCCAAACGTGACCGGTGGTCTGGGCGCCTTTATGTTGCACGTTGTCAGCCATTGGACTTGTCCTTCGCTTCGTGTTCGTCATCAAGAAAGGGAATGTTCTTGTGATCTTCCAGCCTTTCACCCCGTTTCCTGCTGCCGTACACCCACAGCACGATCAGGCAGAAGGTGATGAAGAAGATGAGCAGGCCGAGCGTTTTGAGATTTTCCGCCCGGGAAAGCCATGCCAGCCCCATCAGCGGTATTTCACCAGTTCTTCGGGCGTCACCTTGTTGAAGTCCACCATGGTCCCCAACACTTGCAGATAGGCGATCAGCGCATCCATTTCGGACACACCGGAGCGGTCACCGTCATAGTTGCCGGCCTGAGCCTGTGCGACCAGGTTCTTCAGGGCATCGGGGATATGCAGCGTCGCGGCTGTTTCCACGCCGAACCGTTTCACATTCTGTTCATACTCGGCGCGTGTAACGGAATAAGGCACGCCAGTGGTGCGCAGGGCCCGCAAGCGGTCGCCGACATCGGCGTAATCGAGCAGTGTCGTTTGCAGCCAGGGATAGTTCGGCATCACCGATTCGGGCACCACAGCGGTCGGCTTGAGAAGATGTTGCACATGCCATTCGTTGGAATACTTGCCTCCCACCCGCGCCAGATCCGGGCCGGTGCGCTTGGAACCCCACTGGAAGGGGTGGTCATACTGGGATTCCGCCGCCAGCGAATAGTGGCCATAGCGCAGTTGCTCGTCACGGAACGGACGGATCATCTGCGAATGGCAGAGATAGCACCCCTCCCGCACATAGATGTCGCGGCCGAGCGACTCCAGCGGTGTATAGGGACGCACGCCAGCGACCTTCTCGACGGTATCGTCGAGTAAAAACATGGGAGCGATTTCCACCATGCCGCCGACGCTGATGGCCATCATGGTCAACACCAGCAGCACACCGGCGTTGGTTTCGACATTCTCGTGTTTGAAGCGCATTTCCTGGTCTCTCTTCGCGTCAGGCGTTGGCGATGGCGGCACGCCCGGCTTCGAGCTCGGCGGCACGCACACCCTGGCGGATGGTCTGATAAACGTTGTAAGCCATCAGCAACATCCCCGACAAAAAGAACAAACCGCCGATCGCGCGCATGGCGTAGAAGGGGTGCATGGCGGCGACCGATTCCACGAAGGAATATTGCAGGTTGCCAAAATCATCGAAGGCGCGCCACATCAGGCCCTGGGAAATGCCGGAGATCCACATGGCGGTGATGTACAGCAAGGTGCCGATGGTGGCCAGCCAGAAGTGCAGGTTGATCAGCTTGATACTGTACATCTCGGTATTCCACAGGCGCGGGATCATGTGATAGAGCGAACCGAAGGAGATCATCGCCACCCAGCCGAGCGCACCCGAATGAACGTGACCGACGGTCCAGTCGGTGTAATGCGACAGGGCGTTGACGTCCTTCAGTGACATCAGCGGGCCCTCGAAGGTGGACATGCCGTAAAACGACAGGGCGACGATCATGAAGCGCATGATCGGGTCGGTACGCAACTTATCCCAGGCGCCCGACAAGGTCATGATGCCGTTGATCATGCCGCCCCAGGAAGGCAGCAGCAGCATGATGGAAAAGGTGGCGCCCAGCGTCGAAGCCCAGTCCGGCAACGCGGTCCAGTGCAGGTGGTGGGTGCCCACCCACATATACATGAACGACAGCGCCCAGAAGTGGACGATGGACAGCCGATAGGAATAGATAGGACGGCCGGCATGCTTGGGCACGAAGTAATACATCATGCCCAGGAAAGCCGCAGTGAGGAAGAAACCGACCGCGTTGTGGCCATACCACCACTGCACCATGGCATCCTGGGTGCCGGAAAACAGGCTGTAGGACTTCATGCTGAACAGCCCCACCGGCACCGCCAGGTTATTGAAGGTGTGCAGCAGCGCCGTGGCCAGGATGAAGCCCAGGTAGAACCAGTTGGCGACGTAGATATGCGGCTGCCTGCGCCGCATCAGGGTGCCGACATAGATGGCCAGATAGGCCACCCAGACGACCTCGATGAGCAAATCGATGGGCCATTCCATCTCCGCATATTCGCGACCCTGGCTATGCCCGGTGACATAAGACAGTGCCGCCAGGACGATGATGGCCTGCCAGCCCCAGAAGGTGAACGGCACCAGGCCGCCGCCCCAGAGCCGGGCCTGACAGGTGCGTTGCACCACGTAATAGGACGTGGCGAACAGGGCGGAGCCGCCGAAGCCAAAGATCACGGCGCCGGTATGCACCGGGCGGAAACGGCCGAACGAGAAATAAGGGCTATCGAAATTGAGGAATGGCCAGGCCAGTTCGGAGGCGATATACACCCCAACCAGCATGCCGACCACGGCCCAGACGACGGCCATGATCGAGAATTTCTTGATGGTTTCGTAATCGTATTGCTCCACCAGCGCGGGATTGCTTGCGGCCATGACTCCTCCTTGGGTTGCCTGCCATCCACCCCCCGCGGCGCGGGACTCGCCACGAGGCCAGAAGCGGACGCCCAGCCATAAAAAGACGGGCGAGTATATTCCCAAGGCGGCGCCTCAGGCAAGGCGGAGTGTCACTCCCGCCGCAGCGCCAGGAGGTCGTGGGCGATGTCCGCCGGAGGTTGCGCGAAGGGCAGAAACAAACGTAAGCGGCCGTTGCGGTCGAGCACGAAACTGCCCGCGGTGTGGTCCACCAGGTAATCGCTGGCGCCAGGCTCGATATGCTTGCGGTAATGCACGCGGAACTCGCGCGCCGCCGCCGCCACTTCCGCCGGCGTGCCATAAAGGCCGAGGAAGGAAGGGTGGAAATAGGGCACGTATTCCTTCAGTATCTCCGGGGCGTCGCGCTCCGGATCGACGCTGACGAACAGCACCTGCACCTGCGCCGCCTCGGCCGGCGGCATCAGGGCGAAGGCCGCCGCCATGTCGGCCAAGGTGGTGGGACACACGTCCGGGCAATGGGTATAACCGAAAAAGAGCACGACCAGCTTGCCGCGAAAATCGGCGAGGGTTCGGCGCACGCCATTGTGATCGGTCAACTCCAGGCGGCGACCGAAACCGGCGCCGCTGATGTCGGTGCCCCGGAAATCGATCTGTTTGGTCTGCCCGCAGCCGCACAACAGGACGACGCCGGCGAGCAGGAACGCCCGTCTGCCGCCCCGTCGCATCAGGCGGGACGGGGCATGGCCGCCACTGGGAGATCGGCCAAGCGGTATTTGCCGGTGAGCACAGCCTTGGCCAGGTCCTCCAGGGTCATCTCGTTCATCATGGCGAGTATCTTCTTCTTCACCGGCAGCCATTTGAAATGCAGCGGACAGGCCGTCTTGTCGCTGCAATCCTTCAGCCCGAGTATGCAACTCTTGGTGAAATCGGGGCCCTCGGTGAGCAGCAGCACCTGCATCAGCGAGCTCCTGTGCATGCCTTCGCGCAGACAGAAACCACCCAGCCGTCCACGAAAGGAATCGAGCAGGCCATGCTTGCAAAGGCTTTGCAATATCTTGGCGAGGTAGGCGGCGGGCACGTTCAGACGCTCGGCGATATCACGATTGAGCACCGGCTCGCCAGGCGGCTGGGTGGCGATGTAAATCAACGCCTGAACGGCATACTGGCTGGTGCGGGACAGGACCATTTGCAACTCCTGAAGAGCTTTTTATCCAGATTATACCCAGGCCCTCTTTTTTTCCTAGACTTATCTGGCTGACATTTGTTCTACCGTCAAAGTCGCCAGCCATTTAGTCAGCCTTGCCGGCGCGATGGCGCGCGCCGCCCGGGCCGCATCCGGCTCGGCCAGCCAGGGCAGCTCGGCCAGACAAGGGGCGGACAGGCGGCGGCCCAAGGTCGCCAGGTTTTCCCGATAAACCGCCATGGCGGGGTCCAACGGATTGGCCACCCAGCCGGCCAGCCTGAGGCCGCGGGCAGCGATGGCTTCCGCGCTCAAGAGGGCATGATTCAGGCAACCCTGGCGCATACCGACCACCATGACTATAGGCAGGCCAAGCGCCACGGCCAGGTCGGCGGTATCGTGACGGTCATCGAGCGGCACCCGGAAACCGCCCACACCCTCCACCACCACCCATTCCGCCTGCGCCGCGAGGGCGGCATAGGCTTCAACGATGCGCGCTATCTCAATGCGCACGCCCTTCTGCTCCGCCGCGATATGGGGCGCGATCGGCGCCCGGAAGAGATAGGGGTTGACGAGCTCGGCCGCCGCCTCGACGCCGGCAACGGCCCGAATGCGCGCCACATCATCGTTGACCCAGGCATCGCCCACCCGCTCGGCACCGGCGGCGATAGGCTTCATACCGGCGGCACGCAGGCCGAGGTCGCGCAATACATGCAGCAGGGCGGTCGCAACCAGGGTCTTGCCAACGCCGGTATCGGTGCCGGTGATGAACAGGCCGGGCATCAGTGCAAGCGCCGCAGCAGCGCCGCGCCAGCTCCCCACTCTCGCAGGCGGAGTAGGGCCGGGGGAGAGTAAACCGGCCATGAGGCCGGCGTCGGCGGAGATGAAAGCGAACGTGTCATGGCTGGTCAGCGTAACCCCGCCCGACGTTGCTCGATCTGCAAGCGGATCACCTTGCGGCCATCCTCCCAGCCTTTCTTGTCGCCCACCCAGGCATGGCCGTAGACCACCTCGTAGGTGGCCGGCAGGCGGCCCGCGCGGCGGAAAACTTCGTAGTTATCGTTCAGGCGCCGCCACTCACCGCGTCCCATCAGCCCCGGCCGCCGGCCGTCGAGCACCGTCCCGGCGCCGATGCCCTTGAGGTCGCGCAACACCCCTTTAAGATCGGTATAGGTCAGCGTAAGGCATTCCATTTCCATGACCGGATTGACGAAACCGGCGTGGATCAGGGCATCGCCGATGTCGTGCATGTCGACAAAACGGTTGACGTGGTTGTAGCCGTCCAGGCCATGGAAGGCCGCGCGCAGCTCCTTCAGCGTATCCGGGCCGAAGGTGCTGAACAGCAACAGGCCGCCGGGCGCCAACACCCGCCGCAACTCGCGCAAGGCCGCATCCAGGTCGTCGAGCCATTGCAGGGCCAGATTCGACCAGACGAGATCGACGCAGTCGGCGGCCAGCGGCATGGCCTCGATATCGGCGGCGATCAGAAAGCCGCGCCGCGCCGTCCGGGGGCGGCGCCAACGCTCGAACAGCAAGGAACGTGGCCAGCGCCGCCGGGCCTCGATGAGCATGGCGGGCGCCAGATCCAGGCCGATGAGCTGGGCGCGCGGATAGCGCCGGCCGAGCGGCGCGAAGGCGAGACCGGTACCGCAACCGGCATCCAGCAGGCGCGCCGGCTGCAGCTTCATCACCGCCAACCTGTCATCCAGACGCCCGGCCACTTCCCGCTGCAGCAGGGCCGCGGCGTCATAGGTCGGCGCCGCCTTGTCGAAAGCGGCGCGCACGCACCGTCTAAGCGCCGATTTCATCGAGAAACGACTGCAACTGCCCGGTAAACCATGCCGGGTGCGACAGGAACGGGGCATGCGCGGCCCGGTCCTGCACGGCCAGTCGCGCTCCAGGGACATGGGTGGCGAGCCACTCGCCGGCGGCCGGCGGGCAAAGGCCGTCGTGGCCGCCATGGATAACCAGCGTCGGGCAGGAAACGGCCGCCGCCTCGGCGCGCAGATCCACCCGGCGCAGCAACTCCAGCCCCGCCGCCAGGGTTTCCGCGCGGGGCTCGCCGCGCAGCGGCAACGACTGCCGCAGCCGAGCGATCACTGCCCGCGCGGCCTCGCCGCCGCGTGCCTGCAGTGACAAAAAACGCCACAGCGTGGCGCGGTAATCGCTTGTCAGCGCCGCGGCGAAACCGGCCAGGACCTCGGGTTCCAGCCCGTGCGGCCAATCCGCGCGGCGGCAGAAGACCGGATTGGCGGCGACCAGCACCAGGCCCTGGAGCGGCCGGCGTGCGGCCAGGGCAAGCGCCACCATGGCGCCCATGGACCAGCCGACGACCACGGCCGCCGGCGGCAGGTCGGCGGCCACGGCGGCGGCCAGACAGGTGGCGTCGTACGGGGCGCAGAGCGGGGTGAGACCATAGCCGGGCAGATCCGGGGCCAGCGTGACGGGCCGTTGTAAAGCAGCGGCCGTCTCGCTCCAGATACCGCCGTTGAGGCCCCAGCCATGCAGAAAGACGAGCGGCGCGTTCATGGCGTCAGCGCCGTCAGGGCGTCCAGCAACATCGCCACATCCGTCTCGCTATGCGCCGCCGAGAGCGAGATGCGTAGCCGTGCCGTGCCGGCCGGAACGGTCGGCGGCCGGATCGCCGGCAACAGTATGCCGCGTTCGAAGAGCGCGTCGGCCAGGTGCAGGGCGAGCCGGTTGTCGCCCACCAGCAAGGGTTGGATGGGCGTGTCGGAAGCCAGTAGGGTCCAGGGCAGCGCCGCCGCGCCCGCCTTGAGTTGGGCGATGCGCTCACCCAGCCGCCGCCGCCGTTCCGGCTCAGCGGCGATGAGGCCGAGGCTGGCCGACACCGCCGCCGCCAGCATGGGGGGCGTGGCCGTCGTATAGATATAGGTGCGGGCCTTGTTGACCAGCCATTCGATCAGCGCGGCCGAACCGGCCACGAAGGCCCCGGAAACGCCGGCGGCCTTGCCTAATGTAGCCAGATAAATCAGTGAGGGGTGAGGCGCGAGGAGCGCGGGATGCGTGTGCAGAACGCCGCGCCCTTCCTCGCCGAGCACGCCGAAGCCGTGCGCATCGTCCAGGTACAGCCAGGCGTCGTACTTCTCCGCCAGCGCCAATAACCCCGGCACCGGGGCGATGTCGCCGTCCATGCTGAACACCGTGTCGCTGACGATCAGCCTGGTCTTGGCCGGGCTGGCGCGCAGCAATTCTTCCAGATGGGTCAGATCGCCATGGCGGTATCGCAGGTGTGCGGCGCGCGCCAGCACGGCGGCGTCGACGAGCGAGGCGTGGTTGCGGCGGTCGGCGAACACCGCTCCGTCACGCCCGACCAGGGCGGTGACCACACCGAGGTTGGCCATGTAGCCGGTGGAGAACAGCAGTGCGGCGGGCAGGCCGACGAACGCGGCCAATTCGGCTTCCAAGCGATGATGCAGGGCATGATGCCCACCCGCCAGGTGCGAGGCGCCGCTGCCGACGCCAAACCGTGTCGCCGCCCCGCACACGGCGGCGGCGAGGGCGGGGTGATGGGCCAGACCGAGGTAATCGTTGCTGGCGAACGACAGGCAAGCGCGGCCGTCAACGGTGACATGCGCACCCTGGGCGCCCTCCAGCCGTCGCCGCTGGCGGCGCAGACCCTGCCCGTCGAGTTTTGCCAGCCGATCTTGCAGCAAGCGCGTCAGGCCCCAGCGCAACGGCGGTCTGCGAGCGGTTCGGCCCGTAACCCCAGCTTGGCGAACAAGGCCTGGTCGGCCTCGACATCAGGATTTCCGGTGGTGAGCAACTTGTCGCCGTAGAAGATCGAGTTCGCCCCGGCGAGGAAACAGAGGGCCTGCACCGCCTCGCCCAGTTCACGCCGGCCGGCCGACAGCCGGACATGCGAGCCCGGCAGGACGATGCGGGCCACGGCGATGGTGCGGACGAATTCGAGTGGATCGAGGTCGGCCGCCGCCGCCATGGGCGTCCCTGGCACCTTCACCAGCCTGTTGATCGGCACCGATTCCGGCGGCGGCGTCAGACTCGCCAGCTCGGCGATCAGCCGCGCGCGCATGGCGCGCGTTTCGCCCATGCCAACGATGCCGCCGCAGCAGACGCGGAGGTCGGCCGCGCGTACCTGGTTCAAGGTGTCCAGCCGGTCATCGAAGCTGTGCGTGCTGACCACCTCGCCGTAATACTCCGGCGCGGTGTCGAGGTTGTGATTGTAGTAATCGAGCCCGGCCGCCTTCAGTTTCTCGGCCTGGCCTGGCTTGAGCAGCCCCAGGGTGACGCAGGTCTCCATGCCCAGCGCCTTGACTTGCCGCACCATGTCGATGACGTCATCCAGATCGCGGTCCTTGGGGCCGCGCCAGGCGGCGCCCATGCAAAAACGGGTGGCGCCCTTGGCCTGGGCGGCCTGGGCGGCGGCGACCACTTCCTCCGTCGCCAGCAGTCCCTGCCGTTCGAGATCGGTGCCGTGCCGGGCCGACTGCGAGCAATAGCCGCAATCCTCGGAACAACCGCCGGTTTTGACCGACAGCAGCGTCGACAACTGCACCGCATTGGCGTCGAAATGCGCGCGATGAGTCGATTGGGCGCGGAACAGCAGGTCGTTGAACGGTAACTCGAACAAGGCCGCCACGGCCTCCTGCGTCCACACGGCAGGGGTGCGGCTGTCGGACATATCGGTCATGCCAGGTTCTCCACTTCGATGTCTTTCCAGTCTTCCCGACCGGCTTTCCAGATGTCATACAGCGACCAGGGAATGATCCCCAGCATGATCAGCGCCCAGACCGCTCCCCAGCCCTTCATGCCACCGCCGAAGGCCGCCGCCAGATCGTTAGCGAAGATGGTCACGGCACCGGCAACGGCATAAAAGCGATACCCGCCCCAGCGGATGTAATGCCGTACCCGCGCGTCAGGGTGATGGGCGTTGGCGGCGTAGACGAACATCGAACCGGCGATCCACAGTATGCCCAGCGGAAACGGCAGCAGGGCGGCCGCGATGGCACCGTAATTGAACAACCGGGCTGAACGCTGACAGGACGCGGCGGTGACGACGTGATTTTCAGCCATGATGGCGACAGAATGGCGGGACAGCCGCGCATGTTCGATGAAGGAGGAATGCTTGTCAAACACCATGACGGACATACTGAACAAGTGCCTGGATTTTGCGCAGCCCTGCCTCTTCTGCGGCGCCCGCAGTCTTGCCGGCCTGGTCTGCCCCGACTGCGCCGCGACATTGCCGCGGTTGCCCGCCGAGCGTTGTCCGCACTGCGCCCTGCCGACCTTGGGCGGCGCGCTGTGCGGTGCCTGTCTCAAACGGCCACCCACCTTCGATCGCAGCCACGCCGTCTTTAGTTATCGCTTCCCGGCGGATGTGGCCATCCAGCGACTGAAATACCACGGCGAGCTGGCCATTGCCCGGTGGCTGGCGGATGAAATGGCGGCAGCGCTGGGCGCCGGAGATCGGCCGCAACTCCTCGTGCCCATGCCTCTGCACCCTCGCCGGCTGAGCGAGCGCGGCTACAATCAGGCCGCCCTGCTGGCGCAACACCTCGGCCATCGCCTGCATATTCCGCAGGAGGCAATGGCCTGCCAGCGTGTGCGCGACACGCCGCCACAGGTGGCGCTGCCGCTGGCAGAGCGGCGCCGCAATATCCGCGGCGCCTTTAGTTGCGACAGCAGATTGGCCGGGCTGCACATTGCCCTGGTGGACGACGTGATGACCAGTGGCGCCAGCCTGGACGAGCTCGCCAAGGCGGCGAAACGGGCCGGCGCACGCGCCGTCGAGGCCTGGGTGATTGCCCGCACAGTCAATACTTGAGGAGGACGCGGCTCAACCGCCCCCGGCCGCCTCCACCATCAGCCTTTTCATCTCCCGCACCGCCTTGTCCCAGCCCAAAAAGAGGGCCTCGGCGACGATGGCATGGCCGATGTTGAGTTCGGCCACGCCGGGGATGGCGGCGACGGCCTGCACGTTGTGGTAGTTGAGGCCATGGCCGGCGTTGACCTGCAGCCCGAGCTCCAGGCCCAGCCCGACCGCGGCGCGCAGGCGGGTGTGCTCCTCGTCGGCGACGGCGGCGCTGATGGCATCGGCGTAGCGCCCGGTATGCAGTTCGACCACCGGCGCACCGGCGGCACGGGCGGCTTCGAGCTGAACCGCGTCCGGGTCGATGAACAGTGAGACACGGATACCAGCCGTGGCCAGACGACGGCAGGCGTCGGTCATCTTGGCCAACTGACCGGCCACGTCGAGGCCGCCCTCGGTGGTGAGTTCCTGGCGGCGCTCGGGAACGAGACAGACGTCCTGCGGCTTGAGAGCGGTGGCGACAGCGAGCATCTCCTCGGTGACGGCCATTTCCAGGTTCATGCGGGTGCGCAGTATGCCGCGCAGGATATGCACGTCGGCGTCCTGGATGTGGCGGCGGTCTTCGCGCAAATGCAGGGTGATGCTGTCCGCGCCGGCATTTTCGGCCATGAGCGCGGCCTGCACCGGGCTGGGGTAGCGGGTGCCGCGCGCCTGGCGGAGCGTGGCGACATGGTCGATGTTGACGCCGAGTTGGATCATGGTTGTTGCAGGTCGATGAGCAGTTGCCGGGTGAATAAGGGCTTGTCGCCGAGATAGTGATTGATGAGCATGCGCATCAACAGTTTACCCTCGGCCAGCGTCTGCGGGTCGGTGTAATCACCGCTGCCCATGTCCAGCAGGGTCTTGCCGCGGTAACTGACGGCAGCCGCGGTGGGCGCCACCACCCCATCTCCCACGATATAGCCATAACGTGCCTCGGGCTGCACCTCGGCCCCATCGGCCAGGTGGGTCAGGGTCTGGGCATAGCCCAATTCCGAGAGCATGGCGAGCTCGAAACGGCGCAACACGGGCTCGGGATCGGCGCCGGCGGAGAGTTGCGCCAGGGTTTCCTGATATAGGTCGAAGAGACGCACATGCGGGTCGTCCAGTGGCAGCAACTTGAGCAGGAGTTCGTTGAGATAGAAACCGCACATCAGGGCCAGGCCGCCGAGGCGCAGATCGCCGCCCTGCCATTCGGCCGCGTGCAGGGTGCGCAGGCCGCCCTTGCCGAACCAGGACAGGCTGAGCGGCTGGAAGGCCAGCAGGCGCGACTTGAGCGACGACATCGGTCGGCGCGCGCCGCGCGCCACCAGGGAGAGCCGGCCATGCTGGCGGCTCAACACCTCGACGATGAGACTGGTTTCGCGCCAGGGATGGGCGTGCAGTATGTAGGCCGGTTCGTTGTCGCGCTTTTCACTCATGGCCCAACGATTTGAGCAGTGCCGCATTGTCCGCCCAGCCATGCCTGACCTTGATCCAGCATTGCAGGAATACCTTGCCGTCGAACAGCCGCTCCATGTCCTGGCGCGCCTCGCTGGAGATGCGTTTGAGGTGTTCGCCGCCCTTGCCCAGCAGGATGGGTCTATGGGCCTCGCGATCGACCCAGAGGATGGCGTGGATACGGCGCAGGCCGCTGTCGTCCTGATCGAAACGCTCTATCTCCACCGCCACACCATAGGGAATTTCATCGCCGGTCAGGCGAAAGACCTTCTCCCGCAGCAACTCCGCCGCCAGGAAACGCTCACTGCGGTCGGTGATGGCGTCCGCCTCGAAGTAGGCCTCGGATTCCGGCAGATAGGGCCTGAGTATGGCCAGCAGGCGGTTGCCGTCCTTGCCGTCGAGGGCGGACAGGGGGATGACCTCGGCGAAATCGAAACGCCCGGACACGTCCTGCAGGAATGGCAGGAGGCGAGCCTTATCGGCGACCTGATCGACCTTGTTGACCACCAGCATCACCGGCCGCCCGGCGGGCAGCAGCGACAGCACACGCGCGTCGGCAGGCGTGAATTTGAGGGGCTCGATGAGGAACAGCACGGCATCGACCTCGGCCAGCACCTCTTTCACCACCCGGTTCATCGACTGGTTGAGGGCATTGCGATGGCGCGTCTGGAAACCCGGCGTATCGACAAAGACGAACTGGGCATCGCCCTCGGTACGCACCCCCAGGATACGGTGGCGGGTCGTCTGCGGCTTGCTGGAAACGATGCTGACCTTGGCCCCGACCAGGGCGTTGATGAGCGTGGACTTACCAACGTTGGGACGGCCGACGACGGCCACGTAACCCGCCCGCCGGACCGCGCTCATGACCGGGTGAGGGCGGCATAGGCGGCCTCGGCAGCGGCCTGTTCCGCCGCCTTGCGGCTGCTGCCGCGGCCTTCGGTCACCAGTTTCAGGGCATCGATGCGACAGGCGATGCGGAATGTCTGGGCATGGGCCTGGCCGCTGGCGTCGACGAGGTCATAAGTAGGCAGGCCATAGCGGCGCGATTGCAGCCACTCCTGCAACAAGGTCTTGGCGTCCTTGCCATCGCTGGCGGGATCGAGAGTGCGCAGGCGATTGGCAAACGCCCGCTCGATCACGCCCTTCACTGTCTCGAAACCGGCGTCGATGAAGACGGCGCCGAAAGTCGATTCGAGGGCGTCGGCGAGTATGGAGGGCCGCGCGGCGCCGCCGCTCTTGTATTCGCCCTCACCCAATCTGAGACAGCCACCCAGGCCGAGTTCGAGGGCAATCTCGTACAGCGGCTGCTGATTGACCAGATTGGCGCGCAGGCGCGACAGTTGGCCTTCCTTGAGCGCCGGGAAACGCTCGTACAACATCAGGCCGACGATGAAATTGAGGATGGCGTCGCCCAGGAACTCCAGGCGTTCATAGTTCTGCGCGCCATGGCTGCGGTGCGTCAAGGCCTGAACGAGCAGTTCGGGACGACGGAAGCGATAGCCCAACCTGGCCTGCAGGGTATCCAGCGATGCCGGCATTATTTGAGTGGCGTGGCGGCCCGCGCTTCCAGCTCGACGCAAACGCTGATGCCGCCCGCCAGATGCTCCTTGCGGCTGATCGGCACGCTCAGCGTGAGTACGCCGCCTTCCCGCTCGATCACCAGGTCGCGGGCACTGAGGTCTTGGATGTAGTTGACGTTTAGGCGGGCATCGAAGGTCTTGCGCAGCGATTCGTTGGAGTCTTCCGCGTTGTCGCGGACGATGTTCTCCAGACTGTTCTTGACCGTGAAATAGTCGATGTAGGCCGGCACGATCTTCATCATGATCCAGGCGCCGATGGCCACCACGAAAAGGGCAAAGATGAGACCGATGAGGGTGATGCCGCGCTGCGTTTGCATGTCTCCTCCTACTCGATGAAGCGGCCGATGCGGCCGAATTCGCCAAAGTTCCACCAGATCATGAAGGCGCGGCCGACGATGTTCTGGTCCGGCACGAAACCCCAATAACGGGAATCGTTGCTGGCATCGCGGTTGTCGCCCATCATGAAATAATGCCCCGCCGGCACCTTGCAGCGAAAGCCGCGTTCATTGTAGGTGCAGTTCTCGCGATACGGGAAATCCCCTTCCACCTGGTAGACGATCACCGGCGGCACGTCTTTCTGCACCATGGCCGTGTGCGTGTGCTCGCCCAAGGCCTCCTGCCAGGTCTGGTTGGTGATGTAGTTGAGACCGCTGGCGACATAGCTGTATTCCCCGGCGCGATCCAGCGGCACCATCTTGCCGTTGATGCGCAGTTTCTTGTCCTGGTATTCCACCACGTCGCCGGGCAGACCGATCACCCGCTTGATGTAATCCAGGCCCGGATCCTTGGGGTAACGGAATACCATGACATCGCCGTGTTTGGGCTCGCCCACCTCGATGATCTTTTTGTTGAGGATGGGCAGGCGTATGCCATAGTCGTACTTGTTGACCAGGATGAAATCGCCGACCAGCAAGGTCGGCAGCATCGAGCCAGAGGGAATCTTGAAGGGTTCCACCAAGAATGAACGCAGCAGGAAAACGATGAGGATTACCGGGAAGAAACTCTTGGAGTAGTCCACCATCATGGGCAGTTTCTCGCCTGGCGACCGGGTCTTGCCGGCGGTCAGGGCGTCCGCCAGCCAGATGACGCCGGTGATGACGAGGGCAACGAAGAGGATCAATGCGAAGTTCATTTATTTTTCTCCGACTTGCAGGATGGCCAGGAAGGCCTCCTGCGGGATTTCGACGTTGCCCACCTGTTTCATGCGCTTCTTGCCTTCCTTCTGTTTTTCCAGCAACTTGCGCTTGCGGGTGATGTCACCGCCGTAACACTTGGCCAGCACGTTCTTGCGCAAGGCCTTCACCGTTTCGCGGGCGATGATGTGCGAACCGATGGCCGCCTGCACCGCCACATCGAACATCTGCCTGGGGATCAGCTCGCGCATCTTCGCCACCAGTTCGCGGCCGCGATACTGGGCGGTGGAGCGGTGTACGATCAATGATAACGCGTCCACCCGCTCGCCATTCACCACCACGTCCAGCTTTACCAGATCGTCGGCGCGGAAAGCCTTGAACTCGTAATCGAGCGAGGCGTAGCCGCGGCTGGTGGACTTCAGTTTGTCGAAGAAGTCCATGACCACTTCGTTGAGCGGCAGGTCGTACTTGAGCATGACCTGATGGCCCAGGTATTTCATGTCGATCTGGGCGCCACGCTTCTGGTTGCACAAGGTCATCACATTGCCGAGATAGGCCTCCGGCACCAGGATGGTGGCGGTGATGATGGGCTCGCGTATCTCCTGGATCCTCGACGGATCGGGCAGTCTGGAGGGATTCTCCAGGAGTTCCACCGTGCCGTCCTTCATCATTACCTCGTATTCCACCGTCGGCGCGGTGGTGATGAGGTTCTGGCCATATTCGCGTTCCAGCCGCTCCTGCACGATGTCCATGTGCAACAGGCCAAGGAAACCGCAGCGAAAACCGAAACCCAAAGCTTGGCTGGTCTCAGGCTCGAAGTGCAGGCTGGCATCGTTCAGTTGCAGCTTGGTCAGGGCATCGCGCAATTGGTCGTATTCATGGGCGTCGACCGGATAAAGCCCGGCAAATACCTGCGACTTGATCTCCTTGAAACCGGGCAGCGGCTCGGCGGCCGGGGCGGCGGCCAGGGTGATGGTGTCGCCGACATGGGCGGAAGCCAGCTCCTTGATGCCAGCGGTCACGAAGCCCACCTCACCGGCGGCAAGGCGGTCGCGCTGCACCGACTTGGGGGTGAATACTCCCACCTGCTCGCAGAGGTGCTCGGCACCGGTGGCCATGAGACGGATCTTGTCCTTCGGCCGCAAGGTGCCGTCCATCACCCGCACCAGCATGACGACACCGACGTAATTGTCGAACCAGGAATCTGTGATCAGCGCCTTGAGCGGTGCCGTCTCATCGCCGACAGGCGGAGGAATGCGGGCGACCACGGCTTCGAGCACGTCATCGATGCCCAGGCCCGTCTTGGCCGAACAGCGTACCGCGTCCTCGGCCGGGATGCCGACGATGTCCTCGATCTCCTGGATCACCCGTTCCGGCTCGGCCGAGGGCAAATCGATCTTGTTCAGCACAGGCACCACTTCCACGCCCAGCTCGATGGCTGTGTAGCAATTGGCCACCGTCTGTGCCTCCACGCCCTGGGAGGCATCGACCACCAGCAGCGCCCCCTCGCAGGCTGACAGCGAGCGTGACACCTCATAGGAAAAATCGACGTGACCAGGGGTGTCGATCAGATTGAGCAGATACTCCTCGCCGTCCCTGGCGAGGTAGCGCAATGCCGCCGTCTGCGCCTTAATGGTGATGCCGCGCTCCCGCTCCAGGTCCATGGAATCCAGCACCTGCGCCTCCATCTCCCGGTCAGACAGGCCACCGCAACGGTGAATGAGACGGTCGGCCAGAGTGGACTTGCCGTGGTCGATATGGGCGATGATGGAAAAGTTGCGGATATGCTGCATGAAATAACTGGAGGCGCACAAGGCGCCTCCGAATAAATGGATCACAGCCGCGATTCTACCCGAAAGCGGCGCGCAGACGCGCTTCGTCCAGAAAGTAGTGGCACAGTTCGACACCGTCACACGTCAACACCGGCAAGCGCTCGCCCAACCGCGCCGCGAGCGCCCCTTCCCAACCCACCTCGACCTCGCTGAAGACGAACCCCAGTTCGGGCTGCAGGGCCGCCAGCCCGGCCCGCATCTCGTCGCAGAGATGGCAACCGGGCCGGGTGTAGAGGATGAGTTGCTTCAATCCAGCCTGAGCGGGATATAGAGGGAACCCTCACCCCGCTTGATGAGCAGAGCGATGCTCTTGCGGTCCTTGCCGTTGAGCAGACGGGCGAGTTCCTCGGCGCTGTTCACGTCCTGGTTGCCCGCCGCCACGATGACGTCGCCAGGGCGGACGCCGGCGCGCGCGGCGGCGCCGACGGCGTCATCCACCAGCACACCGGAAGCAATTTTCAGTTCACGCTTTTGCTCGGCACTCAGCGCGCTGACTACCAGGCCGGCCGGATTGGCCTTGCCCGGAGACTTGGCATCGACGCCCTTTTCGTTGGGCATCTCGGCCAATACCGCGCTCATCTCATGGGCGGCCCCCTTGCGCCAGACCGTCAGCTTGACCCGGCTGCCCGGCCGGCTGGCGCCGACCATGCGCGGCAGATCGAGCGAGGTCTCGATGGGCCTGCCTTCATATTTGAGTATGATGTCCGCGGGCTTCAGGCCGGCCTTGTCGGCGGGGGTGCCCGGCTCCACCTCGGCCACCAGGGCGCCGCGCGGCTTGCCCAGCCCGAAGGAGTCGGCCAGGTCGGCGGTCACTTCCTGCACCAGTACGCCCAGGCGGCCGCGGCTCACCCGGCCCTTGCCCTTGAGTTGTTCGGCCACGTCCATGGCCACATCTATGGGAATGGCAAAAGCCAGCCCCATGTAACCGCCAGAGCGGGAGATGATCTGTGAATTCATGCCCACCACCTCGCCCCTCAGGTTGAACAGCGGGCCGCCGGAATTGCCGGGGTTCACCGCCGCATCGGTCTGGATGAAGGGGACGTAGTTCTCCTGCGGCAAGGCGCGGCCCTTGGCAGAGACGATGCCGGCGGTGACCGAATTTTCGAAACCGAACGGCGCGCCGATGGCCAATACCCACTCGCCCACGCGCAGCTTGGCCGGATCGCCGATGGTCACGCGCGGCAAATTGTCGGCATCGATCTTGATCAGGGCCACGTCGGTGCGCGCATCGCTGCCCACGACCTTGGCACGGAATTCACGCTTGTCGTTGAGTTTGACCACCACCTCGTCGGCATCGTCCACCACGTGGGCGTTGGTGAGGATGTAACCATCGGCGCTGATGAAGAAGCCGGAGCCCTGGCCGAAGCGGGGTGGATGGCGGCCATTGTCTGGCATTTCGGGCAGACCGAAGCGCTTGAAGAAATCGAACATCTCTTCCGGCCTTTGCGGGCGGACACCCTTGAGCGGTTTGCTGTCCTGGGCCGTGGTGATGTTCACCACGGCGGCGCTCTGCCGCTCCGCCAGATCGGTGAAATCGGGCAGGCCGGCAGCACCCGCTCCGGTCGTCAGGCCAAAGGCTAATGTCATCCAGGCAATCCATCTTTTCATATTTACCTCGCGATCATGGTAGCGACTAAACAGGTTCAATGTGCCGAGCAGGCCGCGGCGCCGCGGCGCAGTATGACCGGCACGGCGGTGCCGCGGTGGCGGCGCAGCCACAAGGCGGAGAGGAACAGGCCCGCCACCACGCCAGCAACAGCATAGGGCTCGCCCCAGTGGGCGCCGACCATGGCGCCCGTCAACAACAGCGCCAGGGGAAGACCGTAACCGGCGGCCACTGCCCGCAGCACAGCGCCGTCCTCGATGCCTATCGTCACGCTTTCGCCGACTTCAGCCCGAATTGGATTGGCCACCGGGTATTCAGGTTCCCGCGCATGCAGCAAGCGGGCATAAAGGGAATTGCCGCACCCCTTGCCGCCACAGGCGCCGCAGGAGGCTGGCGCCTCGATCCGCACCCAGGCGGTATCGCCCTCCAGCCGCAGTACGCGGGCTGGGGTTTCGATCATTTTTCGCTCACCCCCCTGGCGATGAATTCCACCGCTGGCCAGGGGGCGTCACCCAATACCGTCACCTGTTGCCGTCCCACCTGCCGGGTGAGCAGGTTGACCATACCGCGCGAACTTTGGCCCTTCATGTTGACGGCCTTGCGCGGTGCCGGCTCGACGAACAACGAGATGTAGGTGAGACCATCGCTGAACACCCAGTGTTCGACCTCGCTGGCACGATGATTCAAGCGGCGCTTGATGGCCGCCACCTGGACGAAACCGGGCGGCAACTGGCTCACTTCGACGGCGCTGTCCTCCACCTGCCTGGCCACGCCGGGATTGCCCCTTATCGCGGGAAACTGTTTGGATAGCCGGCCGGAACCGCCCTGGCGAACCTTGACGAAGGCATAGCGCAACAGCGGCCGCCGGTTCTCGTCCACCACGGTGGCCTTGAGCGGCAGACCGGTGGTGGCATCGGCGCATAGTATGTAGCCCCAGCGGAACATATCCTTGGGCATCAACTCCACCTGGCGGCACGCCTGGCCGCCGACGCGGGCGCTATCGCCCAACCGCACGCTGTACCAGGTGGCCAGATCAGCCGCGTGCTCGGGCAGTAGGTCGGGGAAATGGCGGCTGCCCAAGCGCCTCTCGAAGCGCGTCCCCTTCACCGCCAGGTCCATGCTGACCGAACCGGTGCCGGTGCAGAACACCTCTCTGGGCTGACCGTCGAGCACCACCAGCCGGCTCTCCTTGCCGAGCCCGGCGGGATGATTCTCCACCTGTAAGGTTTGCAACCGGTCGCCTTGCTGCATCACGAAGATGCCTTCATAGGGCAACCGCCGCGAGGCATCAGCCATGCGCTGCAGCCAGGCCGCCGCCTCAGCCGCCGGCAGGGGATCAGCGGCCAACGCCGGTACGGCCAGAAGGCTACAGCAGAGCGCCCACCATCCCCTCATCGCCTCCCCTCCGACGCGGCGATGGCGGTAAATTTCATATCCGGATCGGAAACCACGGCATAGGTGTAATCCTGGTGCGCGGCCAAAAGCGGCATGACGTCGTTGGCCGCCACCGGGGATGGCTCTGCCGGAGTTGCCAAGACCGCCACGGGGATCGCCGGGCCAGTCTCGGGTGTGCTGTGGAGCACGCCCCAGGTGATGGCGGCCACGGCCGCCGCCGCGGCCACCCAATAAAGCGGCCGCCGCTCGATTGTAGGTGACGGCAGCGGTGCCACTATCGTCGGCTCCTCGGCCAGCGCCGCCTGAAGGCGCGCACCGAGCCCGGCGGAGTCCTGCGGACAAGCACGCAAGACATCGCCGATCAGGCAGTATTCCGCCCAGCGCCGGCTGGCCGAGGCATCCTTGCCCAGGCGGGAGATGGCCTGGAGGCAATCATCAGTCTCCAATTCGCCGTCGAGCATGGCCGAGACCCATTCTTCCGACCGGGTGTCGGGAGCGGTAACCAAATTGAGCTTGTTCATGTCTACCACCTCTTGTCTTCGGATGTGCCGAGGATCGGCCGCAATTTGGCGGCGATGGCCTCGCGCGCCCGGAAAATACGCGACCGCACCGTACCGATGGGACAACCCATTAGCGTTGCGATCTCTTCATAACTCAGTCCCTCCATCTCGCGCAGGGTGATGGCGGTGCGCAACTCCTCCGGCAGGGCCTCGACGGCCTCGTTCACCGCCAGCGCCACCTGCTTGGAGAGCAGCATCGACTCCGGCGTATTGACGTCCTGGGCCACCAGCCGCTCGTCCGGCTCGTCCTCGTCGCTCATGGCCTGGTCGCTGACCGTGGGCATGTTCCGGCCACGATTGGCGAGGAAGTTCTTGGCCGTGTTCACGCCGATGCGATAAAGCCACGTATAAAAGGCCGCATCGCCACGGAAATTGGGCAGCGCCCGGTAAGCCTTGATGAAGGTCTCCTGGGCAATGTCCTCGACCTCCTCGGCATTACGCACCATGCGCGACAGCAATCGCAACAGCCGGCGTCGATACTTCTCCACCAGCAGTTCGAAGGCACGCTTGTCACCCCGGCGCGCCCGCTCCACCAACTGGCGGTCAATCTCCCGCTCGCTCATCTCGAATCCCTGAGGCCAGGCCTTCGCACAAAGGCGATCGCCGCCTCGCCGCCAATCCATCTTCCGGTCCATGCCGGGTCAATATTCAACCCGGACTTTCCATTTCCGGGGCGGACTAGTATAACCGTCGCAGAGCAGCAGTTCGCCTCAACTGACCCGGAGTTTTACCCTTAAGTTCCCCTTGGAGCCTCATGGCCATCCACCATTGCGACGTCCTTATCATCGGTTCCGGCCTTGCCGCCTGCACCCTCGCCCTGTCCCTGCCGGACCATGTAAAGATAGCCATGCTCACCAAGAAAGCCTTCCTGGACAGCTCCAGCGCCAAGGCCCAGGGCGGCATCGCCGCCGTCTTCACAAACAAGGATGACTTCGCCGCGCACATACGCGACACCCTGGTGGCGGGGGCCGGACTGTGCGACGAAGCTGTCGTCCGCCATGTCGTGGAAAACGGCCCCGCCGCGATCGAATGGCTGATCGGCCAGGGCGTGCCGTTCGACCGGGACGCCAATGGCTACCACCTCACCCGCGAGGGCGGCCACAGCCAGCGCCGCATCTTCCACGTCGCCGACGCCACCGGCGCCAGCGTCCAGGATACCCTGATGGCCAAGGTGCGTGCGGCACCGAACATAGAACTCAGGGAACAGCACATCGCCATTGATCTCATCACCGGGAAAAAACTGGGGCTCGCCGAACGGCGCGTCTATGGCGCCTATGTGCTCGACAGCGAGGCTGGCCGGGTCGAGACCTTCGCCGCCGGCCACACCGCGTTGGCGACCGGCGGCGCCGGCAAGGTGTTCCTGTATACCTCCAACCCCGACACCGCCACCGGTGACGGCATCGCCATGGCCTGGCGGGCCGGCTGCCGCATCGCCAACCTGGAGTTCGTGCAGTTCCACCCCACCTGCCTGTATCACCCCAAGGCCAAATCCTTCCTGATCACCGAAGCCATGCGCGGCGAAGGGGCCGTACTGCGCCTGCCCGACGGCACCCGCTTCATGCCGGAGCACGATAAACGCGCCGAACTGGCGCCGCGCGACATCGTCGCCCGCGCCATCGACTTCGAGATGAAGAAACGCGGCCTCGACTGCGTCTATCTCGACATCACCCATCAGCCTGCCAAGTTCATCGTCGCCCATTTTCCCAACATCTACGCCCGTTGCAAGGAACTGGGCATGGACATCACCCGCGAGTGGCTGCCGGTGGCCCCGGCCGCGCATTACACCTGCGGCGGCGTGATGGTCGACGAAGACAGCCGCACCGATCTGGACAACCTCTATGCCATCGGCGAAACCACCTGTACCGGCCTGCATGGCGCCAACCGCCTGGCCAGCAATTCACTGCTGGAATGTCTGGTCTACGGCCGAGCCGCCGCCGCTGACATTGGCCGTCGCCAACCAGCGGCCACGCTGGCCCTGCCGCACTGGGACGAAAGCCGGGTCACCGATGCCGACGAGGAGATCGTCATCACCCACAACTGGCACGAGTTGCGCAGCTTCATGTGGGATTACGTCGGCATCGTCCGCACCAACAAACGCCTGGAGCGCGCCGCCCATCGCATCCGCCTGCTGCGGGAAGAGATCGATGAGTACTACAGCAACTTCCGGGTCAGCAACGACCTGATCGAACTGCGCAACCTGGTCGAGACCGCCGATCTCATGGTCCGATGCGCCCAGCAAAGGCACGAGAGCCGCGGCCTGCATGCCTCCAGGGACTATCCCCGGCTGCTGCCAGAGGCACAGCCCACGGTGCTCACTGCGGAGTAGGCGCCACCTTCCGGGCAACCGCAAACCGCTTTACTTCTTCGCCCGGCCAGCCAGGAAATGCACCAGCAAGGGCACAGGCCGGCCGGTACCACCCTTTTCCTTGCCCGACCGCCAGGCCGTGCCGGCGATGTCCAGGTGCGCCCACTTGTACTTACCGGCGAAGCGCGACAGAAAGGCGGCAGCAGTGATGGTGCCGGCCGGGCGGCCGCCGATGTTGGCCATGTCGGCAAAGTTGCTCTTGAGCTGTTCCTGGTAGTCGTCCAGCAGCGGCAACTGCCAGCAACGGTCGCCGGCCTCCTCGCCCGCCCGGTGGACCTCGCGCGCCAGGTCGTCGTCGTTGGCCAAGAGGCCGGAGACAACATGGCCAAGGGCGATCACACAGGCGCCGGTCAGGGTGGCGATGTCGATCACGGCGGCGGGTTCGAAACGCTCGGCATAAGTCAGCGCATCGCACAGGATCAGGCGGCCTTCGGCGTCGGTATTGAGCACTTCGACGGTCTGGCCGGACATGGAGGTGACAATGTCGCCCGGCTTGCTGGCACGGCCGCTGGGCAGGTTCTCGCAGGTGGGAATGAGGCCGACCACATTGAGCGGCAGCTTCAACTCCGCCACGGCCTGCATGGTACCGATGACCGAGGCGGCGCCGCACATATCGTATTTCATCTCGTCCATCTCGGCACCCGGTTTGAGCGAGATGCCGCCGGAGTCGAAGGTGATGCCCTTGCCGACCAGTACCACCGGCTGCTCGTGCTTGCTGCCGCCTTGGTATTGCATCACGACGAACTTGGGCGGCTGCTCGGAACCCTTGGCAACCGACAGGAGCGCGCCCATACCTAGTTTTGTCATGTCCTTCTGTTCCAGCACCTGCAGCTTCAGGCCCTGGGCCTTGGCCACGGCCCTGGCCTGGTCGGCGAGGTAAGTCGGCGTGCAGACATTGCCGGGCAGATTACCCAGGTCGCGGGCCAGGTTCATGGCACCGACGATGGCCTGACCACGGGCGGCGGCGCCCCCGGCCGCCCCTACCTGGCCGGGATCGACCATCAACGTCAGCTTGCGCAGCACCTGTTTATCGTCGTCCTTCCTGCTTTTCAGCCGGTCGCTGCGGTAAAGCGCCTCGCCAGCCATGATGACCGCCTGCTCGATCTTCCAGTCGACGCCGCGGCGGCCGACCGGTACTTCGGCGAGACAAAGGGCGGCATCGCCGGCGCCGCTGCCGCTCACCGCCTTGACGGCGGCCAGGAGGGCGTCGCGATAGAACTTGTCGTTCATTTCCTTTTCCTTGCCCAGCCCGACCAGCAGTACCCGCTCGCCGGCGATGCCGGTCAGGTTATGCAGCATCAGGCTGGAACCCGCCTTGCCGTCCAGGTCGCCCCGCTTGAGCACGGCGGTCAGGGCGCCCCCCACAGCCTGGTCGAGCGCCTTGGCCGCCGGCGTCAGCCTGTGCGGCTGGTAAACACCCACGACGAGGCAGGCGGTCTTCAGTTTCTCGGGACGGCTGCTTTTTATGCTAAATTCCACGGCAAACTCCTAAATTGATAGATCAGTGCAATGGGCCCGCCCAGGCGGGGTTTTGCAGTACCCCCATATACCAGCGCCTTACCGATAAAGTCAAAACATGCGTCTGTACCAGCGAGCCCTGCTGCGCGAGATGACGGCGACCGCCGCCATCGCCCTGGGGGTGCTCTCGGCCATTCTGCTCACCACGCTGGCGGTGCGCATCCTCGGCAATGCCGCTCTCGGCCTGGTGGATGTTTCGGCGGTCATGCCCTTCATCGTGTTCGGCTATCTGCGCCTGTTGCCGATACTGCTTTCCCTCGCCCTGTTCATCGGCGTCTTGCTCACTTTCAGCCGCTATTGGCAGGACAGCGAGATGGTGATCTGGTCCGGAGCCGGCCTTGCCCCCTTCGCCTGGGTCGCGCCGGTACTCCGTTTCACCACGCCGATCGCCTTGCTCATCGCGCTCATGAGCCTGGCCGTCATCCCTTGGCTCTCCCGCCAAAAAGCGGAATATGAGAGTTATCTGTCGAGCCGCGACGAAGAGGCCGCAAGACTGACGCCTGGGGTCTTCGCCGAAACCCGCCAGGGCAGGCGCGTCTATTTCGTCGAGAGCATGAACAAGCTCGACCTGAGTGTGCGCAACGTCTTCATCCAGTCGGAACAGCATGGCCGCATTGGAATTGTGGTGGCCAGCCAGGGCAAGGCGGAGACCATGGCCAATGGCGACCGCTTTCTGGTATTACATCAGGGACGGCGTTATGAAGGCACCCCCGGCGCCGCCGACTACCGCGTCACGGAATTCACCCGCTATGGTTTTCGGCTCGATCCAACGCAACTGGAGCAACGCTCCGCACAACCCCGGGAATTGGGCACCTTCGAGCTCTTGCGCGACCCGCTACCCGCCAATCAGGCGGAATGGGTCTGGCGGGTCGGTTATCCGATAAGCGCCCTGATCCTGGCGGTACTGGCCATTCCTCTCGGCCACTACAACCCACGCGCGGGACGCTCTTTCAATATCCTGCTCGCCGCCCTGCTCTATACCCTGTACAACAACATCATGGGCCTCAGTCAGACCTGGGTGGCGCGCGGGCAGATCAATGCCACCGTCAGCCTCGTCCTGGTGCATGGCCTGGCCCTGGCACTGCTCATGTCCGCCTTCTGGTGGCGCTATGGCCGCCATACCCTGAGGGCACGCCGTTGAGCCTGCTGTTCCGCTATCTCGGCCGCCAGGTGCTGGGTTCCTTTGCCCTGGCCCTGACCGCCCTGCTGCTGCTGTTCGGCATTTTCGACCTGATCGGCGAACTGGATGAGGTGCGCAGCGATGGCTACACCGCCGGCCTGGCGCTGCTGTATGTCCTGCTTGGCCTGCCCGGGCGTGCCCACGAACTCTTGCCCATCGCCGCCCTGATCGGCGCCATCTTTGCCTTTGCCCGGCTGGCCATGAACTCCGAGTTCACGATCATCCGCGCCTCGGGCCTGTCCATGGCGCGGCTGGTCGTCTACATGCTGGCGCTGGGTGGTGTGCTCGCCCTGACGACATTGCTGGTGGGAGAATACCTGTCGCCACCGGCCGAGCGTCTCGCCCGGCAGATCAAGATCCGCAGCACCAGCGGCATCGTCGCGCAACAATTCCAGTCCGGGCTGTGGGCCAAGGATGGCGCGGCCTTCATCAATATCCGCGAGATGCGGCCAGACGCCACCCTGGCCGACGTGCGCCTGTACGAATTCGACGAGCGCTTTCAGTTGCGGCGCATCCGTGTCGCCGCGAGCGCCCATTGGGCCAATGCCCACTGGGAATTGCATCAGGTCACCGATACCCGTCTCGGTCCAGCCGGCACCCAGGTCGAGAGGATTCCCCGGCTGCCCTGGCATTCCGCCATCACCCCCGACCTGCTTTCCTCGCTGCTGGTGAACCCCGATCGCATGGCCCTCACCACGCTGTATGCCTACGTCGGCTATCTCAAGGAAAATCGGCAAAGGGCCAGCCGCTACGAGATCGCCCTCTGGAACAAGCTGGCCTTCCCCCTGGCCGCGCCGGTAATGTTGCTGATCGCCCTGCCCTTCGCCTATCAGCCGCCCCGCGGCAAAGGCCTCGGCAACCGGATATTGCTGGGCATAATGATCGGCCTGGGCTTTCACCTGCTCAACCGCATGGTCGGTCACATCGGCCTGCTCAACGACTGGCCGCCGGTATTGAGCGCCCTCTTGCCGCTGACCGTTTTCAGCCTGGTGGCCGTGGCCGCCCTGTGGCGGGCGGAGGGACGCTGACCAGGCGGGTGCCGGCCAGGCGATCATGCAAGAACTGGCGATCACGGTCCACCAGCGCCCAAAGAAAACCCAGACCCAGGGCCAGCGTCCCCAACAAGGCAAGGCCATAACGCAACCATGCCTGGCCGAGGCCGACCCGGCCGCCACCCGCGTCTACCAGCCGTATCCGCCAGGTCTGCATGGCCAGGGTCTGACCGCCGTGGCGCCAGAACCAAACGAAATAACCGCCGCCGACCAGCGCCAGATAGGCCTGGAAGCTGGCGCGCAAGGCGCCGGCCGGGGCCGCGGGCAGCAAACCGACCACCAGGTAAGCGGCCACGAACAGCAGGGCGGCGAGCAGCACCCCCTCGTAACAAAGGCTGATAAAACGGCGCAGTATGGAAGGCATGACTCCTAGCCCCTCATAGTGGTGATTGCGGGCGCCAATATACCGAATGCGGCCCCTCCCCGGATTTTCATTTGCGCTTGTCAAATCAGATGGATATAATTCGCGGCTCTTTGCATAGCCGAATCATTTGGAGCGAAGCATGTACGCGGTTATCCGTACCGGTGGCAAACAATACAAGGTGGCGGCCGGTGGCAAACTCAAGGTTGAAAGCCTGCCTGCCGAAGTCGGCAGCGAAATCGAACTGCACGACGTCCTCATGGTCGCCGATGGCGACAACGTCAGGATCGGCGCCCCCGTCGTGGCCGGCGCCAGCGTCAAGGCGACCGTCCTGTCCCATGGTCGTGGCGAGAAGGTGATGATCTTCAAGATGCGTCGCCGCAAGCACTACCGCAAGACCCAGGGCCACCGCCAGAACTACACCGAAATCCGCATCGACGGCATCAACGCCTGACAGGAGATCTCAACCATGGCACACAAAAAAGCAGGCGGCAGCTCCCGCAATGGACGTGACTCCAAGCCAAAGATGCTGGGCGTCAAACGCTACGGCGGCCAGTTCGTGCCCGCCGGCAACATACTGGTGCGTCAGCGCGGCACCCAGTTCCATCCGGGGCTGAACGTCGGCGTCGGCAAGGACTACACCTTGTTCGCCTTGGTCGACGGCACTGTCGAGTTCACGACCAGGGGCCCGCTCAAGCGCCGCACGGTCAGCGTCATCCCGGCCCAGGCCTGAGTCCGCCGCCACGCGGCAAAAGCCCTATCCGCGGATAGGGCTTTTTTGTTTCCAGGGCAGCCATGAAATTTATCGACGAAGCCAGAATCGAAGTCATCGCCGGCAAAGGCGGCAATGGCTGTGTCTCTTTCCGTCGCGAAAAGTTTATTCCCATGGGCGGCCCGGACGGCGGCGACGGCGGTCGCGGCGGCAGCATCTGGGCGGTCGCCGACCGCAACATCAATACCCTGGTCGAATATCGCTACAGCCGTCACTTCCGCGCCAAAAACGGCGAAGGCGGACGCGGCGCCGACTGCTACGGCAAGGGCGGCGAAGACCTCACTTTGCGCGTGCCGGTCGGCACCGTCGTCAAGGACCAGGATAGTGGCGAAATCATCGCCGACCTGGCCGCTGACGGCCAGCGCGCCCTGCTCGCCAAAGGCGGCCAGGGCGGCCTCGGCAACCTCCATTTCAAGTCCAGCACCAATCGGGCGCCGCGTCAGCACACCCTGGGCGAGGCCGGCGAAGCGCGGCAACTCCAGCTCGAATTGCGGGTGCTGGCGGATGTCGGCCTGCTCGGCCTGCCCAATGCCGGCAAGTCCACCTTCATTCGTGCCGTCTCCGCCGCCAAGCCGAAGGTGGCCGACTATCCCTTCACCACCCTGCACCCCAATCTGGGCGTGGTCCGTGTCGACAGCGAGCGCAGCTTCGTGCTTGCCGACATACCGGGGCTGATCGCCGGCGCCGCCGCGGGCCACGGTCTGGGCCATCAGTTCCTGCGTCACCTGACCCGCACCCGACTGCTGCTCCACCTCGTCGACCTGGCCCCCTTCGATCCCGCTGCCGACCCGGTCAGCGACGCCCGCGCCATCGTCGAGGAGCTGCGTAACTACGACGAGGCGCTCTACCACAAGCCGCGCTGGCTGGTGCTCAACAAGCTCGATCTGATCCCGGAGGCGGAACGTGCCGACCGCATCGCGGCCTTCGTGCGCGGCTTCGGCTGGGAGGGGCCGGTTTTCGCCATCGCCGCCATCAACGGCGAGAATTGCCGGCCGCTGACCTATGCCATCATGGAGCATCTCGAAGCCATAAAGCGCACCGAGGAGGTCACCCCATGAATCCATCCGTCATCGCCACGGCGCGGCGCATCGTGGTCAAGGTCGGCAGCAGCCTGGTCACCAATGACGGCCGCGGCCTCGACCACGCCCGCCTGGCCCGCTGGGCGGAAGAGATTGCCGCCCTCAACAAACTCGGCAAGGAAGTGGTGCTGGTCTCCAGCGGCGCCATCGCCGAAGGCATGCAGCGCCTGGGCTGGCGCAAACGGCCCAGCGCCCTCAATGAATTGCAGGCCGCCGCCGCCGTCGGTCAGATGGGCTTGATCGAGGCCTACGAACGCGGCTTCCGCGCGCATGGACTGGCCACCGCGCAAATCCTGCTCACTCACGCCGACCTGGCCGACCGCGAGCGCTACCTCAACGCCCGTTCCACCCTGCGCACCTTGCTGTCACTCAAGGTCATCCCGATCATCAACGAAAACGACACCGTCACCACCGACGAGATCAAAGTCGGTGACAACGATACCCTGGGCGCCCTGGTGGCCAACCTGATCGAGGCCGACGCGCTCATCATCCTCACCGATCAGGCGGGCCTCTATACCGCCGATCCGCGCCGCCATGCCGACGCCGAGCTGGTGCGCGCAGCGGCCGCCGGTGATCCGAAACTGGAGGCGATGGCCGGCGCCGCCGGCACCCGCCTCGGCATCGGCGGCATGTTGACCAAGATACTTGCCGCCAAGCGGGCCGCCCGCAGCGGCGCCCACACCGTCATCGCCAGCGGCCGCGAGGAGCGGGTGCTGCAACGCCTGGCGGCCGGCGAGGCGATAGGCAGCCAACTTATCGCCCGCCAGGCGCCGTTGGCCGCCCGCAGGCAATGGCTGGCCGACCACCTGCAGGTCGACGGCCGCCTGGTTCTCGATACAGGCGCCGCCCTGGCCCTGACCCGCCAGGGCAAAAGCCTGCTGCCCATCGGCGTAACCGGGGTGATCGGCGATTTTCAACGCGGCGCGGTGGTCGCCTGCGTCGACCATGACGGCCGCGACCTCGCCCGCGGCCTCGTCAACTACAGCGCCGACGAGGCCCGCCGCATCATCGGCAAGCCGACCGGGGAGATCAAGGCGATCCTCGGTTTTCTGGACGAGCCCGAACTGATTCATCGTGACAACCTCGCCCTGCTTTGACCGCCCAACCCGTCTGCGGCTTTGGCTGTGACATTCGTGCCAGCAACCTATTGATACGCTGGCGGTCGAACTCGACGTTCACTGCAATGAAAGGTCACCATGTTCGTGCGCCACATCGCCGTCGCCTGGTTCGCCCTGCTTCCGGCATGGGGCCAGGCCGCCCAGGACATCGACCTCACGGCCAAGATCGCGACGGGCAAATGGGCGCTGCATTATCAGCGCAGCGGCGAATTCAAGCCGCTGCACCTGAAGCAGAAGGATGAGGGCATCAGCTATGCCTGCATGGAGGGCAACCCGCGCCGGCAGATCCACGCCTGGATCCATAACATCGGCTGCAACGTCGCCCAGGAAAACCTGGAGGGCGATGTCTATACCTTGCAAGGGCTCTGCCGGCTGAAATGGTGGAAGAGCCACGCCATACCGGTCAGCGTCGAGTTACGCCCGGAACACAGCAAGGCTTTCAGCTTGACCATCCGCACCGAGAACGACGCCTTGCTCGGCTTCGAGGAGCACACCAGCGCCCGGCACGTGGGCGAGTGCGATCCCGGCACCGAATCAGCAGCGAAGCGAAAACAGAACCAGGGCGCCAAGGGCTGACGCCAGCAAACCGAACAACCAGCCATACAGTGTGCGCAGCGGCCGGTCGTGCAGCCAGTTTTCCAGCACGCTGAGCCACTCAGCGGCCGTCAACAGCACAAACAGGGCGAAAAGCGGGGCGGCCATGGCCAGCACGATGAGCTGACGGTCCTGCATGCCCTCGGCGCACAACACCGGGCGCAAGCGCAAAAAGGCATCATGTCTTTCCACCGCCAGCAGGAGCAGGCCGCCCAGCGCGGCCATCACGACCAAGAGGGCGATGAGCGTCCACCAGAAGGCGGCATCCGTGACCTTGGCGATAAAGCCACGCCAGCGATGGTGTCCAGCCCCTTGCTCGCGCTGCGGCCTCATCCTGGCATCTTGTCCCTTTGCCACCGCACCTTGTCCAGGGTGGCGGAGAAATCCGCCAGCCGCGTCTTCTCCTGTTCAACCACGGCAGCCGGGGCCCTATCGACGAAGGCGGAATTGGATAACTTGCCATTGGCCTTGGCGATCTCCCCTTCCAGCCGCGCGATTTCCTTGTCCAGCCGGGCCCGCTCGGCGACCGGATCGACCTCGATGTGCAGCATCAGCCGCCAGTCGCCGACCACGGCCACCGGAGCCTCGCCCTCTGGCAGCCTTTCCACCGCCTGCACCTCAGCGAGGCGGCCCAGCATCTGCATGTAAGGCGCATAGACGAGCGCGCGCCGGCGATCTCCCTCGACATAAAGCGGCACCTTCAGCGCCGGGGCGATGGCCATCTCGCCGCGCAAATTACGCACGGCGTTGGTGAGTGCCTTGAGTTGGGCCATCTCGGCGGCGGCCTGAGCCTCCTCCGATCGGGTCGATGGCAGGCTCGCCTGCGCGGCGCCGGTCTGCGGGAACGCGGCGAGCATGAGACTGTCGGCCTGCTTGGCGCCGGCCAGCGGCGCGACCGCCTGCCACAATTCCTCGGTGACGAAGGGGATGATCGGGTGCGCCAGGCGCAACACGGTTTCCAGCACCGTCAGCAAGGTATGGCGGGTCGCCGCCGCCCTCGCTCCACCTGCGGCGATCTGCACCTTGGCCAGTTCCAGATACCAATCGCAATACTCGTCCCAGACGAATTCGTAGATGGCGCGCGCCGCCAGGTCGAAGCGGTACTGATCGAAGCCGCTCCGGACAGCGGCCACGGCCTCCTGCAAACGGCCGAGAATCCAGCGGTCCACGAAGGTCATCTCGCCGGCGGCGATTTCCTGTCCCTGGCAATTCATCAGCACGAAGCGGGTGGCGTTCCACAGCTTGTTGCAGAAGTTGCGGTAGCCCTCGCAGCGTTGCAGGTCGAACTTGATGTCGCGGCCGTGGGTGGCGAGGCTGGCGAAGGTGAAGCGCAGGGCGTCGGTGCCGAAGCTCGGGATGCCGCTGGCGAATTCTTTGCGAGTGGCTTTTTCGATCTTGGCCGCATCCTTCGGGTTCATCAAGCCGGTGGTGCGCTTCGCCACCAGGTCATCGAGCGTAACGCCGTCGATCAAGTCAATGGGGTCGAGTACGTTGCCCTTGGACTTGCTCATCTTGTTGCCGTGGGCGTCGCGCACCAGGCCGGTGACGTAGACCTCCCTGAAAGGCACCTTGCCGGTGAAGTGCAGGGTCATCATGACCATGCGCGCCACCCAGAAGAAAATAATGTCGAAGCCGGTCACCAGCACGCTGGTCGGCAGGTAGTGCTTCAGTTCCCAGGTGTCGTCCGGCCAGCCGAGCGTCGAGAACGGCCACAGCGCGCTGGAGAACCAGGTGTCGAGCACGTCCTCATCGCGCCTCAGTTCGCGACCGCCGGCCTGGCGCCGCGCCTCGGCCTCACTGGCGGCGACGTAAATGTTGCCATCCGCGTCATACCAGGCGGGGATGCGGTGGCCCCACCACAGTTGCCGCGACAGGCACCAGTCCTGGATATTGTCGAGCCATTGCCGGTAGGTGGCGGTCCAGTTCTCCGGAACGAAACGCAACTCGCCGCTATCGACCACTTCCAGGGCGCGCTTGGCCAGCCCCCCCATGCTCATGAACCACTGATCGGTAAGCATCGGCTCGATCACCGCGTGGCTGCGGTCACCGCGCGGAATCATCAGCTTGTGCGGCTTGGCGGAGACCAGAAGTCCCTTGGCCTGCAACACGTCGAGAATTTTCTGACGCGCGACGTAGCGGTCCAGGCCCTGATATTCAGCCGGCCCAAGATCGTTGATCTTGGCGTCCAGGGTCAACACGCCGATGGCAGCGAGCTTGTGCCGCTGACCGACCTGCCAGTCGTTGAAGTCGTGGGCGGGGGTGATCTTGACCACGCCGGTGCCGAACGCGCGGTCGACGTAATCATCGGCGATGATGGGGATGGTCCTCTCGGCAATCGGCAGGCGCACGCGCTGGCCGACCAGATGCCGGTAACGCTCATCCTCCGGATTGACCGCCACGGCGGTGTCGCCGAGTAGCGTTTCCGGCCGGGTGGTGGCGACGGTCAGAACGCCCGAGCCATCCTCCAGCGGATAGTTGATCTCCCAGATGAAGCCGTCTTCCTCCTCGCTCACCACTTCCAGGTCGGACACCGCCGTCATCAACACCGGGTCCCAGTTCACCAGGCGTTTGCCGCGATAGATCAGGCCCTCGTTGTAGAGGCGCACGAACACCTCCGTAACCGCGCGCGACAGCCCCTCGTCCATGGTGAAACGCTCGCGCGACCAATCCGGCGAAGTGCCCAGGCGACGCATCTGGCGGGTGATGGTAGAGCCGGAATGCTCCTTCCACTGCCACACCTTCTCCAAAAATCTCTCCCGGCCGAGGTCATGGCGGGAAACCTTCTGGGCATCGAGCTGGCGTTCCACGACGATCTGCGTGGCGATGCCGGCGTGATCGGTGCCCGGCTGCCACAAGGTGTTGTCGCCATCCATGCGGTGATAGCGGATGAGCGCGTCCATGATCGTGTGCTGAAAGGCATGGCCCATGTGCAGCGTACCGGTGACATTGGGCGGCGGCAGCAGGATGCAGTAATGATCCCGATCCGGCGCATTGCCCATCCGGTAATAGCCGGCGGCCTCCCAATGGCCATACCAGCGTTTCTCGATGTCGTGCGGTTCGAATGATTTAGCGAGTTCCATGATTGCGTATGTATAGGGCAAGGCCATGCCTGCCGGCCCAGAGAGTAGGCATAGGCGGCGCGTCGGCGTCGCCTGCGCCGGATTATAGCCGACCGCCCCGGCAGGCGATGGCATAATCCCGGCAAGCTTGCCGCCCAATAAGCGCCGGCCGCTGCAGATAAGCTGGTGGCCTGAACAAACGCAAGGGAGAAACACATGACGAATTCGGACAACCGCCACCCGCGCCGCATCCTGCTCGCGGCCACCGGCCTGACGCCCCAGGTCATCACCGAAACGCTTTACGCCCTGGCCACCGCCGAGATGCCCTTCGTGCCGACCGAGGTCCACCTCGTCACCACCGCCACTGGCGCCGAGAACGCCCGCCTCAACCTGCTGCTGCCCAAAACCGGCTGGTTCCACCGCCTGCGCGCCGACTATCGGCTACCGAGTTAATTCCTAGCGCGGCATGCAATTCAGGCAATGGGCCAGCCGGATGTTGCGCGACTGTCTGGTGCGCGGTTACGCCCTCGACCGTCAACGTCCGAAAACCAACGCAGCGGGACTTGAAGCCACCCTGAACCTAGTGCGCGCCACCCTGAAAAGGCCGGAACTTACTGCCGAGGCCGGAACCGGCCTGGCCGACATCATCACCCGCCACACCCAGACCCTTCTCTGGCGGCAACGCTACGACGAAGGCCTGCTTACCGACCTTCTTCCCACCAGCCATCCGTTTATCGAGTGCCCTGAGAACAAAAGTAGAATTAGTCCCGGCGTGCTTCCAGTTCTTCCTGTACCACCCGGCGCACCAGAGACTCAATGCGCAGTTGCTGGCGGATGAGCAGTTCCGACAATCGGGCCTCAAGCGCGGCGGCAAGGCGGTCGAGATCGCCATCGGCAAGCTGCACGGAGGTCGGTGCCTCAACTTCGGGAGCTGGCACCGTGGCTGGCGTCGACATGGCATCGACAACTGGGCTGAGCAGTTCCGGTGCCGCGGATGGGGGTTCGGTCACCACCTCGGTCAGGAGCGGAATTTCATCGTCCAGTTTGGAAGCGCCGCTGACAAAGCCGGCTCTCTTGCCGAACAAGGCATCGATCTGGCCGAAGATGTCCTGGCCTTCGTCAGCCATGACGGTCGAGGTCGACGTTGTTGATCTCGTAACCCCGCTCTTGATAGAAACGGTAGCGTTGCCGCGCCAACTGGCGGTCGGCCGGATCCAGTCCGACCAGTTCGATGAGTCGATGAAAGCGGCTGAACGAGGTTGGCCGTTCGCCGCTCAGATTGACGAGCACGTCGGGCGTGACGAGGGGCTCGGCATCGGTGCCTATCACTATGGGTGTCTCCTTCGCCAATGGATGGCCGCTGCGTACATGCGGGATGAATGATAGTGGCTGGCGGGTCCACAAGGTTGCGTCCAGCTCGCTCACCGTCACCTCATCCGATGCATACAGCAATGCCCGTTGACCCGATTGGTAAACCTTGGCGGCGAGCTTGCAGGCGACATCCACTTTGTTGCCGGCGTTGAAGTAGAAATCGACCCGTGTCATTGCCGCTTCGCCGCTTGCGCCGTCGCCGCGGCGACGGCCTCGCCCATACCAGCCGGGCTTTGGGCCACGACCACGCCGGCCTTTTCCAGGGCGGCGATCTTGTCTTCGGCACGGCCCGAGCCGCCAGCGATGATCGCCCCGGCATGGCCCATGCGCTTGCCCCTGGGCGCGGTGAGGCCGGCGATGTAGGCGGCCACCGGCTTGCTGACATGAGTCTTGATATATTCCGCCGCCGCCTCTTCGGCGGTGCCACCGATCTCGCCGACCAGCAGGATGGCGGAGGTAGCCGGGTCGGCCTGGAACAGCGCCAGGCAGTCGATGAAGTCCAGCCCCTTGATCGGGTCGCCGCCGATGCCGACACAGGTGGACTGCCCCAGGCCGGACTGCGTGGTCTGCCACACGGCCTCGTAGGTCAGGGTGCCGGAGCGGGAGATGATGCCGACCTTGCCGGGCTTGTGGATGAAGCCGGGCATGATGCCGATCTTGCACTCGCCAGGGGTGATCAGGCCGGGGCAGTTGGGGCCGATCAGGTTGGCGCCGTTGGCCCGGATGGCCGCCTTGACGTTAATCATGTCGCGCACCGGAATGCCCTCGGTGATGCAGGCGATGACCCGGATGCCGGCGTCGGCCGCTTCCAGGATGCCATCGGCAGCGAAGGCGGCCGGCACGTAGATCATGGTGGCGTCGGCGCCGGTCGCGCGCACGGCGTCCTTCACGGTGTTGAACACGGGCAGGTCGAGGTGGCGCTGGCCGCCTTTGCCGGGCGTGACGCCGCCGACCATCTTCGTGCCATAGGCGATGGCCTGCTCGGAATGGAAGGCGCCCTGCTTGCCGGTGAAGCCCTGGCAGATGACTTTGGTGTCCTTGTTGATCAGGATGCTCATTCGGCGGCCTCCTCGACGGCGCGGCGAGCTGCTCCGTTCAGATCGTTGGCGGCGATGATCGCCAGACCGGAATTCGCCAGCAGCTCGCGGCCCTTGTCGGCATTGGTGCCTTCCAGCCGGACCACCACCGGCACCTTGACGCCGACCTCCTTGACCGCCTGGATGATCCCTTCGGCGATCAGGTCGCCGCGGACGATGCCGCCGAAGATGTTGATCAGCACCGCCTTCACGTTCGGGTCGGCCAGGATGATCTGAAAAGCCTGGGCCACCGACTGCGCCGTGGCGCCGCCGCCGACATCGAGGAAGTTGGCCGGTGCCCCGCCCGACAGCTTGATCAGGTCCATAGTCGCCATGGCCAACCCCGCGCCGTTGACCATGCAGCCGATGTTGCCGTTCAGGGCGATGTAGTTGACGTTGTGGTGATGCGCCTCGGCCTCCTTGGGGTCGATCTGGCTGAAATCGGCCAGTTCGGCCAGGGTCTTCTGCCGATAGAGGGCGTTGTCGTCGAGGCCCATCTTACAGTCGAGCGGCAGTAGGCGGCCGTCCTCGGTGACCACCAGTGGGTTGATCTCCAGGAGGGCGAGATCACGCTCGATGAAAAGGCGGTAGCAGGTCTTCACCAGCTTGACGAAGGCGGCGATCTGGTCGCCGGCTAGACCCAGGCCGAAGGCCAGGTTGCGGCCCTGATAATCCATCAGGCCGATGACCGGGTTGACCGACTCGCGCAGTATTTTGTCCGGCGCAGTACGGGCGACTTCCTCGATCTCCATGCCGCCGGCGCTCGATGCCACCAGGCCGATGCGCTCGGCGGCGCGGTCGACTGTGACGGACAGGTACAGCTCGCGCGCGATGGGCAGGGTTTCCTCGACCAACAGGGCATTGACTGGCTGCCCGCCGGGGGCATTCTGATAGGTCACCAACTGACTGCCCAGCAGTGACTCGGCGGCGGCGTTGAGTTCGTCGACGCCGCGGCAGAGCCTGACGCCCCCCGCCTTGCCGCGCCCACCTGCGTGGACTTGCGCCTTGATCACCCAGGCGCTGCCGCCCAGTTCGGCCACCGCCTCCAGACATTGGTCGGCGGCCATGATGACGACGCCGCGCGGCGTGACGATGCCGAAGTCGCGCAATACGGCCTTGGCCTGGTATTCATGCAGGTTCATACCTTGTCTGGAGTAACGACGAAACATTTGAATTGTGCGGCAAACCCCGCCGTCCCGCCAGAATTCTTAGGAGCCTGCCCAGCCATTACGGCGCGGCCACGGCGTCTTTCAATTGCACGTCTATCTCTTTGTGCATGAACAAGGGTACCGAGGGATGTTTCTTGAATAGCCAGCCGGTGTAGATCACTTTCCCGTTTTCGGTGATGACGGCCTTGGCGGCTGGGTTTTTTAATTCAATGCTCTCCGACGTGATGCCCTTAGCGTCCATCACAAAGTGCGGGACGAACGCCTTGATCTCTATGACCCTATTTGTCCCGGTCAAAGCGGCCCGGCCGCCGACCGCTACGGTGTAATCGGTTTCGCTCTTGCTCTCTTTATCGGTAAGGGTAACGACGACACGCTGCCATTTTCCCTTTATTTTTGCCGGAATATTCACGGCGACGTCCTGCTTTCCCCTATTATTTTGCGCGAACGGCGTTGCGTGCTCGGGCACGGCAAAGTCCTGTCGCGGAAGGGTGTTCAAACCATTGTCTTTTCTCGCGGCCTGGGCATCCTGATGTTTCTCACAGCCGATCAGTAGCGCCAAGGCCAGCAAAACAAATAACGCTTTCGACAATTACTTTCCTTTCCAATAAAAACCCCGTTCCGCCAGGAACATGTCCCGACGGAACGGGTTTCAGTGGCTCATCGACCTGTTATTTCTTTTGCTTGGCGTCGTATTCCTCACGCATCCGCTTCGCCTCTTCCAGTATCTTGGCGACGGTCTCATTGGTCGGGGCCCAGCCATACCAGTGCATGTAGTCGTTGCTGGCGTGGAATGCCCCCTGGAATGTCCGCTGACGGTGCTCAAGCATGATCAGGTAGAGCTCCTGCTCGATGCCCGTGTTCGCGTAATAGTACTGCAGCAGGTCAGGACCATATTTCCAGCCCTCGGGTTTCTTGAGGATGCCGTCCTTGTACAGTCCCTGTACGGCGGAAATGGCCTTGGCATATACGGCATCGACCTCTTTGATAGTGGTATCGGAAGCCTTGAAAAAGTCGTCGACATAAGCCTTGCTGTGACATTCGTTGCAGTTGTTCTTCATCTTGGCACGAAGTTTATTGAACTCGTCCGGCCCCCTCGCCGCCCGGCCTTGCGCCACGATTTCGACGAATCTCTCGGTAGGCTGGAGATTGGCGTCGAGCACACCCGCGGCCTGCAGGATAAGCGCCCGGTTCAATGTCCACTCGGGATCGTCGTCAACATCGTCAAAATGTCCGCTCGGCAACGCCGCCGCCAGTGACTTCAACTGTTTTTCCAGCGTCGGGGCCACCTTGATCAGCGCCAGTACATTTTCCTTCGTGGGTATCCTCAGACCGAGGAAACCCCACGAGGTGACGACCTCATGATTGCCGTTCGAGATATGGCACTTCTGACAGGTGGGCGCCCTGCCGTTGCTCTTGAAGCCATCAATGGCCCAGGTAATGCCGTGTTTCGAGGAGGTGTACATCTCATACTGCGGATGGTCGAAACCCATGTGGCAGTTTGAACACGCCCGCGGATCCTGAGCCTCCTTCTTGGAGAAAGTGTGCCGGGTGTGACAGGCATCGCACTGGGCATTGCCATAACGGTAGTGGGCCGCCTCTTTCCCGCCGTCACGGGTGATCGCGCCCATATTGCCCTGAGCGGCGCCCACCAGGCCCTTCTCGCCCATCTTGTGGCAGCCGGAGCAGCCCCTGTAGCCTTCCTTGCCAATCGAGGGTGGGATGCCGTGCCATGCCGCCTGCGATTTCATGGCGAACCAGGCCAGGTTATGCTTGCCTTTTCGGTACTGTTCGACCTTGTCGGCGTGACAGGTTTTACATGTCTCGGCGGTTGGCATTTTTGCCGCTTTGTAATCCGCCATGGTTTTGTGTTCGGAGCCATGGCACACCGAACAATCGAGATGTGCCTTTGTCGCCATGGCGCCCTCCATGTACTGCTTCACGACACCCGGCGTCACCTTTTCATGACATTTAACGCATTCCGACTTCGTTGCCGCCCACGCAATAACGGGTAATGCGGCGACAACCAGGCCGGCGATCAACTGTCTCAATGTACGCATTGCAATCTCCTTATTTTCAAACCCCTTATGCCAACTGGCAGGCGTGCCAATGGCACGCTGAAAAAACTTTCCCACACTGCGACCATGGTTTCATTGACATACATCAAGGTCCTGGAATCTTGTTAGCCAGGTCAGACAAGGCCCATGCCGGCCCCATGTACGAATTCCGGTAGCATTACGGCATTGCAGGAGCACATGCCAATGAACGACATCCTCATCCTTTATTACAGCCAGCACGGTTCGGTGAAGCAGTTGGCCGCCCATGTCGCGCACGGCGTCGAGTCGGTGCCGGGGGCGCGGGCACGGCTGCGGACTGTGCCCAAAGTGGCGGCGGTATCGGACGGCCCGGCCAAGCCGGTGCCGGATGCCGGCGCGCCCTATGCCAGCTTGCAAGACTTGGAGGAATGCTCTGGTCTGGCGCTCGGTTCGCCGACCCGGTTCGGCAACATGGCGGCGGCGATGAAATATTTCTGGGACGGCACCTCAGGGCTGTGGCTCAGCGGCGCCCTCGCCGGCAGGCCGGCCAGCGTTTTCACCTCGACCGCCAGCCTGCACGGCGGCCAGGAAACAACCCTGATGACCATGATGCTGCCGCTGCTGCATCATGGCATGCTGATCGTCGGGTTACCCTATTCCAATCCCGAACTGACCGCGACCCGCTCGGGCGGCACGCCCTATGGCGCCAGCCATTTCGCCGGCCCGGACGGCAAGCAGCTGCTCACCGAGGAAGAGCACAAACTGGCTTTTGCGCAGGGCAGGCGTCTGGCGGAAGTCGCCGCGAGGCTGTCGGCATGAGCGCGCAGGGTGACGAGGCCCGGCGCTTCACGCGGGGCCAGACCGGTGCTGTGTTGTCGACGATATCGAAACGCCTGGAGGGTTTCCCCTTCGGCTCGGTATCGCCCTTCCTGCCCGACCATGCCGGCCGGCCGGTGATCCTGATCTCGGAGATCGCCGAGCACACCAAGAACATCGACGCCGACCCGCGCGTCTCGCTCATCGTCCAACCGTTCAGCGCCGACATGCAGGCAACCGGCCGGGTCACGGTGATCGGCCGGGCAACACGCCTCGAGGAGAAGGATGGCCTCGGCCCCCGCTACCTGCGCCATTTCCCGCAGGCGGAAGGCTACTTCGCCATGCACGATTTCCATTTCTACGCCATCGAGCCGGTGAAGATCCGATGGATAGGCGGCTTCGGCCGCATCTACTGGATCGAGCCCGCCGCCTACCTGTGCGCGGCCGGCCTGCTGCCCGCGGCGGAGGAGGCGATCATCGAGCACATGAACCGTGACCATGCCAAGACGCTGCTGGCCCTTTGCCGCCACCACCATGGCGTCGATGCCGGCGCCGCGCACCTCATCGGCATCGACCCCGACGGCTTCAATGTCCGCGCCGACAGCCGGCGGCTGCGCTTCGATTTCCCAACGCCGGTGACCTCGGCCGAAGCGGCGCGCGCCATGCTCGTCGCGATGGCGCGGCAATGCCGCCGATAAGGCCGGCGGTGTGGCAGGCGCTGGCCGCCGCCAGCCTCATCGCCCTGATTTTTTTGTGCCTCGCCTGGGAATTACGGCTCGCCCCGCTGCGGCCGGGCGGCTCCTGGCTGGTGCTCAAGACCCTGCCGCTGCTGGCGCCCCTGTTCGGCATCCTGCATGGCCGCATCCATACCTATCGCTGGTCCACCCTGCTGATCTGGGCCTATTGCGCCGAAGGCGTCACGCGGGCACTGACAGAAGCCGGCCCAGCGCGCTCGCTGGCCGGGCTGGAGACGGCTCTCTCCCTGCTGTTCTTCGTCGCCGCAGCGGCCCATATCCGGGCACGCCTGCGCGAACTTGTAACGACTATTGACGATATAAGTATCCACTAATAAACTTGCACCCACTTTCAAAAGGAGCGGTCATGGCTAATATCAGTTACGTGCACTTCAAGTTCCTGCCGATGTCGGTGCGGATGTTGTTCACCATGGTTCTCCTGGTATTCGGGCCAGGTTACTTGATGGCCATGTTTCAGGTCTGGGAATCGCATGCCGGCAAGGATGGCGATCCCATGCTGTCGGCCAAGGACCTGATCATTTCCTACAGCGGCAACAAGGAAGGCACCAAGCTGGAAAGCGCCCTGCGCGGCCCCATGTCAGACATGCTGCCAGCGGAGAAGAAAAAGATCGTGTTCGACTGGCTGCATAACAAGGCGCCTCAAGCCGAGTTCGACACCAAGATCAATCCCATCATGCAAGAGCATTGCGTCGCTTGTCACAACCCCGGCGCCAATCCGCACCTGCCCGATCTGACCAACTACGCAGGCGTCGCCAAAATCTCCGCTGCCGACACCGGTGTGACGCTGGCCACCCTGGTTCGGGTCTCGCACATTCACCTGTTCTCGGTCACTTTCATCTTCTTCATCATGGGCTTCATCTATACCCATTCCTACGTCCGACCGGCCTGGTTCAAGTGTATCGTGATCGCCATCCCATTCCTGTCGCTGCTCATCGACGTGGCGGCCTGGTATCTGACCAAGGTCTGGGAGGGTTTTGCCTGGGCGGTGATCCTCGGCGGCCTGTTTTACGGCGCCTGCTTCGCCATCATGTGGTTCACCTCGATGTATCAAATGTGGTTATTTAAAGTACCGCAAGAGCTCATCGATGCGGAGGGTAAGCTGCCCAGCATCCACCGGGCGTAAGGGCTTTATCGGTAATGACGGCCTGCAAACCCTAACCAGTGTTTACCTATCACATTCATAAAGAGGTCATCATGAAACGTGTCCCCTCCCTGATCCTCCTGTCCATCCTGCTTGCCGCCTGTGGCAAGGGGCCGGCCCCGACGACCGACAAGGCCGCGCAGCCCGGCGCCGATCTGGCCGCCGGCAAGGCCGCCGCGGAAGCGAAATGCGGCAGTTGTCACGGCCTCGATGGCAAGGGCACTGGCCCTGACATTCCCAACCTCGGTGGCCAGAAAGTGGCCTACCTGCTCAACGCCCTCAATGGTTACCGCACCGGCACCCGTCAGCACGCCGCCCTGCAGGAACTGTCGACCTCGTTGACCGAGGCCGACACCAATAATATCGCCGCCTACTATGCCAGCCAGAAAGCCGCCGGCGCCGGCGCCGCCATCGGCGCTGCCGACACCGTTGCGGCCGGCAAGACGGCGGCCGCGTCCTGCATCACCTGCCACGGTGAGGACGGCAACAGCAAAATACCGGGCACGCCGAGCCTGGCCGGCCAGCATCCCGGCTATCTGTTGAATGCCATGCTGGCCTACAAAGACGGCAGTCGCAAGGAGGCCGCCATGGCGGCGCAGGTGGCCTCGCTCGACAAGGTCAACATGGAAAACATCGCTGCCTACTTCGCCGCTCAGGTGCCGGTCGCTCACGCCCCGTCCACCACCGGCAACGCCAAGGCCGGCGAGCCGCTATCCGGAAAATGCGGCGGCTGCCACGGCAAGCAAGGGCACAGCGCCGACGAAAAGACGCCAAGCCTGGCGGGTCAGGACACCCAGTACCTGGTCAAAACCATGCAGAACTACCGCGACGGCAGCCGTGCCCACGCCGAAATGAAGACCATGTTGGCGGGCAGCAAGGACAAGAACCTGGAACACATCGCCGCCTTCTATGTCGCCCAGCCGCCGGAAAAGGCGCCCATGGGCAAGCCTACCGCCGGCCAGCAATGGGCCGCGCAATGCGACAAGTGCCACGGCTCGAAGACGGACAACCCGACCATGATCACGCCGCAGCTAGAAGGCCAACCGATCGCCTATCTGGTCAAGGCGCTCAAGGACTACCGCGACGGCAAACGTACCCAGTCCGCCATGCATGCCATGGGGGCCCCGCTGAGCGATGCCGACATTCAAGCCATCGCCGAATACTACAGCGCGCACTGAGACAAGGAGTCTTGATCGGGAGGCGGCCCTTGCGGCCGCCTTTTTTTTCTGGTCCAGACCTGATCGTTCATGACGCGCGTACCGCCCCGGCGGGATGAAACGCGGGGATGCGCCATGAACGGCCCCCACTCCCGCAAGGGGCGGGGGAGAATGGGAAGCATCGCGTTGTTTTCACATTAGTACCTGGCGCGCATTCGCCGTCGTCATGCGTGCCACCTCGTCCAGCGCAATCCCGCGGCACTCCGCCAGGGCCACAGCGATACGCGCCAGTTCGGCCGGTTCGTTGCGTCCCTTGCCCACCCAGGCAGGCGGAATGTCGGGGCTGTCCGTTTCCAGCACCAGGGTCTCCAATGGCAGCGTTGCGGCCAGTGCCCGCAAGCGGGTGGCGCGCGGCCAGGTGAACGCTCCGCCGAAGCCCAACTTGAACCCCAGGCCGATGAATGCCTCGGCCTGCTGTGGACTGCCATTGAAGGCATGGGCAATGCCGCCCTTCACCTTGACCCGGCGCAGATGCTTGAGTATGGCGTCATTGGCGCGCCGGCAATGCAGCAGTACCGGCAAGTCATAGTCGCGGGCCAGACGCAATTGCTCGATGTAATAGAACTCCTGTGTCGGCAAGTCCAGGCCGGCGACAAACAGGTCGAGGCCGATCTCACCGATGGCAACCGGCCGCCACCGCTCCACCCGCTCGCGCAGTATCGCCAAGTCCCCAGGCGCAGCCGCGCCGCTGTAGAGGGGGTGTATCCCCCAGGCGGGCAAGCAACCGGCATAGGCCGCACACACAGCGCCCACCTCCTGGCAATTGGCGGCGCTGACGGCGGGTACGATCTGGGTAGCCACCCCCGCCGCCCTGGCGCGCGCATACACCGCCGCGCGATCGGGCGCGAATTCGGCGGCATCGAGGTGGCAGTGGGTATCGATGAGTTCCAGGGCGTCCATGCCATGAATTTTATCGATAGTTCAATAAACAATGCTTTTGATTGAAAAAACCAATCTCCAACAAAAAGGACATGGATATATTGAAGTAGCAGTTATTCACATGCTGCATGGATCGATATTTGGCCAGGCTTGACGGCTATCCCGCGTCGATGCCGGACAGACCACTGCGGAAAGGACGATCATGGCGAAGATCGACATCATCTCGATGGAAAACCTGCCGGGCGTAGAGGCGCTGGAGAAGCGACTGGGGGTTTCCCGCCGCGATTTTCTTAAACTCTGTGCCGCCATGGCCACCACTCTTGGGCTGCCCGCCAGCGCGGCGGCCGCGATGGCGCAGGCGGTCGCCAACCCCAGCAAACGGCCATCGGTCATCTGGCTGCATTTCCAGGAATGCACCGGCTGTTCCGAATCGCTGCTGCGGGCGGAGCACCCTACCCTGGACAAGCTGATCCTGGACGTCATCTCGCTCGACTACCACGAGACCTTGTTCGCCGCCGCCGGCCACCAGGCGGAGGCGGCCCGCAAGGCCGCCATGGAAGCCAACAAGGGCAAGTATCTGCTGGTGATCGAGGGCGCCATCCCGACCAAGGACAAAGGCATCTACTGCAAGGTCGGCGGCCAGACCGCCATCGAAATGACCAAGGAATGCGCGGCCGGGGCGGCGGCGGTGGTCGCCATCGGCTCCTGCGCCTCCTGGGGCGGCATGCCCTCCACCGGACCCAATCCGACTGGATCATCCAGCGTCGGCGAGATTCTCGGCAAACCGGTCGTCACCATCCCCGGCTGCCCGCCCAACCCCTACAACTTTTTGTCGACCGTGGTGCATTACCTCACTTTCGGCAAGCTGCCCGCCCTCGATCCGCTTGGACGACCGTTGTTCGCCTATTCCCGGCTGGTGCATGAAAACTGTGAGCGGCGCGCCCACTTCGACGCTGGCCGCTTCGCCCTGGAATTCGGCGATGCTGGTCATCGCCAGGGCTGGTGCCTGTACAAGCTGGGCTGCAAAGGCCCGGAGACCTATGCCAACTGCCCCGTCATCGGTTTCAACGACGTCGGCGAAGTGTCCTGGCCGGTAGGTTGCGGCCACCCCTGCATCGGCTGCACCGAGAAGGGCATCGGCTTCGCCAAGCCCATCCATGCGCTGGCAGAACTGAAGTCCGTACAACCGCCACTCGGTTACCCGCGCGTCGACGAGCCACGCGGCAGCGGCGCCGGCCTCGCCGCCGCCTCAGTGGTGGCCGCCGCCGTTGGCGCCGTGGCCGGCGCCACCTGGGCCATCAACAAGAACCTGGGTAAGGACGTGGCCGTGGAGGCCGGCGAGGTCTCCAAGAAAGCGGAGGAAAGGGCCGGATCATGAGCATTGACCGCCGTCAGTTCCTCAGGGGTGTCCTGGCGGGCGGTGTCGCCCTAGGTGCCGGCGCACCCACGGCGGCCAGGGCGCGCGATAACCTGCCGATGCCGCCCAAGGCCATGGGGCTGCTTTACGACAGCACCCTGTGTATCGGCTGCAAGGCCTGCGTGTCGGCGTGCAAGCAATCGAATGGCCTGCCGCCCGAGTTCTCCACCGAGGACCATCTCTGGGATACGCCGCTCGACATCTCCGGCAAGACCAAGAACATCATCAAGATGTACAAACACGGCAACGCCAATGTGAAGGACCGCGAGGAAAACGGCTATGCCTTCATGAAGCATTCCTGCCTGCACTGCGTCGATCCATCCTGCGTCTCGGCCTGCCCGGTCTCGGCGATGAAGAAGGACCCTGTCAGCGGCATCGTCACCTACAACGAGAAGGACTGCATCGGCTGCCGCTACTGCGTCGTCGCCTGCCCGTTCGGCGTGCCGCGCTTTCAGTACGACAAGGCCTTCCCCAAGATCGTCAAGTGCGAGTTGTGCAACCATCTCAAGGAAGGCGACCCGTTCCAGTACTCCGCCTGCGCCCAAGTCTGCCCCACCGGAGCGACGCTCTATGGCCCCACCGCCGACTTGATGGTCGAGGCCAGGCGCCGTCTCGCCCTCAAGCCCGGCACCGATCACACCGTGCCGCGCGGCCGCATCGATGGCAACGACCGCCAGATGGCACGGGCCGCCGCCTATGTGCCGCACCTCTATGGCGAGAGGGAACTGGGCGGCACCCAGGTGCTCAAGATCGCCGCCGTCCCGCTGGAAAAACTGGGCATGCCGAAACTGCCGGAGCGCTCCTTCGCCGCGGTGTCCGAGACCATGCAGCACAGCCTCTACGGCTATCTGATCACCCCGGCCGTGGTGCTGGGCGGCTTGGTGGTCGCCGCCAAGCGCAACCTGCGCGACGACGACGCCAACGAGACACAGGAGTAGCACCATGGCACACAGCGCGCATCCCGCACCGGCGCCGCTCGGCGGCAAACTCATCACCCCGCTGACCGTCAACCTCGCCCTGCTGATCGGCATTGCCGGCCTCATCCTGCTGCTCCGCTTCATCCTTGGCCTGGGCGCCGTCACCAACATCAACGACGGCTATTCCTGGGGCATCTGGGTGGTCTATGACGTCATGGTCGGTTCCGCCTTCGCCTGCGGTGGCTACGCCGTGGCACTCCTGGTGTACATCTTCAACCGCGGCGAATACCACCCGCTGGTTCGTCCGGCGCTGCTTGGCAGCCTATTCGGCTACACCCTGGCCGGCGCCTCGGTCATCATCGATCTGGGCCGCTACTGGAACACCTGGCACATCTTCACGCCGGGCTGGGCGCAGATCAATTCGGTGATGTTCGAGGTGGCGGTGTGCATCACGCTTTATATCTTCGTGATGTGGATCGAGTTCTCGCCGGTGTTCCTGGAAAAGCTCGGCCGCCAAGACATCAAAAAAAGGCTGGGCAAGTGGATGTTCGTGTTCATCGGCCTGGCCGCCTTGCTGCCCTCCATGCACCAGTCCTCACTGGGCTCGCTGCTGATCGTGTTCGGCACGCAGGTCAATCCTTTGTGGCAAACCCTGCTGCTGCCGGCCCTCTACCTGATGACCGCCATCACCGTCGGCTACGCCATCGTCATCTTCGAATCGACGTTCTCGGCCATCGGTTTCAGGCGGCCATTCGAGCTTACCATCCTGGCGAGGCTGTCCAAGGTCATGTGGGCGTTGCTGCTCGTCTACCTGGTCCTGCGCCTGGGCGACATCGTGGTGCGCGGCGCCTTGGGCGAGGCCTTCAAGCCCAACGTCATGGCGCTGATGTTCTGGGTGGAGATGCTCTTCTTCGCCCTGCCCGCCTGGATACTGGCCAAGCCCAGCAACCGGCGCCGGCCCGACAAGCTCTTCCTGTCCGCCGTCTTCATGATGACGGCCACCTTCCTGCTGCGCATCAACTCCTTCCTGGTGGGCTATGAAACCGGCGAGGGCTGGCAATACTTTCCATCCGTATCGGAGATCCTGGTGACCATCGGCATCATCGCCATCGAAGTCCTCGGCTACATCGTCCTCGTCCGGATGCTGCCCGTGCTGCCCAAGCACGAGGCCGCCCAATAACCTGGAGCAGAAAAATGAGCAAACGCATCACCATCGACCCCATCACCCGTATCGAGGGTCACCTGCGCATCGACTGCGAGATCGATGGCGGACGCGTCAGAAAGGCCTGGGCCTCGGGTCAAATGTGGCGGGGTGTCGAGCAGATACTGCTCGGCCGGGACCCGCGCGACGCCTGGTCGATCACGCAACGCATCTGCGGCGTCTGCACCACGGTGCATGCCATCGCCTCGGTGCGCGCGGTGGAAAATGCGCTTGCCATGGAGATACCGGTCAACGCCCAATACATTCGCAACCTGATCATCCTGGCGCACGCCATCCATGACCACATCGTCCACTTCTACCACCTCTCCGCCCTGGATTGGGTCGACGTGGTCTCGGCGCTCAAGGGCGACCCGGCAAAAACCGCGCAACTGGCGGAATCGCTCTCCACCTGGAAAGGCAACAGCAAACACGAATTCGCCGCCGTGAAAGAACGCCTCGCCGGCTTCGTCGGCGGCGGCCAACTGGGCGTGTTCGCCAACGGTTATTGGGGCCACCCGGCCATGAAACTCACGCCGGAAGTCAACCTGCTGGCGGTATCGCACTATCTCCAGGCCCTCGACATCCAGCGCAAGGCCAACAAGATAGTCGCCATACTCGGCGCCAAGACCCCGCACATTCAGAACGTGGCGGTGGGCGGCGTCGCCAACTCCATCAACCCGGACAGCCAGTCGGTACTCAATGTGGAACGGCTGCTCGCCGTCAAAGGCTGGATCGACGAGCTTGCAGACTTTGTGCACAACGTCTACCTGGTGGACGTAGCCGCCATCGGCGCCTTCTACGCTGACTGGACCCGGTACGGCGCGGGCATCACCGACTACCTGTCGGTCCCCGATCTGCCACTGGACGGCAAGGGCACCCAGTTCGCCCTGCCCGGTGGCTTCGTCCCGGGCGGCGATCTCGGCAAGTTCAAACCCATCACCCGTTTTGGCGACCCCTACTTCGTGGACGGCGTCACGGAAAGCGTCAAACACGCCTGGTACAAGGGCGGCAAGGGCGCGCTCCATCCCTACAAGGGCGAGACCGAGGCCGAGTACACCGATTTCAAGGACGACGGCAAATACTCCTGGGTGAAGGCACCGACCTTCTATGGCAAGCCGGCCCAGGTCGGGCCGCTCTCAAGGGTGCTGGCCATGGCCGCCGCCAAGCATGCGCCCACCCTCGGCTATCTGACCCGTCTGCTCGACACCGCCGGCGCCGTGGCCGGCAGCAAGATACCCCTGGCCGCCGTGCATTCCACCATAGGCCGTCATGCCGCCCGAGCGGTATCGTGCAACGTCCAGGTCGACGAGCTCGGCCACATGTGGCAGCGACTCATCGACAACATCGGCAAGGGCGACACCAACACCTATGTCAAGCCGATCTTCCCCAAGGGCGAGGTCATGGGTGTCGGCTTCCACGAAGCGCCGCGCGGCGTGCTGTCGCACTGGGTGGTCATCGACGCTGGCAAGATCAAGAACTATCAGGCGGTGGTGCCCACCACCTGGAACGCGGCCCCGCGTAACGAAAACGACGCACCCGGCCCCTATGAAGCCGCGTTGCTCAACAATCCGGTGGCCGACCCTGAGCGGCCGCTGGAAGTGCTGCGCACGGTTCACTCCTTCGACCCCTGCCTGGCCTGCGCCGTGCATGTTCTGGACGTCGACGGCAGCCGTAAGGCCACCGTCCACGCCGGCTGCTATGCCCCCGCCTACCAGTGCGAAGTCGGAGGCTGACCCTTCCTCCTCGTCTCCTTCCGGGCAGGGTCACGATGACACCCGGCCACCTGGCCGGGTGTTTTTTTCTTGCGCCGAACATCCGCACGGCAGCCGCGTGACTAAAATACCCTCATTCCAACCACCAGGCCCCGCGCCATGCGCCTAGTCGTTCTTGGTGTCGGCAACCTACTGCTCAGCGACGAAGGTCTGGGGGTACGCGCCATCGAGGCGTTGGACCGGGACTATGACCTGCCGGCCGGAGTCGATCTCATCGACGGCGGCACCTCGGCCATGGAATTGCTCGACGACCTGGCCAATTGCGACCTGCTCATCATCGCCGACTGTGTCCGCTGCGGTAAGCCGCCGGGGACCATGCTGCGGCTCAAAGACGCGGAGATCCCCGCCCTCTTCCGCACCAAGCTATCGCCGCATCAGGTAGGACTGCCCGAGGTGCTCGCCACCCTCACCATCACTGGCGAAGCGCCTGCGCATACGGTGTTGTTCGGTATCGAACCGCACAGCCTGGCCACCGGCATGGGTCTGACGCCGGTGGTGGCGGCGGCATTGCCGCGCCTGGTGGCTGCCATCGCCGCGGAGATCAGGAATGCCGGACTGGCCGCCGTGGAAAAAGAGGAACGGCCAGCATGAGTGGGCTGCTGACCATCGACCTGCCGACCTGGGCGAAGCCCCTTGAGGATCGCTCACGCTGCTTTGCCGAGGACAGCGACAAGATGCGTTTCGTCATCGCCCTGTCCCGCCTCAACGTCGAGCGCGACCGCAACGGCCCCTTCGGCGCGGCGGTATTCGCGCGCGGCAGCGGCCGCCTCACGGCCATCGGCGTCAACAGTGTGCTGCGCCTGAAAAATTCGGTACTGCATGCCGAAATGCTGGCCATCATGCGCGCCCAGCACGCGCTCGGCACGTACACACTGAACAAGTCTGACGGGGAAGGTTACGAGCTGTTTGCCTCCTGCGAGCCTTGTGCCATGTGCCTGGGCGGCACGCTCTGGAGCGGCGCCCGTCGCCTGGTGTGCGCCGCCACGGCGGCGGAGGCCCGCGCCATCGGCTTCGACGAAGGCCCGGTGTGGCCGCAGTCCTACCGTTATCTGGCTGATGCCGGCATCGAGGTGGTACGGGGCCTGCTGGCGGACGAGGCGGCGGCCGTCATCCGCGACTACCGGGCGCGCGGCGGCGTGATCTACAACGGCTGATGACGGGGCCTGTCAGTCCGGCGTCCCTGAACGTCCCTTGCTGTCCTCCATCACGAAATACATGCCGATCCCGGCCAGGATCATCCATAAGGCCATCGCCCACAGGCCCATCTGTTGCGCCAGGGCGTCCATGAACAGCAGGACGAGCAGGGACAGGCCCAACAGGCCATTGCCCAGCCAGAACCTGGGGCCGTGCTTGTTTTCTTGCATGGTGTGATCTCGAAGACCGGCGATGGCCGCCAATGATAAATCATCCTAACGCCGATCCATCGCCTTGGTCAGGGCCTCGGCCAGGGCGCCGCGGGACTCTTGCGGCGATCGCGCTGCGGCGGCGGGTCTTGCCCGCGCGACCGGCCCGCCAGCGGCAGGGGCCGGAGATGTATCGCCCAGGCGCAGGGTGAGGGCGATACGCTGGCGCGCGTGATCGATCTCCAGCACCTTGACGCGGACGATGTCGCCGGCCTTGACTACCTCGCGCGGGTCTTTGATAAAGCGATTGGCCAGGGCCGAGACATGCACCAGGCCATCCTGATGCACGCCGATGTCGATGAAGGCGCCGAAGTTGGCGACGTTGGTGACCGTGCCCTCCAGGATCATGCCGGGTTGCAGGTCCTTGAGATTTTCGATGCCCTCCTTGAAGCAGGCCGTCTTGAATTCCGGGCGGGGGTCGCGGCCGGGCTTTTCCAGTTCCCGCAAAATATCGCGCACCGTCGGCAGTCCAAAACGCGCATCGGTGAATCGGCCGGCCTCCAGGCGGCGCAGCGCATCGGCGTTGCCGATCAGGCTTTTTACCGGCAGCCTGGTCTCGGCCAGAATGCGCTCGACCACCGGATAGCTCTCGGGGTGAACGGCCGAGGCGTCGAGCGGGTTGTCTCCGCCCTGGATGCGCAGGAAGCCGGCCGCCTGCTCGAAGGTCTTGGCGCCAAGGCGCGGTACCTCCTTGAGGATTTCGCGATGGCGAAAGAGGCCATGTTGGTCGCGCCAGGCAACGATGTTGGCGGCCAGGCCGGCATTGAGACCGGATACCCGCGCCAGCAGTGGCACCGAGGCGGTGTTGACATCGACCCCAACCGCATTGACGCAATCCTCCACGACGGCGTCGAGGCGGCGCGCCAGCTTGGTCTGGGAAACGTCGTGCTGGTACTGGCCGACACCGATGGCCTTGGGCTCGATCTTGACCAATTCGGCCAGCGGATCCTGCAAGCGCCGAGCGATCGACACCGCGCCGCGCAGACTGACATCGAGACCGGGAAACTCACGGGCGGCGAACTCGGAGGCTGAATAGACCGAGGCCCCCGCTTCGCTGACTACCGCCTTGGTCAGTTTCATTTCCGGGTGGCGCCGGATCAGGTCAACGGCCAGCCGGTCGGTCTCACGGCTGGCGGTACCGTTGCCGATGGCGATCAGTTCCGCCGCGTGTTTCTGCGCCAGCGCCGCCAGGGTACGCAGTGCGCCTTCCCAGTCGTTGCGCGGGGCGTGCGGGTAGAGGGTGGCGGTATCGAGCAGCTTGCCGGTGCGCTCCACCACCGCCACCTTGACCCCTGTGCGGATGCCAGGGTCGAGGCCGATCACCGCCTTGGGACCGGCCGGGGCGGCCAGCAGCAGGTCCTTGAGATTGGCGCCGAAGACGCGGATCGCCTCCATCTCGGCACGCTCGAACAGGGCGTTGAACAGTTCCAGCTCCAGTGACAGCGACAGCTTGACCCGCCAGGTCCAGCGCACCGTGTCGGCCAGCCAGCGATCGGCCGGGCGGCCGCTGTCGCCGAGACCCCAGTGGCTGGCGATCATGTCTTCACAGGCGTTAGCCACTCTCCCCCCGGCAAATGGAGGAACCTGCAGATCCTCTGGCAGTTTCAGCTCCAGCCGCAGCATGCCTTCGTTGCGCCCCCGGAACAAGGCCAGAGCACGATGCGAGGGCACAAGCCGGAGCGGTTCGGTATAAGCGAAGTAGTCACGGAATTTCTGGCCTTCGGCCTCCTTGCCGTCCTGCACGGTTGCAACCACGATGCCGTGATCCTGTAGGTGGCGGCGTAGCCGGCCGAGCAAATCGGCGTCCTCGGCGAACTTTTCCATCAATATCTGGCGAGCGCCATCCAGGGCGGACTTGATGTCGGCAAGGCCCTTCCCGGCCGTGACGAACTTCTCCGCCTCGGTCTCCGGCGTCAACCCCGGATTGGCCAGCAGGGCCAGGGCCAGCGGCTCCAGACCGGCTTCGCGGGCAACCTGCGCCTTGGTGCGGCGCTTCTGTTTGTAGGGAAGATAAAGATCTTCCAGACGCTGCTTGGTCTCGGCGTTGTCGATTTCCGCGCGCAACTCTGCCGTCAGTTTGCCTAGTTCAGCGATGCTGGCCAGCACGGCGGCACGACGCGCTTCGAGTTCGCGCAGATAGATCAGCCTTTCATCCAACAGGCGCAACTGGGTATCGTCGAGACCTCCCGTGGCCTCCTTGCGATAGCGGGCGATGAAAGGCACGCTGGCGCCCTCATCCAGCAATTGGATGGTAGCGCTTACCTGGGCGACATGGGCGCCCAGTTCCAGGGCAAGTCGTTGTTCGATGGGGGGCAGCATGGATATCAGGTCGAGTTCGGCATGGCCGCGCAGGATGGGGCATGCGGCCAGGCTCGGCAAGACTTGACAGCGCCTTCATATGACGACCATTCATGGCGCGCACAGCGCCCTGGCTAGATGAAACCGTGGGTTCCGCCCCCAAGCCAGGCGGGATTCATCAGGCCATTCATCCGCACTTCACGGACCGTTCATCGCTGTTACAAAAAAATGTTTAAGTTTTTTGTGAATTTATCGATAATGACGTAGCGCTTACGAGTAGCGCGACCTTACAAGGGCAAACTCGCCGAAAGGCGGGGACGCAAAGTCACCGGTCTAACGGGCCCACCGGCCCCACGGCAGCGGGATTGCAAGGTGGGTGGAGGCTGGCCAGGCCGCCACCGTTGGTCTCCTTTCCGTCCCCTGTGCGTAACTTGACCTTGCCGGTCGTACCCGGAGCGTAATGTAACGGTCAGGAGACTCGACCATGAATACTGCACGCACCAACGTCACCGAGATTCGCCAGTTCAGCCGGGAACGCAAACAGTCGGCCGGCGCAAACGGACAGCCGCTGGACGACTGCCGCGAGATTTCCGTCCTCAAGCTCGCGCAGGCGATGGCGGAGTCGCTGCCACCCATCATCGCCAGGCTTCTCACCCTGGCGGAAAAATCGATGGGGCTGGAGATGTACCACCTCTACATGGACACCATGGAGCTGGCGCGCGATCACGGCGCCGAACTGGTGGCCGATTTCCGCACTCAGTACCTGCAAGGCTTCAACCGCGCCTGTCGGCATGAAGCCCGCCTCGACCACGACCCGGCGCACCCCCACCTGTCCCTGATGGAACCGGATGACCTGGAGCAATCGCTGGCGGAGGAAACCCTGGCCAACGCCATCTTCAATGCCTGCAGCGAAGAACTATTCGGCCTGGATAAGCGCATGGGCCTGTTGATCAACGATCCCGATCTCAGCCTCGGCGAAAGCCCACTCGGGCCGGAGGTCATCGGCGCCGCTCTCATGCACGCACTCGCCCGCCGCGAGGCGTCCATCAAGGTACGGCTGCTGCTGGTGTCCCAGCTCAACAAGCACTTGCCGGCGCGGGTGCGGGACATCTACCGCGAGATCAACGAACGCCTGATCAAACGTGGTGTCCTGCCCACCATCCGGGTCGGGCTGAGGAGGTCGGGCGGTGGCGCAGGCCCCGCGGCCACCGCTGGCGGCAGCGAGGCCGGGCAGGGCGACATCTTCGATACCTTGCGGCGGCTCATGAGTGGCGGTGCCACGCCCGCTCCCGCCGCGCCGACCATCGTGGCGCCGTCCATGCCGGGCGGGACGATGGCCGCCGCCGTGCCGGGTGGTGTCGGCGGCGGCCAGGCCTCGGCCTTCATGCAAGCCCTCAACCGCTTGCAGCGCGGCCAATTCGACACCGAAGTTTTGCATGATCTCGACCCCGCCAGTTTCGTGAGCGGCCAGGTAAACGTATTGCATGGCCTGCGCCACAGCGGTGTGGCCAACGTGATGGGGCCGATGGATACCATGACGCTGGACATCGTGGCCATGGTGTTCGACTACGTCCTCGACGACAACCGTATCCCCGACGCCATCAAGGCCCTGATCGGCCGCTTGCAGATACCGGTCCTCAAGGTGGCCATGCTGGACAAGAGCTTCTTCTCGCACAAGCAGCATCCGGCCCGGCAACTGCTCGATACCCTGGCCACCGCCGCCATCGGCTGGGATGCCAGCGAGGGCCACGACAGCGGTCTTTACCGCAAGGTGGACGAACTGGTGCAGGGCATACTCAACCGTTTCGACGACAAGCTCGATGTCTTTGCCGAAGCATTGGCCGACCTGGAACACTACCTTGCCGAGGAAGCGCGCGCCGCCAGCCGGCAGGTCGGCCGCAGCGCACGAATCATCCGCCAGCAGGAAGAAATCGATCTGGCGCGCATCATCGCCCATGAGGAAGTGCAATCGAGAGTGCTGGGCCAGGCGTTACCGGAGGTGATCCGCGCCTTTCTTGCCGATTATTGGGAAAAACGGCTGGCCTCCTTGCATGCCCGGCGGGAGGGCGACGACAGCTCCTGGAACGCCGCCATCGACACCATGTCCGACCTTATCTGGAGCGTATCGCCCAAGTTCGATCCAGATGACCGCAAAAGGCTGGTGGAGAAGCTGCCCTCATTGCTCAAGCGGCTGGACACGGGACTGACCGAGCTGGGGGTCGCCGACGCGGAGCGCGACCTCTTCTTCACCCGGCTGGTTCACTGCCATGCGCAGGCGATCAAGGCCAGCCTCGCCGACGAGGAGCCCGGCGCGGCCGATCCCTTCGTCGATCCCGCCGTGATCGGCGATGTCCCGGTGCTCGACGAGCCGGTCGACTTCAAACCGGTAGCCGTACCCGATGTCGAAGAGGCCAGCGCGCAGGAAGCCGTTGCCGACCTGCCGCTGCTTGATCTCCCCCCCGCCGCCGTCGGCAGCGAGGCGCCTTTGCTGAAACGCGGCAGCTGGATCGAATTCACCCAGGACGACGGCGTCCTCGTCAGGGCCAAGCTGACCTGGGTCAGTCCCCGCCGCGGCATTTATCTGTTCACCAACCGGCATGGCCAGCGCGCCATTTCCATCGGCGCCAATGGCCTGGCCGCCAAACTGCAGTCGGGCGAGGTGAGGATCATTGACGATGTCCCGCTTTTGGATCGCGCCGTCAACCGGTTGATGGAACGGCTCGGCCAGGGCGGTCACTGACGCGAGGAGCCAGGCCATGCCGATACGCCTGAAACTGTTTGCCGGCGGTGCCGCCGCCAGGCCCGCCGCACACCCCGAGCCCTCCGCGCCGGCGGCAGCGGAGCCGGAGTCCGTCCCGGCACTGAAACGCTACCTGACGCGGCACCCGGTGCTGGATGCCGATTACCGCATGGTGGGCTACGAACTCGGATTGCGGGAACGGGTGCCGGTCCCGGTCATTCCCGGCGCCGAAACCCTGGAGCAGATGAAGGAAGAACTGCTGCTGGTCAGTGTCATCGACATGGAATACCAGCGTGCCCTGGGTGACCACCTCACCTTTCTCAGTCCGCGCCCGGAATCACTCGGCAATCCCCTCATCGACCTGCTGCCGCCCGGCAAGGTGGTGGTGGCCGTGCCCGCGCGAACGCCGGCGCCGGCCCTGCTCACACGCTGCGCCAACCTCGCGGCCAGGAACATTCCACTGCTGCTCGACGGCGATGTCGACGACGCCAACGCGCCCCTGCTGGCCCATTGCGGCTATGTCCGACTCGACGTCGGCCACGCCGACATGGCCGCCCTCGGCGATCGCCTCACCCGCCTGCAAACCTATGGCACACCGCGGCTCATCGCCGCCAATGTCGATTCGGCCGAGGCCTTCGACGCCTGCCGCCGGTTCTCCTTCCGCCTGTTCCAGGGCAGTTTCTTCGCCTGCCCGCGCAGCGGCACGCAAAAGCACGTGGACCCCCACCGCCTGCGCGTGATGGAGCTGCTCAACCTGGTAGTCAGTCAGGCCGAGCCCGCCCGTTTGGCGGAAACGCTCAAACAGGATGCTGGCCTCACCTACCGTCTGCTGCGCTTCATCAACGCCCCGGTCAACGGTCTCGACCAGCCCATCCAGTCGATCGCCCAGGCCCTGATGTGGCTGGGTCGTGACCAGCTCTACCGCTGGCTCACCCTGCTGCTGTTCACCGCCGGCCAGCCGGACGGCCGCAGTCAGACCCTGCTGCGCAACGCCCTGGTGCGCGCCCGCTTCATGGAGAGTCTGGGCAAAGCGCGTTTCAGCCCACCCATGCGCGGCGGTCTCTTCCTGGTCGGGATACTGTCGCAACTGGATGCCCTCCTGGACATGCCCATGCGCGACGCCCTGGCGCCACTCAAGCTGGCGCCGGACATCACCGACGCCTTGCTCCACGGCAAGGGGCTCTATGGCCCCTACCTCGGCCTGGCCACGGCCTGCGAGCGCCTCGACCTCGACACCGTCGACCGGCTGGCCGACGCCTACCGGCTCGATGCCGATGCCATCAACCTGGCTCACATCGATGCCCTGATCTGGGCGGAAGGGCTGCAAGACTGATCGTCGGCCCCTACCGCCAGGTCGCCGCCCATCCTTCAAGTATCCGGCGTATCGGGGCCGGCAAGGCCGCCTGCATGGCGCCTGCCACCGACATCCACTTCTGACCGGGCGATTCGACCCGCGGCGGGCGGTCGACATCGATCCGCCAGGGGTCGATGGTCAGGCGGAAATGGCTGAAGGCATGCCGTAGCGCAGGCAATCGCCGGGTAGCGATGGGTTCGTAACCCAGCCGTCGTGCCTGGGTGGCGATCCGCGCCGCGTTGGCGCATTCCGGCAGGCTCCAGAGCCCACCCCAGAGACCGACGGCCGGCCGTTTCTCCAGCAGTATTTCGCCGTCATGGTGCAGCAACAGCATGGTAGTCGCCCTCTCCGGCAGGGCCTTGCGCGGCCGCGCCGCCGGCAGTTCGGCTTGGCGGCCGCTGCGGCGTGCGACGCAGTCGTCGCTGAAGGGACAGCGCCCGCACGCGGGTCTGCCCCGCCGGCAAAGCGTCGCCCCAAAATCCATCAGCCCTTGCGTATAGGCTTCGATATCGGTCGCCGGCAACAAAGAGTCGGCCAGTCCCCACAGCCGCTGCTCCACCGCCCGCTCGCCCGGCCAACCCTCCACCCCGAACAGCCGGCAAAACAGCCTCCTGACGTTGCCATCCAGAATCGCACGCCGCTCGCCGTAGGCAAAGGCGGCGATCGCCGCCGCCGTCGTGCGGCCGACACCAGGCAGGGACTCGATCGCCTCGATATGCCGCGGAAAGCTACCGCCGTGGTCGCTCACTATGGTCTTCGCCGCTGCCTGCATATGGCGCGCCCGGGCGTAGTAGCCGAGGCCGCTCCAGAGTTCCAGCAGGTCGTCAGGCGGCGCGGCGGCGAGGGTGACCAGATCCGGGAAGCGGGCGAGAAAGCGCCGGTAATAGGGGATCACCGTCTCCACCTGAGTCTGCTGCAACATGATCTCGGAAACCCAGACGGCATAGGGATCACTTACCTGCCAGGGCAGATCGTGGCGGCCGTGCGCCCGTTGCCAGGCGATGAGACGGGAGGCGAAATCCTGCATGGCTCGAAGCGGCGAATGGCGATCGGCAGAGTGTACCCTGCCTGCGGGCAATCGACTGCGCCGGCCAAAGGCCGACACGGCGGCTCAACGTATATGGGCGATGAGCGTCTCGCCGTTAAGATGCCTGGCGGCTGCCAACTCCTCCGCCGACATGGCCCCGGCCAGGCGGTCGCGTTCCTGCGCCCCCAGCCTATGCCTGCTGTGGGCGGCCAGGTCGAACAAATGATAGGCCAGCACCACCTCCCGTTTCACCCCAATCCCGCCGGCATAGATCTGCCCCAAGGCGAACATCGCATCGGCATTGCCCTGTGTGGCGGCCTTGAGATACCACTGGCGGGCGGCAACGGGATTTCGCGTCACTCCCTGTCCTTCTTCGCAGAGCAGGCCGAGGTGATACTGCGCCAGGGCGTCGCCGCGCCCGGCCAACTGTGCAAACTCGCGCGCCGCCCCCTCGAAATCGCCGGCGGCATAGGCCGCCAGGCCTTCATCGAGGCCGGCCAGAGACGACCCATGCCAGGCCCACAGCAACAATGCAAACAGCCATCCTCGATGAGTTCTTGCGGTAATGGCACGCATCTCGGTTCTCCCGGCAGGTCGTGGGAGTTCGAAACGGCATGGCACAGGCCAGACGGGCCTAAAGGCAGGTTCACGGTCGGCGGTCCCTCGATCATAGGCAGACGATACGGCCTGCCCTTAGACGGTGACTTTGCGTCCCTGCCTTTCGGCAGGTTTGCCTTTTCGAACACAGTCGGGAGCCATTTCATCGGCTCCCACCCTCATTGACGGCAACCGCCGGCAAAACTTTAACGTGAAACTCGCGCAGCGAGACTACGCCCCTCTCTCCCCTCGTGAAAGGGGGGCGCGCCTGGCAGGATGATGTTCATGATCCGGGGCGGGCCAGGCCTTGCGCGTCAGAGGTATCCGCCTCCAGATCGATATCGGGGATGTGGTTGAAGGAAATCCGCATGGGAGCCTCATGGGCGGCCAGCAGGGCGCCGCCGAAACAGAGGGCGTCGTTGCCATACTTGCGCCGCACCGCATCGAAGGCGGCGTCGAGGCCGGAGGCGCGGGCGCCCACGGTGAACAGCGGCAGGGTCTGCTGACTGGCGGAGACAAGGTCGGTGAGCACCACGCTCACCTGCACGGGCTCGCCGCAGGCCGGCCGTTGTGCCCAGAGGTCGGCGAGTAGGCGGAGCAGGCCGAGGGTGTCGGCCAGGGGGGCGAAACGGGCGGCATTCTCCCAGGCATCGTGCCGCCGCCAGGCGACGCGGATGCCGAGACGGCCGGCAAGATAGCCCTCCGCCCGCAGGCGCAGGGCGGCCTTTTGCGTCAGCTTGGAGAGCACCGACCAGGCGCCGCCGACATAGCGCAAACGCGGTGGCAGTACGTGCGAATGGCCGATGCTGGCGCGCCGGGTAGGCGGCGTGACCACCTCCTCGCCGCGCAACCGGTCGTAAAAACGCTCGCCCTCCACCCCACCCCAAACCCGGCGCAATTGTTCCCGGCTGGCCCGGCAGAGGGCCTCGACGCTGTACAGGCCATGGCGGTGCAAGCGTTGCAGCATGGCGTGGCCGATGCCGTTGAGGTCCTCGAGTTTGAGCGGGAAAAGTATCTGCGGCAGGTCGGCCTGGTGGATGACCGTCAGCCCATCCGGCTTTTGCATGTTGGAAGCGGTCTTGGCCAGGAAGCGGTTGGGGCCGATGCCGATGGAGCAGGTCATGCACTCACCGGCCTCCTCCCTGAGCCGTTGCTTCACCACAAGGCAGCGCTGGCGTATGACCTCTTCCTGCTGCCAACTGCCGGTCAGCTCGCAGGCGACCTCGTCGATGGACAACACCTCGCCGATGGCGATGACGCTGTCGACGATGGCCATCAGGCGATGATGCATCTCCACGTAGACGGCTGGTCGGGCCTCGACGAAAACGATGCCGGGGCACAACCGCCGGGCCTCGGCGACACCGGTACCGGTCTTGACGCCGAAGCGCTTGGCCTCGCGGCTGGCGGCAATGCAGCAGGTGGTCTCGGCCATGACCGGCAGGACGCCCAGTGGCCGGCCTCGCCACTCCGGCCGCAACTGCTGCTCCACCGAGGCGAAGTAGGAATTGAAGTCGAGCAGCAGGGCAGCGAGCGGCACCGCATCACCTCCGCCAAGCGCTCAGGGCAGACGGATCGTGGCTGCCATGCCGGCCACCAGGCCCTCCGGGCGGGGGAAGAGCACATCCAGCAGATAGCGGCCGTCGGCCTGGGCGCGCACGGCCGCGACCTGACCGGCGTGAGTCTGGCCTCCCGCCATCACCGCCAGCGACGTGCCTGGCCTGAGCCGGGCGGCCCGTTCGGCGGTGATCGGCGCGCGGGCAACGATCTCATCGGCGCGCGCCACAGTCAGCAGCGCGGTCGGCTGACACTGGGCGGCCACGACCAGCCCCGGTTCGGCCCGACGCTCCAGCACCCTGGCCTCAAAGGGGGCGCGGACCTCGGTCTCGTCGAGCTGACGCCGCGCTCGCTCCACCCGCGCCTGGGCTGCCACCAGCAAGGACAGAGCGCGGGCATGCCGCAGCCTGGCGGCGTCGAGTTCGGTGGTGGCGGCGACGGTACGGGCATACAACTCGTTCACCCGCGCCAGTTCGCGGCTGGCGTCCGCCTCCTCCTGGGTGAGCCGGTCGATGTCGGCGCGGGCCTCCAAGAGGGCGGCCTTGAACAGTGTCTGGTTGAGGCTGGCCAGGACCTCGCCGGCGCGCACCGACTGGCCGGGCCGGACATTGACGGTCTCGACGACACCGGAAACGGCGCTCGCCAGTTGCACCGGCTGCGACCAGTCGAGCCTGGCCGGCAAGTCCGCCGCCCAGGCCGGCGCGACGATGACGAGTAGAACCGCAAGGCGCCGCATCATGATTTCCTTTCCACCGTGAGCGCTGACAATGGCTGCCCCAACAACGCGGCTAGCCGCTCCCAGGCGAGAGCCAGCCGATATTCCACCGCCCGCCGGCGCATCCTCGCCGCCTGGGTCTCGGCCATGCTGTTGCCCAGATTGGTCTTCAGTTCCAGTTCGTATTCCGCCCGCGCCCGCTCCAGGCTCCAGTCGCGCCAGCTGGCATTGACCTCGGCGGCACGGCGCTCGCTTTCCAACAGCAGGGCGATCTCCTCCCGTGTCTCGAACAAGGCTTGGCGCAGCGCCAGCGCCAAGCGATCATGCTCGGCCTGGAGCAACTGAAAGCGGGCCTGCTCACGGGCGATGGCGGAATCGACCCGCTGCCCCTGGTACAGAGGCCAGACCAGATTGATGCCGGCGCGCACGCTGTCGCGGGTGAGGGCATCCCGGCTGTAGGCCGCAGTTTCTGCCTCGAATTCCAGGCTGGGGCCAGTCTCCGCCCGCTGCGCCGCCAGCCGCTGGCGGCTGGCCTCCAGCAACTGCCGCTGCGCCAGCAGGCGGGGGTTGTGCGTCTGCATGGCCGCCAGCAAGTGGTCGAACTCAGGCAGCGGCCGGTCGTTGTCGCGCAGTTCGGGATCGGCAAGCTCCGCCGGCAGTTCCCCCGGCCGGTTCATGGCCGCCGCCAGCAAGGCGCGTTTTTCCCGCGCCCGCCGCTGGCTGTCGCTGCGCTTTATCCGCTGCTCCTGGTAACGCGCCTCAAGCGTGGCGATCTCGACATTGGACATCTCCCCCAGCTGGTGCCGGTCCTTGCCGTTGTCCCAAGCGACATAGGCGACGGCGGTGAATTCACTGTCGGCAGCCAGTTGCAGATCGGTCAGGAGCACGTCGAAGAAACGGGTCATCAGCGTCAGCCGGCGCTGGGCGCGGGCGTCAAGCAGTTGCTGGTCGCGGCCCTGGGTCTCCAGCCTCGCCGCCTGCGCGCCCAGGTCGATGCGGCCGCCATCCCACAAGGTCTTGCGTACATTGAGGCGGGCATAATGATCGGGGTCGAAGCGGTCACCGGCGAGACTGTTGCGGCCACTGCGCAGGGCCGCCTCCAGGGTGACGCGAAAATCGGCCTGGCTCTCCGCCAGCCGCTGTTCGGCGCGGGCCAGACCGGCCTGGGCGTGGGCGGCATCCAGTTCGGGGTGCGGCTGATCGGCCTTGGCCAGCACCAACTCCAGGGTCAGCGGGACTTCCGCCGCCACCGCGCCGCCGGCCGTCAGCAACAGCCCCAGCAGCGCCAGGACGGCCCGTGGCCACATGCCTGTCAGTAATAAAGAAGCCCGCATGAGGGCGGCCTAGCGGCCCTGGGCCAGACGCTTGTATACGTTGAAGGGGGCCGTCTTGTACGCCCCTTCCACGACGTAACGGCCGAGCAGCAGAAACTCCTCCGCCGTCCGCGTGGCGCCGGTAAAGCGTGCCATCTCTTTGCCCCCGAGGTCATAGAAGATGAAGGTGGGCGTGGCGCGGGCGCGCTGTACCAGAGAAAAGGCCTTTTCGGTAGTGTCCTTGCCGGCGAAGTCGGTCATGGGGACATCGCCGCGGGTATCCATGGGGTAGAGTATGAAATGCTTGCGGAAGTAGTCCTGCACCTCCGACTGGTTGAGCACCGTGCGCTTCATGCGGTCGCAGAAGGGACAGTCATCCATCTCGAACATGAGCAGGATGCCGACCTTGCCTTCCCCTTTCGCCACGGCGAGATCAGCCTTCAGATCACCCAGCTTGGGCTGGAAGAAATGCTCGCCGGGGTCGCGCACCCCGGCCAGTGAGACCGTCGTCAGTAATGCCAGAAGCAACAATAACCAGCGCATCGCCTTCTCCTCATCGTTCTCATTTGCCGGCCGCCTTACCCTTGCCGGCGATATAACTCTCCACGGCCTGGCGGGTCAGTGCGCCGACATTGTAGGCGACCATCTTGCCCTGAGGATTGTAGAGGTAGGTGGTGGGCAGGCCATCGACCGGCCCCATCTGTGCGGCGATCTTGCGATCGCCCAGGATGATCGGATAAGGAATCTTCTGTTGCCCGGCGAATTGCACCACCTCCTGGGGCTCGCGGTAGTCCATGGCGACGCCGAGAACCACCAGTTTGTTCTTCTTGTTCTTGTGCAGGGCTATGAGGTCGGGGATTTCCGCGAGACAGGGCGGGCACCAAGTGGCCCAGAAATTCACCAGCACCCATTTGCCCTTGTACTGCGACAGCCTGTGGGTCTGGCCTTTGCTGTCTACCAGTTCGAAGGCCGCAGCGGTCGCGGCCATGGCGAAAAGGGCAAGGGCAAGCAGGAAACGTCTGAACATGCGTATCACCAATCAATATTACCGAATGGACCGCGCCTGTACGTCGGCGTTCCCCGTGTGCTTGCCGGCGCCCCCCACCCCGCCCTTACCGTGGCCGCCGCCATCGGAAGCGTGGGTCAGGTAGAGGGCCAGGCCGATGAGGGCGAGAGCGGCAGCCAGGTAGACCAGGTCCAGCGGCGTATCCACCTTGAGCTTGAGGGCCAGCTCGAAGATGGTGACGATTAGGATCATGATGATCACCTTGGCCAGGCGCTGCTTCAGATCGTCCAGATTGTCGATCACCAATATCTTGCTGGAGGCGCGGCTGCCCTTGGCCTCATCGATGTCGCTGATGAACAGCTCATACATACCCAAAGCGAAGATGAGCATGACTGTGCCGAGCAGGTAGCCATCCACCACCTCGACCACATGGGTAATGGTGGTGTCGTGTATGCCCTTGCGCGCCTCGTCCCCAAGGGCCGCGTCAGCGTAGTGCACGACGTGCTGCACCAGATAGATCACATCCACCGTAGCCATGTAGAAGATGGCTACGGCCGAGGCCAGGCTGGCGATGACCGCGAACAGCACCACGTAGCGGCTGCGCCAGATCAACCCCTCGAACACTCTTTCGATAAAGCGCATGAAAAAACCCATAAAAAACGACACCAAGGAAAAAACCGATGGAAATTTACAAAGACAAGAGGGGTTCAATACAATCGGAACCTCCCCCCTTCCAGATTGCCGATGAAGCCGCACTATGCACTGTCGCCCCCAGGCGCGGCCACGAATATAACGCTTGCCGCGAAGGCCAAGCAAGTCGAGGCCTGGCTGGACACGCTGCCGCGCGACGATCCCGGCCTCGGCGCCGAGCGCCTGGCCGACTATCTCTCCGCCCACCAACGCCCCGAGCTGCCGGCCGCGCTCCGCCGCCAGTTACTCGGTCTGGCCATCACCCCGGCCCGGCGCTTGCTGGCCACACTGGATGACGAGTTGCACGGCGCCCCGCTCCCCTTGGCCCCTGCCATGCGACGCCAGGCTGAGCGTGCCCAGCGGTTGCTGCAAGTCCTCGGCGATGGCTACAAACAGCTGATTCTGGAAGCGATCGAACGGCGTGCGCCGCTCTTTGGCGACAACCCGCTGCCGGAATATCTCCGGCTACTATTGCAGAGCGCGCGCCAGCGGCTGAATATCTGCTACCTGACCCATGCCCAGGCCCCCGCCGGGCTCTGGCAGGAGGCACACCAGACATATTACTTCGCCCTGGTCAACGGCTACGCCGATCCCCCCGAACAACCCTCACCGGCCAGCCCCACCGACCTCTATAAGGCCATGCTGCTGGAGGCCGTTGCCGACCCCTACCACATGTCCATCCAGGAAAGGCGGTGGACCGGCGACATCATCGCCAGGCTGGGCGGCCTGGCGCAATTGTCGCCGGCACGGGAGGCCGCGCATGGCGGCGTCTATGGCATCCACAGCGACGAGGACCGGCCGCCGCAACCACTGTCCTGGCAGGAAAACGCCCTGCCCGACTGCGATCTGGTCCTCAACAACACCTCGCTCGCCAGGCATCTTGCGCTCCTGGCCAACCAACTGGAGAACGCCCCGGCGGCAGCGCATCCCCCTGCCTATGTAACCCTGCTCAACCGCCTCAAACTGCAGTGGGGGGGATCGATGCAGCGCCACTCGCTCCGCCGCCAGCCGCGCCAGCCGATTCAGTGCGAACTGGTGTTCGGTTTTCACACCATCTTTAGCCACCTCGCGGCCGAGGGGCATCAGCCCGCGCCGCGCCAGCCGGCGGCCGGCGGCCCTGTCGTCTGCCAGCTCGTCAACGAGAGCCTGGAAGGCATGGCGATGGAAAACGCCAAGCCTCGTTTCCATCTCATGATCGGCGCGCTGATCTGCGTCAACCGCCCCAATGAGGCCAGGCACGACCTCGGCCTGGTGCGCTGGTTCAAGATCACGGCCGACGGCCTGTTGACCTTCGGCATCAAATTACTGCCGGGACAGCCAACCGCGGTCCGGCTACGCGACACGGCAACCGGCCCCACCTACCCCGGCCTGCTGCTGCCCATCAACCACAGCCCCACCCAGATGGCGCTCACCCTGGTCCTGCCGGACCTGGGCAAAACACTGGCCACTCCGCTGCGGATCGTCTCGCCCGCCCCAGAGCGACGCTTGCAGGTGAGCGAGAAGCTGGAAAGCGTGCTGGGGGTGGACCTGTTCCGCTGCCATGACAGCGCGCCAGGCTGATCAGTTCGTCTGTCTCACTGCCAACGCCTCCCGCGCCTTGTTGAGGATGAGTACGTTCACCCGCCGGTTGCGGGCTCGTCCCTCGTTGCTGGCGTTGGTATCGAGCGGCTGGTTGTCGGCGTAGCCGATGGCCACCATGCGGCCGGGTGGCACGCCATGCTCGGCGAGCAGACGCACCACCGAGCCGGCGCGGGCGGAGGAGAGTTCCCAGTTGGAGGGATAGGCCGGACTGCTGATCGGGATGTTGTCGGTATGGCCCTCCACCTCGATGGAATTGTCAGTGCCGGCCAGCACCTTGGCCACCGCCGCCAGGGCCTGGGTGGCGGCCGGTTGCAGGGCGGCGTCACCGCTGGCGAACAGGGTGCTGGCGTTGATCTCCACGCTGATGCCGCGGGGCGATTGGGTCACCCGCACCTGGCCCTGGCGTACCAGGGTGGCGAGGGCACTCATCACATCCCTGGCGATGGCCTTCATCTCTTGCGCCTCGGGGGCGTCCTGCTTGCCGCCGGCGGCTGTCTGCCCCGCCTTGCCGATGGGCCGGCCGGTGCCAGGCAGTATCGACGCATTCTTCTGGCTCAGGTTGACCATGGTGGGACTGGACTGTTTTTCCTGAAAGGCCTGGACGATGGAGTCGGAAAGCACCCTATACTTGCCCTCGTTGATGGAGGAGATGGCGTACATCACCACGAAGAAGGCAAACAGCAAGGTGATGAAATCGGCGTAGGAGACCAGCCAGCGCTCCAGGTTCTCGTGTTCCTCATGGACAGGCTTGCGGGGCATGACGGCCGGGTCAGTCTGCGGGAGCAGCCCGCAGGCCATGAACGCGCCCATCGGCTCCCGCGCCCGCCAAGACGATACTCATGCCAGATACCCCTGTAGTTTCGCCTCGATCATCCTCGGATTCTCGCCATTGGCGATGGCCACGATGCCTTCGATGAACATCTCTTTCAACCGCACCTGGCGGTTGACGTGGTAACGCAGCTTGCTGGCGATGGGCAGGAAGATGAGGTTGGCGCTGCCAACGCCGTAAATGGTGGCGACGAAGGCAACGGCGATGCCGGCGCCCAGTTTGGAGGGGTCGGTGAGGTTCTCCATGACGTGGATGAGGCCCATCACCGCCCCGATGATGCCTATGGTCGGGGCGTAGCCGCCCGCCGCCAGCCAGATCTTGGCCGCCTCGATGCGGTGCGTCTCATGGCCGGAGAGCTCCATTCCCAGGGTGTCGCGCAGCGTTTCCGGTTCAGCGCCGTCGACCAGCATCTGCAGCCCGCGCCGTTGGAACAGGTCAGCCTGTTCGTCGATCATCGGCTCCAGCGCGAGCAGGCCGCCGCGCCGCGCCTGGTGGCTCCAGCCCAATATCTGGTCGAGTGTCTCCTGGGGCCGGTAAAGGGGTGGCCGGAACACCCATTTCAGCATGGCCAGGCCGTCTAGAAAGATCCTGAGCGAGCTTTGCAGCATGACGGCGCCGGCCGTACCGCCGATCACGATCAGGAAGGCGGTGACCTGCAGCAGAGAGCCGATGTGGCCGCCCTCCAAAGCCTGGCCGCCGACGATGGCGGCGAGACCGAGAAAAAGGCCGATGAGGCTGATGACGTCCATAGGCGCGGCGGGCCTTAGGCGCCCGTCCAATCACGCAGAAAACCGCGCAGGCGGGCAACGGCCTGGCCATGCAACTGACAGACCCGCGATTCGGAGACTCCCAGCACGGCGCCGATTTCCTTGAAATTCATCTCCTGCTCATAGTACATGCCCATCAGCATCTTCTCCCGGTCCGGCAATGCCGTCACCGCCTCGGTCAACGCCCGCCGAAAGCGCTTGTCGGACAAGGCCTCGAAAGGCCCCTCGGCCAGATCGTCGACGAAGCGATCAAGGAAACTGTCGTCCTCGGCGGCGCGCAGGTCTTCGTAGTACACCAATTGCACGCCCCGGGTCTCGTTGAGCAGATCGAAATATTCATCGATCCCCAGGTTCAGTTGGCCGGCGATCTCCTGCTCGGTGGGTGGCCGCTGCAGACGTTGCTGCAAGGCGTGGATGGCCTGCTCGATCTGCCGGCTGGCCTTGCGGGTGCTGCGCGAGGCCCAGTCGGACTGGCGCAGCTCATCCAGCATCGCCCCACGGATACGCTGAGTGGCGTAAGTCTCGAAATGCGCGCCCTGGCTATCATCGAAACGCTCCGCGGCATCGAGCAGGCCGATCAGCCCCGCCTGGATCAGATCGTCCGCCTCGACGCAGGCAGGCAGCCGGCTCATCAGGTGAAAGGCGATGCGTTTCACCAAAGGCAGTTGCATGCGGATCAGTGCGTCTTTATCCGTAGGCCCTTCCATGCCGCATCCGCCAAGGTTGTTGGGAGGCGAGCTGCCCGCTCAGGCGACCGAACAGACCCAGCCGCTGCCAGAAGACGTGATGGTCCATGCCTGCCGCGACCGGCCCGCTGTGCAGGGCCTCCGCCAGGCCGCGGAAGGCGGTGGCGGCGGGCGAGGCGGGCGAGACCTCCAGAAGCGGGCGCATGGCGCGCGCCGCCTGCTCGACTTTGCCGTCGCGTGGCACGACGCCGAGGAAATCCATTTCGATACCGAGAAAGCGGCGTGCCGTGTCATTCAAGGCCGCCGTCAGGGTGGCAGCCTGGGCGGCGTCCGCCGCGTTCATGACCAGCACCTGCCAGCGGCCGTCGGGTTGCATCTGCTGTATGGTCTTCACCATGGCATAGGCCTCGGTCAAGCGCTGGCGCCGGGCCGGCAGCACCAGCAAGCGGCGCGGCGCCGCCAGGGCGAGACTGGGCCCGGCCGCTGCCGGGGCCGCCAGCAACACCCAGGCCCAGGACACCCTGGCGAAGGCGTCGCCCAGGCGCGCCCAGGTGCGCTCGTCGGTCGTCGCCACCTGGCCGAGACCCCGCTCCGCCCGCAGCAGCCGCGAGCCGCCGGGCACCGTCACCATGGCGTCTTCCAGGCCGATCCCATCGCGCAGTACATCGGTCAGGCCGAAACGTGGGCTGAGGCCGAACTGGCCGGCGACGTTGCGCGGCCCCGCCGCTTCATCGATGACGCAAACCGGCCCTCCCCGCTGCGCCAGGGCAAAGGCCAGGCTGGCGCAGGCCATGGCATTGAGGCTGGCCTCCGGGCCGAACACCGCCAGGGTCTCCGGCGTCGCGCCAGCACCCAGCAGGCGACGCAGCCCGGCTGCCTGATCGAGCCCGTCAGCTAACTGCACCTTGCGCCTCACGCAGAGGATACGGCGCCGCCTCGGCCGCAGGCTGGCTGGCCGCCGCCATCAGCACAGGATAGTCGCCATCCTCGGGGGTGAAGGCCGGATCCGCCGCGCCCAGGCGGAAGGCACGGTCCACCAGAAAGCGGGCGTTGGCCAGGTGCATGTCCTCCGGCACCCGCTGGCCGTTGGTGACGTAGCGCACCCGTAGCTGGTGGCGGATGACCACATCCAGCACCGGACCATAGGTCAGCGCCTCGTCGATCTTGGTCAGGATGCAACCCTCCAGGCCAGGTCCCTGATAGGCGCGCACCACCTCTTCCAGGGTGATCCCCTGGGCCGGCGCGCTCAACAGCAGCAGCCGCTTGACCGCTTGCCCGGAACCGCCGAGCAGGCTGGTCTGCTCCATGACCCGCTTATCGCGCTGGCTCATGCCTATGGTGTCGATGAATACCAGGTGCTTGCCGGCCAGATCGAGCAGGGTCAGCTCCAGGTCGCCCTCGTCCCGCACGGCGAATACCGGGGTGCCGAGGATACGGCCGTAAATGCGCAACTGGTCCTGGGCGCCGATCCGGTAGCTATCGGTGGTCACCATGGCCACCTTGCCGGCACCGTGTCTGAGAACGGCACGGGCGGCCAGCTTGGCGACGGTAGTGGTCTTGCCGACGCCGGTCGGCCCGACCAGGGCATACACCCCGCCCTGGTCGATCAGATCGTCGCTGACGTCCGCCACTTTCAGGTTATGGGCGAGAGCGTGGCATATCCATTTCATCGCCCGTTCGTGGTCTGGCTCGGCCGGCATCCGCTCCAGCAACTGCCGGGTCAATGCCGGGCTGAAGCTCGCCGCCAGCAGGCGCTTCATGATTTCGGCGCGATAGGGCTCGCGGCGGCAGATGTCATTCCAGGCCAAGCCAGCCAGTTGGCCTTCGACCAGACCACGCAGCACACGCATCTCGCGCGCCAGTTCCTGCATCACTGGCGCCACCGTGGCTGTCTCGGGATTGGCGGCAGGGGCAGGGGCGACGGCTTCGGGCCGGGGTTCGAGCGGCGGCGCCGCCGGCCGCCGCGCCGGCGTGGGGCGGATGACCGAGGCCTCACGCTGCGCCAGATAAGCAGCGAAGGATGTCGGCGTGGACGGTATTGCCGCGGCCATGGCCGCCGGCCGGGCCGGCACGGCGGCGGGGGGCGAGAACTGGCGCGCCGTCACTGCTTCCGCCTGTTCGGCCAGCGAGGCCATGTCGAGATCGGCCACGGCAATGATCTCGATGCCGCCCGCCACCTGGCGGTTGGAAAGGATGATGGCGTCGGCCCCGAGAGCGTCGCGCACCTGGCGCAGGGCGTCGCGAGTAGTGCTGGCGTGGAATTTTTTGATCATTGGCTTTTATCGTTGTCCGATGATTTGGATGACCTTGATGCGGCGGCCGTCAGGCACCTCGGCGTGGGAAATGACCCGCAGCGCGGGTGCGGAACGGCGCAAAAAGCGGGAAAGCAGGGTGCGTATGGCAGGGGGCGCGAGCAGCACGGACGGCGCACCGGCCTCGCTTTGCCGCTCCACCGCCTGGGCGGTATCGCGTACCAGGCGTTCGGCCAGGCCGGGCTCCAGCCCGACGCCGCCCTCTCCGCCCGTGGCCAAAGCCTGCATGAGGAGGCTTTCCAGGCCGGGCTCCAGCGCCATAACCTGCAATTCTTGGGCTCCTCCAAATATTTCATAAATGATAGCACGCGCCAGCGCCACCCTCACGGCGGCGGTCAGCTCGTCCGGGTCCTGGCTGCGGCCGGCCTGCTCGGCCAGGGCCTCAAGTATGCTGCGCATATCGCGGATGTGTACCTTTTCCTCCAGCAGGGCCTGCAGCACCTTCTGCACGGTGGCCAAGGGCAACAGTTTTGGCACCAGTTCTTCCACCAGCTTGGGGCTCTCCTTGGCAACGTGATCGAGCAGCTGCTGGGTTTCCTCGCGGCCCAGCAGCTCGGCGGCGTGTTCATTGATGATCTTGGACAGATGGGTGGCGATCACCGTGCCGGCATCCACCACGGTATAGCCATAGGTCTGTGCCTGTTCGCGCAGACCCGCATCCACCCACACCGCCGGCAAGCCATAAGCCGGGTCGGTGGTGGCCTGGCCCTGGATGCCGCCAAACACCCGGCCGGGATTGATGGCCAGATATTTTCCCGGCTGTACCTCATGTTCGGCCAGGGTGACCCCCTTGAGGGTGAGGCGATAGGCATTGGGCTTGAGTTGCAGATTGTCGCGGATGTGCACTGCCGGCACCAAAAAGCCGGTGTCCTGGGCAATCTTCTTGCGGATGCCGCGAATGCGCCGCAACAACTCGCCATCCTGACCCTTGTCGAGCAGCGGTACCAGCCGGTAGCCCACTTCCAGACCGAGGCGGTCAACCGCCGCCACGTCGTGCCAACCGACCTCTTCCGCTTCCGCCGGCTTCGCCGCCGGCGCTGCCTCCAGGGCCTGCGCCGCCGCCATCCGCTGCTGTTGCGTCAGCCAATAACCAGCGCCACCGAGCAGGCTGCCCATGAGCAGGAAGGCGACATGCGGCATGCCGGGGAGGATGCCGAGCAGTGCCAGGATGCCGGCCGCGAGGAAAATGGCCTGTGGCTTGCCGAACATCTGGCCAAGCAGTTGCTGGTTGAGGTCCTGCTCGCTGGAGACGCGGGCGACGACGATGCCCGCGGCGGTGGAGATGACAAGGGCCGGCACCTGCGCCACCAGGCCATCGCCGATAGTCAGCAAGGTATAGCGCGAGGCGGCGTCGGCGAACGACATGCCGTGCTGGGCGACGCCGACGATAAGCCCGCCGACGACGTTGATGAGCATGATGATGATGCCGGCCACGGCGTCGCCGCGCACGAACTTGGAGGCGCCATCCATCGAGCCGTAGAAGTCGGCCTCCTGGGCGATTTCCGCCCGCCGCCGGCGTGCTTCGTCCTCGCCGATCAGGCCGGCGTTGAGGTCGGCGTCGATGGCCATCTGCTTGCCCGGCATGGCGTCCAGGGTGAAGCGGGCGGAGACTTCGGCGATGCGGCCGGCACCCTTGGTGATGACCACGAAGTTGATCAGCACCAGGATGATGAACACGATCAGGCCGACCGCATAGTTACCGCCCACCAGGAAATGGCCGAAGGATTCGATCACCTTGCCGGCGGCATCCGGGCCGGTGTGCCCCTCCATCAACACGATGCGGGTGGAGGCGACGTTGAGCGACAGGCGCATCAGCGTGGTCATCAGCAGCACCGTGGGGAAGACCGAGAACTCCAGAGGCTTCAAGGTATAGAGGCTGATCAGCAGGACGATCATCGCCAGGGCGATATTGAAGGTGAACAGCATGTCGAGCAGGAACGGCGGCAACGGCAGGATCATCATCGCCAGGATGGCGATCACCAGTATGGGCGCCGCCATCTTCTGCCACTGCATGCCGCTCAGGGTCGCCGCCGCCATCAGTTCGCCTCAGACCGATCGAGCGGGTCCATTTCCGCCGGCACCTGCCAGGCGGCGGGCAGTTGCGGCTGCATTTGCCGGTTCAACTGGTAGACGTAGGCCAGCACCTGGGCCACGGCGGTGAACAGGGCGGCGGGGATGACGTCGCCCACCTCCACGTGCCGGTGCAGGGCGCGGGCCAGGGGGGGCGCCTCGACGATGGGGACGTGATGCTCGCGCGCGATCTCCTTGATCCGCTCGGCCACCTTTTGCGAGCCCTTGGCTACCACCTGCGGCGCCGCCATGACATTTTCCTCGTACTTAAGAGCCACCGCGAAGTGAAGCGGGTTGGTCACCACCACATCGGCCTGCGGCACCGCCTGCATCATCCGGCGGCGGGCCTGCTCGCGCTGCAGCGAACGGATGCGCGCCTTGATCTGCGGGTCGCCCTCGGTTTCCTTATTTTCCTGCCGCACCTCTTCCTTGGTCATGCGCAGGTTGCGGTGGTACTGCCAGAGCTGGAACGGCACGTCGATGGCGGCGATGAGAGCGAAGGCCGCCGCTGCGGCCAGGAAGGTGTACAAGGTGATGTGACCGAAGTGCGGCAGGGCCGACCCCATCGGCTCTGCCATCAGGGCGAGGATGGCATCCCACTGAAGCCAGATCATCCAGACCGAGGCACCGGCGATCAGCCCCCCCTTGAGCAACGCCTTGAAGAGTTCCGCCAGTGAATTCCAGGAGAACATCTTGCCCAGGCCCTTGATCGGGTCGAGCTTGTCGAGATTCAGTTCGAGCGGCTTGAGACTGAAGTTCCAGCCCGATAGCAGCATGTTGGCCACCACCGCCGCCAGCAGCACCACCACGGCGATGGGCAGCACAGTCAGGATGGCGTCGAACCCCGCCTCAGCCAGGTTCTGCCCCATCATGCCGGGGTCAACGATGTCCGCCGGACCAAAATCGAGGCTATTGCGCAGCATCCGGCTCAACGTGCCCATGAGGAAGGCGCCCATCAAGGCCAACGAAGCGCCCGACGCCATGAGGACGGCAAAGGTGGCAAGCTCGCGGGAGCGGGGGACGTTGCCCTCTTCGCGGGCCTTCTGGATCTTTCGTCCCGACGCCGGTTCGGTGCGTTCGAGATCGCTGTCTTCCGCCATGCTCCGGTCCTGTCATCCACCCGATCTGTCTGGCCGGAGTTTAACCCAGATAAGCCAGCCGGACGCGCCCAGGCCCAAGGAACCGTCCCAGGGACGGCATTAAAGCGCAAACGGCCGGAAAACCGGCCGTTTGCGGGTTTGGCAAAGGCTCAGTGGGCCTCTACGCCGGGGCCGAAGAAACGGTAGCCGGCACGCATCTGCTGGCTGATGGCCAAACGCTTCTTGCCAATATCGTCGGTGAAGGCAGCGGCGATGGCCGCATAAGCCTTGGCGGCCCAATCGCCGTCCAGCAAGAGATCCGCCACCCCCTCAACCCAGCGCAGCTTGTCGGAGGCCGAGGGCAATTTTGCGCCGCACTTGTCCATCAGGGCGACGATGTCGGCCTTGGCCAGACCATAGCCTTTCAGACGGTTGGCCAGTTGCACACAGTTTTCACCACTGGCGCAGACATCCACGGCCTTGGCATACATGGCTTTGGCGGTCGCGGCATCGCCCAGGTCAGCGAACAGCCGCCCGATGCGGGACAGGGCGAAATGGTCGCGGGCCCTCTTGCCGGCCTCGGCCAGGAGGTTGGAGGCCAGGGCGGAATCGTTCAACGCCTCGCGCGCAATCTCTGCCAGCTTGGTCCAGTCGTAAGGGTTGTCGCCGGACTGACCGACGCGGGCATCGATGTAAGCCTTGGCGCGGCCCTTGCCGAAGTCGGCATCTTTGAACTCACGGGCGGCCGTCAGCACGATTTCGCGGAACCAGACGAAGTCACTGGCGGAAGCGACCGACTCGTCGAGCAGCCGCCCAAGCCAGGCCTTGTCACCAAGGCGATCGACGGCCAGGATCAGCGGCTTGAAGCGGCTGAAGTGGAAACCATCGGCGCGCATCACCTCCTCGGCCCCGGAGAGTAGCTTGCTGGCATAGGCCTGATCATCCAGTTCGGCGATGATGCGGTCGGCCAGGGCGATGAACTGCTTGGCGGTCTTGCACTTGGCCTCTTCGTTCTGAATCTCCACATATTTGGCCTGGTTGGCCTCGCGCTTGGCCAGCTTATCGGCGACGCGGGCGAGGCGCACGGTATCGCCAGCGAGGTGCTTGTTGACCGCTTCGACCACCTTGCGCATCTCGTCGAGGTTGGCCACGGCCTCTTCGGCCTTGATCATCATGTCGGCAACGCCAGCCGCGTCACCCAGGTCGGCGTAGACATCGGCCAACTGCAACAGATCGGTGGCGGCGCTGGCGGTGGCGCCAGCCTTGACCAGCACGGCCTTGGCCAATTCCGGGTTACCCTTGGCGGCGGCCAGCACCTGCATGAGAGCGGCGAAATCCTTGGCTGAAGCCAGCGCCTTGTCGTAAAGCGCGTTGGCGCCGGCCGGATCGATCTCACCCATGGCACCCGCAAGGGCGATCATATCGGCGGCGGCGCTGAACTTGCCAGCGCCCTCGCTGATAATCGCGGCCGCCTGTGTCTTGTCACCAAGGTCCGCAGCGACGGTGCGGGCCAGCCGGGCAAAGTCGGCGGCACGACCGGCCTTGGCCTTGATCTTGTCATAAATCTGACCGGCCAGACCGGCATCCTTGATGTCGCCGGCGACGACCTTGGCCAGACCATACAGATCTTCGGTGGTGGAGATCTCCTTGAGGGCGCCGGACAGTGTCTTCACGGCAGCGGCGGCATCGCCAGAGACCAGCATCTGCGCCACGCCGACGGCGACCTTTTCCTCGCCGCTCATGGCGAAGTCCTGGCCCTGGCCGAGCATTTCGGCGGCCTTGCCGGCATCACCGAGGGCCTGATAACCCATCGCCAGGCAGATGAAATCGTTGGTGAACATGGCGTTGCCGGCAATCCCATCGAGGCAGCCCCTGGCTCCGGCGTCACCGGTGAAGGCGGCGCCAGTCAGGATTTCCTTGGAAAAGCCGAGGTCGGCCGGGGCATCGAGGGCCTCGCGGGCCAGGTTATACAGGGCTTCGGCGCCGGCAGTGCCGGCAAGACGGGGCTGCAGAGTTTCCCGAGTGGCCATGGCTGATCTCCTGAATGCGATACGAAAGCGGCCAGTGTACCGGGCTCGCGGCCCATAGGCGGTTAGGGTTTTTTATCGGGGGATAAATAAAGCTTGCGACAGGCCTCGCCCAAGACCACCGCCTGCGCGGGCAGGCCGGGTTAGAATGCCCCTGGCAGCTCATTTATTTCACGAAAGGCACAAACAATGCCCTACCCACCCGAATTTCTCAAACTCGTCGACCAATTCATCGACCTGGCCAACAAGCTGTCGGCGGAGCGCCCCACCGGTGAAATCAGCGCCGCCATACTGTTCGCCGCGGGGCGTTACAACGCCTTCAACTTCCTGAGCCAGGGGGGCGACGAACAAAGCCGGCCGGCGCAAATGGAATTTTACGTTTCCGAATACCGCAAGGCCCTCGAGTCAAACCTGGACGGAGCGGCCGGGCCAGTCATGAAGAGAGGCAATTAGGGGACATCAATTAGGGGACAGACCACACATCAATTACCGTCTTGGTTCTTATTTTTGGAAAAACGTGGTCTGTCCCCTAATTCCCTTCGCCATTACCCTTGGCCCTTAACCAAGGTTCTGAGAGCTTCAAGGGACAACGGACTTGGGCGCTTGCGATGTACGATGCTGTGACAATTGGAGCAAAGGACAACCAAGTCGGTTGTTGGATCTACGGACGCTGCGCCTCCAAGGGAGCTAATGGGTTTCGTGTGGTGGACTTCGATGAAACCTGAACCGATTGCACCGTACTTCGCTTCAAACTTGAATCCACACCCCATGCACACTACCCCGTGAACGCGAATGGCGGCTGCCCGCAACTGGGGGTTACGCTCGTAGGTGTTTGTCCAGCGCTGAGTTTGTTGCCCTTCGACAAGCGCTGTTTCGCCAGAGAGGGCATTTTCATCGGAAAGCTGCTGGTCTGAAGCGAGCGCTGTTATCGCAGATATGATGTCTGGGTTGAAGTGCTGAAACTGCCTCTGTGATGAAAGCCTCGCGGCCAGGGACGCAAAATGGCCTTTCCCCTTCTCTGTGATGGTCCAACTATTCCATTGCGCGCTGGATACGTGGCCTTCTCTCGCCAAATGGTCTCGGATGTACGCAAGATCATTTCGCCAGTTCAACTCATTCCGTGAGGCGCGGCTTTGCAAGTCATAGGGCGAGAATTTCATGAGGCCCGAACGTTCGACCTCATCAAGAACCTTCTTCTTTGATCCGCTGCCACCAACGCGAATGATTGCAGCGAGAAGGATTAGCCGTTTCTCATCTTCGGCGGTCATCGTGGCCTCTCTAAGATGCCCAACGTTCGAGCTAACCGGCCTGCGGAGGCAGACGCCGACTGGCCGCGGAAGGACAATTTACACCATGGCCTGGAGCGGCCAGGCGGTGGCTGCCGTA
>JBBIVX010000007.1:0-101823 GCA_037439465.1 Hydrogenophilales bacterium | reverse complement strand
ACAATAAAAACGCCCTGCCATCCAAGGCAGGGCGTTTTGCATTCCCGGGCCGCCGACGCTTCGCCTTCCCGGCAAATTTGCACAGCCCAACACTAAAAACGTACCGCCGGCGTCTCAATCTTGAGCCAATGCTTGCAGCGTAGAAAATCATGGCTTTGTTGTTTAGATAATGCTAATATGCGAATATGCTTTTGATGAGTGCGTGTAAATGATTAACGTTGTGAAGTATGTTGTAAGTGCGTTTTCGCTGGCTTTGTTTCTGTCCTGGGGGTGTTGTGTGCCGGTATGGGCCGGTTTTGACGAAGGCGTCGCGGCCTATTCCGCCGGCGATTTTGACGGCGCAGCGCGTGAATTCACACTGATGGCCGAGCAGGGGGATGCGCTATCGCAGTATCACTTGGGGCTGCTCTACGAAGAAGGGCAGGGTGTCACGAAAAATCTTGCCTCCGCCAGGCAGTGGTATCTAAAAGCCGCAAATCAAGGTAATGCTGATGCGATGTTCGCCTTGGGGCAGATATACGCTCGCGGGATTGGAGTAAAACCTGACATTGTCGCGGCCTACCGCTGGTATGAACAGGCGGCGAGAAGCAAGCACCGACTCAGTGCACAGGAACGCGACTATTTGGCACGCGCCATGTCGGATAGCGAGCTTATGGCGGCCAAGCGTCTTATCGGCGAAACGGTCACTGCTCATATACACTGACCGCCGTTTACCCCTTACCGAGCCGGCGCCACAGCGTCGTTCGGCTGATCCCAAGTCGTCGTGCGGCTTCGCGGCGGTCACCGCCGCATTCCGTCAATACTGCATGTAAGCGTTTCTGCTCGGCGCGTTTCCCGGTGTCATGCAAGCTTGGCTCGGCCGTCCCACGTTCGAATAGTTCAGGAGCGATAGTCGCCAGGGCGGCTTGGTTTAGGTCTTTGGCAGGTAGGGCGGCTATGAACACGGCCGCCCGTTCCACCAGGTTTTCCAGTTCGCGCACATTGCCTGGCCAGGCGTAGTCGGTCAAGGCGGGAAGCAGCTGGTTTAGCAGAAGGGGCGCCTTGCCAGGAGCACCGAGCCTGTGCAACGCGGCAGCCGCGAAATGCTCGGCGAGCGCTGGCACATCTTGCTGGCGTTCGCGCAAGGAGGGCAGCCGCAGCGTCAGAATATGCAATCGGTAATACAAATCAAGGCGAAATCTGCCAGCATCGGTTTCATGGCGCAGATCACGGTGGGAGGCTGCCACGATGCGAATATCGACGGGAGTCGGTTCGGTGGCCCCCACTCGCAATACCTCACGTTCTTGGATGACACGCAGTAATTTGGCCTGTAGGGTGGGCGGCAGGTCACCGATCTCGTCGAGAAATAGGGTGCCGGTATGCGCCGCTTCTATGAGGCCACTCTTGCCCCCCTTGCGGGCGCCGGTGAAGGCGCCTTCCTCGTAACCATAGAGCTCCGATTCAAGCAGGCTTTCTGCCATGGCGGCGCAATTGATGGCAACGAAAGGGCCATCCCTGCGCCCGCTGGCATTGTGGATGCCCTGGGCGACCAGCTCTTTGCCAGTGCCTGTTTCGCCACTGATCAAGACGGTCGCGTCCACGTTCGCATAATGTCTAGCCGCTGTTACCATTTGCCTGATGTGCGGGCTGTTGCCACGGATGTCGTCGAGGCTGTGACGTGCGGTGAATTGCCCAGTCCGGCTGCGCGCCCGCAGATGACGATCGGCGCGTTGGATGGCGTCGGCCTCGCGTGCGGTGAGCACGGCTCCGGTACAGGTTTCGCCCTCCATTATCGGATTTTTATTCACAAGCCAGAGCCGCCCGCCATGCGGCAGAATGATGTCGGTCTGCGGCTTGGCTGTTCGGAGCACATCATCCAAGGAGAACGCCGGCGCTAATTCCGCCAGTGTTTGCCCCACGCCCCACGGTGCAGAGATACCTATCAGTCGCGCACAGGCAGGGTTGATGGAACGTATGCGGCCACCATCGTCCACGGCCACGACCGCCTCCTCCAGGGATCGCATGCTGGCATCCAGCCAGGCCTGCCGAGCCTGTTCCAGCTTTGTCAAACGGGCGATGTCCAGGGCATCTTCCAGGGCGCGACTCACTGCGTCCTCGGAATAGAGATATACCGACTTCATGCCAGCGCCCCTGGCCAATTCACAGACCATGCCAGAGCCAACCACTACCCGGATGCCGTTTGCTGCCAGATCGCGGATTCGGATGGCGGCATCCTCGCGGTCACGGTAATAGACTTGTTCGACAGTCACATTGAGGAGCGCTTTCACTTCCTCCAGTTCTTGTCGGATATTGCCATAACTGAATACGGCTACCCGATCGGCGGCCTGACGCGCTTTCTGTAGGGCGTGCAGGATATCGAAACCGGATACCCTGACTTGCACCAGCGGCGCTTCCAGATGTTCGTGCAAAAAGGCGCCATTGGCCCCGGCGGCGATAAAGACATCTGCCTCGCCGGCGGCAACGAGGCCGCGGGCAACCGCCTCGGCTTTCTCGAACAGCGGGCTGAGCGTCTTGATATCCGCCTTGTCGGCGTAATTATTTAGAATCGTGGGGAGGAAATCGGCCATGCCAAAACCAATTAGCCAGATATGCGGTTTATGTGGAGTGCGATAAGACATTATTCAGCGACGAAATATGCGTTTCATTATTGAAACACATCAAGGTCATTTGTTGGGATGTATTTTTAATGGAATCAATCCGTTAATTTTCTGGCATGGCGCTTGCGAGATAAATGCACATTCCTTGGAGACATGCCATGAGTCAAACATCCGCCGGTGCCCGTTTCCGTGCCGCCATAGCGGCCGAGACACCATTGCAGGTGATTGGGGCCATCAATGCCTACCACGCCAAACTTGCTCAACGTGTCGGCTACAAGGCCCTGTATATCTCCGGCGGTGGTGTCGCGGCCGGTTCCCTGGGAGTGCCTGATCTTGGGATCAGTACATTGGATGACGTACTCATAGACGTGCGCCGCATTACCGACGCCACTGACCTGCCGGTGCTGGTGGACGCGGACACCGGTTTCGGCGGCGCCTTCAACATCGCCCGCACGGTGCGGTCGATGATCAAATTCGGTGCCGGTGCACTGCATATCGAGGATCAGGTTCAGGCCAAGCGCTGCGGCCACCGCCCCGGCAAGGCCATCGTCGCGCAGGCAGAAATGGTGGATCGGATCAAAGCCGCCGTCGACGCACGCACCGACCCGGATTTTGTCATCATGGCGCGTACCGACGCGCTCGCCGTGGAAGGTTTGCAAGCGGCGATCGAGCGTGCCTGTGCCTGTGTCGAGGCCGGTGCCGACATGGTCTTCCCCGAGGCGGTGAGCGAACTCTCCATGTACGAGGCATTCGTCGCCGCCGTGGGTGTGCCGGTGTTGGCCAACATCACCGAGTTCGGTTCGACGCCGCTGTTCACGCTGGAGGCGTTGCGTGTGGCGGGTGTTTCCCTGGTTTTGTACCCTCTCTCCGCCTTCCGTGCCATGAACCAGGCCGCACTCAAGGTGTATGAGGCGGTGCGCCGGGATGGCACACAGAAAAATGTCATTGACCTGATGCAAACCCGCATGGATTTGTACGACTATCTGGGCTATTTCGATTTCGAGAAGAAACTGGATGAATTGTTCGCCCAGGACAAATGAGGAGAGCACAGTGAGCACACCCCCGCACGCGAAGCCCAGGAAAAAGTCCGTCGCCTTGTCCGGTGTTGTGGCGGGGAGCACTGCCGTATGCACGGTCGGTCACAGTGGCAACGACCTGCACTACCGGGGCTACGACATCCTGGAACTCGCGGAAAAGTCCTGCTTCGAGGAGGTCGCGCATCTACTCATTCATGGCGAATTGCCTACGTCTGGGCAGCTTGCCGCTTACAAGATGAAGCTGGCGCGCCTGCGCACCCTGCCTGATGCTCTCAAGACGGTATTGGAACAGATACCGGCTAACGCCCATCCTATGGACGTGATGCGCACCGGTTGTTCCATGTTGGGCACTTTGCTCCCGGAAGAGGCAGGACTTCCAGTCGCCGGCACGCGCCATCTGGCCGACCGGATGGTGGCTTGTTTTGGTTCCATATTGCTTTACTGGTGGCACTATTGCCAAAGTGGCAAACGCATCGACACAGAGACCGAAGACGACTCGGTCGCCGGCCACTTCCTGCATCTGCTGCACGGTAGAAAGCCGGACGAGCTGCTACGTCGTGCACTCGACACCTCGCTCATCCTCTACGCCGAACATGAGTTCAACGCGTCCACCTTCACCGCCCGGGTCATCGCCGGCACGCTGTCCGATTTTTATTCCTGCCTCACCGGAGCCATTGGCGCCCTGCGGGGTCCAAAACACGGAGGCGCCAACGAAGCGGCGATGGCAATCATCGCCCGCTACAGGAGCGCGGATGAGGCCGAGGCGGACATCCGGCGGCGGGTGGCGGACAAGGAGATCATCATCGGCTTCGGTCATCCCGTCTATACTACCGGCGATCCGCGCAACGCTGCCATCAAGGCGGTGTCGCGGCGACTGTGCGCGGCGCGTGGCGACACGACCCTTTTCGACATCTCCGAGCGCATCGAGTCAGTGATGTGGGAAATCAAGCACATGTTTCCCAACCTGGATTGGTACAGTGCGTCGAGCTACCACATGATGGGCGTGCCCACCCCCATGTTCACGCCGCTCTTCGTCATTGCCCGCACCACTGGCTGGGCGGCTCACATCATCGAGCAACGCCACGACAACAAGATCATCCGCCCCAATGCCGAATACGTCGGGCCGGAAAATCGTGCCTACGTGCCGATCGAACACCGCGGCTGAAGCCAGGAGCGAACCATGAGCCTGCACCTAGCCAGCACCCGCGCCGCGCCCGACCAGGTTTTGACCGACATCGCCGATTATGTCATCGACTATGTGGTCACCTCCGACGAGGCCTATGACACCGCCCGCCACTGCCTGATGGATACCATAGGCTGCGGCCTGGAGGCGCTCTCCTACCCGGCTTGCACCAAGCTTCTTGGCCCCATCGTGCCCGGCACGGTGGTGCCCAATGGCGCCAGGGTGTTCGGCACACAGTTCCAGCTCGACCCGGTCAAGGCCGCTTTCGACATTGGTGCCATGGTGCGTTGGCTGGACTTCAACGACACCTGGCTGGCCGCCGAGTGGGGCCATCCCTCGGACAACCTCGGCGGTATTCTCGCCACCGCCGACTGGTTGTCGCGTACCCGCGTCGCCGAAGGCAGAAAACCGCTGATCATGCGCGACGTGCTCACCGCCATGATCAAGGCGCACGAAATTCAGGGAGTGCTCGCGCTGGAAAACAGCTTCAACCGGGCCGGCCTCGACCATGTCGTCCTGGTCAAGGTGGCCTCCAGCGCCGTCGTCGCGCACATGCTCGGTGGCAGCCGCGACGAGATCATCAACGCCCTGTCCCACGCCTGGATCGATGGCCAAAGCCTGCGCACCTACCGTCATGCCCCGAACACCGGTTCGCGTAAATCTTGGGCCGCCGGCGACGCCACCAGCCGGGCGGTACGCCTGGCGTTGATGTGCCAGAAGGGCGAGATGGGTTATCCCAGCGCCCTCACCGCCAAGACCTGGGGGTTTTACGACGTTTGCTTCAAGGGCAAGCCATTCACGTTTCAGCGGACTTATGGCAGCTACGTCATGGAACAGATACTGTTCAAGATAAGCTTTCCCGCCGAGTTCCACGCGCAGACCGCGGTTGAATGCGCCTTTCAGCTACACTCCACGGTCAGGGACAGGCTTGACCAGATACAAAAAATTGTCATCACCACGCACGAGTCGGCCCTGCGCATCATCGACAAGAAGGGGCCTCTCGGCAACCCGGCTGACCGCGACCACTGCATTCAGTACATGGTTGCCGTCGGCCTCATCAAGGGCTCACTGACTGCCGCCGACTATGAAGACGCGGCGGCGGCCAACCCCTTGATCGATCAATTGCGGGACAAGATGGAATGCGTTGAGAACAAGCAATACAGCCGCGACTACCACGACCCTGACAAGCGTTCCATCGCCAACGCCTTGCAGGTCTTTTTCAAAGATGGCACGGCCACTGAGCAGGTTGCCGTGGAGTACCCCATCGGCCACCGCCGCCGCCGCGCCGAGGGCATTCCGGCGCTGATCAAGAAATACAAGGTAAACCTCGCCCGACGCTTTCCTGCCAAGCAACAGGCAGCAATACTGCAACTCTGTCTCGACCGTGCCCGGCTGGAGACAACGCCCGTCAATGCCTTTAACGACCTGTTCGTGATCTGAGACGGTCGTCAGGGAGGTGACCGCGCTTATTTGAGCACGAAGGTCACCCTTAGTCTGACACAGTACTCGGTGATTTTGTCGCGGCTGACAGCCACGCTTTGGTCCTTGACCCAGGCGCCTGTGATATTGCTCAGCGACTCGCCGGCCTTGGTAATGCCTTGCTTGATGGCGTCATCGAAGCTTTTCTTGGAGGTGGCGGTGATTTCTATGGTTTTGGCGACCGACATGCTGTTTTCTCCTCTCTACGGGTGGGTTGAAAAAACTATTTCAGAATACCAGCAAATCAAAGAATGCAAAGTGACGCTCGCCGGACAAGTGGGTGGGGATGGCATTGCCCCTCAATGTCCGAGCATTCCCTCTTTCAGACTGTCCTGGGCGGGATTGCCGCCCAGCCAGATACGTAGCAAAGCCTGGTAGAAGTCCTCGCCCTGAATGTCATTGCCCAGAGGGGCGCCGTTGGCGCTGAGGCGGGTAAGACCGCCAGGCATGAGGTCGAGGGTGATGACGCTGCCCTTGGCCAGCTCACCGATGCCCTTGAGAGTCGCCGCGAACTCGCCGAGGCGTGGTTTGAGCGCAACCAGTTGCGAGGAACTGTGATTCTTTTCGATGCCCTTGGTCAGTCCTTCGATGAACATGTCCGCAGCGACATCGCGCAGAGCGACGAGGCGCAGGCGTTTTGGCCCCGCCTGTGCGATGGCCTGGGTAGCATCGCCGGTCTTGTGCGGCAGGTAGAGGCCGAGGGCGTAGACCTTGAACAGGAATTTGCTGCGCAGCCCAGCGCCGTTCAGGGTAAGGGTGCTGTCGGCGACTTTTGCCTGCGCGTCGAAATGAATACCGGCGACTTCGGCGGCCTGGCCGACGGTCGTGAATGACAGTAACAGAAGCGCGAGCGTGGCGGTGAACAGGGGGCGGTTGTGGCATGTGGCGTGCATTGCATGACTTCCTTGGTCGTTGTGTCGAGAGGATGGCGCCCCCGCTCAACCGGGTGAGCCGCGGCTCTGTTGCCCCCTTTCCCACCAGACCAGCAGGCCTTGGGCGTTGAGTTCCACATCATTGGCGAGCAGGGCGCGGCAGCGTGCCACGGCGAGGGTGCAGCCGTGGGCGCTCAGCCGGCGCAGCAAGAGCGCCTCGATCTCGTCCTTGAGCCAGGCATGGCGGCGGGTCACGCCCTCGTCCGGCGCAGCTCGCGTCAGGCGGACGTAGTCGTCGATCTGTGCATGCAGGTCACAGGCCAGGCGCGGCGGGTCCATTACCCTGCCATAGTGGGTGAGGTAAGCCGCCGTTGGCCGCAGGGCCATGAGGCGATCGATGGAGGCATGCAAGGCATCAGGCTCGAACTGCACCGGGGTGGTGGCCGGGAAAAGGAAGGGGCGTCCAGCCACGTCGAAATCACGATAACTGATGCCGAGGGTGTCGCCGCTGAAGAGGCTGTTGCTGACATGGTCAAACACACAGAAATGGTGGCGGGCATGGCCGGGGGTATCGAGGAAGGTCAATGAGCGGCCATGGAAATCCAGCGTGAAGCCGTCGTCTGCCGTGATGACACGCTCCGCCGGGCAGGGCACGATGTCGCCATAGAGGGCGTGGAAAGCGGCCTCGCCATAGACCGCGATGGAGCCCTGAACGAGCCTGGCCGGGTCAATCAGGTGGCGCGCCCCTTTGGGATGAATCACCAGTTTGGCGTTTTGACAATGCTTAAGCAGACTTCCGGCGCCGCCGGCATGATCGAGGTGGACGTGGGTGACGATGACATAGTCCACTGCCGCCGGCGCCACGCCGAGTTCGGCCAAGGCGCTCAGGACACGCGGCGTAGAGCTGTTGGTGCCGGTATCGATGATGGCGGCATGGCCAGACTGAAGCAGCAAGTAAATGGCGGCGAGACCGGGGCGGAGGTAGCCGGCGTCGAGGACATGAATGCCATGTTCGTAATGGCTGGGGACAGTGGGTGTCATGGTGCGGTTCCTGGGCCAGGCTCAGTGGCCGGTGTTCGCCTGCGGCGTGGCCGGCAGGAAGAGGCTGACCTCCGTTACCTCACTGCCCAAGAGGTAGACATGGCCGGGCAGGCGGTTGTCGCCGGTATCGGAATATTCGAACGCGAATTCCCGCAACCAGCAGGCCTGCTGCCTGGCATTGCGTCGCAGGCGCATATTCTTCAGCGACACGGTTTCATCCAATAACTGTACACCGGTCCGTTGACATACGGCACGGGCGGCGCGAATGGCCAGCTCGCGCTTGTTGAGACCGTCCCACCAGAACCAGCCGGCCAGGAGCAGGATGGCGGTCAGGGCGATTTCCCATGTCATTTGGCAGTCGGAGTGTTCCCGGCTGGTCGCACCGGCGGCAGGAACAGGGCGCAGACCGGTTCCTGACGGCGGACGTGGCGTGTCGGCGGCTCGGCGGCAGCCACGATGGGGGGCGGCACGGGGGGTGGCGGTGGCGATGGCAGCGGCGTGATTCCCAGTTTGCGGTTGATGAAGCGTTCAACCCCCGCCAGCAATTTTTCCTCCGCCGGAGAGCAGAGCGACACCGCCAGACCGGAGGACCCCGCGCGTCCGGTGCGGCCGATGCGGTGGACATAATCCTCGGGCGAATAGGGCAGTTCGTAGTTGAACACACAGGGCAGATCAACGATGTCAAGGCCACGGGCGGCGATATCGGTCGCCACCAGCAGTTTGATCTTGCCCTGCTTGAAACCCTCCAGCGCCAGCAGGCGATCGGTTTGGGCCTTGTCGCCATGGATAATGGCGGCCTCCACGCCGCGGCGTTGCAGACGGCGTCCTAGCTTGTCGGCAGCGATTTTGGTGCGGGTGAAGACCAGCGCCTGGGCGATGTCGCGCGCCCGGAGCACGCGCAGCAAGGCATCGGTCTTGTCCTCCTCTGCCACTTTGTGGGCCACCTGTTCCACGGTCTCGGCGGCCATGTTTCTCCGTGCCACTTCCACTTTGAGCGGGTTTTTCAGGAAGCTATTGGCGAGACGCGTGATGTCGTCGCTGAAGGTGGCAGAGAAAAGCAGGGTCTGACGGTTCTGTGGCAGCAGGCTGAGGATGCGTTTGAGATCGGGTAAAAAACCCATGTCGAGCATGCGGTCGGCCTCATCCAGAACCAGGAATTGCACCTGGTTGAGTAGTGCCATCTTGTTGCCGGTGTGGTCCAGCAGCCGGCCCGGCGTTGCCACCAGCACCTCCACCCCGGCGCGCAGGTCGGCCTCCTGCTCGTTCATGCCGACGCCGCCATAGACGACCGTACTGCGTAGCGGCAGATGATGCGAATAGGCGGCCACGCTTTCATGCACCTGTATGGCCAGCTCGCGGGTGGGGGCCAGCACCAGGGCGCGCACTGGATGGCGGGCGGGTGAGGTGCTGGTATTGGCATGCGCCCGCATTTTGTGCAGCAGCGGCAGGGTGAAGGCGGCGGTCTTGCCGGTCCCGGTCTGGGCCTGGGCCATCAGGTCATGCCCCGCCAACACCAGTGGAATCGCCTCTTTCTGGATCGGCGTGGGCGTGTGGTAACCCAACTCTGCCACGGCACGCAATAGCTCGGGCGCGAGATTCAGGTCATGGAAGGTGATGGGCTCTTCCAGCGCCGAGGCGTTTGTCATGCGTGTCCGTTCATCCTGCTCATGTGAGGCTTCTCCAGCCCAGGCCGTCGTTCTGATCGGCCACGACTATCCATTCCGCCGTGCAGCCCAAGGCCCCGGCGAGGGCAGCGCGCGCCAGGTCCGGGGTGTTATTTTCCTCAGATAGGTGGGCCGCCACCACGTGTTGCAGGCGGCTTGGCTTCAGCCGCGCCAGGAGAGAGGCTGCGGCGCTATTGTCGAGATGGCCATAACGCCCCAGTATCCTTGCCTTCAACGCCGCCGGATAGCGGCCTCGTTGCAGCCTGCCAATGTCGTGATTGCATTCCAGGGCGATGGCGTCGCAGCCGTTCAGCATGGTCGCCATATGCGCCGTCACATGGCCCGCATCGGTCAACAGACCCCACTGGCGGGCGCCATCCGAGATGACGAACTGCACCGGCTCGCGGGCATCGTGTGGTACCGGAAACGGCTGCAATTGCAGAGCCTCGATGGCAAAGGCGGCGTGACTGTCCATCCTGGTCATGTGCACCGGCGCTTCCCCTGCCGCCGTCAGGGCGGCCTGACAGCCGTGGGTCAGCCAGACAGGGCTGCCGTAGCGGCGGGAGAACTGCGCCGCACCGCGGGCATGATCGCTGTGCTCGTGGGTGAGTACGATGGCCGCGATCGTTTCCGGCTCCACCCCTAATCGCCGCAGCCGCGTCGCCATCTCCCGCGGTCCGAAGCCGCAATCGATGAGCACTCGGGTGTCGTCGGCCTCAACCAGCCAGGCATTGCCTTTGCTGCCGCTGCCGAGACTGGCGAAACGCATGGTGGCCGTTATTTGAGTTGCTCGAACAGCAGTGTGCTGATTCGGGCGCCGGTATCGTTGCTGGCCGGACTGCCGTTTTCCAGGTAGACCGCCACCTCGCTGGCCTCGCCTTGGCCGCTGACGCGGATGCGGTATTTTGCGGTTGCGGGTTTGCCGTCCTTACTCCGCCAAAAGGCGAGTTTGGCGAGGAACCCGGCCTTCTCCCGGGCCGTCTCGGCGTCTGGATCGGCATAGCGGACATAGTAAAGCCCGCCCGCCCGGTCGCGGTCTTCGACAGCAAACCCGATACGGTCGAGGGCGAGGCCGACGCGGCGCCAGGCCCGATCGAAGGACTCTGGCAGGGACAGTGCCGGTGCCCCGTCCGCGGCCTTGCCCAACCTGGCCCGGGGTTCGCTTCCGGCGTTGGCCAGCAGGGTCTTGGCCCGGCCTTCCTCGACGCCAAGGCGGGTCATCAGACGGTGCAGCATCTCTGCTTCCAGTTCCGGATCGGCGGGACGCGGCTGCCAGATGGTGCGGCCCTGGCCCTGATCGCCGCCGCCCTGGGTCCCCTCGAACACCTCATACATGCCGCGGTGGCTGATGTAAACCTCGGTACCCTGGCCGTTGGCGGCGGGCTCGATGCGGGTACGGAACTTGTCTCGTTCGGCGGTCGAATAGACGGCGTCGAGCGCCTTGCCGAGAAAGCCGCGCAGCGAGTCTTGGGGTATCTTGGCGCGGTTTTCCGCCCAGTCGGTCTCCATGATGCCAGTCTCGGGTCTTTCCAAGTTGACGATGAAGCCCATTTCCTGCCAGAAGTCCTTAAGCAGGGGCCAGAGCGTCCTGGCAGGGATGTCCACGACCAGCCAGCGTTGGCTGCCGGCACGCTCGATGCGGGCCTTGTCGATCTTCGGCAAGACGGCGGCATTGCCGGCGGCGGCGGTCTTGTCGCCGCGCTCCTGGCTGTAGCCGGAGTAGGTCGCCGAGCCGGTGGCGGTATTGCTGGGGATGGCGTAACGATTGTCCGCCGCGGGAACGATGAGGTCCGGAGGAGCTTCCAGGGGCGGCAGGCTGCTCGCCGATTTGTAGTCGATCTTCTTTCCCTGGATGAGTGTGCAGCCGGTCAGGACCAGCGCCAAGGCGATCAGGGTGGTGAACATGCGCATGGGTTTCTTCATTTCTGGAGGACGCCTGCCGCACGCAGGGCGGCGCGTATCGTATCATGCTGGGGCGCGGCGAGTGAGGTGAGCGGCAGGCGAATGCCGGTGTCGATGCGCCCCATCTCGGCCAGGGCCCATTTCACTGGAATCGGGTTGGCCTCGACGAATAACTTGCGATGCAGGTCGAGCAGGCGGAAATTGATTTTGCGCGCCGTGGCGAGATCGCCGGCGAGGGCGGCCGCGCACATCTCATGCATCGGTCGCGGGGCGACGTTGGCAGTCACCGAAATGATGCCCTTGCCGCCGAGCAGGATCAGGCACATGCCGCTGGCATCGTCGCCGCTGTATACGGCAAAGTCAGCGGGTGCCGCTTTGAGCAGGGCGGAACCGCGCTCGATGTTGCCGGTGGCATCTTTGATGCCGACGATGCCGGGCACCTGAGCCAGGCGCAGCACAGTGTCGTTGCCGATATCCGAGGCGGTGCGGCCAGGGACGTTGTAGAGGATCATGGGCAGATCCACCGCCTCGGCGATGCTTCTGAAGTGCCGATAAAGCCCTTCCTGGCCAGGTTTGTTGTAATACGGCGCGACTGACAGGCCCGCCACGGCGCCGACGGACTTGGCGCAGCGGGTCAGCTCGATGGCCTCGGTGGTGGAATTGGCGCCGGTTCCAGCCACCACCGGGATACGGCCCGCCGCCTGCTCGACGGCGGTGCGGATGAGCAGGCAGTGCTCCTCCGGATCGACGGTGGGGGACTCACCGGTGGTGCCGACGATGACCAGGGCGTCCGTGCCCTGATCCACGTGCCAGTCCACCAGGGCGCGGAAGCGTGGCAAATCGAGGCTGCCGTCGGGCAGCATGGGGGTGACAAGGGCGACGAGGCTGCCGGTCAACATGATCGAATCGCGTTAAATGAAAACAGGATTGTAGCCGAAAACGTTTCAGGCCTTGATGGCGCAGAGGCGTTGCACGCGCACCGGCCGCTCGCCCGCTTCCAGGATGTCTTCGTATGCCACCACCCGCATCCGCCCCCGCACCGCCTCCAGCAACTCGCCGGGCAGCAGCAGGTGGAGCGGGTTGCGGGGGCGGCCATAGGCCCCCTGACCGGCGGAAAAGGTGGCATAGATGAGCACGCCGCCGTCGGCCAGGGCGGCGATGAGGTGAGGGAACAGCGGGCGGTGGAGGTAATTGGTGACCACTACACCCTGGTAAGCGTCTGAGGCGAAAGGCCAGGGTGCCCGCTCGAGGTCATGCCGGTGCCAGACGATGCCGGGATGGCTGCGCGCCGCTTCCGACCAGCTCAGATCACGGTCCACCGCGTCCACGGGGTGGCCGCGGGCGGCGAGGAAAACGGCATGACGGCCGGTGCCGCAGGCGATGTCCAGCACATGGCCGCCGGCGGGGATGAGTCCGGCCCAGCGCGTCACCCAGGGCATGGCCGTCATGGCGCCAACAGGCCGCGTGTGGCGGCGATGCCGCTCTCAGCTGCCTGTTGCCAGAAACGTTCGAGATAGACGGGCAGATACAGCAGAGAGAAATACAGCACCAGGAAACCGGCACCAAGGGTGATGGGGAAGCCCACTGCGAAGATGTTCAACTGGGGAGCGGCTCGCGTCATCATGCCGATGGCCAGGTTGGCGGTCAGCAGCGCCGCTGTCACCGGCAAGGCGATGTGCAGGCCCGTGGTAAAGATGGCGCCGGCCCAATCGACCAGCAGCAGGAAACCCCGTCCCGACAGTGGCGCCAGGGCGATGGGCACGTCATGAAAACTGTTCCAGAGGGCGGCGATGATGAGATGGTGGCCATTCATGGCGAACAGTACCAGGGTCGTGGTGACGATCAGAAACTGCGCCAGCACGGGTGTCTGGGCGCCGTTGATCGGATCGAACAGGCTGGCGAAGGACAGACCCATTTGCAGACCCATGAACTGGCCGGCGAATTCCACTGCGGCAAACACGATCTTCAGGGCGAAGCCAAGCGCCAGGCCGACGGCGACCTGTTGTAGCAGGACGAGCAGGCCTTCGCCCGATACCAGCGGCACCGGCGGTGGCGGTGGCAGGGTGGGGGCGATGACGATGGCCATGACCAGCGCCAGCCCCAGCCGCACCGAGTTGGGCGCGGCCCTGTGGCCGAGCAGCGGATCGACGGACAGCCAGGCCAGGATGCGGGCGAAGGGGAAAAAGAACAGGGTGATCAGGGCGTTCCAGTCGGCGCTGGCGAGGGTGAGCATGGGCGCCGTCAACCGATCAGGTCGGGGATGCTGGTGTACAGGCGGATGACGTAATCGACGACCAGGCCGAGCATCCATGGCCCCAGGATCACCAGCACCAGGAACATCACCACCAGCTTGGGAATGAAGGTCAGGGTCATCTCGTTGATCTGGGTGGCGGCCTGGAAGATGCTGACCACCAGACCGGTGATCAACGAGGCGAGCAGCAACGGTCCTGCCGCCAGCATGGCGATTTCCAGGGCCTGGCGGATGATGGCGACGACGCTGTCCGGGTTCATGTCTGGAAGGTCCGCATCAGGGAGGCGATGAGCAGATTCCAGCCATCCGCCAGCACGAATAGCATGATCTTGAACGGCAACGATACCAGCATGGGCGAGAGCATCATCATGCCCATGGACATCAGCACACTGGCCACCACCATGTCGATGATGAGAAAGGGGATGAAGACGATGAAGCCGATCTGGAAGGCGGTTTTGAGCTCGCTGATGACATAGGCCGGCACCAGTATCCGCATTGGAGTCTCCTCCGGCACTTGCAAGGGCGGGTGATTGGACAGCCGCACGAACAGGGCGAGATCTTCCTGCCGCGTTTGCTTGAGCATGAAGGCCCGAAGCGGCTGGGCGCCGCGGTCGATGGCCTGGACGAAATTGATCTGGTTGTCGGAGTAGGGTTTCCAGGCGACGTCATAGATCTTGTCGAACACCGGACCCATGACAAAAAAAGTGAGGAACAGGGAGAGACCGACAATGACCTGATTGGGCGGCGTCTGCATGGTGCCTAGCGCCTGACGCAGCAGGGCCAGTACGATGACGATACGGGTGAATGACGTCATCATCAGCAACAGCGCCGGCAGGAAGGTCAGCGAGGTGAGCAGCAGCAAGGACTCGATGCTGAAGCTGTAGGACTGGCTGCCTCCCGGCCCCGGCGTGCTGGTGAAGGCGGGAATGCCGGGCGCGGCCCAGGCCAGGGCCGGCGTCAGCATCAGCCCGAGGCACAGCAGGCGGCGACCCATGCTCAACCCTTGGGGCGGCGCAGCAGGGCCGCCAGTCTGTCTGCGAAGGGTGACTGCGGCATTGCTGCCGCAGGCGCCTCGACGCCTTCCGGTTTGGGGAGCGTATGGAGGGTGCTGACGTGCCCGGCGGCAACGCCGATCAGCAACCAGGTGTCCCTGACCTCGACTATGACCAAACGCTCGCGTGGACCGAGCATCACGCCGCCGACCACTTTGACCAGCCCTTGGGCGCCTGATTGCGCGGGACCATAACGGCGCAGCAGCCAAAAAAATCCATAAAGCAGGCCCAACACCAGCAGCAGGCCAAATAGGCCCTGCAAAAAGGCGCCGAAGGTGGATGACTGTGGCAAGGCGTCGGCCGCCATGGCCGGGGTGGGGAACAGCGCGGTGAGCAGGGCCAGTCCCGGCGCCGGGCTCATCGGTTGATGCGGCGCAGCCGCTCCGCCGGGCTGATGATGTCCGTGAGACGGATGCCGAATTTGTCATTCACCACCACGACCTCGCCCTGGGCGATGAGACAACCGTTGACCAGCACATCCATGGGCTCTCCGGCCAGACCGTCCAGTTCCACCACCGATCCCTGGGCCAGTTGCAGCAGGTTGCGGATGGCGATTTTTGTGCGGCCCAGCTCGACGGTGAGCTGGACGGGGATGTCGAGGATCAGGTCGAGGTTATTGGCGGCGGCGGGTTCGCCCTCGGGGGTGAGATTCTGGAAAATCGGTGGCCGTTGCGGCGGCGTCTCGGTACTGGCACCCGCCACCTCCGGCGTGGCATCCCCGGCCGCGGGCGCGGCCGCCGATCCCGTCGCCTCGTCGTCCACCACGGCCGCCGCCCACTCATCGGCGGTAATTGTGTCCTTGTTCGCTTCTTCGCTCATCGCTTGACCCCGGCGACCGCCGCTCGTTCACGACCCTGCAACACCTGCTCCACCTTCAGTGCCAACTGGCCGTTTTTCTGACCGTACTGGCACTTGAACAAGGGGACGCCGTCCACCTCGGCCACCACCGCTTCGGGCAGGTCCAGAGAGATCACGTCTCCGGACTTCAGGTCCAGTATCTGGCGCAGGGTGATGACGGCCAGGCCCAGATTGGCGACCAGCTCGACCTCGGCGTCCTGGACTTGCGCGCGCATCTCGGTCGCCCAACTGACGTCCGCCGTGGCGCGGTCGCACTCGATGGCGCCGGCCAGTCGATCGCGTATCGGCTCAATCATACTGTAGGGCAGACAGATGTGGAAATCGCCGCCAGCCGAGCCCAGTTCGATATTGAAAGTGGTCACGATCGTCATTTCGGTGGGCAAGGCGATGTTGGCGAACTGGCTGCTCGTCTCCGCGCGGACATATTCCGGTTTGATCTGATGGATGGGCGCCCAGGCCCGGGCATACTCCGCCAAGGCCGTCCCCAGCATCTTGCGGATGATGCGTTGCTCGGCGAGGGTGAAAACGTGGCCCTCCGCGTGCATGGGGTAACGGCCGTCGCCGCCAAATAGGTTATCAACCACCAAAAACACCAGATTGGGGTCGAACGCGAACAAGGCCGTGCCGCGCAGCGGTGCCAGGCGCGCCAGGTTGAGGTGGCTGGGGGTGGTCAGGTTGTGAGTGAACTCACCGTACTTGACGATCGACACCGGCCCGACCGAAATCTTGGCCGGACGGCGGATGAGGTCGATAAGTCCAAGGCGGAAGCTGCCGGCGAAGCGCTCATTGATCATCTCCAAGGCGGGCAGGTGGCCTGGCACGATGCGATCCTGGCGGCCAATGTCATACGTTCGCACCGCGCCCGCGTCCTTGCCCTCACCGGTTCCCGCGGGTTCCTCCGCTACACCGCGCAGCAGCGCATCGACTTCTTCCTGGGACAGGATGTCTTCAGCCACAGTGCTCCTACTGGATGATGAAAGCGTTGAATAGCACTTTCTTCACGCCTTTGGCACTCTTTACACCCATCAGGCCATTGACCTGCTTCTGTATATCGCCGGCCAGGGCGTCCTTGCCTTCCGGTCCGGACAATTCCTCGGACGACTTGCTGGAAAGCAGACGGATGATGTTGTCGCGGACCTCCGGCATGCGCTGCTTGAGTTTTTCCTGAACGGCAGCATCGGCGACCAGCAGGTGGATCTCGACCTGCAAATACGTCTCGCCATCCGCCAGGTTGACCGTGAAGGATTCCAGCTTTTCATAGACGGGAGGATGTTCGTCAGTGGCCTCTTCGCTATCCGCGGCATCGCCGTGCCTGGCTTGTTTATCAGCCGTCGGCTTGGTCAGCAGATAGATGGCGGCCCCGCCGCCTGCGAGCAGCAGCGCGGCGACCACGGCCAGAATGAGCACCAGCTTCTTTTTACTTTTACCCTTGGGCGGCGTTTCCGCCGCGGCTTCTTCCTTGGCCATGCGTCACCCTTTTTTTGTCAGAAATGGTGCTTTCCAGGAAAGCGTCGCAAAAACATGATGTTCGATAAAGAAGCTTAAGTTCTTTATTACGTCAGTACAAGCGTAAACGCAAGTCTTTTTCGCAGGAAAATCCAAACAATGACGCTCAAACGTAGAAATCCACCAAACCATGGCTGCCGGACATAGCGACGGCTCCGGCGGATTCCGCGGCCTGGCGAAACATGGGGTAGCCGCCTGTGCCGGCGCCCGTGTTGGTACGCGGCTGCCGTTGTGGGTCGGAGCGCTCGCCGACCGTGGCCTCTCCCAAGGCCAGTCCCGCCGCCGCCATCATCTCCCGCAAGCGCGGCAGGGCCGACTCGATGGCCTCGCGCACGGCGGCATGCGGCGAGTAAAACTGTGCGCCTGCTTCACCCCCGGCGAGATGGAGATGGACTTCTAGGCTACCCAGGCTGGGTGGGTTGAGAGTCAAGTCGGCCCATTGCCCCTGCCGGCTAGACAGCCACACGAGGCGTTCACCCAAGGCTTGATCCCAATTGGCCGTGCCCACTGTGGGTGGCAGCGACAGATCTGGCCGCTCGCCCACTTTGCCCGGTGGTGGCGCCAAAGCGGCCAGAGCGGCGGTCTCCGGCGAGGATGCAGCGGGCGGTGCGGGCACGGCCGCCATGGCTGACTCTGCGGCCGGTGGGGGGGGCAATGGCGCGGCCGGCAGGGGCAGCGCTGTCGCATCGGTGTGCAGGGCTGGGCTGGCGGCAACGACGGGGCCGGACACAGCGGGCTCGGCGGCTGTATCGGGCGGAGCCGCGGGTATGGCCTTGGCGGCAATTGCTGCCAGCCCGGCCGGCAAAGATTTCCCGCGGGTGGCTGGGGTTTTCTGGGAATCTGCCGCCGCCATGGGTGCGGTCTCGGCGCTCTGGAATGCTGTGGCAGATAAAGGCGGGCCGGGGGCCGTCAGCACACCCAACAGGGCGGCCATGGCAGTGTTCTGGGGCGCGGCATCAGTGGCTTCCTCAACGGCTTCCACGGTGGCCGTGAGTTCGGCGGGGGCCGGTTGGTCGGCGTCTGCGTCCTGGTTGAGCAAGAGTGTGAGAAGCGCGCCGTTTCCCACTTTCGAATGGCCCAGTTGTCCAGCCAGTGTCTGCGCGAACAGGGCAGTAAGCGGTGCGGCGAGGGTCGCCGTCTTCCCTGCGGCGGTGGGCGCGGTGAGGGGGGCGAGGGACGGAATCATGGCGTTTGGCTGTCGGCGCAGGGCGTGGTAGATACGTATTCCCGCAAGAATCATGCCAACTGGCCATGGCGTTGGCCGAGCGCGTTTATTGGCCGGACGTGACCTGGCTGACGGCGGCCTTGCGGCCGGCCATTTCATCGCTTTGGCCCTGCTCCCGGCGTTCCTGGCGGCGGCGCTCCATGGCCATGTGGCGCTCGGCCAGGACCTCATAGGACTTGACCTTACGGCGCAGGTCCAGCCAATTGCCGTGGGCGGTCTGCCAGCGCGTGTGCAACTGGTCGACCTCGGCCGACTGCTGCTGGATCGCGGTTTGCAGCTTGCCCAGAAAGATGTGGAATTCCCGCAACATCTGGATCGACATACCACCCTGGCTGGCATCGGTGAGGCGGCCATGGTATTCCCGCCGATAGGTTTCGAGCTCCTCCAGACGACGCCTGGCGCCCTCTTCCTTGCGTTTGATCATCAGCAACAGCCGCTCGCCGGCGTTCATGCGGTGGCGGGTATGGTCCAGCAGCGATTGCAGCGGGAAGCCGGAAGCCATCAACTTACCTCTTCGGTCTCCGCCAGCCGCCTGGCCTCTTCTTCCAGCATGACGGGGATGCCGTCGCGGATCGGGAAGGCCAGGTGGTCCGCCTTGCAGATCAGTTCCGAGGCTTCCTTGCGATATACGAGTGGCCCCTTGCAAAGAGGGCAGACGAGAATTTCAAGCAGTTTGTTGTCCATGATGTTTCAGCCGTTTGAATACTAATGTTTCTAGTCCCTCATCCACCTCGGCGTCAACCACCCATGCCCAGGCGTCCGGGTGGTGGAGGCGGGCACATTTGACCGCGTCCTTCTCGGTCATCAGCAGCGTACCAGCCGGCAGGTCGCTCTGCCGGAAGGCGTAATGATCAGGGTAGGCGTGTGCGGTGATGTCCAGCCCGAGGTTCCTGAGGGCGGTAAAAAAACGGTTGGGATTGCCGATGCCCGCCAGGGCATTTACCCGGCGGCCGCGGAACCGGTCGACGGCTGCCAGCCGGCCAGGATCGGCAAGCGCCTGAAAACCGCGGCCGATAAGCCGCATCCTGAAAAATGGGCAGTTGAGCCCGGCCGCGCCGGCCCCATCGCCGTTTATCACTACGGCATCGACCTCGCTCAGCCGCTTGCGACTCTCGCGCAGCGGGCCCGCCGGTAGCGGCCAGCCATTGCCCAAGCCACGCTCGCCGTCCATCACGGCGACCTCCATGTCCCTGGCGAGGGCATAGTGTTGCAGGCCGTCGTCGGCGACGATCACGTCGACCTCGGGGTGGGCCTGCAGCAGCGCCCGCGCCGCCGCCGCGCGCCGCCGTCCCACCCACACCGGACAGACGGCGCGGCGGGCGAGCAGCACCGGCTCGTCGCCGACGGCGGCGGCCTCGCTATCGGCAAACGCCGGCAGCGGTGACTGTGCCCGTCCGCCATGGCCGCGACTGACGATGCCGGGCCGGTAGCCGGCCGCCGTCAGCCTGGTCACGAGCCAAAGCGCAAGGGGAGTTTTGCCGGTGCCGCCGGCAGTGATGTTGCCGATCACGATCACCGGCACCGGCAGCCGTTCGACCGGAAGCCAGCGGTGGGCATAGAGGTGGCGGCGTAAAGCCGCGAGCATGCGGAAGACGACGGCGAGAGGAAGTAGCAGCAGGCACCAGCGGCCGGGGCCATACCAGCAGCGCACCAACCGGTTTGCCAGGCTCAAGGCGTGTCGCTGGCCGTGGTCTGGGTTACGAAGGTCACCCGCGTCAACCCGACCCGGCGGGCGGCGTCCATGACCCGCACCACGGACTGATGCGAGGCCTCGGCATCGGCGCTGATCACCACTACCGGCTCCTTGCGCGTTTGCGCCGCATGGCGCAGGGACTCCGCCAGAATCTCGACGGTTTGGCCGTTGATGGCGGCGGTATCAATGCGATAGTGGCCGGTGGCGTCGACATCGACGGCGATTTGCGCCGGCACTTCCTTGGCGCTGTCACCCTTGGCTTCCGGGAGGTTGATCTGCAACTCGGCGAAACGGGCATAGGTGGTGGTGACCATGAGGAAGATCAGGATCACCAGCAGCACGTCGATCAGCGGGATCAGGTTGATCTCCGGATCGTTGCGATCGATACCGCGCTGGAAATTCACTTGCGTTCCCCATGCAGCATTTCCACCAGGGTCAGCGCCTGCTGTTCCATTTCCACCAGCAGGGCATCGACCTTGCCGCGAAAGTAACGGTAGAAAATCATGCTGGGAATGGCGACGATGAGACCGAAGGCGGTGTTGTAGAGCGCCACAGAGATGCCATGCGCGAGCACCGCCGGGTTGCCTCCGGTGGGGGTCTGCGAGCCAAAGATCTCCACCATGCCGATCACCGTGCCGAGCAGACCGAGCAATGGCGCCACGGTGGCGATGGTGCCGAGGGTGGTGAGATAACGGCCAAGGTCATGCGCCACGGCGCGGCCGGTCTCTTCCAGCGATTCCTTCATGATCTCGCGGCTGCTGGCGGCATTGCGGATGCCGGCGGCGAGTAGGCGTCCCAAAGGCGAGCCTTCCGCCAGGCCGCGCAGCGTTTCGGCATTGACCCCCTCCCGGCGCAGGACCGGCAAGGTCTGCTCCAGGAGAGCGGTCGGGATGATCTGGTTGCGGCGCAGGGTGTAGGCGCGCTCGAAGATGATGGCCAGGGCCAGGATGGAGGCAATGATCAATGGCCAGATAGGCCAGCCGGCGGCTTCGATGAGGGCGAGCACTCAGAACCTCTTTCAGGATAAGGCGGTTGGAAATCACGGCTATTGTGCGTCAGCCCCGTATATCAGGCAAGGCAGCGGCCTTGGGCGGCTGTGTATAATGGTCACCCCGACCCTTAAAACATTATCGCGCGCCTGCCCATGCTGGCACCCTTACCTCGCCGCCGGAGCGCCCGGCCGTCATGATCCGCCGCTGGTTCAAAAAGGTTCTCGGCAAACCGGAAGGCCGGGCCGATCCACGCATCTTTTCCATAGAGCAGCATGGCATCCACCTGGAGCGGATTCATCCCTGCGCCCTCAAGACCACTCGCGTCCTCAAAGAGAATGGCTACGCTGCCTTCGTGGTGGGCGGCGCCGTACGCGACCTGCTGCTCGGTCGCGAGCCCAAGGACTTCGACGTCGCCACTGACGCCACTCCGGATGATATCCGCCGCCTCTTCCGGCGCTCGCGCATCATCGGCCGCCGTTTTCAGATCGTGCACGTCTACTGCGGTCAGGACACCATCGAGGTCACCACCTTTCGTGCCCACAACCCGCAAAGCGATGGCGACGAAGACCGGGTCACCGCGGCTGACGGCATGCTGCTGCGCGACAACGTCTTTGGCACCCAGGTGGACGATGCCGTGCGCCGTGATTTCACGGTCAACGCCCTTTACTACGACCCTGAGAAAGAGGAAATATGGGACTGGCATGGCGGGGTGGCCGATGCCAAAAAAAAGGTGTTGCGCATGATCGGCGACCCGGCCGTACGCTATCGGGAAGACCCGGTGCGCATGCTCAGAGCCGTCCGTTTCGCCGCCAAGCTGGATTTTCACATCGACCCGGCCACGCGCGCCCCCATCGCCGCGCTGGCCCCCATGCTGGAACGCATCCCCGCCGCCAGGCTGTATGACGAGATGATGAAGCTGTTGCTCTCCGGCCACGCCGAACGCAGTGTCCACCAGTTGCGTGCCGAGGGCCTGCACCATGGCATCCTGCCGATGCTGGATACCCTGCTGGACGACGCCGGGCGGCGTGTTTTTTTGCATCATGCCTTGCATGACACCGACGAGCGGGTGCGCTGCGGCCAATCCGCCTCTCCAGCCTTCATGCTCGCCTGCCTGCTTTGGCCGAACATGGTGGCTGCCTGGCGGCGCAACCGCGACCAGGGCATGGCGGAGATGGCCGCCCTGTTCGCCGCCATGGACGATACCCTGGAAGAACAGCGCGGCACGCTGGCCTTCCCTCGTCGTCTGGACGGTATGATTAAAGAAATCTGGGCCCTGCAACCTCGCTTTGAACAGCGCGGCGGCCGTCGTCCCTTCCGTCTGTTGGCGCATCCCCGTTTTCGCGCCGGCTATGACTTTCTCGTACTGCGTGCCCGCGGCGGCGACGCGGCCGAGGAACTGGCTGACTGGTGGACCCGTTTTCAGGAGGCCGACGAGGAAACTCGCAGCGCCATGTTGCGGGCCGACGAACCCGCCGGCGGCAAGCGTCGGCGGCGGCGGCGCAAGCCGGCGGCGGTTGCGGCCGGCGCCGGCCATGGCTGAGCGCCACATCGTCTTTGTGGCGCTCGGCGCCAACCTGGATGATCCGCGCGAGCAGGTCGAAAAGGCGATCAGCGAACTGGCCGACCTCGCCGACACCCGCCTGATTGCCGCTTCCGGCCTATATGCCAGCAAGCCGGCTGGTTATGCCGGTCAGCCCGATTACGTCAATGCCGTGGTCAAACTCGACACCGCCCTGAGTCCGCGCGCACTGCTCGGCCGCCTGCTCGACATCGAGCAGCGGCATGGCCGTAAGCGTACTTTCCGCAACGCCCCGCGCACCCTCGACCTCGATATCCTGCTCTACGACGCCGCGCGCGTGGACGAACCCGGCCTGCATATCCCGCACCCGCGCATGCACGAGCGCGCCTTCGTGCTCCTGCCACTGGCCGAGATCGCGCCCGACCTCGACCTGCCTGGCCGCGGTCCGATCAAGGCGGCGCTCGCCGGGGTGGTGCGCGACACGGTGCGCCGGTTCGCCCCGAGCGCCGCGTACTGATCTATCATTTCCCCATTCTCTCCGGAGTGCACGCATGTTCATGCCGCAACTCATCAAGAAGGCCGAGACCGGTGAAAAGCTGGTTGCGCTGACCTGCTATGACGCCAGTTTCGCCCGCCTGCTGGCGGAGGCCGGTGTGGACATACTGCTGGTCGGCGACTCGCTCGGCATGACCGTGCAGGGGTATGCCACCACCCTCCCGGTTACCCTTGAACAGCTCGTCTACCATACCGAGGCGGTGCGGCGCGGGGCCGGTGAGGCCGCCTTTGTCATGGCCGACCTGCCCTTCGGCAGTTATCAATCGGGGCCGGCCCAGGCCTTCGCCAGCGCCGCCCGCCTGCTGGCGGCGGGGGCCAACATGGTCAAGCTGGAGGGCGGCGCCGTCATGGTCGAGACGGTCGAATTCCTCAGCCATCGCGGCCTCCCGGTCTGCGCCCACATCGGCCTGATGCCGCAGTCGGTCAACCTGACCGGCTATCGCGCCCAGGCCAGGGACAGCAAGGCCGCCCAGCAATTGATCAAGGATGCCGCCGACCTGGAGAAAGCCGGCGCCGGCATGTTGTTGCTGGAATCCATTCCCGCCCTGCTCGCCGCCGAAGTGAGCGAGTTGCTGCGCATCCCGACCATAGGCATTGGCGCCGGCGCGGGCTGTGACGCCCAGGTGCTGGTGCTCAACGACCTGCTTGGCCTGACCGAGAAACCGCCCCGCTTCGCCAAGGACTATCTGGCCGGCGCTGGCAGCATTCGCGCGGCGGTGGCCGCCTATGCCGCGGACGTGCGTGCCGGCCGCTTCCCGGGGCCGGAACACAGTTTCTGACATGCGCATCGTTCACGGCGTCGCCGAACTGCGCGCGGCCCTGGCCGATTCAGGCCAGACCGCTTTCGTCCCCACCATGGGCAATCTGCATGACGGCCACCTGGCACTGGTGCGGCTGGCCGCGGCGGCTGGCCGACCAGTGGTCGTCAGCCTCTTCGTCAACCCTCTGCAGTTCGGCCAGGGAGAAGACTTCGAGCGCTACCCGCGCACCCTGACGGCGGACTGCGAGAAGCTCGAAGCCGCCGGCTGCGACTTTGCCTTCGCGCCGGATGTGGCCGAGATGTATGCCGAGCCGCAGACTTTTCAAGTCGTGCCGCCGCTGGCCGATGCCTTATGCGGTGCCTTCCGGCCGGGCCATTTCGCGGGCGTCTGCACCGTGGTGCTCAAGCTCTTCAACGTGGTCGGACCGCGCTATGCAGTGTTCGGCAAGAAAGACTATCAGCAACTCCACCTCATCAAAGGCATGACCCGCCAGTTCAACCTGCCGATTATCATTCTGGAGGCCGAGACGGCGCGGGCCGCCGACGGCCTGGCGCTGTCCTCGCGCAACGGCTATCTCACCGCCGCCGAGCGCGCTGAGGCACCGCGACTGTACCGTGAGTTGTGCCGCGTCGCCGCCGCCCTGCGGGCGGGCGGTGGCGACTGGCAAGCCTTGGAGGCCGAGGCCGGCGACCGCCTGCGCCAATATGGCTGGGTTGTGGATTACATCGCCGTGCGTCGCCGCGACTCCCTGTTGCCGCCCGCCGCCCTGGGTCACGCCCTGGTGGCGCTTGGGGCGGCGAGGTTGGGAAAAACGCGACTCATCGACAACATCGAGGTTTGACGCAATAGGCAATTCGGCCCGCAACGGAGTTTTAAGTATTAGAATCCATTAATATTGAGATGCGTAGCCGGCCGGCATTAAGCTAAAGCCGGCCGACGGAGAGAGACCATCATGGCGAATTCTGTTCAGTCAGTGCTTTATGTCCGCTTGCCGGTCTGGAAGATCTACCCGGGCGGGGTGATCTACGTCGCCGATTTTATCCACAAGCAGCGGCCCGGCATCCGTCAGGAAATACTCGATCTGGCGCTGGTAACGCCGGCCGAACGCCAGGCCGTGCTGCGCCAGCGCATCCTGGCGCAGCGTCCCGACGTCGTGGCTTTTTCCTGGCGCAACATGCAGACCTTCGGGCCGCACCCGGAGAACGACGCCCTCGATGTGGTCATGAATTTCGACCATTCCCCCAATCCCTGGCGGCGTCTGAGGGCGGCCTGGGATGCCGTCGGCATCATCTGGGATTACGCCGCGGCGCGGCTGCGCAACTTCGCTTACATGAATCTGGCGCGGCGGCTCATGCCGGCATCGCGCATTGTGGTGGGCGGCACGGCGGTGTCGATCTTCGGCCAGTACGTTGCCGCCAAATGCCCGGCCGACACCGTGGTGGTGGTGGGCGAAGGCGAGGAGGCCATGTTGTCCATTGTCGATGGCTTTGAAAATCCGGCCGGGCATTACTATTACAAGGACAGCCAAGGCCAGGTAACGCACCACATGGCGGAGGAGAACTTCGACCTCAACCGGCTGACGGCGGTCGATTTCGATTATGTCGACAGCATCTTCTCCGGCTTCCGCGAGTACCTGGGCGACACCATCGGTGTCCACACCAAGCGAGGTTGCCCGTTTCAGTGCCATTTCTGCCTCTACAACAAGATCGAGGGGGCTCGCCAGCGTTTCCGCGACGCCGCCGAGGTCGCCAAGGAGATCGAGACCCTGAACAAGGTCTGGGGCGTCAGGAAGATATGGTTCACCGACGCCCAGTTTTGCTCCACCCTGCGCAGCACCCGCCACGTCGAGGCCATCCTCGACGAGATGCTGGCGCGCCGCGTCGACGTGAGCTGGACTGGCTACCTGCGCCTAAATCACCTTACTGCCGACATTGCCCGCAAGATGCTGGCGAGCGGTCTTTCCAGCGTCGATCTCTCCTTTACCGGCTCGCAGGACATCGTCGATAGCCTGACCCTGGGTTACAACCTCGATCAGCAGATGGAAGCCTTCAAATTCTTCCAGCAGGCCGGTCACATCAACCAAAAGATCAAGCTTTACATGCCGCTCAATGCGCCAGGCGAGACACCTGCCACCCTGCTCGCCACCATAGACCGCATCAAGGAGCTGTACCGCATGTTCGGCCGCGACAACGTGCTGCCCTTTATCTTTTTCATTGGCATCCAGCCCAATACCCCGGTCGAGAAGCGGCTGATTGCGGACGGTTACCTCAAGGCCGGCTATGACCCACTCACCCTCAACCCCTTCACCATCAAGAAGCTGCTCTACAATCCCAATCCGCTTGGCCGCCTGATCGCCCGTGCCTATCTGGAGGCTCTTGACAGCCTCGACCCGAGCAGTGACTACATTGGCCGCGCCACCATGGAAATACTGGAAAAGAAACTGCGCTCGCCGGTCGTGCAGGTGGCCTGGGAGCCGGCCTGATAGTTCTGTACCAGGCGCAGTCCGTAGAAACGTGTCCTGAAACGCCCTTTTCGCCGATGCTATAGTCCCTCGAGCCTGCCCAATACGGGCCAGGCAAAGACAAAGGAGAAGACCATGGGACTCTTGGACGGGATGTTGGGACAGGTACTTGGCGGCAATCAGCAGGCCGGTGGCAATTCACTGATGGGCTTGGTTTCCGCCCTGTTGCAAAACCAGGGTGGTCTGGAAGGCCTGCTCAAGCAATTTAAACAAGCCGGGCTGGCCGACCAGGCCGCCTCCTGGGTGAGCACCGGAGACAATCAGCCGATCAACGCCGATCAGATCAAAGCCGCAGTAGGTGAGAGTGCCCTGAGCGATCTGGCGGCCAAGTTCGGCCTGTCGGCGGAGGCGGCTTCCGCCTCCCTGGCCGACCTGGTGCCCGCTGTCGTTGACAAACTTACGCCAAACGGCAAGGTGGAAACGGGCGACATCTCCCTCGACACTCTGACCGGCGTCCTCGGCAAGCTCTTCAAGGGCTGAATCGGGCCACTCCGCACCCATGCATCCTGCCCGCGCCGGCGGGCAGGACGGAGACCTGCAATAAATTCACAAGCCATCCCACGACCTTAAGCCAGTGTTAATCTGCTGGTGGATAATGACCGCAGTCAAGTAAGGATAATGGGGGTCATCCATGCGTGTCCTGTTGGTGGAGGACGACGAACTGTTGGGCGATGGCCTGCAGGCCGGGTTGCGCCATGGTGGTTTCAATGTCGATTGGTTGCGCGACGGTTTGAGCGCACGCACGGCCCTGGCCAGCGAGGACTACGCTGTGGTGGTGCTCGATCTCGGCCTGCCCCGCCTGGACGGGCTGAGCCTGCTGCGCGATCTGCGTGGCCAGGGCAAGACCGTGCCGGTGCTGGTGTTGACGGCCCGCGACACCACTGTGGACAAGGTACGGGGCCTCGACAGCGGCGCCGACGATTATCTGGTCAAGCCGGTTGACCTGGACGAGCTGGCGGCCAGGCTGCGCTCGCTGATCCGCCGCGCCGACGGCCAAGCGTCGCCACGGCTGCAGGCGGGGAAACTGGAATTCGACCCGGCGGCCCGGCGGGCATGGGTGGATGGGCGGGTGATCGATTTGCCGGCCAAGGAACTCGCCATCCTGGAAATGCTGATGCGTAACGCCGGCAAGGTGATCTCCAAGGGACAGCTCGAGTCCGCCCTGTATGGCTGGGACGAGGGTGTCGAGTCGAATGCCGTCGAGGTCCACATCCATCATCTGCGCCGCAAGCTCGGCGCCGACATCATACGCACTCACCGTGGCCTCGGTTACCTGCTGGAGAAGAACTGATGTTCCGCTCCATCCAGCTCAGGCTGTTGACGCTGACCTTGCTATCCATCCTGGCCGCGGCCCTGTTGACGGGATGGTTTGCCTATAGGGAGGCCTCGCACGAGGTCGACGAGCTGATAAACAGCCAACTCGTCCAGTACGCCCGCATCATGCTGGCACTGGCGCATGCCGGTGACAATGACGAGGTCAAATCGCCCAATTTCGATGAACATTACTTCAACCCGCATGTGATATTCCAGATTTGGGAGCACCGTCCGGACGGCGACAAACTGCTGCTGCGCTCACCTGGGGCACCGCGCGCCTGGCCACCCGGTGTCGCCATGGAGGGCTATTCCGCGCTGCGCTTTGGCGGCACCGATTGGCGCACCTTCGCCGCGGCGGATGACCAGAATCAGCATTACGTCATGGCGGCGCTGGACCTCCACCTGCGCAACGAATTGACCACTGACATCGCCTGGGTCAATTTGAAACCCTATCTCTTCAGCCTGCCCATCCTGTCGCTGGTACTGGCTTGGGTCATTAGTCGTGGTCTCGCCCCCCTGCGCGGGCTGGAGGCCGACCTCGCCACCCGCTCGCCGGAACGGCTGGATGCCTTGCCCGAAACCGACCTGCCGCGGGAGTTGAGGCCCTTGGTGCTAACCATGAACCGGCTGTTCGGCCGTGTCGCTCAAGTCCTTGAAAACGAGCGCCGTTTCACCAGTGATGCCGCCCACGAATTGCGCACCCCCCTGGCGGCGATGAAGGCGCAATTGCAGGTTGCCCAACGCGCGCCGGACGGACGCGAAGTACATGGTGCCATCGGCAAGGCGCTGCATGGTGCCGACCGGATGACGCATCTGGTGGCGGAGCTGCTGACTCTGGCCCGGCTGGAGGGGGCGCAGGCCGCACCGGGGATGACCGCCGTTGCCCTGTCCGACCTCGTCGAAGAGGCGGCCGGGGAAATGCGGGCCGTTGCCGTCGAGCGCGGTCTCGATCTCGCAACCACCATCGAGCCCGCGCTGAATCTGAACGGCAATCCCGATTTGCTGCGGGTGCTGGTCCGCAACCTGCTCGACAACGCGTTGCGTTATGTGCCCGGCGGCGGCCATGTCCTCCTTTCCCTGGCCGGTCAGGACGCAGACATCGTCCTCAGGGTGGCCGACGACGGGCCGGGCGTGGCGGCCGCGGAAAGGTCGAAACTGGGGCTGCGTTTTCACCGTTTCGAGCAACAGGCCGTGGAAGGCGTCGGCCTCGGTCTCTCCATCGTCCGGCGCATCGCCGAATTGCATGGCGCCGAACTCGAATTCGGTGACGGCCTGAACGGCAAGGGCCTTGGGGTGACGCTGCGTTTCCCGTCGCAAGCGGTCAGGACGCCACGGCAAGTGGCATGAAACAGAACACGAAGCGGCCGTGGCCGAAATCGACGATCAGCGTGCCGCCGCGATTCGCCGCATAATCCACCCAGCCCGGCACGCTGCAGCCCTGGTGACATTCGCTGACGCCGTTGGGCGATTCCAGGTTGCGGTCGCGGTCGTAGAATGACAGCAGCATCACCTCGCCGAGCAGATGTCTGGCATTGGCCTCGGCCAGTTTCAAGCAAGCGTTGAAGTCGAGGTCGAGTTCGGCGGGATCGATGTGCAGGGTTTTCATGGTCGGTGTCCGTGGCGATGACTGACCGGATTGTGCCAGCAAATGCCAAGGAAGGATGGCGATGCCAACGAGGGGCCACAAGCCGTCGCGACGCCGCTCGGAAGTCGCGGGAGTGAGGCGCTGATGCCGGGTAACGGGAAGCGCTCCCATTGGCGTCTGGGTTTTGTGTTGTTAGCGCTTGTCTCGGCGGCGCTACTGGGGATCGTTGCCGCCCTGGTGCTCAAGCCGCTGTATTGGCAACAGCAGGCCACGCAGCGCGAGCTGACGGGGGCGCAGTGCATCCTGCATCTACAGGATGTCGCCATCCTGGTGCAGCAGATGCGTGGTTTGCGCCTGATCCGCAACCAGGTGCCGGATGCCGCGATCGATGCCCGTCTGCTTGAGCTGTCGGCCCAATTGCTGGACGCAGTCGGGCATCTGGAGACGCGTGACTACCGCGGTTTGACATGTTTGCGCCTCGACCAGGCCGCCATGCTCCGGCACTTTTCCCGACGCCAGGTGGTTCCGGATGGGGAGCGGGTGGCCGTCGCCGATGAGGCAGACCAGCTTGTCAGGGAGCTGCAGGGCAGGATGCAGGACGCGGCCTATGTCTCCACCCTCGGGCAGGACTGGGAGCCGGGCTCGTATTTTCTGGCCAACCTGCTGGCCTTGCGTCTGCCCGGGCTGATCGAGGCGGTGGGGCGTCTGCGCAGCCAGGCGGCCGCCCTGGTGGCCGTGCAGCACTGGTCGGACGAGGACAGCCGGCAAATGACTGGCCGCCGAGAGGGGGTGCGTATCGCCCTCGACCTGGTCGAGACTGAACTACGGGCCTACGCGACGGTGCTGCCGACTCTGGCTAAACATCAGGACGACGGTCGCGACGAGGTGCGGCGGGCGCTGGCCGATTTCCTTGTCGTCACCGGCCGGATCGAGCGCAACGGGCCGTCGGGTGTGGAGGCACTGGCGCTGTTTGATCAGGGTAGCCAGGCCCTCGGCAGCATTCGCCTCCTGCATGGTCAGGTCGCGCAGGAACTGGATGCTCTGCTGCGGACACGTCAGGCGTCGCTGCGTCAGCGCATCCTGCTCGCCTGGCTGGCCACGCTGGGCCTTTTGGTGGCGCTACTGATCCTGCACCTGCGTTTCGACCGCCGCGAGCGGCGTTTGCTGAAAAAGCTGGAAGATCTGGCCACCACCGATACCCTGACACATGTCGGCAACCGCGCCCGCTTCGAGGAAGACTTCGTTCGACATTTGATTGAAGCCGTGCGTTATGGTCGGCCGTTGTCCGTCATCATGTTGGATATTGACCATTTCAAGCAGATCAACGATCGCCATGGTCATGCCGTGGGCGACCAAGTACTGCGCGCTGTGGCGACGATCGTCGGGGCCGAGGTACGGTCGGCCGATGCGCTCTACCGCTGGGGCGGCGAGGAGTTTTGCGTGTTGTCGCCCGAGACGGTGCTGGCCGGGGCACGCGAGTCGGCGGAACGTATCCGCAACGCCGTGGCCGGGGCCGACTTTGGCACGGTGGCCGGGGTAACCATCAGCCTCGGCGTCGCCCAGTGGCGCGATGGGGAAGAAGCGGATGCCTTGTTGCGACGGGTGGACGCGGCCTTGTACGCGGCCAAACAACAGGGGCGCAACCGGGTTGAGACGGCGGAGGCGCTGGAGCTTGCCGACGCCTCTCAGAGCAGCCGTTTGAGCTCATAGACGAGGTCGAGGGCCTCGCGCGGTGACAGACGGTCGGGGTCGATCGCCGTCAGTCGCGCCAGCGCGGGCAAGGGTTCTGCCTCCACGGTCGGCGCGAACAGGTCGCCCTGGCTGCGGCTGGCGACCTCGGCGTTTTCCAGTTCGAAGAGCTTGCGCCGGGCGGCGTTGACCACGGCCGGCGGCACGCCCGCCAACTTGGCGACCTGGATGCCATAACTTTGCGAGGCGGGGCCATCCTCGACGCTGTGCAGGAAGGTAAGGTGGCCGCTGCTCTCCACGGCATCGAGATGCACGTTGGCGACGCTGCGGTATTCCTGTGCCAACTGGGTCAACTCGAAATAGTGGGTGGCGAACAGGGTGTAGGCGCGCACCTTTTCGGCCAGGTGGCGGGCCACGGACCAGGCGATGGAGACGCCGTCGAAGGTGGAGGTGCCACGGCCGATCTCGTCCATCAGCACCAGGCTATGCTCGCTGGCGTGGTGCAGTATCTGTGCCGTCTCGGTCATTTCCACCATGAAGGTCGAACGCCCGCCGGCCAGGTCGTCGGAGGAGCCGACGCGGGTGAATATCTGGTCCACCGGCCCGATCGTCGCCCGCTCGGCCGGCACATAGAGCCCGCAGCAGGCCAGCAGCACGATCAGCGCGGTCTGGCGCATATAGGTCGATTTGCCGCCCATGTTGGGGCCGGTGACCACCAGCATCCGCCGGCTGGGGTCGAGCCGTGTGTCGTTGGCGATGAAGCTGTCCACCCGCGCCGCCACCACGGGATGGCGGCCGGACTCGATGGTGAGTCCCCACTCATCGCTGAACTCCGGCCGGACGTGATTGCGCAGTACGGCCAGCCCGGCCTGGGCGGCCAGCACGTCGAGGCTGGCGACGGCGAGGGCGACGCTCTGCAGGTCGGGGATGTGCGGCGCGAGGTCGTCGAGCAGCTGGTCGTAGAGCTGCTTCTCACGGGCCAGGGCGCGTTCGGAGGCGGAGAGGTACTTGTTCTCGAATTCCTTCAGCTCGGGTGTGAGGTAGCGCTCGACGTTCTTCAGCGTCTGGCGGCGGTGGTAGTCGGCCGGCACCTTGTCGGCCTGGCCGCGGCTGACCTCGATGTAGAAGCCGCTGACCTTGTTGTACTCGACGCGCAGATTGGTAATCCCGGTACGCTCGCGTTCCTGCGCCTCAAGGCGGATCAGGAAGTCGCCGCTGTTCGACTGCAGGCCGCGCAGTTCGTCCAGTTCGGGGTCGTAGCCGTCGGCAATGACGCCACCTTCGCGGATGACCACGGCCGGTTCGTCCTTGATCGCGCGGGCGAGCCGGTCGCCGGGCGCGGCGGGGAAGTCGAGCCGGCCGGCGAGGTCGGCCAGAGCGTCGGCATCCGCCAGCAGGTCACGCAACGCGGGCAGACGGGCCAGGCTGTCACGTAGGCCGGACAGGTCGCGCGGCCGGGCAGTGCGCAGGGCAATCCGTGCGGCAATGCGTTCCAGGTCGGCCATGCCCTTGAGCTCGCGGCGGGTGTCACGGGCGCGGTCCGGGGCCTCGATCAGGGCCTGGATGGCGTCGAGGCGGCGGGCAAGTTTCTGGCGATCACGCAGCGGGTGGTGCAGCCAGTGCTTGAGCAGGCGGCTGCCCATGCCGGTGACGCACTGGTCCAGTTCCGAGAACAAGGTCGGTTCGGGCTCGCCGCGCAGGGTTTCGCTGATTTCCAAAGTACGGCGGGCGGCGGCGTCCAGGCGCACATATTCGCTGTCCTCCTCCAGCGTCAGGCCGGTGACATGCGGCAGGGCACTCTGTTGAGTCTGGCGGGCATAGTCCAGCAGCAGACCGGCGGCGGCCTGGATGAGGGGCTGGTCGGCGATGCCGTAGGCGGCGAGGTCGCGCACGCCGAAGTGTTCGGTGAGCAGGCGCTCACCTCGCTCCGGGTCGAATTGCCAGGCGGGACGGCGCACCATGGCCGTCGTTATGAGCGCGAGTTCCGGCGAGGCGAAGCCTTCCGGTAGCAGGATTTCGGCCGGGGTGAGACGGGCCAGTTCGGCGCCCAATTGGTCAGGTTTGATCGCCTTGGCGGCCAGCCGGCCGGCGGATAGGGTCAGCCAGGCCAGGGCAAGGTGGTTGCGTCCGGCGGCGATGGCCAGCATGACCGTGTCGCGCTTGCCCTCCAGAAGGACATCGTCGGTTAGCGTGCCCGGCGTCACGATGCGCACCACCCGCCGTTCAACCGGCCCCTTGGCGGTCCTGGGGTCGCCGATCTGTTCGCAGATCGCCACCGATTCGCCCAGCTTCACCAGCCGGGCGAGATAGGACTCACAGGCATGATAAGGCACGCCAGCCATCTTGATCGGCGTGCCGGCCGACTGGCCGCGTGTGGTCAGTGTGATGTCCAACAGCCGCGCCGCCCGTTCGGCGTCGGCGTAGAACAGCTCGTAAAAGTCCCCCATGCGGTAGAACAAAAGCCGGTCGGGGTGCTCTGCCTTGATGCGCAAATATTGCTGCATCATGGGCGTGTGTTGGGCGAAGTCGGTCGTCAAGCGGGTAGGGCGATGACAGGATCAATGCCCGATTTTAACGGTATTCGCGCGGCGCACAGGCGGCAAATGGCGGGTCGGCAGGCGCGGGCGATGACAAGCGCGACAGTCACCTATATCCTTCGAGCTGTTGCAAGAGTGCTGAATGACTGAAATAGGTGCATATACACATGACCGCACGTGTCGTAGGGCTGTTGTTGCTGGGGTTTGTTTATGGAGCGATAGGTTCTCTGGCCCTTGCCGAAGAGCCGGCGGCGCATCTCCAGCGCCTCTTGGCCTCGCCTGGGGCGCTGGAGAAGGGGCGTCAGGCGGGCAAAAAGGCCACCTTTTTTTGCGCCAATTGCCACGGTGAGACCGGCAACGCCGCTTATGGCCACATCCCCAATCTGGCTGGCCAGAACCCGGTCTATCTGCTCGATCAGATGCAAAAGTTCGCGGACGGCCGCCGCCGCAGCCGGTCCATGAGCAGCCTAATCAAGATGATCAAGGCGGAGGACCTTGCCAATATCGCGGTTTATTATGCCGGCCAGCCGGTGCTGTCGGTGCCTCCGCCCCAGCCCGCACTGGTGGCCAAGGGGCGGCAGTTGTATGGCTTGTCGTGTCGCGCCTGCCACGGCGATAACGGATACGGCACGGAGAAGCTGGCGCGGCTGGCTGGGCAACGCCCGTCCTATATCCTGGAATCAATACAGCACTACCAGGAAGGCAGGAAGGAGCGTGTCGATCTGGTCATGACGAATATTGCCCGCCGACTCAGCGGTGAGGATGCGGCGGCTCTGGCAAACTACATAGTGACCATGAAATAAGCCCGGATTGTCCGTTAGGACGGGGGGATGATGGCGCGCCTTTCGAGTCACGGCAAAACCGCCCAGGACGGCCTGATGGACACTCTGGAATAAGCGGGGCGGGGACGCCTCAGCCTATTAATGCCGGGGTGACATGGGCGGTGAGGGATTGCAGAAGTTGGGCGAACAGCTTGGGGTTGGCGGCCACGATATGGCCCGATCGCAGATAACCGTCCTCGCCAGAAAAGTCGCTCACCAATCCTCCTGCCTCCTTGATGAGCAGGCAGCCGGCGGCGATATCCCAGGTATTGAGCCCGATCTCGAAAAAGCCGTCGCTGCGGCCACTCGCCACCCAGGCCAGATCGAGCGCGGCGGAACCCGGCCGGCGCAGACCGGAGGTCTGCTGCACGAGGTCGCGGAACATGGCGACGTAGGCGTCGAGGTGGGTGAAGTCGCGGAAAGGGAAGCCGGTGCCGATCAGGGCATCCCGCAGTTTGTCGCGCCGCGAAACGCGGATGCGGCGGTCATTGAGAAAGGCGCCGCCGCCTTTGCTGGCGGTGAACAATTCGTTGCGGGTGGGATCGAAGATCACCGCTTGATCGAGTTGCCCCTTGTGCAGGAGGGCGATGGACACTGCATATTGTGGAAAGCCATGCAGGAAATTGGTGGTGCCATCGAGCGGATCGATGACCCACTGATAGTCGGATTCGCCGCTGACGCCGGACTCCTCGGCTAGAATCGCATGCTTGGGGTAGGCCAGCAACAGGGTATCGATGATGGCCTGCTCGGCCTGACGGTCCACCTCGCTGACGAAGTCATTTTCCTGTTTGACCTGGATGGTTAGGCCGTCCAGGTTATTTGAGGCCCGGTTGATGATGGCGCCGGCGCGCCGGGCGGCTTTGACTGCCGTGTTGAGCATGGGGTGCATGGCTTTAAAGAGCGAGATGAAACTGGACGATATTTTACCTTGAACCTGGTACCGACTCTCGACAATCTGCGGGTCGTGCTGCTGGAAACCCGCCATCCCGGCAATATTGGCGCGGCGGCGCGAGCCATGAAGGTGATGGGCCTCGCCCGCCTGTATCTGGTCGATCCGCGCTGCGTCATCGATGGCGAGGCGCGGGCGCGTGCCTCCGGCGCGGTGGATGTGCTCGACGGGGCGGTCGTCTGCGCCGGACTGGATGAGGCTCTGGATGGCGTGGTGCTGTCGGTGGCCTGCACCTCGCGGCGGCGTGATTTTCCGCATCCCGCCTACACCCCGCGTCAGGCCGCGCCGGCGTTGCTCAGTCAGGCCAGGGTCGCGCCGGTGGCGCTGGTGTTTGGCTCGGAAACCTTCGGCCTGGCCAACGAACACCTGATGAAATGCGACTGGCTGCTGAACATCCCCGCCAACGCCGATTATGCCTCCCTCAACCTGGGCGCGGCGGTGCAGGTCGTGGCTTATGAATTGCGGTGTAGTCTGGAGGATGTGCCCCTGGCTCTGCCCGCATTCCAGCGGGCGGAGCACCAGGACGTCGAGCGGCTGATGCAGGCCATGGAGCAGAAACTGATCGACGTTGGTTTCCTCAATCCCGCCTGCCCCAAACGCCTCATGCCCAGACTGCGCCGCTTCTTTGCCCGGGCCGGGCTGGAGCGGGAAGAAGTGGCCATTTGGCGCGGCATCCTCAATGCCATGAACAAAATTTGACTGGCCTAGTCGGGAATTGCGACAATGGCCTCCTCTTTGATTTCCGTGTGACAGTCTGATGTTTCGGCGTTTGCGCGAAGATATAGGTGTGGTGTTCGAGCGCGACCCGGCGGCCCGCACCTTCTTTGAGGTGTTGACCACCTATCCGGGCTTGCACGCCATCCTCTGGCACCGCGTTTCGCATGTGCTGTGGGACTTGGGCCTGAAGTGGCTGGCACGGCTGTCATCCAATATCGCCCGCTGGCTGACCGGCATCGAGATTCATCCCGGCGCCAGGATTGGCCGGCGGGTGTTCATCGACCATGGCATGGGCGTGGTGATCGGCGAGACCGCCGAAATCGGCGATGACTGCACCCTCTACCATGGTGTTACCCTGGGCGGCACCTCCTGGCAGAAGGGCAAGCGCCACCCTACCCTCGAGGCGGGCGTCATCATCGGCGCCGGCGCCAAGGTGCTGGGGCCGATCACCCTAGGCGCCGGCGCCAAGGTCGGTTCCAATGCGGTGGTGGTCAAGGATGTGCCGGCGGGGGCGACGGCAGTCGGGATACCCGCCCGCATACTGGATGCCGAACAGGCCAGGACGCGGGAGGCGACGGCCAACAAGCTTGGTTTCTCCGCCTATGGCATCGGCGCCGACATGAACGACCCCATGGTCAAGGCCGTGCATGGTCTGATCGACCATTCCACCAGGACCGACCAGCGCATCGATTGGATCATCGCCGAACTCAAACGCCTGGGCGCGGGCCGCGAGGCCATGCAGGAAACGCCGGACAGCTTCGATCCCGCGTATCTGAATAAAATTGTCGATTAGTTGACTAAATATATCGGGAATTGTATGTTGCCGTTACTGTATCGAAATTGAAAGCGAGGCACGCTATGCGACTCACCACCAAAGGGCGTTTTGCGGTAACGGCGATGATCGACCTGGGGCTGCGCCATCAGCGCGGTCCAGTCACCCTGGCCGGGATCAGCGAGCGCCAGAAGATTTCCCTATCCTATCTGGAGCAGTTGTTTGGCCGGCTGCGTCGGCAGGGCATCGTGGAGAGTGTGCGCGGCCCCGGCGGCGGCTACTGCCTGGCACGGCCACTGCAGGAGATCACCGTGGCGGACGTGATCCGTGCCGTGGATGAACCGATCGATGCCACGCAGTGCGGTGGCCTCGGCAACTGTCGCGACAACGAACCCTGCATGACGCATGAACTCTGGATGGGTCTCAACAGCCACATTTATGCCTACCTGGAGGCGGTGAATTTGGCGCAATTGGTGGCGGGCGAGATGGCTTGCCGGGACAAGGAAACGCACGCGTCGCACTCGCGTGTGCTGGGGGCGGCTGACTTAAAAGTGGCCACTGCCGGCTGATGGAGAGCATATCATGGTGACCCCCCCCATCTATTTGGATTACTCCGCCACCACGCCGGTCGATCCGCGCGTCGCGGCACGGATGATTCCCTATCTGACCGAGCATTTCGGCAACCCGGCTTCGCGTTCGCATAGCTTCGGCTGGGAGGCGGACAAGGCGGTCGAGACCGCCCGTGAGCAGGTGGCGGCCTTGGTCAACGCCGATCCCAAGGAGATCGTCTGGACCTCGGGCGCCACCGAGTCGGACAACCTGGCCCTCAAGGGCGCCGCGCATTTTTATGCCGGCAAGGGCAAGCATCTGATCACCGTGAGGACCGAGCACAAGGCAGTCCTCGACACCTGCCGCGAGCTGGAGCGGCAAGGCTTCGCGGTTACCTACCTGGGCGTCAAGGACAACGGCCTCATCGACCTGGATGAGTTCAAGGCCGCCATCCGGCCCGACACCATTCTCGCCTCGGTAATGTTCGTCAACAACGAGATCGGCGTCATTCAGGACATCCCGGCCCTGGGCGATATCTGCCGCGAGAAAGGTGTGCTGTTCCATGTCGACGCCGCGCAGGCCACCGGCAAGGTGAACATCGATCTGGCCGGGCTCAAGGTCGACCTGATGAGCTTTTCCGCGCACAAGACCTACGGGCCCAAGGGCATCGGAGCGCTGTATGTGCGGCGTAAGCCGCGGGTGCGCCTGGAGGCACAAATGCATGGCGGCGGCCATGAGCGCGGCATGCGTTCGGGCACGCTGGCCACGCACCAGATCGTCGGCATGGGCGAGGCCTTCCGCATCGCCCGCGAGGAGATGCACAGCGAGATCGAGCGCATCCGCATGCTGCGCGACAAACTGCTCAAAGGGCTGATGGACATCGAGGAGGTGCATGTCAACGGCGACCTGGACAACCGCGTGGCGGGCAACCTCAACGTCAGTTTCAACTTCGTCGAGGGTGAGAGCCTGATCATGGCGATCAAGGACCTGGCGGTGTCTTCCGGTTCCGCCTGTACCTCGGCCAGCCTGGAGCCGTCCTACGTGCTCAAGGCCCTGGGCCGCAACGACGAACTGGCGCACAGTTCCATCCGCTTCACCCTCGGCCGCTTCACCACCGAGGAAGAGATCGACTACGCGGTCAGGCTGCTGCACGAGAAAATCGGCAAGTTGCGCGAGATGTCGCCTTTGTGGGAAATGTACAAGGATGGCGTTGACCTGGATTCGGTCCAGTGGGCAGCGCATTGATGAACTGTCGAGGAGATAGAAGATGTCCTACAGCGAGAAGGTACTGGACCATTACGAGAATCCGCGCAACGTCGGGTCGTTCGAGAAGGACGCCGCCGGCGTCGGCACCGGCATGGTCGGCGCGCCGGCCTGCGGCGATGTGATGAAATTGCAGATACGAGTCAACGACCAGGGGGTCATCGAGGACGCCAAGTTCAAGACCTATGGCTGTGGCTCGGCGATCGCCTCGTCCTCGCTGGTGACCGAGTGGGTCAAGGGCAAGACGCTGGATGAGGCCATGGCGCTCAAGAATACCCAGATCGCCGAGGAGCTGGCCCTGCCACCGGTCAAGATTCACTGTTCCATCCTGGCCGAGGATGCCATCAAGGCCGCCGTTGCTGATTACAAGCAGAAGCACGGCCAGGCCAGCGGCGAATACACCGCCTGCCATCCCCCCCGCGATGCCGCCGAGGGAGCCTGAAGTGCGTCACAAGGAGAATTGAAATGGCTGTCACCCTGTCCGAACGAGCCGCCAACCATATCCGCAACTTCATTGCCAAGCGCGGCAAGGGCATAGGTATCAAACTTGGGGTGCGCACCTCCGGCTGCTCCGGCATGGCGTACAAGCTGGAGTTTGCCGACGTGGCCGAGACCGGCGATGTGGTGTTCGAGAGCCACGGCGTCAACGTGTTCGTCGACCCCAAGAGCCTGACCTATCTCGACGGCACCGAACTCGATTTCGTGCGCGAGGGCCTCAACGAAGGCTTCAAGTTCAACAACCCGAACGTGAAGAACACCTGCGGCTGCGGCGAGTCGTTCAACGTCTGAAAGAGACTGACGGCCACCGGCTGTCCGCCCCCGGTTTGATGAACTTCAACCAGAATCACTTCGCCCTGTTCGGCCTTGCGCCCCTCTACGCCATCGACGCCGAGGCGCTCGACCGCGCCTATCGCCAATTGCAGACTGAGATCCATCCGGACCGCTTCGCCCACGCCGGCGAGTCCGAGCAGCGCCTGGCGGTGCAGTGGGCGACCCGTGCCAACGAGGCCTACCAGACGCTGAAGAACCCGTTCGCGCGGGCCTGCTACCTGCTCAATCTGCAGGGCATCGACGCCATGGCGCCCGGCCATGCCCCGCTGCCCTTGGCCTTTCTGGAACGCCAGATGGAAAGTCGCGAGGCCCTGGCCGAGGCGGTGGCGAACGCCGATCACGGCGCCCTGGATCGCCTGGAAAAGACGTCTCGTGCCGAGGCCGGACGCCTCCTGCGGGAGGCTGCCGGGCTGATCGATTCGCGCCACGACTACGCCGCCGCCGCGGAAGTCCTGCGACAATACCGCTTCCTGGAAAAATTCCTTGCCGACCTCGGTGAGGCGTATGAGGACATCGAGTAGCATTCATGGCTTTGTTGCAAATCGCCGAACCCGGTCTTTCCACCGCCCCGCATGAACACCGTCTGGCGGTTGGCATCGACCTTGGCACCACCAACTCTCTCGTGGCGACCGTGCGCAACGGCCTCGCCGTGGTGCTCAATGACGAGCACGGCCGGCCACTGTTGCCCTCAGTGGTCCGCTACCACCCGGATGGGCGGGCGGTTGTGGGCTATGAGGCCCAGGCCAGCGCCGGCGAGGACCCGCACAACACGGTGGTTTCGGCCAAGCGCTTCATGGGGCGGGGCCTCAAGGACCTGCCTGATCTCGCCACCCTGCCGTATCACTTCGTCGACGCCCCTGGGATGGTGCAACTGAAGACCGTGGTTGGGGTGAAGAGCCCGGTGGAGGTGTCTGCCGACATACTCAAGGTGCTCAAGGCGCGGGCGGAGACCGCCCTCGGTGGCGCGCTCACCGGCGCGGTGATAACGGTGCCGGCCTATTTCGACGACGCCCAGCGCCAGGCCACCAAGGATGCCGCCAGGCTGACCGGTCTCAATGTACTGAGGTTGCTCAACGAACCGACCGCGGCGGCCATCGCCTATGGCCTCGACAACGCCGCCGAGGGTCTCTACGCGGTCTACGACCTGGGCGGCGGCACCTTCGACATCTCCATCCTCAAGCTGAGCCGCGGCGTGTTCGAGGTGCTGGCCACCAACGGCGATTCCGCCCTCGGTGGCGACGACTTCGATCGCCGCATCTACTGCTGGATACTGGAGCAGGCCGGCCTGTCGGTATTGACCGACGGCGACAAGGCCATGCTCATGGCCAAGGCGCGGGAGGCCAAGGAGCGGCTGACCGAGCAGCCGCAGGCACGCCTAACAGCCGTGCTGTCCACCGGCGAGTTCATCGACCTGACCTTGTCCGAGGACCAGTTCAACGCCCTGACGGCCGGCCTCGTCAACAAGACCCTGTCTCCTACCCGCAAGGCGTTGCGTGATGCCGGTCTGAAGCCGGAGGATGTGAAAGGTGTGGTGATGGTGGGCGGCTCCACCCGCATCCCTCGAATCCAGGCGGCTGTCGGCGAATTTTTTGGGCAGACGCCGCTGACCAACCTCGATCCCGACAAGGTGGTCGCCCTCGGCGCTGCCATCCAGGCCAACGTGCTCGCCGGCAACCGGCGTGAGGACGACTGGCTGCTGCTGGACGTGGTGCCCTTGTCATTGGGTATTGAGACCATGGGGGGGCTCACGGAAAAGATCATCCCCCGTAACTCCACCATCCCCATCGCTCGTGCCCAGGAGTTCACCACCTATAAGGACGGCCAGACGGCGATGAGCATCCACGTACTGCAGGGTGAGCGCGAACTGGTCTCGGATTGCCGCAGTCTTGCTCGTTTCGAATTGCATGGCATTCCGCCCATGGTGGCTGGCGCCGCCCGCGTCCGGGTGACCTTCCAGGTGGATGCCGACGGCCTGCTCGCCGTCACCGCACGGGAGACTGGCAGCGGCGCCGAGGCCCACATCGAGGTCAAGCCCTCCTACGGCCTTAGCGATGATGAGGTGGCGCGCATGCTGCGCGATTCTGTCGAGCACGCCCGCAGCGACGTCGATCAGCGTCAACTGGCGGAACTGAAAGTGGACGGCGGCCGCTTGCTGGATGCCACCGAGACGGCTCTGGCACAGGATGGCGACACCCTGCTCAATGCCGCAGAGCGCGCGGCCATCGCCCAGCGCGTAGTCGACCTCAGGCGGGCGTTGAGCGGCACTGACATTCCGACCTTGCGGCAGGTGACCGAGGCGCTCAACCGGGCCACCGTCGAATTCGCGGCCCGGCGCATGGACGCCAGCGTGAAACGGGCGCTGACCGGACATAAACTGGAAGAGATCGATTTGTGAAAGAGGCTGCGCCATGCCACAACTGATCGTCCTGCCTCATGTCGAATTGTGTCCGGAAGGCGCCGTCATCGACGCCCGGTCGGGTGAGTCGATCTGCGACAACCTGCTTAACAATGGCATTGAGATCGAGCATGCCTGCGAAAAATCGTGCGCCTGCACTACCTGCCACGTGGTGGTGCGGGAGGGCTACGACACTCTGTCCGGGGCGACAGAGGCCGAGGAGGATCTGCTCGACAAGGCCTGGGGCCTGGAGCCCACCTCGCGCCTGTCCTGCCAGGCGCGGATGGGGAGCGAGGATGTGGTGGTGGAGATCCCAAAATACAGCATAAACATGGTCAAGGAAGGTGGGCACTGAGATGAAATGGACCGATACCCTGGACATTGCCATCGCTCTGGCGGAGCATCATCCCGACGTGGACCCGAGAACCATCCGCTTCACCGATCTGCACCGCTGGGTGATGGGGCTGCCGGACTTCGCCGACGACCCCAACCGCTCCGGCGAGAAAATACTGGAGGCGATACAGCAGGCCTGGATCGAGGAAGTCGACTAGGCCACGGATCTGGAAATGGAAACGGCGCCCAAGGCGCCGTTTCCATTTCGACAGCCCGCCTTACTTGGCAGCGGCCGCATCCTTTTCACACTTTTTCACGAAGCTCGTCTTGGCGGCGCCATGGAGCTTCTTTGCGGCGGCCTTGGCCGCGCAGTCGCCGACGGCAACAGGGGCGGCACTCTTGGCGTCGGCCTCGCATTTCTTCATGAAGCTCGTCTTGGCGGCGCCGGCCAGTTTTTTGGCGGCGGCATCGCCCGCGCAGTCGGCAAAGGCCAGGTTGACGGCGAACAGGCTGGCAACGGCGGCGATGAACAGTTTTTTCATTGAGGGTCTCCTTTGGTCGGTGGAAAAAATACCTGAATGGCTGCAGGCCGTGTCATTTTGCGCCAAATGAATTAATAAACGATTAAGACGATCGGACTAGCCGGGGCGAGGCAAAACGAGTATCCACAGGGGCAGGGTGAGCAAAAAGCCAAGGCTGCTCCAGGCCGCGGTGAGGGCGGCGGCGCGGGCATCGAGGTGGAAACGGTCGGCGAAGGAGGCGGCCATCAGCATGGTCGGCATGGCGACTTCGAGCAGGGCGGCGACCTGGGCGTCGGCCAGCGGCCGGAAAAATGCCCCAGCCAGGAGCCAGACGATCAGCGGTGAGACGATCAGCTTGCTGGCCACGGCCACGAGCACGGGCGGACAGGGCCTGAGGTTAGCCCAGGGGATGGAGAGCCCCAGGGCGAACAGCATGAGGGGGATGGTGGCCTGACCCATGAACTTGGCCGCCTTGATGAGCGGCGTCATCTCGATGCCGGCGAGATTGACGGCGAAGCCTAACAGGAACCCCCATACCGGCGGCAGGCGCAACACTGTGCGAAACAATCCCTCGCCGTGGCTGCCGCCATGGCCGAGGCGGGTGGCGATCCAAACGCCCACGGTCCACAGTATCGGCGTGGAGGCCAGCACGTCGGCGAAGGCTGCATAGCTGCCGCCCATGTCGCCGTAAAGAAAGGTGAGGGTAGGGTAGCCCATGAACAGAACGTTGCCGAAGGCCCCGGCGAGCAGGATGGCGGCTTTGGATTGGCTGCCCAACGTGGCGGCCAGCCGGGTATGGAACAGCAAAAGGTAAAGCAGGCCGCCGCTGACGGCGATGCCGGCGGTGGTGATGAGGGGCACGGTCAAGAGTTGCGGCGTGATCCTGGACTGAGCCGACAGAGCGAACAGCAACGGCGGCGCGAAGACATCGACCACCAGCCGGTTGAGCTGCACCCGCAGGGTGGCGGCGGGGAAGGCCGGCCGGTAACGTACCCACAGGCCGCCGGCGCCCACCAGGAGGGCGATGGGCAGCCACACCTGGAGTAGCAGGTCGGTGAGAAAGGCGGCAGTCATGGGGAAAATCTCCAAAAGGCGGCGGGCAGGATAACAAAGGACTGGCACTCAGGGAGAAATGAGCTAAATAGAACATAAGAAATTGCTTATATACTGGTCCGGATGGCGGATGGGTGCGCCTGAGGATCGCGTCGATCGATGCACCCAGATGAGAGGAGTACGCCATGCTCAAAGCCGCATTGGGTTTCATTGCCGGCATCGTTGTAGTCGCCGTTGTCGCCTATCTGAACATGGCCAGTCTGATGTTCCATGAAACGGCCAGTCCCTTCGGCCTGGAAGAGACAGTGGCCCGCATCCAGCACAATGTTGTCGAAAACCCTGAACTGAAGGCCAAGGGTTGGGCGTTGTCCGGTCTGCGCAACCCTGCCAGGGCGGTGCAGAGCGATGGCGGCAATGTGTTGCCGGTGATGATGGTCGAGGTATGCAGCAGCAAGTATTCCGGTCCCATACTCAGAGAAGACACGGTGCGTTTTCTGTCCATCCTGATGCCCTGCAAGATCTCCGTTTACAAGAAACAGGATGGCAAGACCTACATTGGCACCATGAACGCCGGTCTGATGGGCAAAATGTTCGGCCCGCTGGTGGGTGACATCATGGGCAAGGTCGCTGAGGACCAGAAGAAGTTTCTGGTCATGGACCCGGCCAAGCCGGCGCCTCCCCTGATCATGCCTAGCGCCGCGCCGGCTGGCGGTGGCGGCGGCGGGGGGGGCGGCTGCTGAGCTGCGCCAACTCAATTCAAGCGGGCCGGGTCGCGGTGACGCGGCCGCCTGCGCCCGGTTTACCCTTTTTCGAGTCACGCTCCCAAGGAATAACCAAGGAAAGACCATGATGCGAGCCAAACACGTGTTGCTCCCCATCCTGTTCGCGGGGGCGGTGGCGTTCCCGGCCACTGCGGTCGCCAACACCGCGCCTACGGCCAAGGTATCGGTCGAACCCTCCCCGGACTATCCCAAGATGACCCTGCCGCCACCCGAGCTGAAGCCGCCCACCAAAAAGGATACGAAGTCGACCGCCGACCACAGCAAGTTCAAGGAGTTGCAGGAAGACTTCAAGACCGGCCCCGAAGTCACCCGCGCCTGTCTGAAATGCCATACCGAGGCGGCCAAGCAGGTGATGCATACCAAGCACTGGCTGTTTGAGTACAAGAACCCGCAAACCGGACAGTTATTGGGCAAGAAGCATATCGTCAACAACTTCTGCACCGCCACCTCATCGAATCAGACCTTTTGCATGGCTTGCCACCCAGGTTACGGCTGGAAGGATGACAACTTCGATTTCAGCGCTCAGGAAAACGTGGATTGTCTGGTTTGTCACGAGAGTACCGGCACCTACCGCAAGTTGCCGGGCCTGGCCGGGCACCCCGCCTATAAGGACACGGAGTTCCCGCCGCATTCCGGCAAGATCGTCAAGGCGGTCGACCTCAAGGCCTCCGCCCAGAGTGTCGGCAAGCCAGGGCGTACGAATTGCGGCGCCTGTCATTTCTTCGGCGGCGGTGGCGACGCCGTGAAGCATGGCGACCTGGATAGCACCCTGACCAATCCGGGCAAGTATCTGGATGTGCACATGGACAAAGACGGTCTCAATTTCCGTTGCGCCGAGTGCCACCGGACCATAGGACATGAGGTGCCCGGCAGCCGCTACGCGGTGACGGCCAAGGATGATAATCCCAAGGCTCATATGCGTGGCAAGGAAGACAAGAACCCGGCCACCTGTCAGGCCTGTCACAGCAATGCACCACACAAAGGCAATGCCCGGCTGAATGCCCACGCCGTCAAGATCGCTTGCCAGACCTGCCACATCCCCGAGTTCGCGCGCGGGCAGCCCACCAAGATGATGTGGGACTGGTCCACCGCCGGCAAGCTCGACAAGGACGGCAAGCCTTTCGTCATCAAGGACAGCGCCGGGCACCCCGCCTATGACAGCAAGAAGGGCGACTTCAAGTACGAATCGAACGTGATCCCGACTTATATCTGGTTTAACGGCAAGGTGAACTACACCCTGCGCGATACCAAGCTCGACCCCGATAAGCTGGTCAGGATCAACAGCTTCGAGGGCAGTCCGGACGATGGCCAATCGAAGATCTGGCCGATCAAGATATTTCGCGGCAAGCAGCCCTATGACAAGGCGACCAGGCAATTGCTGATTCCGCATACCTTTGGCGGTGAGGGTGATGACACCGCTTTTTGGAAGGTGTTCGACTGGAATAAAGCGCTGGCCGCAGGCATGAAGTCGGTCAACGAAAACTTCAGCGGTGATTACGGCTTTGTCAGCACCGAGATGTACTGGCCGATCACTCACATGGTCGCGCCCAAGACCGATGCCCTGAAGTGCGCCCAGTGTCACGCCCCCAGCATCGGAGTAGGTCGCCTGGACAAGGTGCCCGGTATCTACATGCCAGGCCGCAGCGCCAATCCATGGCTGGACCGGATCGGCTGGAGCATCGCCGCGCTCACCCTGATCGGTGTGCTTGGGCATGGTGCCGGCCGCATCTATGCGGCTCGCAAAGGAGTGCAACATGAGTAACCGAATCTACGTCTTCAAACGTTTCGAGCGCTTCTGGCACTGGTCCCAGGCCGTGCTCATCATCACCCTTCTGGTCACAGGCTTCGAGGTGCATGGCAGTTATCACTGGTTGGGTTTCAAGACGGCGGTGAATGCCCACACTACCGCGGCCTGGGCCCTGGTTGCACTGTGGCTGTTCGCCATCTTCTGGCACTTCACCACTGGCGAGTGGAAGCAGTACATCCCCACGCTGAAGAAGGTCGATGCCATGCTGCAGTACTACCTGTTTGGTATCTTCACCGATGCCCCTCACCCCTTCCGCGCCACTACCCTGAAGAAGCACAACCCGCTGCAGCGTCTGGCCTATCTATTGGTCATGTTGCTTATCGGCCCGATGATCTGGGTAACCGGCTGGACCTACCTTTTTTACGACCGCTGGGTCGAGTGGAGCTGGGACAGTTATCTCAGTCTGGAATGGGTGGCCTTCTTTCATGCCGTGGCGGCTTTCATGATGTTGATCTTTTTGATCGCCCATATTTATCTGACCACCGCCGGTCACACCCCGACTTCACACATGCGGGCGATGATTACCGGTTGGGAGGAGACCGACTGACCGTTCACGGCATCTCTGTGCCGCCCGGCAGCCGTAAGGCGCCGGGCCTTTATTTTCCCGAACGCGCCGCGGCGTCACGCAAAAAAGGAAGGTAGGACTCCCATCGTGCCACCGGACCGACATGCGCGAAGACCACGATACCGTGTTTGTCGATGACGTAGGTGGTCGGGAAGGCCTTGGCGATGTCACGGTCGCCGATGTGACCACCGTCTGCCAGCTTGAGCACGCTGTCGCGGCTGCCTTTCATGCCGGAATCGTACAGGGGCAGCCTCTTGCCCAAGCTTGCCGCCCAGCGTCGCGCGCTGATGAAATCCTCCCGCACCTGCAGCAAGACGAAGCGGATGTCCCCGGCCTGTCCCAGCCTGCCGATCGATCGTGCCAGGTCAGGCATTTCCCGCTTGCAGGGCGGGCACCAGGAGCCCCAGAAGTGCAGCACCACCACCTTGCCGCGCAGGTCGGAGAGCTTGATCGCCTTGCCTTTGGCATCGGCGAAGGCGATGTCGGGAAAGCGCGTGCCCAGTTTCGTGCCAATGGGGCTTCTGCCCGCCTCGTCGGCCGATCTGTATGGTCCCCACGAGCGTGTCCAGGCGGTCGTGTCGAACACGACTTCCAGGTCGCGGGCATAGATCTGGCAGCGTTGTGCGGTATTGGCCTGACAGTTGGCCAGGGCCTCCTGCTCGGCCAACTCGGTCGTACCGGCCTCGGTCGAAAGGCCCCAAGCGCCGCCTGGGGCGACGGCGAAGGCCCGCGGCGATGGCGTGGCAAGAAATTGCCGGTAGCCCGCCTTGCCATGGGCATCGAGGTGCGGGACCGCGTCGACATCAGACACGGAAGCGGCGTGGCCGGCGGCGCCGCCCAAGCCGAGGATGGCGGCGGTCAGCCATAAGGGTGGGGACAAGAGTAGGCGCATGGCGCGATTATCCGTGATCTTTGGATGAGGGCCCATGGCTGGGCCTGAAGAAAAGAGTGTGTGCGCCCTGTTCATGCGCCGCCCGGCAAACCCGTAGCCGCGTGTGCCGGGCCGGTTAGCCATGGGGCCTTTCCCGATTCTGCCCTGTGCCCGGTTCTTGTGACCCGGCCAGAGTGGCCAGGCTCATGGTTTAGGGAGGGTTCTCATCCGGCATTAGCTCGTGAATCTTGCGGGTCAGGGTATTGCGGCCCCAGCCGAGCAGACTGGCGGCCTCGATGCGGCGACCGCCGGTGTGATCGAGTGCGACCCGGATCAGGGTGCGCTCAAACTCCGCCGTCAGGTCGTGGAGTAGACCGGCCTCGCCCCGCGCCAGCCGTGCCTGGGCAGTGCGCGCCAGGGCCTCGGCCCAATCGAGGGCGTCGGCAACCGGTTGCCGCAAGGCGTCGGGCGGCAGATCCTTGGCTTCGATGACCTGGCCAGGGGCCATGACGGTGAGCCAGTGGCAGAGGTTCTCCAACTGGCGGACGTTGCCGGGGTAGGGCAGGGCGGCCAAGGCCCGTAGCGACTCGTCGGAGACCTGTTTGGCCTCGACGCCCAGTTCATGCGCGCTTTTTTGCAGGAAGTGACGGACCAGCAGCGGGATGTCCTCGTGCCGCTCCCTGAGCGCTGGCAGCTTGATGCGGATGACGTTGAGGCGGTGGAACAGGTCTTCGCGGAACTGGCCCTGCCGGACCCGTTCCTCCAGGTCCTGGTGGGTGGCCGCGATGACCCGCACGTTGACCCGCACCGGCGAATGGCCGCCGACCCGGTAGAACTCGCCATCGGCAAGCACGCGCAACAGCCGGGTCTGTAATTCGGCTGGCATGTCGCCGATTTCGTCCAGAAACAGCGTGCCGCCATCGGCCTGTTCAAAGCGGCCACGGCGTGAGGCGGTGGCGCCGGTGAAAGCGCCGCGTTCGTGTCCGAAGAGTTCCGATTCCAGGAGGTCTCTGGGGATGGCGGCAGTGTTCAGGGCGATGAAGGGTTTGTCCCGGCGCGGGCTGTGCCGATGCAGGGCGTGAGCCACCAGTTCCTTGCCGGTGCCGGTCTCGCCGGTGATCAGCACGGTAGTGTGCGACTGTGCGAGCCGGCCGATGGCACGGAACACGTCCTGCATGGCAGGGGCCTGGCCCAACATGCCCTGACTGGCGGCGACTTCCTCCCCGTCCAGTTCCGCCCCGCCGTGGCCGTTTTCATCCAGGGCGCGGTGGATCAGGGCCATGGCGTGGTTGATGTCGAATGGCTTGGGCAGGTATTCAAATGCGCCGCCCTGAAAGGCCGAGACGGCCGAGTCCAGATCGGAGTAGGCGGTCATGATGATGATCGGCACCTTGGGCAGACTGGATTTCAGTCTGCTCATGAACTCCAGGCCGTCCATGCCGGGCATGCGGATATCGGAGACGATGGCCCCGGCGCTGGAGCCCTCCAGCGCGCTCAGGGCCTCGTCGGCCGAGGCGAAGATGCGGTATGGCAGGTCCTCGCGCTTCAGCGCCTTTTCGAACACCCAGCGAATGGAGCGGTCGTCATCGATGATCCAGACGGGTTTCATTGGCGTTCCCCGGTGCGGCGCGAGGGGCGAGGCGTCAGGGGTAAAGGCGCGGGCATGGTGGTTTGTCTCCTCACCCTCTCACTTGATGGGCAGGTAAATGGAAAAACGGGTATGGCCGGGTTCACTGACCAGATGGATCACTCCCTCGTGGCGCTGGATGAGACTCTGGGCCAGGGTAAGGCCGACGCCGCTGCCGTTCTCGCGACCGGATACCAGGGGAAAGAATATCTTGTCCTGCATGTCTTCCGGGATACCGGGACCGTAGTCGATGATGTCGAGGCGGGCCGCCAGCCGCCAGCGTTTCATGGCCAGCGTCACCTGGCGGCTGACACGTGTGGCGAAGAGGATGGCGCCTCGACCGTCGATGGCCTGGGCGGCGTTGCGGGCAATGTTGAGCACGGCCTGGATGAGTTGTTCCTGGTCGCCCTGGATGTCGGGCACGCTGATGTCGTAATCGCGGCGGATTTCCAGATCGGGAAATTCCGCCTGCATGAGACTGCGTACCCGCTCCAGCACCTCATGCACGTTCACCGGCCGGATCTCCGGCCGCTTGGCCGGCGCCAGCCAGCGATCGAGCAAGCCCTGCAGGCGGTTGGCCTCCTGGATGATGACCTGGGTGTATTCCGACAGGTCGGCACCATTCAGTTCCGCCTCCAGGAGTTGCGCGGCGCCACGGATGCCGCCGAGTGGGTTGCGGATCTCGTGCGCAAGTTGTTTGAGCAGCATCTGCACGGTCTGGGCCTGGGCCATGGCCTGCTCGTCGCGGGCGATGCGGACGCTGCCGCCGGCCGCGTGGAACTCCAGTACCACGGTACCGGCCTCGCCTTCGAGGGGGGTGATGGTGACGCTGAGGGTGAGGGTATCGTCGCCGACCTCGATCGGCATGTGGTGTTCGGTAAAGCTGACCCTCTCGTGCGCGGCAGCCTTCAGCGCCCGCACCAATTCGGTGCGTTGCCGGATCACGGCCGCCAGGGGACGGCCGATGGCGTGATGGGCGGAAACGCCGAACAGGTTCTCCGCCGCCGGGTTGATGTAGCGCACGTGGCGTGCCTCATCCAGGATGAGGACGGCGGTGGCGAGGATGTCGAGGCCGTGTGTGGCGAGGGGCATAAGCCTTGGGCAAGTGATTGTGGGCAGGTGTCCCCATCAGATCAGCAAGATGCGGGCCAAGATTAGGCGTCCGGGCGGCGGCCAGCTTGGCCAGGGCGGCGCCTGGGGTGCCGCCGCATCACCGTAGCCGCGCCAGTTCTTTGTCCAGCATCTCGATATTTTTTTCATGCAGGCGCACGCCCTCGCTCAGTTTGACGAAGTCCGTCGCCGGCCGCTGCTTTGCCGCACTGGTCAGGGCGGCCTGGGCGGTGGCCAGATTCTTCGCCTCGGTGGCCCGTTCTTCCAGCAGGATGGCGCGGCGGCCAGCGTCGCGGTGGCGCTGGGTGACGGCGTCCACCCTGGGAAAGTTGGCGGGGCTGACCACGGTGGAGGCGCTGCCGTGAGCGCGCGGCGTGCGTACGATCACCGCGCCATTGCCAGTCTCCATGAGTTTGCTGGCGCCCGGACGGTATTTGTCGCTATAGGTGACGACGCCATCCGCGTTCACGTATTTGTAAATGACGGCATCGGCCGGCAGAGCGACGGCCGCGAGCAGCAGGAAGAAAAAAGCGCCAAGGCGCGAGGGCGCGGACATATATCGAGTGTATGAAATCGCCATGGCCGGGGCAATAAAAAGGGCGGCCGCGGCCGCCCTGCTCACATGTGCCGCGACGGGCTCACACGGAATAGTACATATCGAACTCTATGGGGTGGGTGGTCATCCTGAGGCGGGTAACTTCCTCCATCTTCAGGGCAATGTAGGCGTCGATGAAGTCGTTGCTGAACACGCCGCCACGGGTCAGGAAGTCGCGATCCTTGTCCAGTGCGGCGAGCGCCATGTCGAGGCTGTGGCAGACGGTCGGAATCTTGGCCTCTTCCTCTGGGGGCAGGTCATACAGGTTCTTGGTCGCCGGATCGCCGGGGTGGATCTTGTTCTGGATGCCGTCCAGACCGGCCATCAGCATGGCCGTGAAGGCCAGGTAGGGGTTGGCGATGGGGTCCGGGAAGCGCACCTCGATGCGGCGGGCCTTGTCGGACGCCACGTGCGGGATGCGGATGGAGGCGGAGCGGTTGCGGGCCGAGTAGGCCAGCATGACGGGGGCCTCGAAGCCGGGCACCAGACGCTTGTAGGAGTTGGTGCCGGGGTTGGTGATGGCGTTGAGGGCCTTGGCGTGCTTGATGATACCGCCGATGTAGTACAGGGCGGTCTCGGACAGGCCGGCGTAGCCGTTGCCGGCGAACAGGTTCTTGCCGCCCTTCCAGATCGACTGGTGGCAGTGCATGCCGGAGCCGTTGTCGCCGACGATGGGCTTGGGCATGAAGGTGGCGGTCTTGCCATAGGCGTGGGCAACGTTATGGACCACATACTTCAGTATCTGGGTCCAGTCGGCGCGCTGCACCAGGGGGCCGAACTTGGTGCCGATCTCGCACTGGCCGGCGGTGGCGACTTCGTGGTGGTGCACTTCGACCGGCACGCCCATCTCTTCCAGGGCCAGGCACATGGCGGAACGGATGTCCTGCAGGGAGTCGATCGGGGGGACCGGGAAGTAGCCGCCCTTGACCTTGGGGCGGTGGCCGATGTTGCCGGCCTCGGTCTGTTCGCCAGAGGACCAGGCGGCCTCTTCGGAGCGGATCTTGACATGGCAGCCGGACATGTCGTCGGCCCAGGTGACGGAATCAAATATGAAAAACTCCGGCTCGGGACCGAAGTAGACGGCATCGCCGACGCCGGTGGATTTGAGGTAGGCCTCGGCGCGCTTGGCGATGGAACGCGGGTCGCGGTCGTAGCCCTTGCCGGTATCCGGCTCGATGACGTCGCAGGTGAGGATGAGGGTGGACTCATCCATGAAGGGATCGATGTTGGCAGTATCCGGGTCCGGCATGAGCAGCATGTCGGAAGCCTGTATGCCTTTCCAGCCGGCGATCGAGGAGCCATCGAAGGCATGGCCCTCGGTGAATTTTTCTTCGTTGAAGGCAGATACGGGCACGGAAACATGCTGTTCCTTGCCGTGGGTGTCGGTAAAACGGAAATCGACGAATTTGACGTCGTTTTCCTGGACCATTTTCATTACATCGGCGACAGCCATGTTTTGCTCCTCAATACGGTTTGCAGATGAAGGGATGATTTAGTGAACCACCGGTGCCTGACCAAGCATGCGCTGTGCCAGCGTTTAAGCCAATGTAAAGCATTCTGCCATAAAGACCGGAAGGCGGCGCGGGATTTTTGGTGAGCCAATTTGGTGCGGTCCTCCCCAAATTGGGGCGGACCGCTTCCTGGGCGGCGGGCCGTACAATACGCACCCTATTCGCTGCCCAAGCCTCAGAGTCATGACCGATCGCTATGCCGTGTTCGGCAATCCCGTCGCCCATTCCAAATCACCTCTCATTCACGCCGCCTTCGCCCGGCAGACCGCCCAGGATATTCGCTATGAGGCCATTGAGGCACCGCTGGATGGGTTCCCGGCCGCCGTGCTGGCCTTCCGCGCCGCCGGCGGATGCGGTGCCAATGTCACCGTGCCGTTCAAGGAACAGGCCCATCGTCTGGCGACGCGTCGCAGCGAGCGGGCGGAAGCGGCTGGCGCGGTCAATACCCTGAAATTCGACGGCGGCGAGATACTGGGCGACAACACCGATGGCGCCGGGCTGGTCGCCGACCTCGTCAACAATCAGTCCTTTGATCCCGTCGGGCGGCGCATCCTGCTACTGGGCGCCGGCGGCGCCGCGCGCGGCGTGGCTTTGCCCCTGTTGCAGCGCCGCCCGGCCGAGCTGTTCATCGCCAACCGCACCGCCGACAAGGCACGGCAACTGGCCGCGCGCTTCGCTTGCCAGGGGGACGGCCTCGATGCCCTGGCGGGGCGGCGCTTCGATCTTGTCATCAACGCCACCGCCGCCAGTCTGGCCGGCGAATTGCCGCCATTGCCGGGCGATCTGTTCGCTCCGGATGCCCTGGCCTACGACATGATGTATGGCCGCGACACGCCTTTCATGGCCTTTGCCCGCGCCTGCGGCGCCCGCGTTGCCGATGGCCTTGGCATGTTGGTGGAACAGGCGGCCGAGGCCTTCTTCGTGTGGCGCGGCGTGCGCCCGGCGAGCGCGCCGGTCATCGCCAGGCTGCGGGGGTGAAGATGGCACGCTGGCTTTGGCGGGGTGGCCTCGCCGTCGTCATCCTCGGCTTCTACCTGCAGCTGGGCTACCTGACCGGCGTGCTTTGGTGGAATTGGTTCAATCCGGCCAATACCGCCTTCATGGAGGCCGGGCTGGCCCGGTTGCAGGAGAGGAAAGGGCTGGAGGCCGAGTTGCGCCACAAGTGGGTGGACTATGCGCGCCTGTCCATCCACCTCAAGCGGGCGGTGATCGCGGCCGAGGACAGCCGCTTCCTGGAACACGAGGGTTTCGACTGGGAAGGCATTGAAAAGGCGGTGCAGAAGAACCTGAAAAAAGGCCGGATCGTCGCCGGCGGTTCCACCATCAGCCAGCAGTTGGCCAAGAACCTGTTCCTCTCGGCGTCACGCAACCCGCTGCGCAAGGTCGAAGAGGCGATCATCACCGTCATGATCGAAACGGTGTGGAGCAAGCGGCGCATCCTGGAGGTCTATCTCAACGTCATCGAGTGGGGCAACGGCATCTATGGCGCCGAGGCGGCCGCGCGCCGTTATTACCGGACCGGAGCCGCTGATCTGGGGGCGGCGCAGGCGGCACAGTTGGCCGCCATGATTCCCAACCCCCGCTACTATGAAACCCACCGTTCGGCACGCGGCCTCGTGCATCGGCAGACCATCATCGCCGCCCGCATGGGTCAGGTGGCTGTGCCGAAATGAGGCGCGCAGGCGCGCCAGGAAGGTAAAATCGCCGCCGCAATCAGCGAGACGCCCGGACATGAGCGACCAGTACGAAGACACCCCCAAGGAACACCTCGAGGATAGCCTGCAACAGGTGAAGGACATCCTTGCCCGGCACAAGCTGGTGGAGTCGCTCGTCCATATGCAGGAAACGCCGCGCCGTGACCTGGTCGAGACGCTGATCCACCAGCAGAACCTCGCCGAGCTGACCCGCCGGCTGGATAACCTGCATCCGGCCGACGTGGCCTATATCCTGGAGTCGCTACCGATAGACGATCGGCTATTGATCTGGGATCTGGTGAAGGCGGAGCGGGATGGCGACATCCTGCTGGAAGTCTCCGACGCGGTGCGGGAGACCCTGATCGAGGCGATGGACAACCGCGAACTGGTGGCCGCCGCCGCGACCCTGGATACCGACGAGATCGCCGATCTGGCCCCCGACCTGCCCAAGGACGTGGTGCAGGAATTGATGAAGTCCCTGGACGAGGCCAAGCGGGCGCAGGTGGAATCCTCGCTGTCCTACGATGAGGACTCGGTGGGCGGCCTGATGGACTACGATTTTGTCACCATCCGCGCCGACGTGACCCTGGAGGTTGCCCTGCGCTACCTGCGTTTCCTGGGCGAGTTGCCACCCCACACCGACAAGCTGTTTGTGGTGGAGCGTGATGGCCGCCTGATCGGCACCCTGCCGTTGAAAAGGATGCTGGTGCACGACCCGGAGGCGCACGTCGCGGCGGTGATGTCCGACGATCCGGTGCTGTTTCATCCTTCCGATGAGGCCAATGATGCCTCCCAGGCCTTCGAGCGTTACGACCTGGTGACCGCTCCGGTGGTGGATGCCAACGATCGTCTGGTCGGGCGCCTCACCGTAGACGTCATGATGGACTACATCCGTTCCGAATCGGAAGCCGACATGCTGCAACTGGCCGGCCTGCAGGAAGATGAGGATCTCTTCTCTTCGGTGTGGCGGGCCGCGCGCAACCGTTGGCTGTGGCTGGCCGTGAACCTGGTGACGGCGCTGATCGCCTCGCGCGTGGTCGGGGCCTTCGAAGGCAGCATCGAGAAGCTGGCCGCCCTGGCGGCGCTGATGCCCATCGTCGCCGGCATGGGCGGCAACTCAGGTAACCAGACCTCCGCCCTGGTGGTACGGGGTCTGGCCCTGGGCCTCATCAACAAGGGCAACGCCAGGCGATTGATGGGCAAGGAGATTGGCATCGCCATGTTCAACGGCTTGCTCTGGGGTGGCATCATGGGTGTGGTGACCTATGTTTTGTACCGCAATGCCGGCCTGGGTGTGGTCATGGCCTTGGCCATGCTGCTGAACCTCCTGGTAGCGGCCCTCGCCGGCTACTTCGCGCCGGCCCTGATCGAGCGCATGGGGCGTGACCCGGCCTTCGGCTCGGCGGTGTTGACCACCTTTATCACCGATTCCATGGGGTTCTTCATCTTCCTCGGCCTGGCCACGGTGTTCCTGTTGTGACCGCCCTGCTAGACCCATTCTTCCAGCGGCCGCGACTGTCGTTCATCGGCAGGCTGCTGCGCCACCTCATTGCCGCCCTGGCGCTGGCCGTTCTGTTCGTGCTGCCGGACCATCTGTACGGGCTCATGCAGCCAAACTACCCAGTCAGGTTTTACGCCAAGGCCTTCGCCGCCGTCTGGATCTTTGCGGCTCTGATGCTGGGCTTGCGCCACCGCCTGACGTTTCTGCTCTTCCTCGGCCTGATCGCGCTCCTGCAGTTGGCGCAGTTCCTGCACTTTTCCTACTTTGGCACGCTGATCTCGCCGCACGAGGTGGTGTTCCTGTTCAGCGAGTGGGACGAGATCTGGCTTACCCTGTCCGCCGTGCTGCCCTATATGGCCGCCCCGTTACTGCTGGTGGCCGCTGCCGCCGCCGGCGCCTATAGCCTGCGGCAGAGGGCGTTTGCGCTGACCCTGCGGCTACCTTTCGCCGCCCTCGCCTTGCTGCTGTTGCTGAGTATCCTGCCTTATCGCGCCTTCGTGTCAGCCAAGTCGCAGGGGTTCTACCCCAGTCCCACCGCCTACTCGATCCGTAACACCCTGTATGCCGCGTCCTATTTCGTCGGCCGCCGCCTGCGCGGCGAGGGCGGGCAGACGGCGCTACGGCCGCATTTCCTGCCCTATGTGATCGAAAAACTGCCGCTCAAGCAATCGCCCGTCATCGTCATCGTCATGGGCGAGAGCCTGACCTACAAGCACATGAGCCTGTTCGGCTATGAGCGCCCCACGACGCCAGAACTGGAAAGCCTCAGGGAAGATGCGCATTTCGTTTATCACCGCGCCTTTGCCGGCGGCGTTGCCACCAAGGTGTCGCTGCCGGCTTTTTATAACGTGCAGCGCGAGCCGGGCAACGTGACTCATCTGCTGCGCTATGAGAGCAATCTGCTCAAGCTGGCCAAGGAGCGCGGCTACAAAACTTATTACATCTCGGCCCAGACCCCCAACCTGTCCACCTATGCCGGCACCGAGTTCGCCGACGAATTCATCACCCAGGAGGACATGCGCGAACAATATGAGACGCTCAAGGACGACATACTGCTGCGCCAGCTGGCGCGCATCGATCTGGCTAGGCCCGCGTTCATCGTCCTGCACCAGCGCAATTCGCACAGCCCCTATGATTCGTCCTACCCGGCCGGCTATGGCAAATACCCCGTTGATGGCGTCTCCCACCACGACCACACGGTCAATGCTTATGACAATTCGGTGCGTTATACCGACCACCTGCTGCGCGCCATCATCGACGATATCAAGCGGCGGTCGCGGCTCCCCGCCTACCTTTTCTTTACCGCCGACCATGGCGAGATGATGGGCGAGGGCGGTAAATACGGGCATACGCTGCTGGAGCCAGACGTGGTGCGCGTTCCCTTTATCTTTTATGCGACCGCAGGTGCCGATGGCCAGGCCGTGCAACGGGTGCGGGCCATGCAGGCCCCGACGCATTACGAGATCGGACAGGAGATCGCCCGCCTCCTCGGCTACAAGATCGGTAATCCGAACGAAGTCTCCGGCCGCTACTATGCCAATGGGCCGGACCTCGGCGGCATGATGGGCTGCCTGGTGGTCGAGAAGAACAGCGCGGCCCCCGACGGCGCCCTGATCCGGGTGGATCGCACCTGCCAAGCCATTCATGGGGGGGCAGAGTGAACGCGCCGCCAACGACAGCCGGCAAGCAATTGCTGATTGGCATCGGCACCGGCCGCAGCGGTAGCGTGTCACTCTATTACCTGCTCAAGCAGCAGGAGGGTGCGGCCTTCAGCCATGAAAACCGGCCGCTGCTGCCCTGGCAGGTGTCGGAACGGGCGTTCGAGCGCAAAGTAGGCACTCTCCTCGGGCGGGACGGGCGGTTGGTCGGGGATGTCTGCCATAGTTGGCTGCCCTACGTCCCCATGCTGCTGGAGCGTTATCCGGAGGCGCGGGTCATTTGTCTGGAGCGCGAGCGTGAGGTGGTGGTCGCCAGTTTCATGCAAAAGCTCCGGCGCAAGAACAAGAACCACTGGGTGCTCGATCCGGGCAGACAATGGCGGCGTGACCGGCGTTTCGATCCCACCTTCCCGAAATACGCCAGCATGGACCTCGACGCGGCCATACGCCGCTACTGGGAGGAATACCATGAGACCGTGACGGCACTGCTCGAACGTTATCCGGGGCGTATCCGCAGATGGAATACCGCCGCGGCGCTCAACGCCCCAGAGGGCATGGCGGACCTGCTCACCTTTGCCGGCATTGCCCCGGCGGCGCAGCGGCTGAGCGTGGGAGAGCGCCATAATCAGGGCCGCGACCGATCGCCGCGGCCGAGTCCATGGCAGCGTTTACTGAATGGCCTCAAGCGCCTGGCGGGCGTTAAGCGGCAACACTGAACCAGAGGTCTATGGTGTCCACCCTGCCACTATCCGTATTCATCATCGCCAAGAACGAGGCAGACCGCATCCCCGCCGCCATCGGCAGCGTGCGCGACTGGGTGGATGAGGTGATCGTCGTCGACAGCGGCAGCGAAGACGACACCGTGGCGGTGAGCGAGTCCCTCGGGGCGCGCACGCTATACCGGGCCTGGAGCGGTTATGGCGAGCAGAAGGTGCACGGCGAGGCGCAATGCCGCAACGACTGGGTACTCAACATCGATGCCGACGAAGAGGTCAGCCCGGCCCTGCGCGCAGAGATCGAGGCCGAGTTCCGTCGCGGCATCCCCGCCAGCGTGACAGCTTTCACCATGCCCATCATCCTGATCTATCCATTTCAGCAAAACGGTCATCTGTGGACCGCCTACCACCGGCCGGTACGGCTCTATCGCAAGAGCCGCGCCGGTTTCAAGCCCCTGCCGGTGCATGACTCGGTGGCGGTACGCGCCGGCGAGACGCGGGCGTTGAGGGAGATGATCCTGCACCGCTCCTTCCGCTCGCTCAGCCACCATACCGCCAAGATCAATTTCTTTACCTCCGAGCAGGCGCGCGACCTCTACGCACGGGGGCGCAATCCCTCCGCCCTCAGTCTGCTGCTCACCCCGCCCCTGGCCTTCTTCAAGTCGCTCGTCTTGCGACGCGCCTTTGTCTATGGCATCGACGGCGTGATCATGAGCTACATGTACGCCTTCCAGCGTTTCATTCGTCTGGCCAAGGCGCGCGAGGCCTTCCTGGCCGAACGCCGCTCCGCCCGCGGCGGCGGGGCGCCGGGTCGCTAGCGATCGGGGCCGGGCGCGATGCGGGTGCTGCACGTGGTGGCCAGCGCCGCGATCGGCGGCGCGGAGCGGCATGTGATCGACCTCGCCGTCATGCAGCGCGCGCAGGGTATCGAGGCCATGGTGGCCTGTCCCGATGGGGGCGCGCTGGCCGCTGCGTTGCGTCGGGAGGGCGTGCCGGTACATCCCTGGTCGGCCGGCGGTCGCGTCCTGCCCTGGACCCGCTGGAGTCTGGCGGCGGCGATCGCCGCCGCCCACCCGGATGTGTTGCATGCCCACATGGCCAAATCCGCCTGGCTGGCGCGGCGCGTGGCGCCGAGGATCGCGGCGCTGGCCACCGCCCACACCCTGGTGCGCAGCCAGGCCTTTGCCGGGTACCGGCGTGTACTTTGCGTCTCGGCGGCGGTGCGCGCCAGCCTGCTGGCGACTGGTTTTCCCGAGGCGGCGGCTGTCCTCGTCTACAACGCCATCGACCTGCAACGCTATCGGCCGGCCAGCGACAAGGCGGCCCTGCGCCGGTCATTGGGGTGGCCTGCCGATGACTGCATATTGATGCAGGTCGGCCGCCTGGAGCCGGTGAAGGGACACCGCTATGCGCTGCAGGCGCTCTCGCGTTTGCAAGCCGCCGCTTGCCCGGTGCGGCTGCTCATCGTCGGTGAGGGCACAGAGCGGCGCGAGCTGGAGCGCTACGCATGCGCCCATGCGCTGACGGCGGCCGTAACCTTTCTCGGTTTCCGCGACGACGTCCCCACCCTGCTGCAGGCGGCGGACGTCTGCCTCATGCCCAGTCTCAAGGAGGGTTTTGGCCTGGCCATGGTCGAGGCCATGGCCAGCGGCGCCGTACCGGTCGCCTTCGCGGTCGGCGGTATTCCCGAATCCGTGACCAGCGGCGAGAATGGCTTACTCGTCGGCGAGGGCGACGTCGAGGCCATGGCGGCAGCGGTGCAGACGCTCTGCCGGGACGAGGCCTTGCGACAGCGCCTGGCGGCGGCGGCGCGGCAGACGGTGATGCGCCGCTACAGTCGGGAGCGACAAATGGCGGCTGTACTGGAGGCCTATGGCTTCATCCGGGCGGCCGGGGGGTCGTCAGCGGCGAGCGCCGGCGGAGGCTAACGGCCATGGCGAGGCTCCCCCCTGAGTCATGGGTCCGGCCTATGGCTACTTAAAGGTACGGCCTTGAGGCGGCCGCCAGTTCGGCATACGTCGCCAACGTCGCGGCCAGCATGCGCTCTAGCGTGAACGGGTTGTCCTTCGGCACTGCTGGGGGCTGCTCCAGCCAGGCGCCGGCCTTGGCGGCGCCGGCCTGCCAGTCGCCGACGGCGATGCCGCCCGCCGGCAACAGTGCCGCCAACTGCTCCGCCACCCCGCCGTGGTCGTAGGCAATCACTGGCCGGCCCAGGCTCAGGGCTTCCAGGGTGGCCCGGCCGAAGGCCTCCGGTACGCGCGACAGCGACAGGACGATGGCGGATAGGGCCATGATCTCCCTGATGTCGGCGCGGTGCCCGGTGAAGGTGATGTGCCCGTCGAGGCCGCGGGCATGTACCCGCTGCCGCAATTCAGCGAGGAACTCGCGGCGGCGCGGATGCGGCTCACCGACGATGAGACCGTGCGCCTCGGGATGCGTGCGCCGCAGGGCGGCAACGAGGTCGATGAAATCTTCCTGACCCTTCCAGCGCGTCAGCCGGGCGGGCAGGGTCAGCAGGGCCTTGCCGCGGGTCTCCGGGAAGGCCAGGTACCAGTCATCCCGCCAGGCGGGAGCGGGTTGGTGACCGTGCGGGTAGAGCATCGGATCGACGCCGCGCGGGATGACGCGTATCCGCTCGGGCGGTACGGCGGGGTAATTATCCAGAATGTAGGTGCGGATCATCTCCGATACGGCGATGACCCGTTCGCCGTGGGTCATGATGGCGCTGTAGGCGTTCACGGTATAGGGGCCGTGCACAGTGGTGACGAGATGAGGTCGCGTCGCCGGGTCCATGCCGCGCCAAGCCAGGTAGCCGACCCAGGCCGGCAGGCGCGAGCGCAGGTGCAGTATGTCGACCCGTTCCGTCGCTAGCAGGCGGCGCAGGCGCGGGACGAGGCGCAGTGTCCAGGGCGATTTGCGGCCGATATCCCAGGCGAAATGGGTAGAGCCTTCCGCCTGCAGACGCGGCAGCAGGCGGCCGCCTGCCGACATCACCAGGGAACGGTGGCCGTGGTCGACGAGATGGCGGCCGACTTCCAGGGTGCCTTGCTCGACACCGCCGGCGTCCAGGGCCGGCAGCATCTGCAGCACGGTCAGAGGGCGTGCTGGAACCATCTTTCCAGGATGATGCGGGCGCAGCGGGTGGCTTCGTCGAGGGGGGCGGGTGGCGGGATCAGGCGGTTGGTCTGGCGCCAGGTGGAATAGGGGGTGATCCAGCCATCGTCGATCAGACGCTGGATGCCGTCGGCGACCCGGCCGGTGCCCGGCGTCGGCAGACGCAACAGGCCGGTGGCGGCACCGGCGGTGAGGGCTTCGTAGAGCATGGAGACGCTATCTTCGCTGACCCAGACCCGCTCGGATTCGAGCAAAGCATTTTCCAGCCAGCCGGGGGGGGTGGCGTCGTAGGTCAGACTCTCCAGGTTGGCCGGGGCCTGGCGGGCGAGCTGGGCGACGAAATCGGCGGGGGTGCGGCGCGAGGTGGTCAGCCGCCAGGCGGTATCCGGCGTGCTGTTGACGATGTCGAGGACCTGACGGGTGATGGACAGACTGTCCCAGACGTAATGCGGTGAGTTGCCGCCCACCAGGATCAGGCCGCGGCCGCTGCGGTCGTGCGACTCGGGATGGGCGGCATTGATGGCGCCGAGGGTGACGATGACGTTGTCGCGGCGCAGGGGGTGGTCGTGCTCGGGGATGAGACAAAGGTCGAACCAGCGCGTGGGCAGGCTGGGGCTCATCAGCACCACCGCCTTGCCGCCGCGCAGGCGACGCGCCGCCAGCATGGGCAGGTGACAGGCGTGGCCGGCGCCGACGATGAGATCGGGCGCGGCCAGGTCCTGGCTGGCCGGAAGGCGGCCCAGCAGCCAGTCCTTCAACTCGGTGCGGGCCGGCAGGTCGTGGCGCTGCACTCTGGTGAGCCGGGCCAGGGCGTTGACGAGACCGAGGCTCTGTTTTTCGTGCCCCGGCTTGCCATCGACAAACCGCCACACCGTTATTTCTGGGCTGGACATGAGGCGGGGCGGTGCAGGCAAGGGCAGGGCGGGTACTTCCAGGGCATGGTCGAACTCCCAAGAGACGTTGGGATTATCCCAGATTGTGTAGCCAAAGGCAGGGGCCAAGAACCGGCCTTCCGGGCAGAGACGTCCAGGGCAAAGCGCAACAGCGCTTCCGGGTGGAAAGTCAGGCCGCCCGTGAATGCGATATGGGCGCCCCACACGGCACCCTGGGTGTCCGTGTTGACCTTGCAGGCCCCATATTCCTGCCGGGTATCAAACAGCCGGTGGTGCAGCGCCTCGCCCGATACAGGCGCGTCTGGATAGGCCAACCTGAGCCAGTCCCACGCCTGGCGGCAGGATACGGCCCTGGCCAACCTGGCCGCATGCTGGAGGGTTTCCGCCGTGTGCACGCCCAGCCGCCTGGCTCGGCGTGGTGATGCGCCTCTGCGGCGGGTGGCTTAGAACCTGGAGTATCCCGGCATCGGCATGAAAACCTGACGAATTATCCGGATGGTGGGTGTGTGGAATCGTTGCCCATTTTTTTGTATCGCGCCCGTGGGCTTGGGCGTTTCGGAGGCATCGACGCGCACAACATACGACGCGCGGCCAGCCAATATGAGCAGCGGGAATAGCGTTAGCCGCTTGACTCAAAGTTTCGTCCGGCTGAGCCGCAGGGCATTCCCCACTACCGACACCGAGCTGAAGCTCATCGCCAGGGCCGCGATCAATGGCGACAGCAACAGGCCGGTGAACGGGTAAAGCACTCCGGCGGCAATGGGCACGCCGAGTGTGTTATAGATCAGGGCGAAGGACAGGTTCTGGCGCATGTTGGCCACGGTCGCCAGGGATAGTCGGCGAGCCGCGACGATGCCGCGCAGGTCGCCCTTGACCAGGGTGACCTGTGCGCTGGTCATGGCCACGTCGGTGCCGGTTCCCATGGCAATGCCGACATCGGCACGGGCCAGGGCCGGGGCGTCGTTGATGCCGTCTCCGGCCATGGCGACAACGCGGCCCTGGGCCTGCAGCGCAGCCACCAGGTCGTCCTTGTCCTTGGGCTTGACCTCGCCATGCACCGCCTCGATGTCGAGCCGGCGGGCCACGGCCCGGGCGGTGGAGAGGCCATCGCCAGTGGCCATGACCAGGGCGAGGCCGCTTTCACGCAGCCGCGCCAGGGCCTCCGGCGTGGTGGCCTTGATCGGGTCGGCAACCGCCAGCAGGCCCGCCGCCCGGCCGTCCACGGCCAGGAACATGACACTGGCGCCCTCGCCGCGCAGGGCCTCGGCGGCGCCCGCCAGCGCTTGCCAGTCGACGCCGTTCTCCGTCATCAGCTTACTGTTGCCGAGGATCAGTGCCCGGCCCTTTACAGCGCCACGCACGCCGATGCCTGAGGCGGACTCGAACTCGTCCGCATCGTCCAGCCCAAGGCCGCGCCGACGTGCCTCGGTGACAATGCAGTGGGCCAAGGGGTGCTCGCTGCCCTGATCCAGACTGGCGGCGAGACGCAATACCTCCGCTTCGTTCCAGCCCGGCCCTGTCACCACGGCGTGAAAAGCGGGCTTGCCCTCGGTGAGGGTCCCGGTCTTGTCGACGATGAGGGTGTCTACCTTGCGCAGATTTTCGATCGCGGCCGCATCCCGGAACAACACGCCTTGGGTCGCCGCCTTGCCGGTGGCCACCATCACCGACATGGGTGTCGCCAGACCGAGCGCGCAGGGGCAGGCGATGATCAGCACGGCCACTGCGTTGATCACGCCGTAGGCCCAGCTTGGCTGCGGCCCGAACAGTCCCCAGCCAAGCAAGGTGAGCAAGGCAATCGTCACGACGCCGATGACGAACCGGCCGGCGACGACGTCGGCCAGGCGCTGCATGGGGGCGCGGGAGCGCTGGGCCTCGGCCACCATGCGCACGATCTGGGCCAGTACCGTGCCCGCCCCCACCGCCTCGGCTCGCATCACCAGGGCGCCGCTGCTGTTGAGGGTGGCGCCGATGAGGCGGTCACCGGGGTGCTTGCCCACCGGGATCGGCTCGCCGGTGAGCATGGATTCGTCCACCGCGCTGTCTCCGGACAAGACCACGCCATCCACCGGCACCTTTTCGCCCGGCCGCACTCGCAGCCGGTCGCCGGGATGCACGTGGGCGATGGGAATCTCCTCCTCGCCGCCGTCATCCGTCAGGCGCCGGGCGATGCGGGGCGCGAGGCCCAGCAGGGCGCGGATGGCGGCGCCGGTCTCGGAACGGGCCCGGAGTTCCAGCATCTGGCCCAGCAGGGTGAGGGAGACGATCACGGCGGCGGCCTCGAAATACACCGCCACCCTGCCGTCCACCCGGAACGAGGGCGGAAAGACCCCGGGCAACAGGGTGGCGGTGACGCTGTAGGCCCAGGCGGCGGCGACGCCCAAGCCAATCAGGGTCCACATGTTCGGGCTGCGGTTCTTCACCGACTGCACACCGCGCACGAAGAAGGGCCAGCCGGCCCACAGCACCACCGGGGTGCCCAGAGCCAGTTCCAGCCAGGGCTTGGCCTCGCCCAGCAGGCGCTCGGGGAGTTCCCCCGACATGGCGATCAGGGTGGTCAGCACGGTAAGCGGCAGGGTCCACCAGAAACGGCGACGGAAGGAGGCGAGTTCAGGGCTTTCCGCCTCGGCCACAGCCGGTAATACCGGCTCCAGGGCCATGCCACATTTGGGACAGGCGCCGGGGCCGATCTGGCGCACCTCCGGGTGCATGGGGCAGGTGTATTCGATGCCCGCGGCGGTGGGCGCCACGGGTGCTAGCGCGGGTTCAAGGTAACGCGCCGGGTCGGCCACGAACCTCGACCGGCAGCCGGCGCTGCAGAAGCGGTATTCACGCCCGGCATGCGTCGCCGTGTGGGGCGAAGCCGGATCGACGGCCATACCGCAGACCGGATCGTGCTCGGCCGGGCCGGGGGGCGGCCGGTCATGTTCCATGTGGTTGTGTCCGCCGTGGTTCATGGTGTTTCCTCTCTTTCAAGCCGCCGAGAACGCAGGTGCGGCAGGCCGGGCATGGGCGGCGTCGCGTGCCGATGACCAAGGCGATGATCAACCATGATCATCCCTCTTCATCGTTTGCCGAGGTGTCCGACCCAGGCCCGCGCCAGGCGGTGGCGCCGAGCAGCAGACAGGCGGGATGGCCCGAGCGTGGGCTTCCCCATGGGCCCTTTGCCAGGCCAGAAAATCCCGCCACATACGCTTGAACCAGGCACGCATCTCAACCGCCCTGCAAGCCCCGGCCTGGGTCTTCCAGGTCGGCGCGCTGCCTCAGATAGGTCTCGCGGTCGATTTCCCCCCGCGCATAGCGCGCCTCCAGTAATTCCAAGGCGGCCCTGTGCGGTGAGCCGGAACCGCCGTCCAAGAATCGGCGAATCAGGACAACGAGCAGGATGACGGGCACGGCCCAGATCAGGAGCATGCCAAACCCGCCCAACCCCATGCCGACATGTTCGATTCCATACATGGTTCCCCTCCTGGCGGCTTGCGCCGCCGAAGTTGGTCAGCAGGTCACTTCTTCACGTCGTTGAGCACCGAGCCGTAGGTGTCACCCTTGCCCTTTTCGGGGGCATGGCTGTCGCCTGGGGCATGCGGAACATGCGAACCCTTGTCTTGCAGCACCGAGCCGTAGGCATCGCCCGATCCCTTTTCTGGACCATGGCTGTCGCCAGGTTTGTGCGGGAAGTGACTGGCGTGCAGGTTGAGCACGCTTTGTTTGGTGTCGGGGCTGCCGTCCATGTCGTGGCCGATGGCGGGGGCTGCCGACAGGATCAGGGCGGTGAATGCGAGGCTGGTAAGCGCGATAGAGGACTTCATGATAGATTCCATTTTACGGATAGAGGTGGAGGGGCCCCGTCCGGCAGTAAAGATCGCCGGACGAGAGGGTCAAGAGGGTCAAGCCTGATCACAGGTCGTTGAGAATCGAACCATAGCTATCGCCGAAGCCCTTCTCAGGCCCATGGCTATTGCTGCCCGTGTGCGGCACATGCGATTCGCCGGCCTGGACGTCGAGGACGATCCAGCCGTAGGTGTCGCCGTAACCGCGTTCCAGGCTGACGGGCGAGAAACTGGCGCCCACGAATCCACGGCTGAGGTCGTTGAGGATGCTTTGCGCCATGTCGCTGTTGCCGTCCCAGTCATGAGCGAACACGGGGGCGGCGGCAATGGCCAGGATGGCGGCGGTGAGGTAGGTGTGGCTGCGTTTCATGATCGACTCCTGTGACGTTGAGGAAGAACATCACTTCTCGTGATGTTGGAGTCAGTATGGGCAAGGGATACCCACAGGAACCTGATGGGGGGATTACAAATGTGTCATCGTCGGCGGATGGCCCGGACTGGGCTTTGCGGGCCCACACGCTGGTGGCCACGCGTGCGGACGGCAGCACGGATACGCGTGACGGCTACCGGGATCGCTGCTTCCTGACCGAACAGGGTGAGCGAGATGATCACGGTGGCGGCCTCGAAATAGACCGCGACGTGGCCCTCGACGCGGGAGGACTCGGGGAAGATGCCCGGCGCCAGGGTGGCGACGACTTTGTAGGCGTAGGCGGCGCCGGCCTGTGCCTGGCGCTGTACGTGTATCGCAAGGGGGGTGATCTGGCCTGGTCTCTTTACCGTTGCGGCGGATGGCAAAAGGCAAGACTTGCCCCCGAGCTGTGCATTCCGGCCTGTGGCCGTGGCAGGGTAGGTCAGAACATGCCGGCAATAGACACTGGGTCTGTCACCGGCCAAACATGAAAATGTCGCCCCGCCTTCTGCCCCACGCCAATCGCCCCCTTATACAAGTAGAGGGCCCATGCCCAGTCAGGTTCGTAAAGGCTGGTGGTGGAGGACCAGTAGGTTTCCCGGATGGCCGTGAAGGGGTGACCCGGAGTCAGGGCGGGGCTGTGGGCCTCACAGTCCACCAGGGATTCCAACTCGTTGATGTTGGGCAGCCGCCAGCGGTAACCCCCTAGGAACGAGGCGTTCAAAGCCAGCACCGCGCTCAGCGCCTCCGCCCAGTTCACGGGCCCGCCGGACAGGTCGGCCGCGCGCAGCCAGCGCAAGCCGGTCAGGGTATCGATGACCGTCGCTCCGTCGTGGATAAAGCGTGGCGACGGCCAGGACAGCCCCGTGCGTGTCTCGCCATCCTGGCCGCTGCCCGTGCAGGACATAGGCCTTCCGTGGCCATCATGGCAGCGCGTCTGCCCGGTGGCGGCGAGCACGTTCGAGACGTGGCGCACGGGCCAGACCAGGAAGGATTGATCCTTGCCGCCGAAGAACATGCGGCCGCCGTCCATGTCGACATACCACGCATGGGCCGGGCTGATGGCAGCAGTGGTCGATGTCCAGTACCAGCCCGGAAACACGTTGACGAATGGATGTGCCTCGGGCAGGACCGGGCGTCGGCTCCGGTGGCTGACCAGGCTTCTCAGTTCCCGGCGGTTTGGCAGGCGCCAATCGGCATGGCCGAACAGGCGCGTTTCATTCAACCGCGCCACGAAATTCAGCGCCTCCATCCAGGTGAGCGGGTATCCGGCAAGATTTGCGTTCCGTGTCCATATCAGCTCAGTCAGCAGGTCCTGAACGAGGTCGCCTCTTTTCCGGAAGCGCGGCGCGGGCCATGCCAGCCCCATCCGGAATTCCCCATCCTGGCCACTGCCCACGCAGGATATCGGCTGGCCATCCGTGCCATGGCAACTGTCCTGGCCGGTTTGCAGGTAGGCAATCACTTGATTCGACGTGGTTGGCGGAATGAGCCGGACGAAAACTGCCTTGGCAGCTTTTCGGCCAGGCAAAGGCCGGCCCAGGCACCGAGTCCGATAGCGAGGATCATTGTGTGGATCATTCGACAGGCCGTGCCCATACTCCTTTGTTGTAGGTTTTAATCCCCTGGCATTAAGCGGGCGAGCCACCGTATGGCGCCATTTCCATGCATTTCTGGGCCACCATTGTGCGCAGGGTCGCTTCCTCGGCCAGAAAGGCCGCCACGGCAAGCGGGTCGAACTGTTGGCCCCGCATGCGCTGGATTTCCGTCTTGGCGGCGTCGAAGGTCCGCCCTGCGCGGTAGGGGCGATCGGAGGTGATGGCATCCAGGGTGTCGATGACCGCGAAGAGTCGCGCCCACAGCGGGATGGCCTCGCCCCCAAGCCCCCTCGGGTAGCCGCTGCCGTCGAAACGTTCCTCATGGCATAGCACGATCTCGGCGGCTGCGGACAAGAAGGGGGCACTGGAAAGGATGCGATGGCCAATGTCGGGATGCTGGCGCATGGTGTCCCATTCATCCGCGTCGAGCGGCCCCTGCTTGAGCAGGATGGCGTCGGGCAGGCCGATCTTGCCGAGGTCGTGCAGCAGCGCCCCCCAGTAGACCTGGCGCAGCGTATCCGCCGCGCCAGTGAAGCGACGGGCCAGCACGAGGGTATGGCAAGCCACCCGCCTGGAGTGCAGGCCGGTCTCGTGCTCCCGCGCATCCAGGGCCTCGGCCAGGGATTCAGCCAAGGCTAGATAAGGGTCGGCGGGCGTAGCCCGGGTTTGGCCCAGCCTCTCTTTCAGGTAGCAGGACTCACAGCGGCAGTCCTCCCCAAGCGAGGAATCCGCAGGAAGATGGATCATCGCGCCGCACGAGGCACAGGTTCCGTTGTAGCCAGCCGCATTCATCTGTATTGACTTCATGTTCTGCCTCTACTTCCCATGTCGGTAATGACAGATGCCGAAACTGATCCGAAAAAGAGTGGCCTGGCAATGGTTTTGTGGTGTTGCCGCGAGTGGCAAAGACGTTTTAGATCGGCACCCGGACTGGCCAGGTAATAGAACCGGGACGCGAGATCGTCATCGCCTGCCCGGTGGGGTAGAGCCGGGTCAATTCCTCCTGGGCAAGCCTGGCTGGGGCCCCAGTCCGTTGCGCTATTTGTGTGAGGCATGGCCGCTGAGGGGGCGGCATTCCAGACTTCCCAGCTCGCACTCTTCCAGGTACTGGACGAAGGCCCGGCGCAGCCTATCACCCCAGCCCTCCCCCAGGGTCACGCCGATCTCGGCCAGTTTCGTCTCGATCTGCTGTTCCGTCGCCTGCAGGAGGTCATAGGTGATTTCCAACCTGTCGACTGCAACGGTTACGCTCTGTATGCCCATCATTTCGCCCAGCTTCTGTCCAATCCTGTCGGCCTGCTCGGCGGTCAGGACTTTGTCCAGGCTCAGGCGGCGCCGCTTGAGAATCTCCTGCCCCTGCTGCTTGGGCGCCTGGTGCCCAGGATGGCCGATATAGAGGTGGGGATTGGCCACGAATCGCTCCTGGCACTGTAGCGAACAGAAGGAATAGTGGACGCCCAGATAGACCGTGTCCAGTTGCCCAGGGGCCACTTCCATGTTGCAAACGGGATCCTTGACCAGCGTGTTCATCGCTCAGCCTCCGAGGTCGGCGCGGCGCTTCCGGTATTCGTCCTGGTCGATCTCGCCGCGGGCGTAACGTGCTTCCAGGATTTCCAGGGCGGTCTTGTCCCGGCGTTCTTCCTTGCCGCCATAGCGGCGGAACAGCAGGACGAGCAGGACCAGCGGCACGAGCCAGAGCAGGATCATGCCCAGGCTGCCCAGCCCCATGCCGAAATGGTCGTATCCGTACATGGCGTGTTCTCCGGTCTGGTTTCAATGCCGCTGCGCGGTGGCTTTATTGTGCCGGCGTGCCCATACCGCCCTGGCCCATGCGCATCTGCATCATCATCTGCATCATGTCCATACGCTTTTCCATCATGTCCATGCGCTTCTTCATCATGTCATCCGGGCCGGACATCCCCTGGCCCGTCATCCCCATGCCGCCTTTGCCTCCGGCCATCATCGGACACGAGCCGTCCTGCATCATGGTCTCCATGTCCTTCATCTGGGCTGCCATCAGCTGCTTGAGTATTTCAGGGTCCTTGCCGGCACGGATTTCCATCATCCGCGCCCGCATGGCCTGCATACGTTCTGTCGCCGCTGGCGTTTCCTCCTGGGCGGCCGTCTGGGCCTGATCGGGGTGATGGCCGCTGTGCTCGTCCATGGCCACGTCGGCGGCCATGGACATGATCGGAAGGGAGAGGAGGCTGGTCAGCGCCAGCATCAGGGCGGTGCGTTGCATCGATTTCAAGGAGATAACCCGGTTTGGGTGAAAGTGTTTCATTTGACGGCCTCGATCCGAGTCACGGTCAACTTGCCGTTCAAGCGGTCGGCGCGGAAATGGATGGTGTCGCCGGGCTTGACCTGGTCGAGCATGGCGGGATCCTGCACACGGAACACCATGGTCATGGGCGGCATGTCCAGATTGGCCAGGGGGCCGTGCTGGAGGGTGAGCTTGCCCTTGGCCTTGTCCACTTTCTTGACGGTGCCTGCGGACATCGGGTCGCCCATGACGGCATGGCTGGAGGCGCTGCCATGGCTCATGTGATTCATGTCGGCGAGGGCGGGCAAGCCGAGCGGGAAGGACACTGTCAGGATCAGGGCGGAGAGTGCGTGTTTCATGTTTTTCCTTTCGATTGAGTGCGGTAACGGAAATCAGTGGCTGGCGTAGGGCTGGATGTCGCCCTGCTTGTCCACCAGCGAGACGTCGTATCGGTTCTTGCGGTTGCCCGTCTCCATGCCGGGCGATCCGATGGGCATGGCAGGCACCACCAGGCCGCGGACCTTGAAGCCGTTGCTTTCCAGGTGGTTGACCCACTTGGAACAGCCGTCGCAGGGCGGGCTCTTGTAGACATCGACGACGGGCAGTGGTCTGGCCGCCCGGGACGGCGTCGCCGGCACGGCCAGGAACAGCAGTCGGGAGAATGGGGCTTGCATGCGGGAGTCCTTGCTTGAGAGTGATTCCAGTATGCCGGGCGTTGTCCCACGCCAGCCTGACGGGAGGATGACATTCCTGTCATGGACCTACGGCGATCTTGCCGCGCATTCCAGCCTCGAAGTGGCCGGGCACCAGGCAGGCGAAATCGAAATCGCCGCGGCGGGTGAAACGCCAGACCAGTTCCCGGGTTTGGCCCGGATCGACGCTGACGGCGTTGGGGTCGTCGTGCTCCATATCCGGGAACTTGCGCATGAGGGCGGCGTGTTTCTTTAACTCGGCCAGGGTGCCCAGCACGAATTCATGTTTCATCTGGCCGCCATTGACCACCCGGAAGCGGATGGTCTGGCCGCGCTTGACCTGAATTCTGTCGGGCGAAAACCGCATGTTGTCGCCGGTGGTGATCTCGATGGTCCGTTCAACCCTGGCCGGATCGCCGGGTTTGCCCAGGGCGGCGGCATGGCCGGCGGCGGCCTGTGCGCCCTGGCTGGTCAGGATGAGGAGGAGGATCGGTATGAGGCCTTTGCGTCGCATGGGATGTCCTTTCAATGGTTGCCGTGGCCGGAGGGTTTTACAGCCTTCATGGTACGGGTATCGGCGGGGGACCCTTCCCGGCGTTCCGTCGCCAGAGGCTCGCCGGTCCATTCCCAGGCCACCGTGCCCGGCGGGTGTTTGTACCAGCCCGGGTCGGAATAGTCGCCAGGCTTCACGTTGTCATGCACCTTTACGATGGAGAACATGCCGCCCATCTCCACCGGTCCGAAGGGGCCCCAGCCGGTCATCATGGGCAGGGTGTTGTCGGGCAGGGGCATTTCCATCTCGCCCATCTCCGCCATGCCCGCCGAGCCCATTTCCATGTAGTCCGGCACCAGTTTGCCGATGGCCTGGGTCACCTCCCGCTGGTCCACGCCGATCATGGTGGGCACGTCATGGCCCATGGCGTTCATGGTGTGGTGGGATTTGTGGCAGTGAAAGGCCCAGTCACCTGGATTGTTTGCGTCGAACTCGAAGGCGCGCATCTGGCCGATGGCCACGTCAGTGGTCACCTCGGGCCAGCGCGCGGACTCGGGCACCCAGCCGCCATCGGTGCAGGTCACGCGGAAGTCGTAGCCGTGCAGGTGCAGGGGGTGGTTGGTCATGGTGAGGTTGCCAGAGCGGATGCGCACCCGGTCGCCGGTGCGGACGACCAGGGGGTCGATGCCCGGGAAGACGCGGCTGTTCCAGCACCACAGGTTGAAGTCCAGCATGGTGTTGATCTTGGGCGTGTAGCTGCCGGGCTCGATGTCGAAGGCGTTGAGCAGGAACACGAAGTCCCGGTCCACGCGCATGAATTCCGGGTCCCTGGGGTGGACGATGAGCATGCCCATCATGCCCATGGCCATCTGCACCATCTCGTCAGCGTGGGGGTGGTACATGAAGGTGCCGGCCTTGGTCATCTGGAACTCGTAGACGAAGGTCTTGCCCGGCTTGATCTGGGGCTGGTTCAGGCCCCCTACGCCGTCCATGCCGTTGGGCAGCAGGATGCCGTGCCAGTGGATGGTGGTGTGCTCGGGCAGCCGGTTGGTGACGAAGATACGGATGCGGTCCCCTTCCACGCATTCGATGGTGGGGCCGGGGGATGAACCGTTGTAGCCCCACAGGTGGGCCTTCATGCCCGGCGCCAGTTCCCGCACCACCGGCTCGGCCACCAGGTGGAATTCCTTGACGCCGTCCTTCATGCGCCAGGGCAGGGTCCAGCCGTTCAGGGTCACCACCGGATTGTAGGGACGGCCATCCTTGGGATGCAGGGGCGGCTGGGTGGCGGGGTCGGTGAGGATGGGGGCCTCGGGCAGGCTGGCGGCCCCGGCGCGGGAGACCAGACCTGCTCCGAGAACGGCGGCGCCCGAGTTTCTGAGGAATTGTCGGCGATCCATGGGGTGTTCTCCTTGTCGATTCAGTGTCCGCCGCCGGCGTCGGCGGTGGCGGCCGCTGCCGCAGACAGGCTGACACGGCCAGCGCCGCCACCGTTGAGGGCCTTTTGCAGGTTGCTCTCGGCTAGCCAGAAGTCTTTCCTGGCCTGGATGGCGGCGTTGACGTTGGACACCTGCCGACGGGTATCGGCCAGCAGATCCCACACCCCGATGAGCATGCCGTTGTAGCGCAGCAGGTTCTCCTCGGAGATGCGTTTGCCCAGCGGCACGATCTCGTCCTGGTAATGACGCGCCAGGTCATAGGCGGTGCGGTAGGCGCCATAGGCCTCCCGCACCTCGGATTCAGCATTCACCGCCATTTCGGCCACCCGATGCATGGCCTGGGTGTACAAGGCCTCGGCTTTGGCCACGCGCGCCTCGCCCCAGTCGAACAGGGGCAGGGAGAGCTCGACCTCGTAACCCCGCTGGTGGGGCTCGCCGGCCACGTTGTTGTTCAGGTAGCTGGCCTCCAGCACGTTGACGAAGCGGGTGGCGCGCGTGAGGCCCAGGCTCTTGGCCAGGCCTTCGATTTCCGTTTTCGCCATGCCGAGGTCCAGTCGGCGGCCCAGCGCCTGCTGCACCAGTTCATGTTCCGACAGGGGGGCGGCGGGCAGGTCGGGCAGGCGTTCGGGCAGAGCGAACCGGCGTTGAGCGCCGGACAGGCCGAGCAGGCGGGTCAGGCGTTCCCGCGCCTGGGACGCATCCTGGCGGGCGCGGGCCAGCTCGGCGGTGGCCTCGGCGTAGAGCAGTTGCTCGCGTTGTTGGCGCAGGCGGCTGAAATTGCCCGCCTCCGTCATGCGGCGGGCCAATTCCGCCCCCGCCCGGGCGGCGGTCATGACCTCTTCGCGGTATTTCGCGGCCTCCTGGGCGGCCACGGCGGCGAAAAAGGCCTGACGGGTATCCTGGGCCAGATCCAGGACGGCATTGGCCACCCGCATCTGGGTCAACTCGAAGCGGCGCCGTTCGATTTCGGAGCGGGTGGACAGGGTCAAGAGGCCCATGAGGTCGAACAGGAAGGCACGCTCGATTTCTTTTTTTCCATCCCCGGACAGCCGCGTGTACGTGAACCTTGGGTTGCGCAGGCGTCCGGCCTGCACCAGGTCTGCTTCTGCAATGCCGAGATTTGCCAGATCGGCCTGCAAGCCCCGGTTGTTGAGCACGGCGATCTTGGTCGCAGATTCGGCGGTGAGCGGCTCGGCCAACAGTCGCTTCACCTCGTCGGCCGCCCTGGCCGTGTCCTGTTCGCCGCGGATCGGTTGGGCGGCCACCGCCAGGCGCTCCTGGGTGATCGAGGCGACCTTGCCCAAGCCACCGTCCGGGCTGAACGAGGCGCAGCCGCCCAGCAGGCCCAGGCTCAGCAGCATGGCAGACAATCTGGTCGTCAGCCTCGGATGGCCGTCGGCTGACGTGTGCGGGCGGATCATGGCTTTTCCTCCTTGCGGGTTGCGATGCGGTGAATATGTGCGCATCCTGACGCCGCGCCGCCAACGCCGACCTGACGCGCCGATTACAAATCCGTCATGTTTGTCACCATCGCCCTTGCCTGTGGCAGGATGTCACCGTTCGATACCCATCCTGCACCATGAAAATCCTGATCGTTGAAGACGAACCCAAGACCGGCGACTACCTGAAACAGGGGCTCACCGAGGCCGGCTTCGTGGCCGATCTGGCCCGGGATGGCTGGGATGGGTTGGAGATGGCCAAGGCCAGCCCCTATGCCCTCCTGATCCTCGATGTCATGCTGCCCGGCCTGACCGGCTGGCAGGTGCTGGAAGGCGTGCGCCGGGCCGGCCTGGACACGCCGGTGCTGTTCCTGAGCGCACGGGATCAGGTGGCGGATCGGGTCAAGGGCCTGGAACTGGGGGCCGACGACTATCTGGTGAAGCCCTTTGCCTTCGCCGAACTGCTGGCGCGGGTGCGCAGCCTGACCCGGCGCGGACGGGGGGCGCTCGAACCCACCCTCTTGCAGGTCGCCGACCTGGAACTCGACCTGCTGCGTCGCCGGGCCAGCCGCGGCGGGCGCAAGATCGACCTCACCGCGAAGGAATTCGCCTTGCTGGAGTTGTTCATGCGGCGCCAGGGCGAGGTGCTGCCCCGCTCGCTGATTGCCTCCCAGGTGTGGGACATGAACTTCGATTCCGACACCAACGTCATCGACGTGGCGGTGCGCCGACTGCGGGTCAAGATCGACGAGGGCCATGACGTGAAGCTGATCCATACCCTGCGCGGCATGGGCTATGTACTGGATGTCAACGAACGCTGACAGGAGACATCGAGGCCATGACAACGCCTTCGGATTCCCCGGCAGAGCTTTGCGCCGGCTGCGTGTACTTCCCCCCGAATCTGCCCCGGCATGCCTATGCCCAGGCGGACTGGGACATGCTCCAGGCACGCGACTGCTCGTTTGCACACCAGCCCGGCGGAGATGAATGCCTGGCGACGCGGAAAACCAGTTGCCGCCTCGTGGATCTGAGCCCGGCGCGCCCCGGTGAGTGACGCGCCGGACCACTGACCATGAAACCGCTTTCGCTCTCCACGCGCCTCAGCCTGTTGTTCGCCATGAGCGCCGCCGTCGTATTGCTGGCGCTGGGTTTGCTGGTGGCCCGCTCGGTGGAGTCCCATTTTCTGGAAATGGACCGGCATGAGCTGCAAGGCAAACTGTCTCTGGTGCGCAATCTGCTGGCCAAAGCCGGTACGCCACGGGAACTCGCCGCCGTGCCTCCCCAGCTCGACGATGTCCTGGTAGGGCATCACGGGTTGTCCGTCACGCTGGTCGCCGAGGACGGCGCAGTCTGGTTCACAAGTCCTGGCGCAGTCATGCCCAAGGCAGTGTCCGGCGTTCCTCTGGACGTGAGCACTTGGCGCGTCGGCGAACGCACCTGGCGCGGACTGTCGGCGCCCGTCGCCACCCATGTACCGAACGGGCCGCGCCTGACGGCGGCGATTGCCCTGGAAATTACCCATCACCGGCGATTCATCGATGATTTTCTGGTGAGGCTGGGTCTGGCCACGGTGGCGGCGATGCTGGCCACGGCGGGACTGGGCTGGCTGGCCACCCGGGCCGGGCTGACCCCCTTGGCCAAAATGACCCAGCTGGTCACGCGCCTGTCGGCCAGGCAGTTGAGCGAACGCATTCCCGAGGCGCCCTTGCCCCCGGAAATACGTACCTTGGCTACCGCCTTCAATGCCATGCTGGATCGCCTGGAAGAGTCCTTCGCCCGCCTGACGGAATTCTCCTCGGACATCGCCCACGAGCTGCGCACCCCGGTTTCCAACCTGATGACACAGACCCATGTCGCCCTTGGGCGCGAGCGCAGCGCGGCGGAATACCGGGAAGTCCTGCTCTCCAGCCTGGAGGAATACGAGCGGCTGTCCCGCATGATCGAGGAGATGCTGTTTCTGGCCAAGGCCGACAATCGCCTGATCGTACCCAGTCGGGAAAACGTGGATCTGGCCAGGGAGGTACACGACTTGATGGAGTTCCACAGTCTTGTCGCGGAAGAACGCGGCGTGCGCCTGGAATTGGTTGGCGAGGCGACGGCGTGGGGCGACCGGCTGATGCTGCGGCGGGCACTGTCCAACCTCCTGGCAAACGCCATACGGCATTGCCCGGATGGCCAGGCCGTGACCGTTCGCCTGGCTCAGGAGAACGGCGTTCGCATCGTTGTGGACAACCCCGGCGACATCCCGGCCGAAAATCTGCCGCGTCTGTTCGACCGCTTTTATACCGGGGATCCTTCCCGCCGATCCGGCCACGGTGGTGTCGGTCTGGGGCTGGCCATCGTCCGCTCCATCGCCGAGGCGCATGGTGGCGCGGCAACCGCGGAATCGGGCCAGGGGAAGGTCCATTTCATTCTCCATTTGCCATAGTCGCGACGCGTCTCTTGTTGCCGCAGCGGGCAGCACTCACGCTGGCACTCGGGGGCTAGGCTGTAGGTTTGCTTTGATACTCCATCAAGAAGCTACGGCTTTCCCATCCCGTTGCCCTCTCTGGGTGTTTGCGCCCCCCTTTTTTTAGCGTAACGCCCCTTGACCGCCTTTTGGACCGAACGTGAGGTTCCAAGCGAGCGGTCCGTAACAAGTAATGTCGCCTTTGGCGCAATTCTGTCGCGTATCTACGCGTCTTCTCGTGATTCGAGACTGCCCGGAATTTTGGGCGCGGGCAATCGACGAATAGCGTAATCCCTGAAGAATTCCATCCTGTTATTGTCGGCTTTAAGGACTTCCTTTAGCCATTTTCGCGCCCTTGGGCGAGAGTGGCCGGGTATAATCCGCGGTCCTAACCTGAAACTCGCGCAGCGAGACGAGAGCATGATTGTCATCACGGGCGGGGCCGGCATGATCGGCAGCATGATCGCCTGGCATCTGAACGAGCACCTCGGCCGCGATGACGTGGTCGTGGCCGATCGCATCGAGCAACCCGACCAGTGGCAAAACATGTGTCATCGCAGGCTGGCCGACTACCTCGACAAGGACGAGCTGCTGCCCTGGCTGGAGCGGGCCGGCAAGATCGACGCCGTGATCCACATGGGTGCCATCAGCGCCACCACCGAGCGTGACTTTGACCGACTGTTGCAGGCCAACATCCGTTACAGTCAGAATCTGTGGCGTTGGTGTGCCTACAAAGAGGTGCCGTTCCTGTATGCCAGCTCGGCCGCGACTTATGGCCTCGGCGAGGCCGGCTACCGTGATGACCTCGACATCGACCGCCTGCGGCCGCTCAACGGCTATGGTTTTTCCAAGCAATTCTTCGACCAGTGGGCGTTGCGCCAGCAACGCGAGGGCGCGCCCTGTCCGCCGCGCTGGTACGGTTTCAAATACTTCAACGTCTACGGTCCCAACGAGTACCACAAGGGGCGCATGGCCAGCGTCGCCTACCACGCCTTCAACCAGGCCAGGGAGGAGGGCCGGGTGCGGCTGTTCCGCAGCCACCGCCCGGACTGCGCGGACGGCATGCAGCGGCGCGACTTCGTCTACGTCAAGGACGCCGCGGCCGCCACCTGCCATTTCCTGGAACATGCCGCCGAGTCCGGCCTCTACAACATCGGCAGCGGCAAGGCGCGCAGTTTCCGCGACCTGGCTTTGGCCGTGCTGGCCGGCCTCGGGCGGGAGCCGGCCATCGACTATGAGGACATGCCGCTGGACCTGCGCGGCCGCTACCAGTACTACACCCAGGCCGACATCGGCCGGCTGCGCCGCGCCGGCTATGCGCGGCCGTTTCTGGAACTGGAGGATGGTGTGGCGGATTATGTGCGCACTTACCTCAGCCGGCCGGACCCCTATTGCTGATGACTATCGTTTTTCGCCACGCCAGGGACACAGCCCACCCGCAGATGGCCTCCATGCCGGTTGCGCCTGCGGCTTGCGCCTCGATGGATACACGGATCGACCATGTCCAGGCTGCAGGTTGATACCGTACGTCACGGCTTTCGCCAGGAGGGCGGGGCGCCGCCGCGCGCGCTGGTGGTGGGCGATCTCATGCTCGACCGTTATCTCTGGGGCGAGGTCGACCGCATCTCGCCGGAGGCGCCGGTGCCTGTCGTCCATGTCACCCGCCAGACCGAGCGTCTGGGCGGAACCGCCAACGTAGCGGCCAACCTGGCTGGCCTCGGCGCGGAGGTGACCCTGGCCGGCCATGTCGGTGCCGACCCGGCCGGACGGCGGCTGGAGGAGATGCTCGACCTCAGCGGCATTCGTCCGGTGCTGGTCCGGTCCGCCGACCGCAGCACTACCACCAAGACGCGCATCATCGGCGGCCACCAGCAGATGCTGCGTCTCGACGAGGAGGCACCGGGGGTATATGCGGACAGCGCGCGGCAAGCGTTGCTGGCGGGCATGCGCACCACCCTGGACGCCTGGCGGCCGGGCATCATTATCCTCTCGGACTATGCCAAGGGCAGCCTCGACGACTCCACCTGCCACTGGCTGATCGAGGCCGGCCGGGCACGTGGCATCCCTGTCCTGGTGGACCCGAAGGGGCGCGATTACAGCAAATACCGCGGCGCCACCGCCCTCACCCCCAATCAAAAGGAGATCGCCGAGGCCTGCGGCGTGCCGGCGCGCGAGGTGGAGGGCGTGCTGCGCGAAGCCGAACGGCTGCGCCAGGCCCTGGGACTCAACTTCCTGCCGGTGACGCGTGGCGAGCACGGTATCGCTCTGGTCGCCGATGGCGGGGTGACGCATCTGCCGGCCACCGCCCGCCAGGTGTATGACGTGTCGGGCGCCGGCGATACCGTCATCGCCACCCTGGCCGCCGGTCTGCTCGCCGGGCTGACCGCGGCGGAATCCTGCCGCCTGGCCAACTTGGCGGCCGGCATCGTGGTCGGCAAGATCGGCACCATCCCGGTCTCCCGCGAAGAATTGCTGCATGAGATCGAAAGGCTCGATTCTTCCGTCCAGGCCGACAAGATCTGCGCCGCTGCCGACCTCCAGGCCCGGTTGGCCGCCTGGCGTGCCCAGGGTGAGCGCATCGTCTTCACCAATGGCTGTTTCGATCTCTTGCACGCCGGCCATGTCGCCTACCTCGAAACCGCCCGCACCCTCGGCGCCCGCCTCGTGGTCGGCCTCAATACCGATCGCTCGATACGGGCGCTTAAAGGTCCCACGCGGCCGGTGATCCACGAAGAAGACCGGGCACGGGTGCTGGCCGCACTGGAGTCGGTGGACGCGGTGGTGCTGTTCGACGAAGACACGCCGCTCGATCTGATCCGGACAATACGCCCGGACGTGCTGGTCAAGGGCGACGACTATGCCGAAGCCCAGGTCGTCGGCGCGGCTGACGTCAAAGCCTGGGGTGGCCGGGTGGTCTTGATCCCGGTGATGCCGGGGCGCAGTACCTCGGGCATCCTCGCCCGCCTCAATGCATGATCCGCTGCGCCGGAACGGAAGCAACCCTGCATGGCTGAACGACTGTCGGTGGTTATCATCACCCTCGATGCCGGCGCGGTATTGCGCGCCTGCCTGGACTCGGTGCGCTTCGCCGACGAAATCATCGTGCTCGACGCCGGCAGCCGCGACGATACCCTGGCGATCGCCCGCGACTATACCGATCATGTCCATGTCGATACCGACTGGCAGGGCTTCGGCAGGCAAAAGAACCGGGCGCTGGCCCAGGCCAGCGGCGATTGGGTGCTCGTCCTCGACGCCGACGAGCGGGTCGGCCCGGCATTGCGCGCGGAAATGCTCGCCGTCCTCGCCGACCCGGACAGCGCGCCGGTGTGGGAAGTGCCGCGCCAGTCGAGTTTCTGCGGCCGCGTCATCCGCCATGCCGGCTGGTGGCCCGACTATGTGGCGCGGCTGTTTCGGCGGGGCAGTGCGCGGCTTTCCGAAAACAAGGTGCACGAGCGGCTGCTGTTCGAGGGCCGGGCGGCGCGCCTAAGCTCGCCGCTCCTGCATGAAACCCATCGCGACCTGGAAGAGGTCATCGCCAAGATCAACCGTTATTCCAGCCTGGGGGCCGAGGATTACCTGCGGCTCGGTCGCCGTGGCGGCCTCGGCCTGGCCATCGGCCATGGCCTGTGGGCCTTCTTTCGCACCTATTGCCTGCGCGCCGGTTTTCTCGATGGCCGCGAGGGCTTCATCCTGGCGGTTTCTCTGGCCGAGGCCTCGTATTACCGCTACCTCAAGCTCATGTACCGGCAGCGCCGCGGCTAATGGTCATGGTGTAACGCTGTTTCATGATCCGGGGCGGCGCCGCGCCAGCAGATCGCCAGCATCACCACGTAAAACAGTATGCCAAGGTTGTGGGCGAACATGGCCTGGGTGAGGTTGAAACCCAGGTAAAGCAGCACCAGCGCCATGCCGGTCAGGGCATAGGCACGTGCCTCGCCTGTCGTCTGCCGGTAGCGCCGGGCGAGTAGGGCGAGCGGGCCGATGAGTATGGCAAGCAAACCCGCCAGGCCGACCAAGCCGCCGCTGGCCAGGGCGTCCAGGTATTGGTTGTGGGCATGTTTGTAGCGACTGCTGTGCGGATCCATCAGGCCGGCCTGCGCCCGGGCGGCATAGGCCTCGTCCAGGTTGCCCGGTCCCACCCCGAACAGCGGCGCCTGCCGCCAGAGGGCGAGGGCGTGCTTCCACATCTCCAGCCGTTCTGCCTCCGACGTGCCGCCGGGGGCGTCGCCGTGCAGGTAGCCGCTGGCGTTGCCGAGGGTGGCGGTGAAGCGTTGGCCGCCATCAAGTACCCCGATCGCCGCCGACAAAAGGACGCTCGTGGCGATGACGCCGGCCACGACCACGGCCCGGGCGCGGCCTGCCAACCCCCGCCACATGACGGCCAGAAGCACGGGTGTGGTCAGCAACAAGGCCAGCCAGCCGCCCCGGCTCTGCGCCATGACGTTGGCGGCGAGACCGGAGAACAGTCCCAGGGCCAGGATGAGCGCGGCGGCCGGACGGCGCCGCACGCCGAGGAGGCCGATGGCGCAGCAGGCGGCGAGGACCAGGGCTACATTGCCGAACATGATCGGGTTCTGGTAGCCGCCCGGCCGGGTCAGGCCCAGACCGAACTGCATCCCGGCGAGACAGGCGGCGCCCACGGCGCCGAGCGCGCATCCCAGCCAGAACGGCCGCGGGTCGAGCGGGTGGCGGGCGAGACGCCAGGCAAAGAGCGGCAACAGCAGGAAACGGGCGGGGTAGTCGAGGCCCTGCCACGCCACTCCGGTGGCGGCGATGGCCGCTGCCACCGCCGCCACGCTGGCGACGGCGAATAGGGAAAGCCAGCGCAAGTCTCCCGCGGCCGCCTGCGCCGCGCCGTGGCCCGGCAATAATAGGGTGGCCGCCAGGATCAACAGGGCGGCACCGACATGGCCGTGCGGCAGGGTGAGACTCAGTACGGGAAACAGGGCGACGATGAGGCCCAGCCAGAGCGCGCCATGGCGTCCGTACAGCGATTCGGGTGGCGGCGGAGCACCCGGTATCCGCCATGCGCGGGTGTCAGGCCCTAACGGCGCCATGGCGACGAGAGTCGCTCGGGCGCCGCCCTGCCATGGTATGTTCTCACTGGAAATGGGTTTCGCTCCATGAAAATACTGATCATTAAAACCACTTCGCTCGGCGACCTGGTGCACATGCTTCCGGCCTTGTCCGAGGCCGCCGCACAGATGCCTGGGCTGACCGCCGACTGGGTCGCCGAGGAAGGATTCGCCGACATCCCGGCCATGCACCCCAAGGTCGAGCGCGTCATCACCGTGGCCGTGCGGCGCTGGCGCAAGGCCCCATGGCAGCGGCAGAACTGGCGCGAGTTCGGTGATTTTATTCACGAACTGCAACGGCAGCGCTATGACTTGGTACTCGATAGCCAGGGCCTGATCAAGAGCGCCCTCTATGCCAGTTGGGCCCATGGCCCGCGCGCCGGCCTGAATTTTGCCAGTGCCAGGGAGCCTTTGGCGAGCCTGGTCTATGGGCGGCGCTATTCCGTCCCCGCCGATTTGCACGCGATCACCCGCAATCGGCGACTGACGGCCAGCGCGATGGGCTATGCCATGGGGCCGGAACAGGATTTTCGCTATGGCATAGAGCCACCGCCGTCACCGCTGCCCGACCTGGCCAAGGATTACGTGGTGGCACTGCACGGCACGTCGCGGCCGGAGAAGGAATACCCGGAGGCCTACTGGGTCGATCTCATTCTCCGTCTTCAGGCCCAGGGGCTACAGGTCGTCCTGCCCTGGGGCAACGAGCGCGAGCGGGTACGGGCGGACCAGTTGTTGGTGAGCAGTCCGGGCGTCCTGGTGTTGCCGCGCCTCGGGGTGGCCGGCATCGCCGGCGTGCTTGGCCAGGCGCGTGGCGTAGTGGGGGTGGATACCGGCCTCATGCACCTAACGGCAGCCCTGCGCCGGCCCGGCGTCGGTCTTTACCCTTCCACGCCGCCGGAACGATTTGGCGTCTGGGCCGAGGCGGGTGCGCCGCCGATCGTCAATCTGGCGCGCACAGGCGATTTGTTGCCGCGGGCGGTGGCGGCAAAATTTATCAACATCATCACTTGAACCTAGCATCTTCGAGTATCTGGCGAGAATTGGTTTGGATCGTGATTTTGATGTGAACGGGCGGACATTGGCGGCGAAACTGGACATATCATACGGTTTGCGGCACACTCCGCCCGCCTTAACTCGCCCATGTGGCTCTCGTTACGATGCCCAGAAAGCGCCAACCGATGTCCACGGCCAAGGCCGCACAACCCGTGCGCCGGAAAATACTGGTCCTGCACGGCCCCAATCTGAATCTGCTGGGTAGCCGCGAACCGCATCACTACGGTCACCAGACCCTCGCCGACATCGACGCGGCCCTGCGCGAACAGGGCCAGGCGGCCGGCGTGGAGGTGGTTTGTTACCAGAGCAACGCCGAGGGCGAGCTTGTCGATCGTGTCCATGCCGCACCTGCCGAAGATGTCGGCTTCATCATCATCAACCCCGCCGCCTACACCCATACCAGCGTCGCCCTGCGCGACGCGCTGGCGGCGGTGGCGATTCCCTTTATCGAGGTGCATCTGTCCAATGTCCATGCCCGCGAGGCCTTCCGCCAGCAGTCGTATTTTTCCGATCTGGCGGTGGGCGTCATCAGCGGGCTGGGGGCCAACGGTTACCTGTTTGCCCTGGGCTATGCCCTCCACGCCCTGGAGGAAGACTGAATGGATCTGCGCAAGCTGAAGAAACTCATCGATCTGGTGCAGGATTCCGGCATCGCCGAGCTGGAGATCACCGAGGGCGAGGAAAAGGTGCGTATCACCCGCACCGTTGCCAACAATGCCATCTATGCTGCGCCGGCCCCCATGATGCAGGCCATGCTGCCGGCCGGGGCTGCGCAGCCGGCCGCCGCCGGGCCGGTAGCCGCCGAGGAACCGGCGCAGCCCGAGGGCCATGTCGTCAAATCACCCATGGTCGGCACCTTCTACCGGTCGCCCTCGCCGGGCGCCAAGGCCTTCGTCGAGATCGGCCAGCCGGTCGGCGCCGGCGATACCCTGTGCATCATCGAGGCCATGAAGCTGATGAACGAGATCGAGGCCGACGTCGGCGGCGTGATCAAGGCGGTGCTGGTGGAGAACGGCCAGCCGGTTGAATACGGCGAACCGTTGTTCATCATTGGCTGATATTTGGCGAGGAGGGAGGAGATAGGAGTGCGGAGCGGGGGGCTTGGCTCCGCGGTTTTTTACTCCTCACCCTTCACTCCCGGCCGCTCACTGGAAAAGACATGTTTGAAAAAATCCTGATCGCCAACCGCGGCGACCAGCCGCCGGAAGGCGGCGCAGCGGCGGAGCCAAAGCGCGCAGCGGCCGCAGGCCGCCCGGGCGATTTTGCCGCGGAGACCACCCATGTTTGAAAAAATCCTGATCGCCAACCGCGGCGAAATCGCCCTGCGCATCCAGCGCGCCTGCCGCGAGATGGGCATCAAGACCGTGGCGGTGCATTCCGAGGCCGACGCCGAGGCCAAATACGTCCGCCTGGCGGATGAATCGGTCTGCATCGGGCCAGCGCCCTCGGCCAGGAGCTACCTCAACGTGCCCGCCATTATCGCCGCGGCCGAGGTGACCGATGCCGAGGCCATCCACCCCGGCTATGGCTTTTTGTCCGAGAACGCCGATTTCGCCGAGCGGGTCGAGCAGTCCGGCTTTGTGTTCATCGGCCCGCGTCCTGACACCATCCGCCTGATGGGCGACAAGGTCTCGGCCAAAGACGCCATGAAGGCGGCGGGCGTGCCTTGCGTGCCCGGTTCCGAGGGCGCTCTGGGCGAGGATACCGACGAGTGGCTCAGACTGGCCAACGACATCGGTTATCCGATCATCATCAAGGCGGCTGGCGGCGGCGGCGGCCGCGGCATGCGGGTGGTGCACACCGACGCGGCCTTGATCCAGTCGGTGCAGATGACCCAGAACGAGGCCGGCGCGGCCTTTGACAACCCCACCGTGTACATGGAGAAATATCTGCAGAATCCCCGCCACATCGAGTTCCAGGTACTGGCTGACGAACACGGCAATGCCATACACCTGGGCGAGCGTGACTGCTCCATGCAGCGCCGCCACCAAAAGATACTGGAAGAGGCGCCGGCGCCGGGCCTGGATGTGAAGCTCAGAAACAAGATAGGCGAGCGCTGTGCCGAGGCCTGCCGCAAGATCGGCTATCGCGGCGCCGGCACCTTCGAGTTCCTGTACGAGGATGGCGAGTTCTACTTCATCGAAATGAACACGCGGGTGCAGGTCGAGCACCCGGTCACCGAACTGATCACCGGCTTCGACATCGTCCAGGAGACCATCCGCATCGCCGCCGGGGAAAAACTCTCGGCCAAGCAGAAAGATGTCCAGTTCCGCGGCCACGCCATTGAATGCCGGATCAACGCCGAAGACCCCTACACCTTCGTGCCGTCGCCCGGCCGCATCACCCTCTACCATGCCGCCGGCGGCCCCGGCATCCGCATCGATTCGCATGTCTTCCAGAACTACTACGTGCCGCCGCATTACGATTCCATGATCGGCAAGTTGATCGCCTATGGCGCCAGCCGCGAGCAGGCCATCGCCAGGATGCGTATCGCCCTGTCGGAAATGATCATCGAGGGCATCAAGACCAATATACCGCTGCATCAGGACATGCTGCGCGACGCGGCGGTATTGCAGGGCGGCATGAGCATCCATTACCTGGAACAAAAGCTCGGCCTCGACAAGAAGAGATAGTGGCCGCGATGGCCTGGCTGTCCCTCAAACTGGCCGTGGACGGCGAAGCCGCCGAGGCGATGGCCGACGCCTTGCTGGCGGCCGGTGCCCTGTCCGCGTCCATCGAGGACCGCGATGCCGGCACCCCGGCCGAGGCCGCCCAGTTTGGCGAGCCGGGACTGGCCGAGCCGCGCTCCTGGGCGCGCAACTGGGTCGTGGCGCTGCTGGCCGCCGATACCGACTTGCCAGCGCTGTTGGCCGCCCTGGAGCTGCCGGCCGGCAGCCGCTATGAGGTCGAGACGGTGGCGGAGCAGGACTGGGTGCGGTTGACACAGTCGCAATTCGAGCCCATCCGTATCTCCGACCGGCTTTGGATCGTCCCCTCCTGGCACGCCGCGCCCGATCCCCAGGCCATCTGTCTCGTTCTCGACCCCGGTCTCGCCTTCGGCACGGGCAGCCACCCCACCACCCGGCTCTGCCTGACATGGCTGGAGGCCAATCTGCAGCCCGGCCAGACCCTGCTCGATTACGGCTGTGGTTCCGGCATCCTCGCCATCGCCGCCGCCCGCCTCGGCGCGGCGCGGGTGGTGGGCGTCGATATCGACCCCCAGGCGGTGCAGGCGGCCCGCGACAACGCGGCGCGCAACCAGGTGGCGATCGACTGCATGCTGCCGCAGGCGCTGCCGGCGGGCGCTTATGACGTACTGGTCGCCAACATACTCACCAACCCGCTCAAGGCTTTGATGCCCTTGCTGGCCGGCCATGTCCGCCCCGGTGGGCACATTGTCCTCGCCGGCATACTGACTGCCCAGGCCGACGAGGTCATGGCGATCTACCAGTCGGCCTTCGCCATGCGCCACGAGGCCGACGCAGAGGGCTGGGCCCTGTTGACCGGGATACGCCAATGAAGTCAGGCTTGACGTGTGCCCAACGCTGACCGCCGATGCTGACCACCTGTCCCGAATGCCGCACCACCTTCCGCATCGACCATGCCAAACTGGAGGCGCGGCGGGGGCTGGTGCGCTGCGGTGCCTGCCGGACCGTGTTCAATGCCTACGACAGCTTGTTGCCGGATTTCGAGGCGCCGCCGGCCCCCGTCCCCGCGCAAGATGACGGGCTGCTTTCGCCGCCACCCCCGCCGGCAGCGGAAGTGGCGGCCGTCACACCGCCTGACGGCGATTTAGCCGCGCCTGAACCCGCCGCCAGCGCCCTTGCCGGGCCGGTGACGGGCCCCGGCGCCTCCGACGTGGCGGCCGACAGCACCGACGCCATACTTTTGTCGGCACTGCCCGTCCGCGCGGCGCCAGCGCCGGAGCGGACGCCTTGGCTGACGGCGGCGTTCGGGGCGTTGAGCCTGCTCCTGGGCCTGGCCCTCATCGGTCAGGCCGCCTATTTCCTGCGCGGCCCTCTCATCGAGACCTGGCCGGTGCTGCGGCCTGGTTATGTCATGGCCTGCGAGGCGCTGGGCTGCGGCATCCCGCTGGCCCGCCGCCTGGACAGTCTGCGGGTGGAGGCGTCCTCTCTGGAAACCGACCCTGAGCAGCCCAGCCGGGCGCGGCTGCGGGTGAGCCTCAGCAACCGCTCAGAGACCGTCCAGGCCTGGCCCCACCTGCTGCTGCGACTCACCGATCTGCGCAGCGCCCCGCAGGCCCAGCGGATATTCAGTCCCAAGGACTACCTCCCCCAGGACATGGCAGAGCCGTCGGGCATGGCGGCCATGAGCGAAGTCGAGGTCCGGCTCGATCTCGACCTCGGCGGTCTGACCGCCGCCGGCTATGAGGTGCGGCCGCACTATCCTTGACCCCACCCCGCGGCTTGTCGCCCTCGCACCGGCTTCGGTATAGTGGCGGCTGCCGCCGCGCCGGGACGCCAGCAGGCTCTCCCGGAAAACAGTACAGATAGGGCGGCAGGCGCCGCTTTCGCTTATTCCCCTTAACATTGGAGCCCTTTGTGCCGTCGTCCTCGCCTCAGCCACTCACCCGCCTGCCGGCCTGGATACGGCAGCGTGCCGGCGGTGGCGGCCAATATCCGGCTACCGCCCGCGCCGTGCACGGCCTCAACACAGTCTGCGAGGAGGCGCGTTGTCCCAACAAGGGCGAGTGCTGGAGCCGGGGCACGGCCACCTTCATGCTGCTGGGCGATACCTGCACCCGCGCCTGCGGCTTTTGCGCGGTCAAGACCGGGCGGCCCGACTGGAACGATGCCGACGAGCCGCGCCGGGTGGCCGAGGCGGCGCTGCAAATGGGCCTGAGCTTCGTGGTGCTCACCTCGGTCAATCGCGACGACCTTGCCGACGGTGGCGCCGGCAGTTTTGCAGAGACACTGATGGCGCTGCGCCAGCGCCGTGCCGACATCGGCGTCGAGTTTCTCACTCCCGACTTTCGTCTCGTCCAGGAGACCGCCGCCAGGCTGTTTGCCCATACCCTGGCGGCCTTGCCCGAGACCACCCGGCGCGACCTCGTCTGGGGCCACAACGTCGAGACCGTGCCGCGTTTGTACCGCGCGGCGCGCAAAGGGGCGAGCTACCAACGCTCGCTCGGCCTGTTGCGCCTGGCCGCCGGTCTCGCCGGCGTGGAAGCCAAATCCTCGCTGATGCTGGGCCTGGGCGAAACGCGCGCGGAGGTGCTGGCGGTGCTCGCCGACCTGCGTGCCGCCGGCGTCAGCCGTCTGTCGCTGGGCCAGTATCTGCGCCCCTCGCCGGACAACCTGCCGGTGGCCCGGTACGTTCACCCGGACGAGTTCGCTCAATATGAGATCGATGCGCGCGCACTCGGTTTCACCTGGGTCAAGGCCGGCCCGCTGGTACGCAGTTCCTATTACGCGGAAGAGAGTCAACATGCTCAAGCAAACCCCGCTTAACGCCAAGCACCGCGAGGCCAACGCCAAGCTGGTCGATTTCTCCGGCTGGGAGATGCCCATCCACTACGGTTCGCAGATCGAGGAACATCACGCCGTGCGTCGCGACGCCGGCATGTTCGATGTCTCGCACATGCTGCCGGTGGATATCAAGGGCGAAGGAGCGCGGGCCTTCCTGCGCCAGCTCATCGCCAACAACGTCGACAAGTTGCAGACCACCGGCAAGGCGCTCTATTCCTGCATGTTGCACGAGGGCGGCGGGGTGGTGGACGACCTCATCGTCTATTTCATGAGCGAGACGTGGTTCCGCCTCGTGGTCAATGCCGGCTGCGCCGACAAGGACCTGGCGTGGATGGAGGAACAGCGCAACCGCTATGCTCCCGGCCTGCAAATACTGCCCTGCCGCGATCTGGCCATGATTGCCGTGCAGGGGCCGAACGCGGCGGCGAAGTTCTGGCAGGCGCTGCCTGGAAGCGAGGGACCGACCCGGTCGATGCAGCCCTTCACCGCGATTGTGATCGGCAGCATGTTTGTCGCCCGCACCGGCTATACCGGCGAGGACGGCTTCGAGATCATGTTGCCGGCCAAGGCCGCCCCCTATCTGTGGCAGGCGTTGCTGGAGGCCGGTGTCAAACCTTGCGGGCTGGGCGCCCGCGACACCTTGCGGCTGGAGGCCGGCATGAACCTGTTCGGCCAGGACATGGACGAGAAAACGACGCCGCTGGAATCGGGACTCGCCTGGACCGTGGACATGGCGAGCGAGCGCGATTTCATCGGCAAGGCCGCCTTGCTGCGCCTGCCGCGCGACAAACAGCTTATCGGCCTCAAGTTGCTCGAGCGCGGCGTGCTGCGCGGACACCAGAAAGTCCATACCGCCCAGGGCGAGGGCGAGGTGACCAGCGGCACCTTCTCGCCTACCCTCAACGGCGCCATCGCCCTGGCGCGCGTACCCATGGGCGTCGCGGTCGGCGATAGGGTCGAAGTATCGATCCGCGACAAGCGCCTGCCGGCCAGGGTGGTGAAATACCCCTTCGTACGCAATGGAAAAACACTTGTGTGAGGAGGGGGCGCGTCCCTCACTCCTCACCCTTCACCTCCCACTCAGTCACGGAGTCACGTCATGAGCATTCCAACCGACCTCAGATACACCAAGACCCACGAATGGGCCCGCCTGGAGGCGGACGGCAGCGTCACCGTGGGCATTACCGACCACGCCCAGGACCTGTTGGGCGACATGGTCTTCGTCGAGAATCCAGCCCTGGGCCGGCAACTCGAAGCCGGCGAGGAGTGTGCCGTGGTCGAGTCGGTCAAGGCCGCCTCCGACGTCTATGCGCCCATCGCCGGCGCAGTGGTGGCGATCAACGATAAGATCGAGTCGGCGCCCGAAGCGATCAACAAAGACCCCTATGGCGCCTGGATGTTCAAGCTCAAGCCGGCCCAGGCCGGCGACCTCGACGGCCTGCTCGACGCCGCCGCCTACCAGGCGCATGTGGAATCCGAAGCCCATTGATAAGAAGTGCCGGGGCGAGTAATACCCCGGCCTCTCGCTCCACACTAGAACATGCCCTTCATTCCCCACACCCCCGCCGACGTTGCCGCGATGCTGGCCAGCATCGGCGCCGCCGACCTTGACGCGCTGTTCGACGAGATCCCCGCCGAGTTGCGCAGCGCCGGCCTGAGCGACATCCCCCCGGCGCTCTCGGAGATGGCCGTCAGCCGGCTGCTGCAGGAGAGGGCGGTGGCGGACGGCACCTACCTCAACTTCATCGGCGCCGGCGCCTATGAGCATCACATCCCGGCGGCGGTCTGGCAGCTCGCCGGCCGCGGCGAGTATTACACCGCCTACACCCCCTACCAGGCCGAGGCCAGCCAGGGCACGCTGCAACTGATCTACGAATATCAGACCATGATGGCCCGGCTGACCGGGCTCGATATTTCCAACGCTTCGCTCTACGACGGTGCCACTGCGCTCGCCGAGGCGGTGCTGATGGCGGTGCGGGCCGGCAAAGGCACGACCCGCCGGGTATTGGTGCCGGCCACCGTGCATCCGCGTTATCGCGCCGTGGTCGAAGCGGCGGTGCGGGATCAGGGAATCGAGCTGGCGACGCTGCCCTATTGCACCGAGTGCGGCCACACCCTGGTCGCTGGCCTCGAGGCCTATGCCGCCAGGCCGGCCGCGGCACTGGTGATCCCGCAGCCTAATTTCTTCGGTGTGCTGGAACCCGTCGATGCGCTCACCGACTGGGCCCAGGCGCACGGCATGCTGGCCATTGCCGTGGTTAATCCGGTCAGTCTGGGCTTGCTCAAGGCCCCTGGACAGTGGGGCGAAAAGGGCGTGGACATCTGCGTCGGCGACGGCCAGCCGCTTGGCATTCCGTTGTCCTCGGGCGGGCCGTACTTCGGCTTCATGACTTGCCGCCAAGCCCTGGTGCGGCAGATGCCCGGCCGTCTCGTCGGCGCCACCGTCGATAGGGATGGCCGGCGCGGCTATGTGCTCACCTTGCAGGCGCGCGAACAGCACATACGGCGGGCCAAGGCGACCTCCAATATCTGCTCTAACCAAGGCCTGATGGTGGCCGCCGCGGCCATGCACCTGGCACTGCTCGGGCCGCAAGGCCTGAAGAGCGTCGCCCTGGCCGCGCATGCCAATACCCGCGCCCTGCTCGACCGGCTGACCGCCCTCCCCGGTGTGACCCGGGCCTTCAGCGGCGCCATCTTCCACGAGGCTGCCGTGCGCCTCGTGAGCCCGGTGGCCGATGTCCTGCGCGCCCTGCGTGCCCAAGGCATCGTCGGCGGTCATGCGCTCGGCCGCGACTACCCGGAGCTGGCCGATGCGCTCCTGATCTGCGCCACCGAGACCAAGACGGACGACGACCTCAACCGCTATACGCAACAATTGGAACGCATCCTGGGCCGCCGCGAGGCCCCGCCCTGTGGCTACAAACCCCCAGCGATGAGGACATAGCCATTGCCCGCCACCGTAACCCAGGGGAGCGCCGGCCGCCGTTGGCGGCGAAACACAGTGAGGGTTGCTTGAGACTATGCTGATCTTCGAACACTCCCGTCCCGGCCGTCGTGCCGCGTCGCAATCGCCGGCAAGCCCGGCGGCGGCCGATGACATACCCGCCGAACTGCTGCGCGCCGAGCCGCCCGCCCTGCCCGAGGTTTCGGAGATGGACGTGGTGCGCCATTACACGCGCCTGTCGCAAAAAAACTTCTCCATCGACACCCAGTTCTACCCGCTCGGCTCTTGCACCATGAAGTACAACCCGCGCGTCTGTCACAGCCTGGCCATGCTGCCGCAGTTCCTGGCGCGGCATCCACTGGCCGACCCCGACACCGGCCAGGGTTTTTTACGCACCCTGCATGAATTGCAGGAGATGTTGCGCGCGCTGACGGGCATGGCGGCGGTGTCGCTGGCGCCAATGGCGGGCGCGCATGGCGAATTCGCCGGGGTGGCCATGATCCGCGCCTATCACGCGGCGCGCGGCGACCATGGACGCAACCAGATCATCGTGCCGGACGCCGCCCATGGCACCAACCCGGCCTCCGCCAGCAAGTGCGGTTTTACGGTGCGGGAGGTGCCCACCGACCGTCGCGGCAACATCGACCTCGACGCGCTGCGTACCGCCGTCGGCCCGCAGACCGCCGGCTTGATGCTGACCAACCCATCCACACTGGGGGTATTCGAGCCTTCCATTGCCGCCATCCAGGAGATCATGCACGCGGCCGGTGGCCTTAGCTATTACGACGGCGCCAACCTCAACGCCATCCTCGGCCGGGTGCGGCCGGGCGACATGGGCTTCGACGTCATCCACGTCAACCTGCACAAGACCTTCTCCACTCCGCACGGCGGTGGCGGTCCCGGCGCCGGCCCGGTGGGAGTGTCGGAGCGGCTGCGGCCCTTCCTGCCGATTCCCTATGTGGTCGAGGAACGCGGTTATTTCCGTTGGGCGGCGGAGGCCGACTGCCCGCAGTCGATCGGCCGTCTCTCCGCCTTTGGCGGCAACATGGGGGTGTTGCTGCGCGCCTATGTCTATGCCCGTATGCTGGGCGGCGAGGGGATGCGGCGGGTGGCCGACTACGCCACCCTCAACGCCAACTACCTGGCGGCGGAACTCGCCCGCGCCGGTTTCGATCTGGCCCAGCCGGAACGGCGCGCCAGCCACGAGTTCATCGTCACCCTGAAAAGGCTCAAGGACGCCACCGGCGTGTCCGCCATGGATTTCGCCAAACGTCTGCTCGACTATGGCTTCCATGCCCCCACCACCTACTTCCCCATGCTGGTGCCGGAGTGCTTGCTGATCGAACCGACCGAGACCGAGAGCAAGGAAACCCTGGACGCCTTCGTGGCCGCCATGGCCAAGGTGCAGGAGGAGGCGAGGACCGATCCCGATCTGGTCAAGGCCGCCCCGCATACCCTGCCGGTGCGGCGCCTGGACGATGTCAGAGCGGCGCGCGAGCTGGACCTGGCCTGGCCGGCATGAGCGCGCCCGCCGTTCCTCCGCACAAAGGCAGGACGGGCCCCGACCGCCTCTGGTACGCGCTGCGCTACACCGGCGCCGGCCTGTCGGCCGCCTGGCGCCATGAGGCGGCCTTTCGCGAGGAGGTTGTCCTTGCCGCCCTGCTGATCCCGGCCGCCTTGCTGCTGCGCGACGCGGCGGTCGAGCGCGCCCTGATGATAGGCAGCGTCCTGTTGGTGCCGTTGGTGGAACTCATCAACTCCGCCATCGAGGCCACTGTCGACCGCGTCTCCGCAGAGGCCCACCCGCTGGCCAAGCGCGCCAAGGATCTCGGCAGCGCCGCCGTGTTCATCGCGCTCGTCAACGTGGCGGTGGTCTGGACGCTGCTCTTGCTTGGCGCCTGAAGGCCACGGCGTCAGTGCGCCGCTTCCCAGTTCGGCCCGACACCCATCTCCACCTTCAGCGGTACTTTTAGCGCGGCGACGTTGCACATCAGCGCCGGCAGCCGGCTCTCCACGCGCTCCAGTTCATGGGCGGCCACTTCCAGCACCAGCTCGTCATGCACCTGCATGATCAGGCGGCTTTGGAGTCCTTCCGTATCGAGCCAGTTTTGCACGGCCAGCATGGCGAGTTTGATGAGGTCGGCGGCGGTGCCCTGCATCGGGGCGTTGATGGCGGCCCGCTCGGCGCCCTGGCGGCGGGCCGGGCTGCCGCTCTGCAACTCGGGCAGGTAGAGGCGGCGGCCGAACAGGGTTTCGACGTAGCCCAGCCGTCTCGCCTCCTCGCGGAGGCGCGCCATGTAGTCGGCGACGCCGGGGTAGCGGGCGAAGTAGCGGTCGATATAGGCCTGGGCGACGCTGCGCTCGATGTTCAGTTGCGCCGCCAGGCCGAAGGCGGACATGCCGTAGATGAGGCCGAAGTTGACGGCCTTGGCCATGCGCCGCTGTTGCGGCAGCACCTCGGACGGGGCGAGCCCGAGCACCTCGGCGGCGGTGGCGCGATGGATGTCGGCGTCTTCGGCAAAGGCCTTGACCAGGCCGGCATCGCCGGAGAGGTGGGCCATGATCCTGAGCTCGATCTGCGAGTAATCGGCGGAGACGATGACGCCGCCGGGTTCGGCGATGAAGGCCTCACGGATCTTGCGCCCCTCCGGCGTGCGTACCGGGATGTTCTGCAGATTGGGGTCGTTCGACGCCAGCCGGCCGGTCACGGCGGTGGCCTGACTGTAGTGGGTGTGGACCCGGCCGGTGACGGGGTCGAGCATGGCCGGCAGCTTGTCGGTGTAGGTCGATTTGAGTTTGGCTAGCGCCCGGTAATCGAGGATCAGCCTGGGCAGCGGGTGGTCGAGCGCCAGCTCCTGCAGGGCGTCCTCGTTGGTGGAATGGGCACCGCCGGGCGTTTTTTTCTTGGGTTTGAGCCCCAACTGGTTAAACAGTATCTCGCCCAGCTGTTTGGGCGAATTGAGGTTGAAGGGTTGGCCGGCCGCCGCGTGCGCCTTACCCTCCAGCTCGATCATCTGGCGGCCGAGGGTGTCGGAATGACGGCGCAGCAGGTCGCCATCGAGCTTCACTCCGGTGCGTTCCATGCCCGCCAGGACGGATAACAGCGGCATCTCTATCTTGGTGTAGACGTAATCCAGCCCGGCCGCCGCCCGCACCCTGGGGTAGAGGGTCTGATGCAGGCGCAGGGTGATGTCGGCATCTTCCGCCGCGTAGGCGGTGGCGCGGGCGATGTCCACCTGGTCGAAACCGATCTGGGAGGCGCCCTTGCCGCAGACCTCTTCATATTTGAGGGTGGTCTCGTCGAGATGGCGCCCGGCCAGGCTGTCCATGTCGTGGCGCTCATGCGCCTCCAGCACGTAAGACTGAAGCAGAGTGTCGTGGGCGATACCCTGCAGGCGGATACCGTGGTTCATCAACACGTGCCAGTCGTACTTCAGGTTCTGGCCGACCTTGGGCCGCGTCGGGTTCTCCAGTATGGGTTTGAGGCGGGCGAGCACGGCTGCCCGGTCGAGTTGCGCCGGGGCCCCGGCATAGCTGTGGGCCAGCGGCAGGTAGGCCGCCTCAGCCACGGTGGCCGGCGCATCGAGGCCAAGTTCGAACTGCGGCGATGGCTTGGCGCCGGCCGGGATCACCGCGAACGATAGCCCCACCAGCCGGGCCCGCATCGGATCGAGACTGGTGGTCTCGGTGTCGAGGCAGATGAGCGCGGCGTCATCGAGCCTGCCGAGCCAGCGGTCGAAATCGGCCTGGGTGAGAATGGCTTCGTAGTGGCGCTCGACCCGGCGGCCATGTCCCGCCGGGGCCGGGTCTGTCGTGGCCGCGTCGGTCACGGCCTTCCCGCCCGCGCTTGGCGCGGGCACTGTCAGCTCGCGCAGCCAGGTGCGGAAGTTGTAGCGGTCGAACAGCTCCACCAGTCTCGCCCGGTCTTCCGCCTGCCAGTGCAGGGCGGTGAGGTCCAGCGGCAGGGCGACGTCGGTCTTCACGGTGAGCAGCCGGCGGGCGGTGGGCAGCCAGGCCAGCGCCTGGCGCAGGTTGTCGCCGGCCACGCCCTTGATCTCGCCCGCGTGGGCGATGAGGTTGTCCAGGCTGCCGTATTCGTTCAACCATTTGACGGCCGTCTTGGGGCCGACCTTGGCGACGCCGGGGACGTTGTCGACGCTGTCGCCGATCAGGGCCAGGTAATCGACGATACGCGCCGGTGGCACGCCAAATTTGGCGGCCACGCCGGCGGCATCCAGGGTTTCGTTGGACATGGTGTTGATGAGCCTGACCTTGTCGGTCACCAGTTGCGCCAGGTCCTTGTCGCCGGTGGAGATGACGCTTTCCATGCCCGCCGCCTCGGCGTGGCGGACGAGGGTGGCGATGACGTCATCGGCCTCGACGCCATCGAGCATCAACAACGGCCAGCCCAGGGCGCGGATGGCGTCGTGCAGGGGCGGGATCTGCCTGGCCAGGTCGTCCGGCATGGGCGGGCGGTGGGCCTTGTAGTCGGGGTAGAGATCGTCGCGGAAGGTCTTGCCCTTGGCGTCGAAGATGCAGCCGGCGGCGGCGGCTGGGATGTCCTTTCTCAGCCGCCGCAGCATGTTGATGACGCCATAGATGGCGCCGGTGGGGAAGCCTTCGCGGTTGCGCAACTCGGGCAGCGCATGAAAGGCCCGGTAAAGGTATGATGAGCCGTCCACCAGCAACAGCGTCTTGGTCATGAAAAAGATTCCTAACGTCGTCGATCCCGAGGGCAGCAAGGAAGCCCTGCTCTCCGCCCGCGAATCCTGGCGGATGTTCGAAATTATGGCAGAGTTCGTCGAGGCCACCGAACGCCTGGCGCCCATCCGCCCGGCGGTAACCATCTTCGGCAGTGCCAGGGTGTCGCCTGATTCGGCGTATTACATGCTCGCCGAGGCGATCGCCCGCAAGCTTTCCGACGCCGGTTTCGCGGTGGTGTCAGGCGGCGGGCCGGGGGTAATGGAGGCGGCCAACAAGGGCGCCTTCTTCGGCAAGTCGCCCAGCATCGGCCTCAACATACAGTTGCCGCACGAGCAACATGCCAACCCCTATCAGGACGTCAGCCAGACCTTCCGCCATTTCTTTGCGCGCAAGGTAATGTTCGCCAAATTCGCCAGCGCCTACGTCATCCTGCCCGGCGGCTTCGGCACCCTGGACGAATTGATGGAAGTGCTGACCCTGGTGCAGACCGGCAAGATACGCCGTATTCCCATCATCCTGGTGCAGGCGGCTTACTGGCATGGTCTGCTCGACTGGCTGCGGAACCCGCTGGCGGCCGAAGGCATGATTGATGCGGCGGATCTCGATCTGCTCCAGGCCATCGACGATCCCGACCAGGTGGTGGAGGCCATCTTCCGTCATTACGAGACCCGCTGCTTCACCCCCAGCACCAAGGAGCAGGAAATCCTTCTCAGCCTGTGAGGCGGCGGCTTCTGTTAACCCAGATTGTCCATTAGGCGGCCCCACGGGCCTACGCGCGCCCTGGCGGCCGGTTTTCGGCGTCTTTGCGCCCGTGCTCGCCGCCAATAGACTCGGCTATCGGCTCCTCCCCGTGTGCGAATCCACTCGAAACCCGCCGCGCCATCATCGTGCGTCCTAATGGACAATCTGGGTTAAAATTGCACCGTCTATTCGAGTAAAACCCATGCGTGCTCCCATTCCCCTGTTGCTGGCCACGGCGCTGGCCCTGCCTGCCCTGGCCGAGGGTCAGCCCAAGCTGGAACCTGTGCCCGAGATCGCGTCGCCGCCCGGTGTCGCCGACACCGATCTGGAGCCGCAGGTCACCATCACCCACAAGGGCCGCGACAAGGTTGAGGAATTTCGCCTCAAGGGCCGTTTGTACATGATCAAGGTGACGCCACAGCATGGCCGTCCCTATTATCTGGTCGATCCGCACGGCGATGGCCGGATGCGTCGTTATGACGATCTGTCGCCGAATTTCGTGGTGCCGATGTGGATGATCAAGGAGTTCTGATGCCGTGGTCGGGCGAGCGATGCCGCGTTTGACCATCGCCCGTCCCGCAGCTGGCGCGGGCAAGCTCTGGATGAAGGACGGCTGGGGGTTGTTCAAACCCTGGCCCATCCCCTGGATGGGCATGACCGCGCTGGTCTTCCTGGCGCTGATGCTGGTGGGCAGCCTGCCTTATGCGGGCCACTACCTCGTGGAAATCTTTTCGCCCTTCATGGTCGCGGGCTACATGTCCGCCAGCCGGGCGGCGGCCGAGCGGCAGCCGGTCACCTTCCTGCATCTCGCCGCCGGCTTGAGGCCAGAGATGCGGCTGCCGCTGGCGCTGATCGGCGCCATCTACCTGGTGGGCATACTGCTCATCGATCTCGTCATGCGCGCTCTGGGCGGCGAGGGGTTTCAACAACTCACAGAACTTGCCCAGGGACCGCAAAACCTGACGCCAGAGGCGGCGCAGCTCATCGTCGGTCAGGCGCTGCCGGCGGTCTTTGTCGGCCTGGCGTTGCTGACACCGCTGGTCATGGCCACCTGGTTTGCGCCGGCCCTGGTGCTTTTCGACGGCTTCAGCGCCGTCAATGCACTCTGGTGGAGCCTGTGGGCCTGTGCCGTCAACTGGCGGCCGATCCTGCTCTACAGCCTGGTACTCGGCGCCATCGGCCTGGTGGCCGCGCTGATCCCCTTCGGCCTCGGCCTTTTGGTCTTTCTGCCCTGGGTGCTGATCTCCACTTACGCCGCCTACCGGGCGCTGTTCGTTCCGCTCGCCGCGGCATGAAAGCTGCGGTCCGGCCGGCAGCCGTGACGGCGCTGGGGGGGCGTGGAGAGGCGCGTGCCTGACATGGGCCTGATGACCGCCTTTCTCGCCGGTTTGCTCGGTGGCGTCCACTGCATCGGCATGTGCGGCGGTATCGTCGCCGCCATGTCCATGCAGGGCGGCCGCCGTCAGCCAGTGCTCTTTCATCTCGGCTACAACCTCGGCCGCCTTGCCAGCTACACCTTGGCCGGCGCCTTGGCCGGGCTGGCCGGCGCCGCCGTTTTCCTGTCGGACCGGTTGTTGCCCATGCAGACCGGACTCTACGTTCTGGCGCAATTCGTCCTGATACTGATGGGCCTTTACCTGGCCGGGCTGAACCGGGCAGTGCTCCGCCTGGAACAGGTGGGCGGCGGCCTTTGGCGGCGGCTGCAACCGCTGTTCGGCCGGCTGCTGCCGATCCACGATTTTCCCGGCGCCGTCATCGCCGGCGCGGTCTGGGGCTGGCTTCCCTGCGGCCTGGTCTACAGCGTCCTCATCACCGCCCTGGCGAGTGGCGGGCCGCTGGCCGGCGCCCTGCTCATGCTGGCCTTCGGCCTCGGCACCCTGCCCAATCTGTTGGCCATGGGCTGGGCCGCCGAGCGCTTGCGTGTCCTGGCGGCAAATCGCTGGGTCAGGCTCGCCGCCGGCATGACCGTGGCGGGTTTCGGCATTTGGGGGCTTTTGCGCCTGGTGCTAAAGTCATGAACCGCGGCGCTCGCCGCTCTTAGCGCAAACGTTATTACCATGAGCCAGATGACTCCCCAGGAAATCGTCCACGAGCTGGACAAGAACATTGTCGGCCAGACCGACGCCAAGCGCGCTTGCGCCATAGCCCTCAGAAACCGCTGGCGGCGGATGCGGGTGGCCGAGGGCCTGCGCCAGGAGATCACCCCCAAGAATATCCTCATGATCGGCCCCACCGGCGTTGGCAAGACCGAGATCGCGCGCCGTTTGGCGCGGCTGTCCAACGCCCCGTTCATCAAGGTCGAGGCGACCAAGTTCACCGAGGTGGGATATGTCGGCAAGGATGTCGACAGCATCATCCGCGACCTGGTCGAGATCGCTGTCAAGCAAAGCCGCGAAGAGGCGGCGCGCAGGGTCAGGACACGCGCCGAGGAGGCGGCCGAGGAACGCGTGCTCGACGCCCTGCTGCCGCCGCCCCGTGCCGACTGGGGTGAGGAACGCAAGGCCGACGCCTCCGGCACCCGGCAGAAGTTCCGTAAGCGTCTGCGCGAGGGCGAGCTCGACGACAAGGAAATCGAACTGGATATCGCCCAACCCTCAGCCAACATGGAAATCTTCGCCCCACCGGGGATGGAAGAGTTGACCAGCCAGTTGCAGGGCATGTTCCAGAATCTCGGCCAGAAACGGACCAAGACGCGTCGGCTGAAGATCGCCGAGGCCATGCGCCTCATCGCCGACGAGGAGGCGCTGAAGCTCATCAACGAGGAGGAGGTCAAGTTGACGGCGGTGCGCAACGTCGAGCAGAACGGCATCGTCTTTCTCGACGAGATCGACAAGATCGCCAGCCGCTCCGAGACCCAGGGTACCGACGTCTCCCGTCAGGGCGTGCAGCGCGACCTGCTGCCGCTGGTCGAGGGCGCCACCGTCTCAACCAAGTACGGCATGATCCGCACCGACCACATACTGTTCATCGCCAGCGGCGCCTTTCATCTGGCCAAGCCGTCTGACCTGATCCCGGAATTGCAGGGCCGCTTCCCCATCCGTGTGGAACTTTCCAGCCTCACCGTGTCCGACTTCGAGCGCATACTCACCCAGACCGACGCCTGCCTCACCCGCCAGTATCAGGCCTTGCTGGCAACCGAAGGCATCAAGCTGGAATTCGCCGATACCGCCATTCGCCGCCTGGCTGAAATCGCCTTCGAGGTCAACGAGCGCACCGAGAACATCGGCGCCCGCCGTCTGTACACGGTGATGGAGCGGCTGCTCGACGAACTCTCCTTCGATGCCGACAAACGCGACGGCGAGATCGTTAGCATCGATGCCGACTACGTCGACGCCCGCCTCGGCGAACTGGCGAAGAGCGAAGACCTGGCGCGCTATGTGCTGTGACGAACGGGGTAATTAGGGGACCGCGTTTGCCCGCTCGGTGCGAATGCTGTAATGGCGCATGCGAATCTCGGCGCGCATGCGGTCGAGCAATTTGGGAGAATCCTGAGAAACGACTTTAGCTTCCATCCGTGAAATTTTAGGTTGCCCTACTATGAAAGTCCAGCCAGAAAGAATACGCTGGAATGATGAGGTATCGGCAATTGATTGACAGACAGCGAAAATTTAGGCGACAGTGCTGTCCAATGAATAAGTTGTCTATATCACGTTAAGCCCAGATAGCCATGCGCCACGCGTATTGGCTAGATCAAGCGTGGGCTCTGGTAGGGGTCATACGGAGCCGGATGAGGAAAAGCGCCAGGATTTACAAAGGGTTAGAAAAATGCTAATGAGCGAAACGGAGTAAGCGGTGACGCTTAATTCAAGGCGATTGAAGCGTCACCGCTTACTCCGTTTCGCGCCACACGAATTTTCACGGGTTTGATTATTGGATTTTCGGGGAGCGTAAAAAATCAAATGGGGATGGATTGCAGATGGAAGCGATGAGAGGTTGTGGAGCATGGCCATCTGTGCCTAACGAGTCGTTCAAGCGAACACCGTTCGCTACGCGAACGGCTTACGCCCCTTCGGGGTGTCGCTTAACTCCGAAACGTTAGGTTGCTTTGGAATTGGCCAAGATGAAAATGACCAATATAGTTCTACGAGTATTCTTAGTGCTCATCGCATTTCAGCTTTCAGGCTGTCTGGAGTCTAGCTTTACACTTTCGGAAGAATCTAGGATTCCCTATTTTCTTAAGGTTCCAAAAGGCACTCCGAGAAGCGATTTAAATGTAACTCTCGACTATTACAGTACCTTTAGTGGCGGTGAAGCTGTTTTCAAATTGCATCATCGAAAGAACTTTTTAGCCCTAGACAAAGTAACCGTGACTCTGAATAAAAATGATCATATGCTGGAGCTCAAAAATCCCCCTGCGGGCTCGCCTAAAGGTTATCCATCATATGAAATTATTCGAGCAAACGGAGTAGTTGATATTATTGAACATAGAAAGATGGAGCCAATTTTTTACACGACAGACGATCCTGCTATATGGCAGGAACTGGGCGTGAAGCATTGAAAAGTCATGATTACGCAACCTAACCCTACGGTCAAGTTCGCTCCGCTTCGCTGCGCTGGGACTGCGCTAAAGCGCAGCCCCTTACCTTCACGTGTGCGCCGGGCATGGCGCGTTACTTCATAGGTGAAAGTCCTATGGCCAGGTATTGCAGAGCCGAAGGCAAGGAGAAGGGCAAGGGCGTCGTCGCGAGGCGGGGTCTGAAGGAAGTCCAATCCGAAGCGGCGGG
>JBBIVX010000006.1:0-108146 GCA_037439465.1 Hydrogenophilales bacterium | reverse complement strand
CTTGGGGCTGGTCTCGCTGGTGGACATCCACCGGCGGCTCCAGTGTTCTACTCGAACCGCCGGATGCGGAAGCGCACGTCCGGTGGTGTAAGAGGGCCGGGAGGGTAACCTCCCGCCCTACTCGATTCGGTCTTGGCCATGTGCACCACCCTCTGCGGGAAGGGGATCTCTATGTCTTCCCGCTGGAAGGCCTCCCATAGCGCCCAATTCAAGTCGGAGCGGAGTGCCAGCTCGCCCTGCTCAATGGGGTTGAACCAGACGGCCAGTTCCATGTCGATGCCGCTTTCGCCGAAGCTTTTCAGAAATACCGTCGGACTGGGCATCTCGTTCGTCCTGAGGTGGGGGGCTGCGGCCTGCAGCATGATCCGGCGTGCCTTGGCGAGGTCGGTGCCATAGGCCACCTGCACGGGCAGCAGCAGGCGAATGAACGGATTGCTGAGACTGCGGTTGATGACCGCCGAGGTGACCAGGGTTTCATTCGGCAGAATGGTCTCGCTGCCGTCCATGGCGCGCAGGAGGGTATAGCGGGTGGTGATCTGGGTGACCTGGCCGGTGTGGTCGCCGACCTGCACCATGTCGCCAATACGGATGGCGTTGTCCAGGAGCAGGGTGAAGCCGGCCACATAGTTGCTGGCGACCTTTTGCAGGCCGAGACCGACCCCGACCCCCAACGCCCCGCCGAACACCGACAGCACGGTGATGTCGATGCCGACGATAGGCAGGGCGATGAGCACGGCCACCAGCAGGAGCAGCAGGCGGACAATCTTGCCGATCGCCATCTTGATGTTGGCGTCCCAGTCGCGACCGGCGATGAAACGGTTTTCCAGCAGGCGGCCGACAGAGAGCGCAGTCAGCACGGTGACCGACATCGAGACGATGGCGAGCAGGACGGAATAGAGGGAGAGGCGTTGCTGGCCCAGACTGAAGCCGATGTCGTCGAGGGTGGTGACGATGCCTTGCAGGTGGCCGGTGATGTGCAACGCCACCACGCCCCAGATCAGCCAGGAGACGGTGTGTTGCAGGGTACGCAGGCCGGGGCCGGGATTGAACAGGCTGCGCAGCAAGAAGAAGGTGAGCTGAATGACGAACATGGACAGCAGCAGCGGCACCGCCAGGTTGATGAGGTGGGTGCTTTGCCAGTTGGCCAGGATGGGGCGGCCCACCAGTATGAAGAGCAGGGTGAACAGCGGCACCAGGAAGCGCTTCCACTCCTTGGCGTGCCAGATGGCAAGAAAGGCGGGTGGCCGCCGGCGTTCAATCTGTTGCGCCAGCAGCCAGGACAGGCCGATGGCCAAGATGAGGAGAACGGCCTGGGTGAGCAGGACGGTGTTGGACAGGTCGGACAGCAGGGCGTCGACCAGGTTGTGCATGGGCGGCTTTCCGGGATCGGTCATGGGCGCAGGGGCAGGGAGTGGGCGCGGTGGCGCCGCCAGTTGGCGGCGTAGGCCTCCGTCAACAAGGGATTGCCGCGCAGGATAAGCAGATTTTCGGCGTTGCGGTACTGGGCGGCGTGGGTGAAGTTGAAACTACCGGTGATCAGGGTGGCATTGGGGGTGCCGGCATCCACGATCATGACCTTGTTGTGGGCGGCGGTGTGCTCGCCGTCCAGCCAGACCGGGATGCCCTGGGCGGCGAGATAGCCGATGAGGGTGCTGACAATGTTCCTGTCCTGCTCGCGGTCGGCGATGACACGCACGTCCACGCCCCGCGCCCTGGCGGCGATGAGGGCATCGGCGATGGCCTGATGGGTAAAGCTGTAGGCCTGCACCAGCACCTGCTCATGAGCCTGGCGAATGGCCGTCACGACCAGTTTTCCGGCATCGTCGCCGGGGGTGAAGGCGACCTGGGCGTGGCCTTGCAGGGTGAATTCGAGCGCCGGCGAGGCCTGCGCCGGGGCTGCCAGCAACAGGCCGCAGAGCGCCAATGCGATCACGCTGTTGGCCGCACCGGGAGGCGGCTTCACCCGTGTTTCTCCAGCACCGCCGCGAAGAAGCCGTCAGTGCCGTGTAGTTGCGGATCCAGGCGCAGATAGGGACCGGTGTCGAGCGGGATGTTCTGTTCCGCCAGCGCCGCGGCGGCGGGCTTCAGGGCGAAGCCGTGGTGGCCCTCGAGGAAGGCCGCGACGATGGCCTCGTTCTCCTCCGGCAGCAGGCTGCAGGTGGCATAGACCAGGCGGCCGCCACGTTTCACCAGTCGTGAGGCAGAGGCTAGGATGGCGGCCTGCTTGACGGTCAGCTCGGCCACCGTGTCCGGGTTCTGGCGCCATTTCAGGTCCGGGTTGCGGCGCAAGGTGCCCAGACCGGAACAGGGAGCGTCCACCAGCACCCGGTCGAACTTGCCGGCCAGGCGCTTGACCTTGGTGTCGTTCTCGTCGGCCAGCCGTTGCGGATGGACATTCGACAGTTGCGACCGGGCCAGGCGCGGCTTGAGGTTGGCCAGGCGCCTCTCGGCGACGTCGAAGGCATACAGCCGGCCAGTGCTTTTCATCATCGCGCCCAGGGCCAGGGTCTTGCCGCCGGCGCCGGCGCAGAAGTCACACACCATCTCGCCGCGCTTGGCGCCGGTGAGCAGGGCGAGCAGCTGGCTGCCCTCGTCCTGGACCTCGATCACTCCGCCCTTAAACAGGGCCAGGCGGTTGAGCATGGGCTTGTCCTTCAGACGCAGGCCCCAGGGCGAATAGGGCGTCGGCTCGGCCTCGATGCCCTCGGCGGCGAGGTTGGCCTGGACTGCCTCGCGGCTCATGCGCGCGACCCGGACGTCGAGCGGGGCGGGGCGGTTGAGCGCCGCGACCAGGGCTTCGAGCCTGTCGCCATAGATGGGGGCCAGCTTTTCATGCAACCAGTCCGGCAGGTCGAGGCGGATGGCCTCTGAAACGTCGCCTGGAGGCGCCCCTTTCACGCCCCTGAGCCATTCAAGCTCGTTCTTGCTTACGGCTGGCTCGAACTCGCGCAGGGTGTGGCCGCCGTGCTTCGCCAGCCAGGCCAGCAGCAGTTTGCGCGGCTCGCGGCTGCCGGCGGTCTGCGCCGCATTGCGCAGGCGGCGCAGCGTGCCATAGACCGATTCGGCGATGAAGGCGCGGTCATTGCTGCCGAGCTTGGGGCGCTTGCGAAAGAAGGCGGACAACACAGCGTCGGCGGGCTGGCTGAATTCGAGCAGTTCAGTGAGTGCGGCAGAGGCGGCGTCGATCTGGGCTGGCGTCATGGCGCTACGTTCATGTCATTTGCATTCCGGTCGGGAGAATAGCCTACATCGGCGCCGAACAGCTCCTTGTTGGCAGCCTGGAGGATGGCAATGACAGCCGGATGGCTGAGGCGGCGTTCGATGGATAGCGCGTAGAAGCGCTCCGATACCGCATTGGTCCGGCCGAGTATCCGCACCTTGTGCTGCCGGTGTATTTCGTCGGCGACCACGCTGGGGGCAGGAAATATCCCGCTGCCGTTCTGGCCGAAGGCGTGCATCAGCGCGCTGTCGTCGAATTCGCCGGTGATGCGCGGATGCAGTTGCTGGCCCGTCAGCCAGCGCATCAGCTGACCGCGCATGGCGGTGCCCTCGCCGGGCAGCAGCAATGGCGCGCCATTTAGGCAGGCCGGGAAAGATCCTTTCAACTGCCGGGCCTGAGCCGGGCTGGCAAAGAAGGTAATGCCGCATTCGCCGAGCTTATGGCTGTAGCCGCGGACTTCCGCGCGCTCGGGCATCGGGCTGTCGGACAGGACGAGGTCCAGGCGGTGCGTGGCCAGTTCCCCCAGCAGGCGGTCGAGCTTGTTTTCGCGGCAGACGATGCGTACGGGATCCGGCATGGCCATGGCTGGGGCGAGCAATCTGTGCACGACCGATTTCGGCAACACGTCGGCGATGCCAACCCGGAATTGCAAGGGCCGGCCAGGGGCGCTGCCGCGTAGCATGGCCTCCAGTTCGCTACCGGCATTGAAGATGTCCTCGGCATAGGAGAGCGCCTGTTCGCCCGCCTCGGTCAGTTCCATCCTGCGCCCGGCGCGGCGGAACAGCGCCGTGCCGAGATTGTCCTCGAGCAGCGATATCTGGCCGGACAGGGTCTGCGGCGTCAGATGCAGGCGCTCGGCGGCCCGGCTGACGCCGCCTGCCTTGGCGACCGTCCAGAAATAGTGGAGTTGCTTGTAGTTGAGCATTCAATGCTTCGTAAAAAACGAAATATATATAAATAATATTCGAATTTCATTGCTGTTTTTCTGGGCTTACCATGCCTTTCGTTTGAATCCGATCATGGAGTTCTGCCATGAAGCGCATCCTGCTGTTCCTGGCCACCAACCTTGCCATCGTGATCGTGCTGTCGATCACCCTGCGCCTGCTTGGCGTCGAGCCCTACCTGAACGCCAATGGTCTGGACCTCGGCAACCTGCTCGCCTTCGCGGCCATCATGGGTTTCGGCGGTGCCTTCATCTCGCTGGCCTTGTCGAAATGGATGGCCAGGAAGTCGGTCGGCGCTGTAGTCATCGAGCAGCCGCGCACCGAGGAGGAACGCTGGCTGGTGCAGACCGTGTCCCGCCAGGCCCAGGCCGCCGGCATCAAGATGCCCGAGGTCGCCATCTACGATTCGCCCGAGGTCAATGCCTTCGCCACCGGCATGAGCAAGAACGCCTCGCTGGTGGCCGTCTCGACCGGCCTGCTGCGCCAGATGACGCGCGATGAGGCCGAGGCCGTGCTCGGTCACGAGATCAGTCACGCCGCCAACGGCGACATGGTGACCCTGACGCTGATCCAGGGCGTGGTAAATACCTTCGTGATGTTCTTCTCGCGCGTGATCGGCTACTCGGTCGACAAGGTGGTGTTCAAGACCGAACGCGGCAATGGCCCGGCTTTCTTCATCACCATGATCCTCGCTGAGGTGGTGCTGGGCATCCTGGCCTCGATCATCGTCATGTGGTTCTCGCGCCAGCGCGAGTTCCGTGCCGACCGGGGCGGCGCCTCGCTGGCGGGCCGGCAAAAGATGATCGCCGCGCTGCAGCGTCTCAACGCGCTGCATCCGGCCCCGCTGCCGGACAAGATGGCGGCCTTCGGCATCTCCGGCGGCGGCGGTGGTGGCCTGAAGCGGCTGTTCATGACCCATCCGCCGCTGCAGGAGCGCATCGCCGCGCTGCAAGGCCAGGTCGAAATCCGCTGATCCGGAATCCCGCCCGCCCCGGCGGGCAGGATGCGCTGCATGACGCTCTCGACCATCGTCCCTCCGGCCTTCTGGGCCGGATTCATCCTCTTCGTGCTGGCCATGCTGGCGCTGGACCTGCTCATCCTGGGCGGCAGGAAGGCACAGCGCGTCCCGGCGCACGAGGCGCTCACCTGGACCGGCGTCTGGGTAGGCCTGTCGCTGGCATTCTGCGGCCTGCTCTGGGGGTGGCTGGACGGGGCGCTGGGCCGGGAGGTCGCCAATGCCAAGGCGCTCGAATTCCTGACCGGCTACCTGATCGAGTTGTCGTTGTCAGTCGACAACATTTTTGTCTTCATCATGATCTTCGGCTTCTTCGCCGTCCCGCCCGCCTACCAGCGCCGGGTACTGGTATTCGGTGTGCTTGGGGCAATCGTGATGCGTGCCGCCATGATCCTGGGAGGTGCCTGGCTGGTGCAGCAGTTCCACTGGGTGCTGTACCTGTTCGGTGCTTTCCTGGTGATCACCGGACTCAAGATGCTCGTCTTCGCCAAGGCCGAGTCGGACCTCGGCCGGAACCCGCTGCTGCAGTGGTTGCGCGGTCACCTACGCATCACCCACGACTATCACGGCGAACGCTTCACCGTCGTCCAGGACGGCATACGCTGGTTCACGCCGCTGTTCCTGGTGCTGGTGCTGATCGAGACCTCGGACGTGATCTTCGCGGTCGACAGCATCCCGGCCATTTTTGCCGTCACCACCGATCCCTTCATCGTCTTTACCTCGAACATTTTCGCCATCATGGGTCTGCGCTCGCTGTATTTCCTGCTGGCAGACCTGAATGGCCGCTTCCACCTGCTCAAGTATGGTCTGGCGCTGGTGCTGGTGTTCGTCGGTACCAAGATGCTGATCGTGGATTTCTACAAGGTGCCGATAGGCCTGGCGCTCGCAGTGGTCGCGCTCATCCTGGCCTCTTCGGTGGGGGCCAGCCTGTTTGCTACTCGAAAGAAGAAACATTCAACCCAGATTGTCCATTAGGCGGTCCTACGGGCCTACGCGCGCCCTGGCGGCCGGTTTTCGGCGTCTTCGCGCCCGTGCTCGCCGCCAATAGACTCGGCTATTGGCTCCTCCCCGTGTGCGAATCCATTCGAAACCCGCCGCGCCATCATCGTGCGTCCTAATGGACAATCTGGGTTCAACATGAAACGGCTTGACAAGCTACCGCTGCTGTATGCTGGCCTGACCCTTTGATAAAGAGCGTCCGGATGGCATCCAACCAGTACGCCGGTTTTCACCAGGACAAGCATGGCATCACCCAGCTCGGCCGCATCGTCCTGGATGGCTGGTTATCCAGCTTCATTCCGGAAACGGAAGACTGCGCCGGCTGGGAACCGGGCCGCATGCAGAGCTTGATGGAAAAGGTGAAGGTCGAGTGGGACAAGTACGCCAACCTGCCGAGTCATCTGCCCGACGACCGGCGCCAGCGCCATGCCAAAATCTACAGCCGCGCCACCGAGTCGGCTCGCGCCAAGGGCTGGGACCACGAACTGGGCGGGGACGAATAGTCAGTCCGGCGTGCCCTTGCGCTCGAACTGCAGCACTCTGGCCGGCCACACTGCCCGTTTTTTCTGGACGGCGCGGCGCGCGAGTTGGGAAATTCCGCCTGCATGCGACGCATGATTTGGGCGCCTTCTTCCCGGTAAAACACCACTTCAAACGGCACAGGCTGATCGAGCGTTGTGCGCGCCTGCGGCCAGAAACGTTGCCAGGCCATCACCGCCAGCCCCTTGTGTTCATGGTGGTCGACGAAGCGGTTTCCTCTGCGTTGAAAATGGCCAGGAACGGCCTGCCGCGGATGGGCACGAACAGCACGCCGGGGCTGCGCACCAGCAGGGTATGCGGCAGGTTGCAGGTGGCCACCGGCAGTAAGCCGGGCCCCTCGGCTAGCGGCGGGTGGCGGTAGATCGTGATGTCCATGTTCAATTCCTGCGGCCGAACCCGGCCATGCGCGAGGCCTGGGTCAGGACAAACCGGGCAAAGGCGCTGGCCGCCAGCGAGAAGCGCTTGTTATGCCGGTGTGCCAGGTGCCATTGCCGACGGATCGGGAAGCCCTCGACATCCAGCATGGCCAGCCGGCGTGCCGCCAGTTCCTGCGTCACGGTATGGCGTGATACCACGCCCAGCCCCAGCCCGGCTTCGACGGCCTGCTTGATGGCTTCGTTCTTGTTCATCTCCATGGCCGCGCGCAGCGCCAGGCCGTGCGACTGAAAGAAGGACTCGGTCGCATTGCGCGTGCCTGATCCGGGTTCGCGGGCGACGAAATCCTCCTGGGCGATGCGCGCCAGCGGGATGGCCTTGTTTCTGGCCAGCGGGTGGTGCATCGGGGCGATCACGACCAGCGGGTTTTCCATGAACGGGGTCGATTCCAAGTCCTGGCCGGCGGGCGGCTGGCCCATCAGGGCGAGGTCGACTTCGTTGTTGGCCAGCCGGGCGAGCAGGGTTTCGCGGTTGACCACGTCCAACACGATGCGCACCTCCGGGTGTTCCTGCCTGAACTGGCTGATCAGCCGGATGGCGAAATTGCTCACCGTGCTGACCACGCCCACGGTGAGGTTGCCCTGCTTGAGACCGCGCAGGTCGTTGAGGGTGTCCTCCAGGTCAACCAGTTGCTGGGCGACGGCCTGGCTGGTGCGCAGCACCTCGCGCCCGGCATCGGTCAGGAAGACCTTCTTGCCGAGCTGCTCGAAAAGGGGATGGCCGACGGCCTCCTCAAGCTGCTTGATCTGCATCGACACGCCCGGCTGCGACAGGTGCAGTTCCTTCGCGGCATGCGAGAAGGACAGATGCCGGGCGGCGGATTCGAAGACCTGTAGCTGGCGCAGGGTGAGGTGCAACATGGCTTTAATAATAAGTAAAAACTTATATATAGCATAAAAAAGTATGAATATTACTTATGATTACACCTGCGTATAGTTTGCCCTGTTTCGCGAGGGAGTAATCGACCGGGCGGTCGCCTCGAAAACCATCGACATCAACGAAGGAGCTAAACATGGATCAATCCGCACGTTATTCCGACCTTTCCCTCAAGGAAGAAGACCTCATCAAGGGCGGCCGCCACATCCTGGTGGCCTACAAGATGAAGCCGAAGACGGGCCTTGGCTATCTGGAAGCGGCGGCGCACTTCGCCGCCGAATCGTCCACTGGCACCAATGTCGAAGTGTCCACCACCGACGATTTCACCAAGGGTGTCGATGCGCTGGTTTATCACATCGACGAGGCCACCGAGGACATGCGCATCGCCTATCCGCTGGAACTGTTCGACCGCAACGTCACCGACGGCCGCATGATGATGGTCTCCTTTCTCACCCTCACCATCGGCAACAATCAGGGCATGGGCGACATCCAGTACGCCAAGATGATCGATTTCTGGGTGCCGCCCGAGGTGATCCGCCAGTTCGACGGCCCGGCAACCAACATTGAGGACCTGTGGCGCATCCTCGGCCGCCCGGTCAAGGACGGCGGCTACATCGCCGGCACCATCATCAAGCCCAAGCTGGGCCTGCGTCCCGAGCCGTTCGCCCAGGCCGCCTACCAGTTCTGGCTGGGCGGCGACTTCATCAAGAACGACGAGCCGCAGGGCAACCAGGTGTTCGCCCCGGTGAGGAAGACCATCCCGCTCGTCTATGACGCGATGAAACGCGCCATGGACGAGACCGGCGAGGCCAAGCTGTTCTCCATGAACATCACCGCCGACGACCACTACGAGATGTGCGCCCGCGCCGACTTCGCGCTGGAGACCTTCGGCCCGGACGCCAACAAGCTGGCCTTCCTGGTGGACGGTTTCGTCGGCGGCCCCGGCATGATCACCACCGCCCGTCGCCAGTACCCGGCCCAGTTCCTGCACTACCACCGCGCCGGCCACGGCATGGTCACCAGCCCCAGCGCCAAGCGCGGCTATACCGCCTTCGTGCTGGCCAAGATGAGCCGCCTGCAGGGGGCATCCGGCATCCACGTCGGCACCATGGGCTACGGCAAGATGGAAGGCGAGGGCGGCGACAAGGTGATCGCCTACATGATCGAGCGCGACGAGTGCCAGGGCCCGGTCTACTTCCAGAAGTGGGACGGCGTCAAGGCCACCACCCCGATCATCTCCGGCGGCATGAATGCGCTGCGCCTGCCCGGCTTCTTCGAGAACCTCGGCCACGGCAACGTCATCAACACTGCCGGCGGCGGCGCCTATGGCCACATCGATTCGCCGGCCGCCGGGGCGATTTCGCTCCGTCAGGCCTACGACTGCTGGAAGGCCAAGGCCGACCCGATCCAGTGGGCCAAGGAGCACAAGGAATTCGCCCGCGCCTTCGAATCCTTCCCGCACGATGCCGACAAGCTTTACCCCGGCTGGCGCGAGAAGCTGGGTGCGCATAAGTAATCGCCGCCAACAAAGAAGCCCCGTCTCGGCGGGGCTTTTTAAGGCCCTAATACCCGACTCTTTTTATCAGACAAATCCATGACCGACCCCGAGCAATACAAAGTCCGGCAGGAACCCTACTATCAGCCCCAGGGTAAGGAAGTCGAGCTGTACGCAGCCGCCTACCGCAAGCGCTTGCCGGTGATGGTGAAAGGTCCCACCGGCTGCGGCAAGTCGCGCTTCGTCGAATACATGGCCTGGAAGCTGGGCAAGCCGCTCATCACCGTGGCCTGCAACGAGGACATGACTGCCTCCGACCTGGTGGGCCGCTACCTGCTGGAGGCCAACGGCACCCGCTGGCTGGATGGCCCGCTGACCACCGCCGCCCGCCTCGGCGCCATCTGCTACCTGGATGAGATCGTCGAGGCGCGCCAGGACACCACCGTGGTGATCCACCCGCTCACCGACCACCGCCGCACCCTGCCGCTCGACAAGAAGGGCGAGCTGCTCCAGGCGCATTCTGACTTCCAGTTGGTGATCTCCTACAACCCCGGCTACCAGTCACTGCTGAAGGACCTGAAACAGTCCACCAAGCAGCGCTTCACCGGTTTCGATTTCGACTATCCCGCCCCCGAGCTGGAAACGACCATTCTCGCGAGGGAAACCGGGCTGGCCGAAGAGATGGCCGCCAGGTTGGTGAAGATCGGCCAGGTCGCGCGCAACCTGAAGGGCCACGGGCTCGACGAGGGTATCTCCACCCGGCTGCTGGTCTACGCCGCGATGCTCATCGAGGACGGCGTCGATCCGCTTGATGCCTGCCGCATGGCGCTGGTGCGCCCCATCACCGACGACTCCGACATTCGCGCGACGCTGGACCATGCCATCGACGCCACCTTTGCCTGACAGCGTGCGCGCGGGCGAATATCACCCCCCCTTGATGCAGGACTACCGGGCCCGGCTTGATACCCGCTTCAAGGAGGTCGAGGCGGTGTTCGAGGAGGTCATGGCGGAGGCTCTGGCCGTTCTCGGCCGCGAGGACATCTGCCATTATCTCGATGCGGCACGCGTCATCGGCAAGCTGGGGCGCGGTGTCGAGCCCATGCTGACCTTCCTGGAGGAATGGCCCTCGGTGGTCCGGGCCCTGGGCGCAGAGGCGGTGCTGGCGGAGGTCATGGGCTTGGTCATGAAGATGCATGACTCACCCAACAGCCGCGCCATTACGCCCTTTCTGCAAACCCTGGCGGCGGTCGCGCGTACCCTGACTACGCGCGCCCAGATGCGCCATTATCTGGAGATCGCCGACGATCTGATGACGCGCACCACCGGCTCCATTCACGGCCACCACACCACCTTTCCCAGTCCCGGCCTGCCCGATCTTTTCGCCCAGGCGCCCTTCCTGCTCGCCCAGCTCAGCCTGGCCGGGTTGAAGAACTGGGTGGATTATGGCATCCGCAATTACTCCAGCCACCCACAGCGGCAGACGGACTATTTCAGCCTGCAGTCCGCAGACAGCCGCGCCGTGCTGCAACGCGAACGCCACGGCACCCTGTTCATGGACGTGGAACGCCAGCTCGACCTCTACCTGCGCGGCCTGTGGCGGGAAACCGAGCACCTGCTGCCCTATTCCACCGCCTTTGACGGGATCAGGCGGCCGATACCGTATCACGACAAGCTGGGGATGCGCGTGCCGGACGTATATGACGACTTTGTTTCCCCCTTTTCCCCCGGCGCTGAAGGCGCCTTGAAGGGCATAAAGGCCGGGGCAGAGGGGGCTGCGGGGCTGCGAGTCAGCGGCCTCGACCGCTACCGCGCCACCCTTGCGCACATGGTCGGCCACCGCCGCTGGAGTCAGGCCCAGATCGCCGACAACTGGAGCCCCTTTCAGCGCATGGCGGTGGAGTTCTTCGAGGACTGCCGCGTCGAGACCCTGCTGATCCGCGAATACCCCGGCCTGCGCCGGATCTTCCTCGCGTTGCACCCCAAGCCGGTGGAAGGGGCTTGCGACCCGGAAACCGCCTCCTGCCTGCGTCACCGCCTGGCCATGCTCTCGCGCGCATTTCTCGATCCCGGACATGGCTACCGCGACCCGCTGCTGAATGAGTTCGTGCGGCGCTTCCAGGAATGCATGGCGGCGGGCGCATCCTCTACCCGTGACATCGCCGCCCTGGCGTTGTCCTATGTCACCCTCAGCCGCCGCGCCAGCGATCAGTTCGCCCGCATTCACTTCGCCAACACGGTGATCGACTACCGCGACGACAACCGCCAGTTGTGGCGATTCATCGAGGCAGGCGAAGAGGAAGAGGCCTTCGACGAGCCGCGCCAGTTGCAGAGCGAGCCGGCCGAAGGTCTGCCGCCGCGTCATTACCCGGAGTGGGACTACCAGAGCCTCACCTGGCGGCCGGACTGGGTCAGCGTATACGAGACCTTGCACCCCAAGGGCAACCCCGCCGCCATCGACCAGTTGTTGCTGAAGCATGCCGCCCTGGCCAAGCGCTTGAAGCGCCTGCTCGATCTGCTCAAGCCGCAGGACAAGGTGCGCATACGCTATCAAGAGGAGGGTAGTGAACTCGATCTCGACGTGGCCCTGCGCTCCCTGATCGACTTCAGGGGCGGCGCCACGCCTGACCCGCGCATCAACATGAGCCACAAGACCTCCGGCCGCGACATCGCCGTGATGCTATTGCTCGACCTGTCGGAATCGCTTAACGAGAAGGCCGCCGGCTCCGACCAGACCATACTCGAGCTCAGCCAGGAAGCGGTGTCGCTGCTGGCCTGGGCCATTGAACGCCTGGGTGACCCCTTCGCCATCGCTGGTTTTCATTCCAACACCCGCCACGACGTGCGTTACCTGCACATCAAGGGCTATGGCGAACCCTGGGGCGATGACGCCAAGGCGCGGCTCGCCGCCATGCAGGCCGGCTGGTCGACGCGCATGGGGGCGGCCATGCGCCATGCCGCCCACTACCTGAAGCCCCGCCCAGCGGACAAGAGGCTGATGCTTATCCTCACCGATGGCCAGCCCAGTGACGTTGACGTCCAGGACGAACGCCTGCTCATCGAGGATGCCCACCAGGCGGTGAAGGAACTCGATCGCGACGGTCTCTTCACCTACTGCATCAGCCTCGATCCCAAGGCCGACGACTATGTGAGCCGGATATTCGGCCGGCACTACACGGTGATCGACAACATCGCCCGCCTGCCCGAGAAACTGCCGGAGTTGTTCCTGGCGCTGACCAAGTAGGCGAAAAGTGGCCACCGCCGGTGCTACACTTGCGTGCCATTGATGTGTCGTGGAGGCGCCATGCCCCCGCTTTTCCTTTGCTGACTGTGGTTGCCCGCCCACCGCCCCTCTCCCGGGGTCCTGACATGCTCGAACCGGACCGCCTGATCGTCGCCGCTCCCGCCTCGCCCGCAGAGGAGGTGTTCGAACGCGCCCTGCGCCCGCAGTCCTTGCGCGATTACGTGGGCCAGGCGAGGACGCGCGAGCAACTGGAGATTTTCATCACCGCCGCCAGGAAACGCTGCGAGGCGCTCGACCACGTCTTGCTGTTCGGCCCGCCCGGCCTGGGCAAGACCACGCTGGCGCACATCATCGCCAAGGAGATGGGGGCCAACCTGCGCCTTACCTCCGGCCCGGTGCTGGAGCGGGCCGGCGACCTGGCGGCGCTGCTCACCAACCTGGAACCGCGCGACGTGCTGTTCATCGACGAGATTCACCGTTTGAGCCCGGTGGTCGAGGAAATACTGTACCCGGCGCTGGAGGATTTTCAGCTCGACATCATGATCGGCGAAGGGCCGGCGGCGCGCTCGGTCAAGCTTGATCTGCCGCCCTTTTCACTGGTGGGCGCGACGACCCGGGCGGGCATGCTGACCAACCCGCTCAGAGACCGCTTCGGCATCGTCGCCCGGCTGGAGTTCTACAGCGCCGACGAGCTGACCCACATCGTCAAACGCTCGGCCCGGCTGCTCGACATCGAGATCACGCCGGAAGGCGCCCTCGAGGTCGCGCGCCGCTCGCGCGGCACTCCCCGCATCGCCAACCGCCTGCTGCGCCGGGTGCGCGACTATGCCGAGGTAAAGGCCGATGGCAGGATAGACAGCGCGGTCGCTGATGCCGCCTTGAAGATGCTGGAGGTGGATGGCGCCGGTCTCGATGTGATGGACCGCAAGCTGCTCGCCGCTCTGCTCGACAAATTTGCCGGCGGCCCGGTCGGTCTGGAGAACCTGGCAGCGGCCATAGGCGAGGCGGCCGACACCATCGAGGATGTGTTGGAACCGTACCTCATTCAGCAGGGCTTCCTGGCGCGCACGCCGCGGGGCCGGACGGCTCAGCCGCTCGCCTACCGGCACTTCGGCCTGGCGACGCCGACCCGCCTGCAAAACCAGGGGCTGTTCGATGAGTGAGCCCGATTTCACCTGGCCGGTGCGCGTCTATTGGGAGGACACTGATGCCGGCGGAGTGGTCTATTACGCCAACTATCTCAAATTTCTCGAACGCGCCCGCTCCGAATGGTTGCGCGCCCTGGGCATAGGCCAGACAGAGCTGGCGGCGCGTGATGGGGTGGTATTCGTGGTGCGGCGGGTGGAGGCGGATTATCTCAAACCGGCCCACTTCGACGACGTTTTGACAGTGAGCTGCCGCTTGCTGGAAACGGGCCATGCCAGCCTGGCGATAGAACAGCGCGTCGGCCGTGGCGACGAAATCCTGCTGACGGCGCGGGTGAAGGCCGCCTGTGTCACCACGGCGTCATTCCGCCCGGCTAAAATTCCCACTCACATTCTGGAAAGACTCGCCAAATAATGGACATCAGCCTGAGCCAAGACCTCTCCATGATCGAACTCGTCAGCCATGCCAGCTGGGTGGTTAAGGGTGTGCTGCTGCTGCTCCTGGTGGCCTCGCTCGCCTCCTGGTGGATCATCTTCGTCAAGCTCTTGGTGTTGCGCCGTCAGCGCCTTTTGGCCGATGCCTTCGAGCGCGAGTTCTGGACCGGCGGTTTCAACGAAATCATCAAGCGGGTCGGTAAGGATGCCCAGGCCGGCAGCCTGGAGGAGGTCTTCCGTTCCGGCTATCGCGAGCTTTCCAAGCTCAAGCGGCAGCCCGGCGCGTCCCCGGCCAGTACCGTGGAGAGCGTGCGCCGGGCCATGCGCGCCGCCTATCAGCGGGAAATGGACGCGCTCGAATCACATCTGCCCTTTCTGGCAACGGTGGGCTCGGTATCGCCTTATATCGGCCTGTTCGGCACGGTATGGGGGATCATGAACGCCTTCCGCGCCCTGTCCAATGTTGCCCAGACCACGCTGGCGCATGTCGCGCCGGGCATCGCCGAGGCGCTGATCGCCACCGCCATCGGTCTGTTTGCCGCCATTCCGGCCGTGATCGCCTACAACCGCTTCACCCATGATCTTGATCGCCTCGCCAATCGCTTCGATGTGTTCATGGAGGAGTTCTCCAACGTACTGCAGCGGGACGTGCAAAAGTGATACACAAGCGCCCGCGCCGGGCCATGAACCAGATCAACGTGGTGCCCTACATCGATGTGATGCTGGTGCTGCTGGTGATATTCATGGTGACGGCCCCTTTCATCAACCCTTCCCAGGTGGAGTTGCCCAGCGTCGGCAAGAGCGGCCAGGCGCCGACAGCCCCGCTGGAGGTGACGATTCGGGCTGACGGCTCATTGCGGCTGCGCGACCGTGCCGCCGCCGATGGGGGTGAAGACGTGTCGGAGGGCGGCCTGCCCGAGCGCATCCGGCAACGGCAGCAAAGGCATCCCGACCAGCCGGTGGTGATCTCCGCTGACAAATCGGTGCGTTACGAGGCCGTCATGCGGGTGATGGACGCGCTGCAACGGTTGGGTGTGCCCCGTGTCGGCCTGCTGGTGAAACCGGCCCAGCCGTGAGCCGCGTGGCTGCGCACGACCAGCTCTCGGCCGGTGCCCTGGCCATGCTGGTGCATCTGTTGTTTTTTGCCGCGCTGGTATTCGGCGTGTCCTGGAAGAAGTTGCCGGAAGTACCCGTGTATGCCGATCTATGGCGGGCGTTACCGGAACCCTCGGCGCCGCCGCTGCCCGTACCGGCGCCGCCGCCGGCTGTCAGCCCGCCGCCTGTGCGCGTGCAAGCGCCGCCTTTGCCCAAGGCCGATGCCCAGATCGTGCTCAAGGCGAAGCAAGAGGAGGCGCGCAAGAAAAAAGAGGCGGAGCAGAAGCGTCTGGAGGAAGACCGGGCGCGCCAGGAAGAAATCCGCAAGCAGCGCCGCGCGGAAGAGACTAGGCAGGCCGAAGCGGATACGCGCCGCCGTCTGGAAGCAAAGATGCGGCAAGAAGAGCAGGAACGTCTGGTCCAGGAAGAAAGACAGCTCAAGAAACGGCAGGAGGAGGAGCGCAAGCAGGCCGAGAGCAAGCGCGTCGCCCAGGACAAGGCGCGCAAGGAAATGGAGCGCCTCCTGGCGCAGCAGATGGATGACGAGCTGGCGGCGGAGGACCGCCATCTGCAGCAGCAGGTCGCCGCCTCTGTCCGGAACAAGTTGGTGGAGGACTACAAGGGGCGCATCCAGCTCAAGATTCGCGGTCTCTTGCATGTGCCGCCAGGCGTCAAGGGTAACCCCGAGGCGATCTACCGGGTGGAACTCCTGCCTACGGGGGATGTCGTCAGGGTGACATTGCTCAGGGCCAGCGGCCAGCCGGTCTACGACCAGGAGGTGGAGCGCGCTATCCGCAAGGCGAGCCCACTGCCGCTGCCGCCGGACAAGGAGGCGGCGGCGGCTTTCCGGGACGGACTGGAGCTAAGGTTCCGGCCGCAGGATAGTTGACGCTGCGGTGTTACAATGGCAACGATTGAATTCCCGGCAGGGGCATGAACTCTATTATCTGGCGGTTGTTTTGGCTGGTGCTCGGCCTGAGCGGTGGGCTGGCGGCGAGTGCCGAGGCCACCATGACCATCGAGATCATCGGCGGTGCCGCTCACCGTATTCCTGTGGCGATCGCCCCCTTCGTGGCCGTGGGCGACAAGCTGTCGGATCCCGCCGAGGTGGTGCAGGCCGATCTGCAACGCAGCGGGCTTTTCAACCTGATCGCCCCGAATGGTCTGGGGCAACCGGGAGAAGCCCAGCCGGTTGCCCATGCCAAGTGGCGTGCCAGGGGCGCGGATGCGCTGGTGGTCGGCCAGGTGAAATCGCTAGCGGATGGGCGGCTCGATATCCGCTTCCGTCTTTATGACGTGGTCCGGCAGCTGCCGCTGGCCGGATACAGTTATGTGGTGCCGCCCGCACACGCCCGTGCCGTCGCCCACAAGATCGCCGATCTGGTCCACGAAAAGCTGACTGGCGAGGCGGGCACCTTCAGCGGCCGCATTGCCTACATCCTCAAGCGCAACGGCTGGTATGAGCTGCAGGTGGCGGATGCCGATGGCGAAAACGCCTTCATCGTCACCCGTTCGCCAGAGCCCCTCATCTCGCCGGTGTGGTCACCCGACGGCGGCCGGCTGGCCTATGTCTCCTTCGAGCGCAAAAAACCGGTGGTGTACGTGCAAAGCTTGGCGGACGGGCGGCGCAAGGCGGTGGCCAATTTCCGCGGTTCAAACTATTCGCCGGCCTGGTCGCCGGATGGCCGTAAGCTGGCGGTCGCGCTCTCCAAGGACGACATCTCGCTCATTTATCTCATCGACGCCGGGGGTGGCGATGCGGTACGCCTGAGTCAAGGTAACGCGCTTGATACCGAGCCGGTATTCAGCGCCGACGGCAAATGGATCTATTTCACCTCCGACCGCGGCGGCAGCCCACAGATTTATCGCATGAATACGGCGGGCAGCGAGGTCAGGCGCGTCACCTATGATGGTGCCTATAATGTGTCGCCGGCCCTGTCGGCGGACGGTAAATATCTGGCCTTCATCCACCGTGACGGCGGCAGTTTCAGGGTGGCGGCCATGGAACTGGCGACCGGGCAGACGCAGGTGCTGAGCGATACCCACTTCGACGAATCGCCTTCCTTTGCGGCCAATGGACGGACCATCTTGTACGCCACTCTGGTGAAGGGGCGGGGGGTCTTGGCCACGGTCAGCGTGAACGGCCGCGTCAAGCAGCGTCTGTCGTTGTCCGGTGACCTGCGGGAACCTTCGTGGGCACCGTAGGAGCCAGTCTGACGTCTGGCAAAGGGATTCAAGATTTTGGCGATCGTGTGTACGGCGATCATTTTGGATAGGAGGAAGAAAATGAACAAGGGCTTGTTTCTCATGGCGCTGGTCGGCGGCCTGATGCTTTCGGGCTGTGCCGAGCTCGCGAAGATGGCCGGCCAGTCCACGGCGGCGCCCATCGAGGAGCGCACGGACGCGGCCGCCGCCACTGGCCAGGACGGCGCGGCCAAGGCCGCTGCGGCCGCCGCCACGGGCAGGGATGGCGCGGGCCTCGCCGCCCAGACGCCGCCCGCGCCACAGGTCGAGACCCATGCCTTGCCTGGTATCTCCGCCCAGGGCAAAGCGCTGGACGGGGTCAACCCGATGTTGGCGACGACGGCCAAGGCCGCCGCCGATCCGCGCTTGAAAGATCCCGCGCATACGCTGTCCAAACGGGTCATCTATTTCGATTTCGACAGCTCGGCCATACGCGAGGAATACCGCGAGCTGATCGAGACCCATGCCGCCTTCATCAAGGCCAACAAGGGGCTGCAGGTGATCCTGCAGGGCCACACCGACGAGCGTGGCAGCCGTGACTACAACCTGGCCCTCGGGCAGCGTCGCGCCGAGAGCGTGCGGCAGGCCATGGCGCTGCTGGGTGTGCCGGATGAGCAGATGGAAGCGGTCAGCCTGGGCGAGGAAAAGCCCGTCCAGGAAGGCCATGACGAGGCCGCCTGGCAACAAAATCGTCGTACCGAGATCCACTATCAGGGCGAATGACAGTCAGACGCCTGCTGGTCTTGCTGCTGTCGGCGCCTTCGCTGGCCTGGTTGGCGCCGCTGGCCGTTGCGGCCCCCGCCCAGAATGTCATTGCCGCGAATGCGAGCGTAACCCCGGCCCGGTCGGCGGCGCCCACGGCCAAGGGTGGGGGGGCGGTGGACGACAAGCTGGACGAGTTGAGCCGGCGCGTGATCGTGCTGACTGAGCACCTACGCAATCAGGGCCTGCTCAACATGCACAACCAATTACTGGCGCTGCAAGCGGATATCGCCAAACTGCGCGGTTCCCAGGAAGAGCTCGTGCATGCCCAGCGGTTGGCCGAGCAGCGCCAGAAAGAACTTTACGCCGATCTCGACGCCCGTCTGAAAGAGCTGGCCAAGAGGCCGGTGGCGCCGCCGCCGGAACCAGTCCGGCCGCAGGCGACACAGCAGACGACAGCCGCGCCTGCCGCCCCGGCCGAGATTGAAAGCGAAACCAAGGCCTATGAATCCGCCCTCAATCACTTCAAGTCGGCGGATTACGTCGCCGCCGTGTCGGCCTTCAATGCCTATATCGTCAAATTCCCCCGCGGGGCCCTGGCCAGCAATGCCTATTACTGGTTAGGCCTGGCCTATTACGGCCTGGCCGATTACAAAGGCGCGGCGGAGGCGCAGAAAAGGCTGTTGAAAGAATACCCCGACAGCGCCAAGGCCGCCGACGCCACCCTCAGCCTGGCACGCGCCCAGCTGCAACTGGGGGAAAGCGAGGCGGCGCGCCAGACTCTGAGCCAACTGATCGCCAAGCACCCCACCAGCAGGGCCGCGGACAACGCCCGCAAACTGCTGGCCCTTTCCAAGTAAGCGTCTTGTCCGACTCCCGCCTGCGTGTCAGTGAAATCTTTTTTTCGTTGCAGGGCGAAACCAGCAGGGTCGGCCTGCCGACGGTATTCATCCGCCTCACTGGCTGTCCACTGCGTTGTGTCTATTGCGACACTGCCTATGCCTTCCAGGGCGGCGTCTTCATGACGGTAAGCGAGATCGTCGCCCAGGCGTTGGCCTATCCCATACGGCGGGTGACTGTCACCGGCGGCGAGCCACTTGCCCAGAAGGCCTGCCCGGTACTCTTGACGGCGCTCTGCGATGCCGGCTGCGAGGTCTCACTGGAGACCAGCGGCGCCCTCGATATCGGCGTGGTGGATGCCAGAGTGGCCCGTGTCATCGACATCAAGACACCGGCTTCCGGTGAATCGGCGCGTAATCTTTGGCGCAATCTGGATAGGCTGGGGCCGCACGACGAGGTGAAGTTCGTGCTGTCGGACGCGGCGGATTACCAGTGGGCGCGCGAGGTGCTGGCGCGCTGGCGTCTGGCGGAACGGGTACAGGTGCTCTTTTCCCCCGTCCACGGCAGGCTGGAGGCGCGCCTGCTGGCCGAGTGGATACTGCGCGACGGTCTGCCGGTGCGCCTGCAGGGGCAACTGCACAAGTTGCTGTGGGGCGAGGAGAGGGGGCGGTGACCGCGAGGGCGGTGGTGCTGCTGTCTGGCGGTCTCGACTCCGCCACGGCGCTGGCGGTGGCGCGGACGGAGGGCTACGGCTGTTACGCGCTGAGCGTCGACTACGGCCAGCGGCATGGCTCCGAACTCCTGGCCGCCAAGGCCGTGGCCCGGCACCTGGGGGCGCTGGAGCACCGCGTGGTGCACCTCGATATGGGCCAATTCGGCGGCTCGGCCTTGACCGACAGCGGATTGGCTGTGCCCACCGCGCCCAGCGCCGGCATCCCGGTCACCTATGTCCCCGCCCGCAATACCGTCATGCTTGCCCTGGCCCTCGGCTGGGCCGAGGTGCTGGCGGCAAAGGCCCTATTCATCGGTGTCAATGCCGTGGACTATTCCGGCTACCCCGATTGCCGGCCGGAATTCATCGCGGCCTTCCAGCAGCTCGCCAACCTGGCCACCAAGCGAGCCGTGGAAGGTCAGCCCATCCTGATCGAGACGCCGTTGCTGTATCTCTCCAAGGCGGAGATCATCCGCTTGGGCAACCGCTTGGGGGTCGATTATGGCCTCACCGTCTCCTGTTATCAGGCGGACGCCTCGGGCCGAGCCTGCGGCGTCTGCGACTCCTGTCGTTTCCGGCGCCAGGGTTTTGCCGACGCGGGGCTGCCAGACCCTACCCGGTATAGGCCGTGATTGTCCTGACGACAAAACCACCTATAATCCTTAAATATTTCTTCCGATAAGACGATCCTGGAAACGATGATGGATGCGACATTCAATACGCCGCAGTTGGTGGCCTGGCTGGGTTTTATCCTGGCGCTGGTTTTTGGTTATGTGGCCAACAAGACCAGCTTTTGCACCATGGGGGCCGTGTCGGATGTGGTGAATATGGGCGATTGGGGCCGCATGCGCGCCTGGTTGCTGGCCATCGCCGTGGCCATGGCCGGTACCGGAATGCTCGTGTATCGGGGTGACCTGGACATCACCAAGACCTATTACACCCGCGAAACGCTCCACTGGCTGGCACTGCTGGTGGGTGGGCTGACCTTTGGCATGGGCATGACCCTGGCCGGCGGCTGCGGTCAGCGTACCTTGGTCCGCCTCGGCGGCGGCAACCTCAAATCCGTGGTGGTCTTTCTCTTTCTGGGTTATGCGGCCCTGGTCAGCATGAACGGTGTCTTGCGCCTCTTCACCGACAGCGTGTTGCGCGCCGACCCTTTCACCGTCCACCTGGAACACATGCAGACCGTGCCCAGCCTCTTTCACATGACCGAGGCCAATGCCCACGCGCTGATCGCCATCGGCATCGCCGCTGTGATCCTGGTGTTCGTCTTCGCCAGTAAAGAATTCCGCGCCAGTACCGACAACATCCTGGCGGGCATCGTGGTGGGCCTGGTGGTGGTCGGTGGCTGGTACGTCACCGGCAAGATCGGCCTGACCGAGAATGAGTTCATGGAAATCGCCTATGTGGGTACCGATTCCAAACTGGCAGAATCGATGACTTTCGTCGGACCGCTGGCTTACACCATGGATCTGTGGGCCTATTGGAACGACAAGCATGTCACTTTCGGCGTTGCCAGCGTGTTCGGCGTCCTGGCCGGGTCATTCCTGTATTCCATATTCCACCGCTCTTTCCGCTGGGAATACTTCAATTCCCCGCAGGATATGTTCCGCCATATCGTTGGCGCCACGCTGATGGGCTACGGCGGGGTGACTGGCATGGGCTGCACCATCGGCCAGGGCGTGACCGGGGTGTCTACCCTGGCCATAGGGTCGTTCATCGTGCTCGCGGGCATCATCACCGGGGCGGCGGCCACCATGAAAGTTCAGTACTATTTACTGATGCGTGAGGGTTGATGCTATCCTTACCCGCTGATGCAAACTAAAATTCATGGCATAGCGAGTGGTTGAAAGGATAGAGATGCGCAAACTGCTGACAGGGTTAATGGCGGGTTGTTTTTTTTGCCTTTCCACCGCGGCTGTGGCTGGTAGTGGAAGTAAAGCCATCAATTTCCAGTTTACCGACATCAACGGCAAGTCCGTACAGCTCTCCGATCTCAAAGGGAAGTGGGTGTTGGTGAATTTCTGGGCGCCCTGGTGTCCACTCTGCTGGGTCGAGGTGCCGGCCCTCAACGACCTGAACAAACGCAAGGACTTTGCGGTAATCGGCGTCGGGCTCGACTATGGCCCGGACGAAAATGTCGTACGCGATGCCGCCCAGCGCCACGACTTCGCTTTCTACGCGGTGGTGGCCGGTGGGGCACGGCGGAACCCTGACAGTCCCTTCCGCCAAGTCGGGCCAGTGGACTTTTATCCCACCTCTTATCTTTATGACCCAGACGGCGAGATCGTGATGTTCATTCCCGGCCAGTTGAAGAGCGGCAAGGTCCTGGCCTTTATGGAGGCGTGGGGGGCAAAAAAAAACACTCGCTTCGCCTCAACTGAGGGACATCCCGCTGCGGAGGCGGCGGCCTCCGCGTCAGCCGTGAAGGAAGTGGCCTACACCAAGCAGACGGCCGCGCCGCCCAAAGCCGCCATCAAGATATCTCCCTCCAAGCACAACAAGAAGTCAGTGACCTACTAGCGGTCATGGCATGGTCCCGCCCCGGCTCAACAAAAGCCTGGGCGGCCCGTGACCGCCATGCGCCCTCTGCCGTTGCGGCGGATGCGGTCGCCGCCGAGGTTGAGCAGGATTCGATTTGACTTGAGGTGGCGGGATTTGAAATAATCCGCGCCCCTTGGGTGGTTAGCTCAGCCGGTAGAGCAGCGGACTTTTAATCCGTTGGTCGTGGGTTCGAATCCCACACCGCCCACCAGTTTCAGAAGCGGCCTCAAGCGCTGATGCGCTCAAAGGCCATTTCGTTTGCGCCTTGCAAGCCCGATCATGGACGCTGCAGCACTATCCAAGGAATGCCTGCCCGATCGACGACCTCGATCCGCCTGTAATCGTTCATGGGCATAAACAGAAAAAGGCAGGGACGTGTGACCACCTGGGCGCTCATCCCTTCCGGCACTGTGGTCTCGATGAGTAGACGCGCCACACCATCTTTGAAAGAGACGGTGGTGCTGCTCAGGCGCAGGCCGTAGCCGGCGGTGGGGTGCTCGGCATCGGCCAGGAAGAGCACGGAGTTGCGACTGAAATCGACGGCCGGCGGTGGCAGGGGCGTGAGGCCGTTGTTGGCTTGCCGCCAAGTCTCGGCCAGGGTGGCCGGGTCGCTCAACAACTGGGCCTGACGGCCCTTGCCACCGGCGCAGTAGGCGGCTTCATGCAGAACGGCAATGGCATCGGCAGCGGGCGGCAGCGCGCAGGCGTTCAGTAAAAGGCCGGCAATGGCCCCGGACACGGTGGCGATGACGATCGGTTTAGTCTTTGACACGAGCCACCCCTTTCCTGAATGCGCCGCCGGTGTGCCGGTAGCCGGGCGCGCCCTCTGCCGGTGACGATGCCAGAGCGCTGGGACTGGAACTGAAACCGACACTGAAGTCGATACCGGAGCGATCGGAGCTGGCATCGATGAGTAGCGGTTCGCCCAAGGTCGGATAGGCGCCGCAGACCTCGCCGTCGTCGCAGATGAGGTCGTCCCAGTCAGAATCCGTCCCGGCAAAGAGGTAGTAGAAGCCCTTGGGCAGGTCGTTGAACTGAAAATCGTAGTGGCCGCTGTTGCCCGCCAGGTTCACTTGTTGGACCAGGTTGTAGTCGCTATCCATCAGCAATATCCAATATTGGCCGGTGTTCGCCCTGGCCACGCCGGTCGCCACCGTCATCGAGATCGGTATGATGATTTGGCTGCCGGCGTTGCTGGCCACGGTCAGTGTCGCGGCATAGGTTCCGGCCGGTAGACCGGCGCGATTGACGCTGACGCGGTAACTGCCAAGGTGGTCGGCATCGAGGCTGGCCGCCGCCACCGACAGCCAGGCGGCGTTGCCGCTCACCGTCGTCACCGCCAGGGGGCCACTGCCCAGCTTGGCGAGGGTCAGGGTCGAGGTGATGAGCGTGCTGCCGAAATCCAGTCGTCCGGGGTCGGCGGCCAGCGTCGCCACGGCCGTGCCTGAGGCCAGCCGGCGCGCCTCGACTACCGCTTTGGCGGCGTCGATCAGGCCCCAGCCGAAGAGGTCGTCACGCCCGACCGCGCCGAGATCGGTGGTGATGGCGCCGCTGGCCAGCAGGGCATCCAGGTCGCCGGGTGTCAGTCCGGGGTGGACGGCCTTCATCAGCGCCACCACGCCGCTCATGTGGGGGGCCGCCATCGAGGTGCCTTGGTAGAACTTGTAGTCGGAGGTGAGACCGGCGCCGACCAAGGTGCTGAGCACGCCGTCACCATAGCCGTCACCGTTCAGGTCGAGGGTGGTATCGCCGCCCGGCGCTGCCACGTCTACCGTGGCACCAAAGTTGGAGTACGGGGTCCGGTCGCGGTTCAGGCCGACCGCACTGACCGAGACCACGCCATCATAGGCGGCCGGGTAACCGGGTTGGCCGGAGTTTTCGTTGCCCGCCGCGGCGATGACGATGACGCCGGCGTTGCGCACCTCGTTGAGCAGCGTCTGTTGCGCCGCCACGTAACAATTCTGACAGCCCAGGCTCATGTTGATGATGTCGGCCCGGCGCGCTGGCAGGCGGCCGGAATCATTGCTCAGGCCGGCTGCATAGCGTATGCCCTGGATGACGTCGTAAGTGGTTCCGCCACCCTTGCCAAGTACCCGCACCGGCATGATACGGGCGCCGGCGGCGACGCCGGCCACGCCGACACCGTTGTCGCTCGCCGCGGCGATGGTGCCGGCCACGTGGGTGCCGTGCCAGGAACTGGACCCCGGCGTGCTCTCGTCGCCGGGGTCGTCCGGGTTGGCGTCGATGCCGTCACCATCGTTGGCGGAGGCCGTATTACTGACAAAGTCGTAGCCCACCACGTTGCCGCCGCCGTCGCGCAACAAGGAGGCTGACAGGTCCGCATGGGCGAGAAATACCCCGGTATCGACCACGGCCACGACCACCATCCCCGAGGCCGGTGTGCCGGTGGTGATGTCCCAGGCCTGGGGCAGATTGATGAGCGGGTAATGCCATTGCAGCCGGTAGTAGGGGTCGTTCGGCGTCTTCAGCGGCATGACCCGGTAATTTGGATCGGCGCTTTTTACGTCGGTACGCGCGCGCAGGGCCTTCACTTGGTAGAGGGTATCCAGTTTCGCCGCCTGTACCGCGGTCAGGCGGGTGTCGGCGAGCGGCGCGGGTGCGGTGGTAAACGCGCCGGCCGCCTGCACTCCGGCCAGTGAAACCAACTGCGGCCGGTCGCCGTCGCCTGCCTTGATGTTCAACCCGAGTTTGGCGGCCGTGGCCCCGATCTGGCCGGCGACGGCGCCGAAGTGCACGATCGCCTCGCCCGGCACGAACTCGGCGGCGAGGTTGAGGCTGGCGGCCGGCGTCGTCCCGGTCCCCACCATCAGGACGTAATTGGAATGACCGGCGTAGGCATTGACGCGCACGAAATACCTCCCCCCCGCTGCGGCCACGACGTTCTCGAAACGGGAGACTCCCACCGAGGCATCGATCAGGGCGCCGCCCGCGTCATAAAGGGCCAGATCGATATCCGCCAGGGCCGGGTCCGCGACTTCCAGGACGACGGCTTGTCCCGCCGCCAGGTCCACGGCATAGAAGTCGTCGCTATCGGCGCTGCTGGCGAAACGGCTGCCCTGTATGCCGGTCGGCGTGGCGGCGACAAAGCCCTCTGCCATGACCGGGTTGGCGATGACCTGGGCCGTGGCCAGGCTGTTGTTTGCGGCATAGGGGGACTGTGGATCGTTGCTGTCGGTGTCCACCGCGATATAGGCCGGCGCGAGTATGCGGCCACTGATGCTTACCGTGCCAGTGGCGGTGCCGCCGTTGCCGCCACCGCCGGAACAGGCCGCCAGGGCGAAAAGCCACAGACTGGACAGACAGAAGAGCGGGCATCGACGCATTATGGCTACCTTCCTGAGTTTTGCGGGACAAGCGCGCCGCGGTTCTTTTTCCAGGCGGATTGTGATGGGCCATGGCCACGCGCGCAAGTCGGCGGCCTGAGCTGCCCTACAGAAAGTGGGTGCCCAGCCACCAGAATATGGCGGCGATCAGGGCGCTGGCCGGGATCGTCAGCACCCAGGCCACCGCCAGATTGAGGGTGATGTCCCAGCGCACCCGTTTCATGTTGTGGGCGGCGCCGGCCCCGGCGATGGCGCCAGCGATGGTGTGGGTGGTGGAGACCGGAATACCGCCCAGGGTAGCGAGTCCCAGACTGACGGCGCCGCCCAGCGAGGCGCAGGAGCCGCTGACTGTGTTGAGCTTGGTGATCTTGGTGCCCATGGTCTTGACGATGCGCCAACCGCCCAGATAGGTGCCCAGCGCGATCGCCAAATAACACGAGTAGATCACCCAGGCGGGCAGGGTCTTGACGTCGGCGGTCGCCGCCCCGGCACTGATCAGCAGCAGCCAGATGATGCCTATGGTCTTTTGCGCGTCGTTACCGCCATGGGCCAGACTATAGGCCCCGGAGGCCAGCAGTTGGCCATATTTGAACCATCGTCCCACCTGCACCGGAGGCTGATTGCGGAACAGCCAGGCCACCAGCACCATAAAAAGGCCACCGAGCAGAAAGCCGATGAAGGGCGACACGATGATGAACAGCAGTATCTTGCCGAAACCGCTCCAGATGATAGGGGTGAGGCCGCCGGCCTTGGCGACCGTGGAGCCAACCAGTCCGCCGACTAGGGCGTGGGAGGATGAAGAGGGAATACCGTAAAGCCAGGTGATGATGTTCCAGGCGAGCGCCCCGCAGAGGGCGCCGAAGATCACGTAATAATCGACGAAATTGGGATCGACCGTGCCTTTGCCGATGGTGGCGGCGACCTTGAGGTGGAATACCCAGAGGGCGGCGAAATTGAAAAACGAGGCGAACAACACCGCCTGCCTGGGGGTGAGCACGCCGGTGGCGACGATGGTGGAGATGGAGTTGGCGCCATCGTGAAAGCCGTTCATGAAGTCGAACGCCAGCGCGACGACGATCAGTACGACCAGGATCCACAGACTTATGGTGAGGCCTTCCATGATCAGGCGTTGTCGATGAGTATGCCTTCGATGGTCTTGGATGCGTCTTCGCAGTAGTCGAGCACGTTCTCCAGTAAAAAGTAGAACTCCTTCAACTTCATCGCCGCCCAGATGTCACCCTCGCTCTCGAAAAGACGGGTGACGGCTTTACGCAACACCTTGTCGGCCTTGGTCTCGATGGCATCGATTTCCTGACACAAGATGGCGGCGTCCTGCCTGCGCGCCTTGTCGGACAGGGCGATCACGGCGCGATTCAAGCGCTGGCAGGCATCGGCTCCGAGGGAGGCCAATTCGCGCGCTTCTGGCGTCGAATCCTGGATGTGGAACATGCTCACGGCGGTCGCCACGTCTTGCAGGGCATCCAGCACCTTGTCCAGTTCCAGGGCCAGGGTATGGATATCGTCACGGCTGATAGGGGTGATGAACGACTTGTGCAGCAATTTCACCAAGTCGAGCTTGATCTTGTCACCGCTCTGTTCGTTCAGGTCGACTTCTTTGATCAGCGCACCCGTTTCCGCCGTATTGGTACCGAGGGCGTTGACCAAGCGAAGCACGGCATTGGCGGCCGCGGTCAATCTGTCGGTATGCGATGTGAGCAGGTCATAGAATTCACTGCGCTGGGGCATCATACGGCTGAACATGACGGGCTCCTGTGAGTTGGCGACTCCAGATGCCGGCAACACCTGCCGGCAGCCCATGATTATAAGCGATTACGCGCCCTCGGCGGTTACCGGCCCGGTTTCCGCCGCGGCTCTGACCGCCGTGGCGATCCGTTCGGCGCAGCGATTGACCTGGTCCGAGTCGCGGCCTTCCACCATCACCCGAATCAGCGGCTCGGTGCCGGAGGGGCGCAGCACCACCCGGCCGCTGTCGCCGAGCTCGGCCTCCACCGCCCCGACCGCGCCGCTGACTTCCGGTTGACCATTGAGCTTGAAGCCACGCGTTACCGGCACGTTGATCAGCACCTGAGGAAAGACCGGGCAATCGCGAATGATATCAGCCAGGTCGCGGCCGGAGCGGCGTAGTGCGGCAAGAACCTGCAAGGCCGAAACGATGCCGTCGCCGGTGGTATGGCGGTCCAGGCAAAGGATGTGGCCGGAGGTCTCGCCGCCCAGTTGCCAGCCATGTTCCTGCAGCATCTCCAGGACGTAGCGGTCGCCCACCTTGGCCCGGCGGAAGTCACAGCCCAGTTTTCTGAGAGCCGTCTCGGCGCCAAGGTTGGTCATCAAGGTGCCAACTACGCCGCCCTTGAGCCAGCCGTTTTCGAGCCGATGGCGGGCAATGGCATAAAGCAGCCGGTCGCCGTCGGCGATTTCGCCATTGCGGTCAACCATGATCAGGCGGTCGCCGTCGCCGTCGAGGGCGATGCCGGCGTCGGCATGATGGCGGCGCACTGCCTTGGCCAGGGTCTCGGCATGGGTCGCGCCGCAGAGGTGGTTGATATTGAAGCCGTCCGGCATGTTGGCGATGGCGATGACGTCGGCGCCCAGTTCGTGAAACACCGGTGGCGCGACGTGGTAGCTGGCGCCGTTGGCGCAATCGACCACCAGTTTGAGGCCGCGCAGGTCCATGTCATGGGGGAAGGTGGCCTTGCAGAATTCGATGTAGCGGCCGGCGGCATCGTCGATCCGCCTGACCTTGCCAAGCCCTTTGGAGTGCGCGCTGCGCATCGGCTGATCGAGGGCGGCCTCGATCGCCAGTTCGGTCTCATCCGGCAATTTGCAACCGGTGGCGGAGAAGAACTTGATGCCGTTGTCGTCGTAGGGATTGTGTGAGGCGGAAATGACCACGCCAGCAGACAGACGCAGCGCCCGCGTCAGGTAGGCGATGCCTGGGGTCGGCAGCGGGCCGCTCAGACGCACATCCACGCCGGCGGCGGTGAAGCCGGCTTCGAGTGCCGATTCGAGCATATAACCCGAAACCCGGGTGTCCTTGCCGATCAGCACTGCCGGCCGCTCACCGTGCAGCGCCTCATGTTCCGCCGCCGCCAGCACCTTGCCGGCGGCATAGCCCAGGCGCATGACGAAATCCGGGGTAATGGGCGCTTCACCCACCCTGCCGCGCACGCCGTCGGTTCCGAAATATTTTCTGCTCATCGTGTTGCCTCCCAAACCTTCAATGCGTCCACGGTCTGTTTTACATCATGCACCCGGACGATGGCGGCGCCATTTTCCACCGCCCGGATCGCCGCTGCCAGACTGCCCGCCAGACGGTCCTGAATGTCTCTGCCGGTGAGCGCGCCTATCATCCGTTTTCTCGACACCCCGATGAGTACCGGCGCCAGCCTGGCCAGCCGGGGCAGGGTGCGCATCAGGGCGAGATTATGGTCCAGGGTCTTGCCAAAACCAAAGCCAGGGTCGATGAACAGTCGTGCCCGGTCGATGCCGGCCGCCTCGGCTGCGGCCAGACGGCCGGCGAGAAAGGCCTCGACCTCGGTCGCCACATCGTCGTAGCGGGGGGCCTCCTGCATGGTGCGCGGCTTGCCCAGCATGTGCATGACACAAAGGGCGCAGTCGCTGTCCGCGACGGCCTTCCAGGCGCCGGGCGCACGGAAACCATAGACGTCATTGATCATGGCCGCTCCGGCCGCGATGGCAGCCTGCATGACGGCGGGCTTCATGGTGTCTACCGACACTGGCACGCCCAAGGTGAGCGCGCCGTTCAGCACCGGCATGACGCGCTCTAGTTCTTCCTGCAAGGAAACCGGCTGGGCGCCGGGCCGGGTCGATTCGCCGCCGATGTCGAGTATGTCGGCACCCTCTTCGACCAGCTCGTGGGCGTGGGCGATGGCGGATCGGGATTCGATGAAACGGCCGCCGTCGGAAAACGAATCCGGGGTGACGTTGACGATGCCCATGACCAGCGGGCGGGCACCGGCTGATAGTGAGCAGCGGGGGGTGAGGAGCAGGGGTGGGCCCCCCACACCTCCCGCCTCTCTTCTCACCAAATCAGGCCTCTTGCGCCGGTGTCGCGCTGGGTGTCGCGGCGCTGGGCGCACCGCCTTCGGGCTTGACCGGCGGCTGCGAGGACGGCTTCGGCGGCCGTGGGGCGTGGCCAGCCATGATGTCGTCGATCTGCTCGGCATCGATGGTTTCCCACTCGAGCAGGGCATGCGCCATGGCCTCTACCTTGTCACGGTTCTCTTCCAGTAGCCGCCGCGCCAGGGCGTACTGTTCGTCGATGATGCGACGGACCTCGGCATCGACTTTTTGCAGGGTCGCCTCGGAAACGCTCTTGTGGGTGGTGACGGAGCGGCCCAGGAAGACCTCGCCTTCCTCCTCGCCATATACCATCGTCCCCAGGCTGTCGGACATGCCCCACTGGGTGACCATGCGCCGCGCCAGATCGGTGGCGCGCTGGAAATCGTTGGAGGCGCCGGTGGTCATCTGGTTCATGAACAGCTCCTCGGCGATGCGGCCGCCGAACAGCACGGTGATGGTGGACAGCAGGCGCTGTTTGTCCTGGCTGTAGCGGTCTTCGGTGGGCAACTGCATGGTCAGCCCGAGGGCGCGGCCGCGCGGGATGATGGTGACCTTGTGCACCGGATCGGTCTTGGGCATGAGTTTGGCGACCACGGCATGGCCGGACTCGTGATAGGCGGTATTGCGGCGCTCTTCCTCGGGCATGATCATTGAGCGGCGTTCGGCGCCCATCATGATCTTGTCCTTGGCGCGCTCGAAGTCGTCCATGTCGACCACCCGCTTGTTGGCGCGGGCGGCGAACAGGGCGGCTTCGTTGACCAGGTTGGCGAGATCGGCGCCGGAAAAACCGGGCGTGCCGCGGGCGATGATGTCGGCCTTGACGTCGGCACCCATCGGCACCTTGCGCATATGCACCATGAGTATCTGCTCGCGACCACGGATGTCGGGTAACGGCACCACCACCTGTCGGTCGAAACGGCCGGGGCGCATCAGGGCGGGATCGAGCACGTCGGGCCGGTTGGTGGCGGCGATGACGATGACGCCGGCGCTGGCCTCGAAGCCGTCCATCTCCACCAGCAACTGATTCAGGGTCTGCTCGCGCTCGTCGTTGCCGCCCCCGAGGCCGGCGCCGCGCTGCCGACCGACGGCGTCGATTTCGTCGATGAAGATGATGCAGGGCGCCTGCTTCTTGGCCTGCTCGAACATGTCGCGCACCCGGGCGGCGCCGACGCCGACGAACATCTCGACGAAGTCCGAACCCGAAATCGAGAAGAACGGCACCTTGGCCTCGCCGGCGATGGCCTTGGCCAGCAGCGTCTTGCCGGTGCCGGGCGAACCGACCATGAGCACGCCGCGCGGGATGCGCCCGCCCAGTTTCTGGAACTTGGAGGGGTCCCGCAGGAATTCGACCAGTTCCCCGACCTCTTCCTTGGCCTCGTCGCAGCCGGCCACGTCGGCAAAGGTGACCTGATTGGTGTTCTCGTCCAACATGCGCGCCCGGCTCTTGCCGAAGGAGAAGGCGCCGCCCTTGCCGCCACCCTGCATCTGACGCATGAAAAAGACCCAGACACCGATCAGCAAAAGCATGGGGAACCACGAGACGAAGATGTTCATCAGCATCGACGGCTCTTCCTCGGGCTTGGCCTGCACCGCCACGCCAGCCTTGAGCAGGTCGGATACCAGCCAGGGGTCGGAGGGGGCGTAAGTGGTGAAGTGGCCGCCGTCGCCGCGCGTGCCGCGCAGCACATGGCCTTCGATGGTGACCTTGGCCACCTGGCCCTGCTTCACCTCCTCGATGAACTGGGAGTAGTCAACCTGGCTTTGTGCCGTATGGCGCGCGCCAAACTGGTTGAATACCGTCATCAGGATGAGGGCGATCACCAGCCAGATGGCGACGTTCTTGAAAAGATTGTTCAACTCGGTTCCTTTGCCTTCAGTCGCAACTCAGTAATTAACTCGGACCCTATCCGAAACGGTTCGTTCAGGCAATGCGCAGGCCCCGCCCAAGCAGATAGACCTCCCGGCTGCGGTCGCGCGAGGCCTTGGGTTTGCGTGCCGCCACCGTGCGAAAAACGGCCCGCATCTGCCGCATGTAGTCCTCGAACCCCGCACCCTGGAAGACTTTCACCAGAAAATCGCCTTCCGCTTTCAGGTGCTGGCGGGCGAAATCCAGGGCTAATTCGGCCAGATAATAGCTTTTCGCCTGATCGGCGGCATCAATGCCACTTATATTGGGGGCCATGTCGCTGAGTACAAGGTCCACCCCCTTGCCGATGCCCGCCGCCGCCAACTCGGGCAGGATGGCGTCGGCGCTGAAGTCGCCCTGGATGAAGGTCACGCCCGCCACGGGTTTCATCTCCAGCATGTCGACCCCGACGAGACGGCCCCGCCCGTGCATCCTTGTCGCCGCCACCTGGCACCAGCCGCCTGGCGCGCAACCCAGATCGACCACGGTAAGTCCGGGGCGGAGCAGCCGGTCGCGGTCGTCGATCTCCATCAGCTTGAAGGCGGCGCGGGAACGAAGGCCCTGCTCGTTGGCCTGGCGTACATAGAAGTCGCTGACATGCTGCTGATGCCAGGCGTGGGTTTTGGCTTTTCGTTTCATGTAATATCACCGCTTTGGGAGTAGCCTATGCTGCAATTGACGCCCGACCAGCGTAAATTTCTCAGGGCGCGGGCCCACAGCCTCAAGCCGGTGGTCATGATCGGCAACGCCGGCCTGAGCACGGCGGTTTTGAATGAGATCGACCACAGCCTGGTCGCCCATGAGCTGATCAAGATTCGCGTCCTAAACGACGACCGTGGCGAACGGGAAGCCTGGCTGGCGGCGATTTGCGAGCAACTGGATTGCGCCTCCGTGCAGCACATAGGCAAGCTGCTGCTGATCTACAGGCCCGCCGAGGCGCCTCGCCTGGTTTTGCCGTGATCGCCCTACCTTGAGTTTTGCTTGGCCACCAACACGAGGCCGAGCAGTGACTCGATCAGGTAAACGATGCTGGAAATGCCGTGCCAGGTGCGGAAGCGGTCACGAAACAAGCTTTGCATCACGTCCTGGGGCATGGCCTGATCCTTCAGTTGTTGCAGCACGGGCTGGATGCCGAAATATTGCGCCAGGGTCATGAGCAGCATCGCCAGCGCCAGCCAGAAAAAGCCCTGCTTCAGTGCGGCCGCGCCAAAGCGGGACAACCGATACAGCAACAGCCAGAGGCCGCAGACCATGCCGAGCAGGGCCACCCAGGTGAACAGGCGGCCGGCCAGGGCGCCAGCCAGCATCCTGTCGTCGAGGTGATAAAACAGCGTCGGCGCGGCCAGGTAACCGATGGCCCACAGGCCACCGACCCACAGGGTGACGGCCCAGGCGGCCAGAAGATCGGGAAGGTTTTTCATAAGGCGGAACCAGAAAAGCGTGACAAATACGGCGTGATCTAAATGCGCGGCAGAAAGAGCGCAGTTATGTCACGTCCTTGCGTTGCGAGTTTTAGATGTAATGGACATCGATGATCTCATAGTGGCGCAGGCCGCCCGGCGCATGCACATCGGCCACGTCTCCGGCGTACTTGCCGATTAGTGCGCGGGCGATGGGCGAGGACACCGATATCTTGCCCGCCTTGATGTCGGCCTCGTCGTCGCCGACGATCTGGTACTTGACCTCGTCGCCGGTTTCGGCATCGACCAGTTCGACGGTGGCGCCGAACACCACCCGACCCTCGGCGTCGAGGTGACGGGGGTCGATGATCTGGGCATTGGCCAGCTTGCCCTCAAGCTCCTTGATGCGGCCCTCGATGAAGCCCTGTTTCTCCTTGGCGGCATCATATTCGGCGTTTTCCGACAAATCGCCATGCGAACGGGCTTCGGCAATGGCGGCTATGACCTTGGGACGCTCGACGGATTTGAGACGCTGCAACTCGTTCTTGAGCAGTTCCGCGCCGGTGACGGTCAATGGGACCTTGTGCATGTTTATTCCTCCGCCTGCCTAGCGCAAACGCCGGTGCAGGTTCTGCAAATCATAAACGGTGATGTCACCCCGGTCCTTCATCCCCAGGCAGGCGGCCTCGGCGCCGGCGAGGGTGGTGTAGTAAGGGATGTTCTGGGACAGGGCGGCGGTGCGGATCGAGGCGGAATCCTTGATGGCGCGCTTGTCCTCGACGACGTTGACGATCAACTGCACCTCACGGTTCTTGATCATGTCGACGATGTGTGGCCGGCCCTCGGCCACCTTGTTGACGCGGCTGACAGGCAGACCGGCGCCGGCGATGCTGGTTGCCGTGCCTTTGGTGGCGAGCAGCCGAAAGCCGAGCTCGTCGAGATGGCGGGCGATTTGCACCACGTCCGGGTGCTCGTGGTCGCGTACCGAGATGAAAACATTGCCGCGCCGCGGCAGCTTGACGCTGGCCGCGTACTGCGCCTTCAAGAAGGCCTCGCCGAAGCGGTCGGAAACACCCATCACCTCGCCGGTGGACTTCATTTCCGGGCCGAGAATGGGATCGACGCCGGAAAACTTGCGGAACGGGAATACCGCTTCCTTGACGGCATAATAGGGTGGAATCAGCTCATGCACCGCGCCCTGTTGCTTGAGCGAGCGCCCGGTCATGCAACGCGCCGCGATCTTGGCCAGCGGCCGGCCGGTGGCCTTGGAGACGAAGGGCACGGTGCGCGAGGCGCGCGGGTTCACTTCCAATACATAGACATCGTCGCCCTTGATGGCGAACTGAACGTTCATCAGCCCGACCACATTCAGCGCCCGGGCCATCGCCACAGTCTGCCGCCGCATCACATCCTGCAGCGACTTGGGCAGGCTGTAGGGCGGCAGCGAACAGGCCGAGTCGCCCGAATGCACGCCCGCCTGCTCAATGTGTTCCATGATGCCGCCGATCAGCACATCATTGCCGTCGGACAGGGCATCGACATCGACCTCGATGGCATCGTTGAGAAAGCGATCGAGCAACACCGGCGAGTCGTTGGAGACCTTCACCGCCTCGCGCATGTAGCGTTGCAGGTCAGCCTCTTCGTGGACAATCTCCATGGCGCGGCCACCCAGCACATAAGATGGCCGCACCACCAGCGGGTAGCCGATCTCGGCGGCCAGGCGGATGGCGTCGGTCTCGGTGCGCGCGGTGCGGTTGGGCGGTTGCAACAGACCCAAATCAACGAGTATCTGCTGAAAGCGCTCCCGGTCCTCGGCGGCGTCGATCATGTCCGGCGTGGTGCCGATGATGGGAACGCCGTTCTTTTCCAGGTCGCGCGCCAGTTTCAATGGGGTCTGGCCGCCATACTGGACGATGACCCCCTCGGGTTTCTCGATGCGCACGATCTCCAGCACGTCCTCCAGGGTCAGCGGCTCGAAGTAGAGACGGTCGGAGGTGTCGTAGTCGGTGGATACGGTCTCGGGGTTGCAGTTCACCATGATGGTCTCATAACCATCTTCATGGCAGGCCTGGGCGGCGTGGACACAGCAGTAGTCGAATTCGATGCCCTGGCCGATGCGGTTGGGCCCGCCGCCCAGCACCATGATCTTGCGGCGTTGAGTGGGCCATGCCTCGCACTCCTCCTCGTAGGTGGAATACAGATAGGCAGTGGCAGTGGCGAACTCGGCGGCGCAGGTGTCGACCCGTTTGTAGACGGGGTGAATGTCCAGTGCCCAACGGCGGGCGCGCACGGCGTGCTGGTCGGTGCCCAGCAAGGCGGCCAGGCGGCGGTCGGAGAAGCCGTTGCGCTTGAGGGTGGTGAGATCGTCCCTGGATAGGTCGGCCAGATCGCGGCCGCGCCAGGCGTTCTCCTGACGCACGATGTCCTCGATCTGTGCCAGGAACCAGGGATCGATCTTGCAGATGGCGAACACCTCTTGCAGGCTCATGCCGACGCGGAAGGCGTCAGCGATATAGAACAGCCGGTCGGCGCCGGGGTTGCCCAGCTCGCCGGCAATCTCGGCGCGGTCGGCGCTTTTCTCGTCGAAGCCGTCGGCGCCGGTTTCCAGACCGCGCAGGGCCTTTTGCAGCGATTCCTGCTGTGTGCGGCCGATGGCCATGACCTCGCCTACCGACTTCATCTGGGTGGAGAGGCGGTCATTGGCCTGGGGGAATTTTTCGAAGGCGAAACGTGGAATCTTGGTGACCACATAGTCGATCGACGGTTCGAACGAGGCCGGTGTGGCGCCGCCGGTGATGTCGTTCGAGAGTTCGTCGAGGGTGTAGCCGACCGCCAGCTTGGCCGCCACCTTGGCGATGGGGAAGCCGGTGGCCTTGGAGGCCAGCGCCGAGGAACGTGACACCCGTGGGTTCATCTCGATGACGATCACGCGACCGTCTTCCGGGTTGATGGCGAACTGCACGTTGGAACCGCCGGTGTCGACGCCGATCTCGCGCAGCACGGCGATGGAGGCGTCACGCAGCCTCTGGTATTCCTTGTCGGTCAAGGTCTGCGCCGGCGCCACGGTGATGGAGTCGCCGGTGTGCACGCCCATGGGGTCGAGGTTCTCGATCGAGCAGACAATGATGCAGTTGTCCGCCTGGTCGCGTACCACCTCCATCTCGAATTCCTTCCAGCCGATCAGTGATTCCTCGATCAACAGTTCATGGGTTGGCGAGGCCTCGAGGCCGCGTTCGCAGATGGCGACCAGTTCCTCCATGTTGTAGGCGATGCCGCCACCGCTGCCGCCTAGTGTGAAGGAGGGGCGGATGATGACCGGGAAGCCGATGCCGGCCTGCACCTGAATCGCTTCCTCCAGCGAATGCGCGATGCCGGAGCGGGCCGAGCCGAGGCCGATCTTGGTCATCGCCTCCTTGAACAACTGCCTGTCCTCGGCCTTGTCGATGGCCGTCTTCTTGGCGCCGATCAGATCGACGCCATACTTCTCAAGCACGCCATGGCGGGCCAGGTCGAGGGCGCAATTGAGGGCGGTCTGGCCGCCCATGGTGGGTAACACCGCATCCGGGCGTTCTTTCTCGATGATCTTCTCGATGGTCTGCCAGTTGATGGGCTCGATATAGGTCGCGTCCGCCATGTCCGGATCGGTCATGATGGTGGCCGGGTTGGAGTTCACCAGTATGACCCGGTAGCCCTCTTCGCGCAGTGCCTTGCAGGCCTGGGCGCCGGAATAATCGAATTCGCAGGCCTGACCGATGACGATCGGGCCGGCGCCGATGATGAGGATGCCGTGAATGTCGGTGCGTTTAGGCATGTTGCCGTTCTCGCATCAGGGTGACGAAACGGTCGAACAGATAGCCGACGTCATGCGGGCCTGGACTGGCCTCCGGGTGGCCCTGAAAGCTGAAGGCCGGGCAGTCGGTGCGGGCGATCCCCTGGTTGCTGCCATCGAACAGCGAGCGATGGGTCGGGCGCAGAGTGGCCGGCAGCGACGACTCGTCCACGGCGAAGCCGTGATTCTGGCTGGTGATCAACACCCGTTTGCTGTCGATGTCCTGTACCGGGTGATTGGCGCCGTGGTGGCCGAACTTCATCTTCACGGTGCGGGCACCGGAGGCCAGGGCCAGCAACTGGTGGCCGAGGCAGATGCCATAGGTGGGCACAGCGGCCGCAAGTATTTCCCGGATCGCCTTGATGGCGTATGTGCAAGGCTCCGGATCGCCCGGACCATTGGACAGGAAGATGCCATCCGGTCCCAGCGCCAGCGCTTCGGCGGCGGAGGTTGCGGCCGGCACCACGGTGACGCGGCAGCCGCGGGAGCTCAGCATACGCAGTATGTTGCGCTTGACGCCAAAATCGTAGGCAACCACGTGGTAGTGCCCATGGGCCGGCGGAGCGAAGCCTCCGACCAGGGACCACTCACCTTCGCTCCAAGACTCGACCTGTGTGCGGGATACCACCTTGGCCAGGTCCTGGCCGGTCATGTCGGGGCAAGCCCGAGCCCGGCGCAGGGCCTCGGCCGGATCGACATGACCGGCCATGATGCAGCCGTTTTGGGTGCCGCGCTCGCGCAGCAGGCGGGTCAGGCGGCGGGTGTCGATGCCGGCGATGGCGACCACGTTGCGCGCCTTGAGGTAGGCCGGCAGGGTTTCGGTCAGGCGGAAATTGCTGGCCCTGAACGGCAGGTCGCGGACGATCAGTCCGGCGGCATGTACCTGTGCGGATTCCTCATCCTGGGGGTTGACACCGACATTACCGATATGGGGATAGGTCAAGGTGACGATCTGCCGGCAATAGGAGGGATCGGTGAGGATTTCCTGGTAGCCGGTCATGGAGGTGTTGAACACCACCTCGCCGACGCCGATGCCCTCTGCGCCGACCGAATCGCCACGGAAGACCGACCCGTCGGCGAGCATGAGTAGCGCGGGGACGGTGGCTGGCAAAATGGCTCCTAGACGTGACAAGCGGGACAGGCTCCCGCCCATCCCGCCAAGGTATTCTGAGTGCGGCGGATTATACGCCGGCCTGGCATGGCCCTCAACGGCCACGACGGCCCGCCAACTGGACAACCTATGGAAGAAATGGGGCGATGGAAGGGGATCGAACCCTCGACACCTGGAGCCACAATCCAGTGCTCTACCAACTGAGCTACCACCGCCATTGAAACCTGGCCTGCCCGACAGGGATCGAACCTGTAACCCCCAGCTTAGAAGGCTGGTGCTCTATCCGGTTGAGCTACGGGCAGATGTCCCGTGGGCAGTTGTACTACGTATCCGGTCGCGCTGGTCGGGGTGAGAGGATTCGAACCTCCGACATCCTGCTCCCAAAGCAGGCGCGCTACCGGGCTGCGCTACACCCCGAAGGCTGCGGACTATACTCGGCGGTCCCGCAAAAATCAATGTCGCGCGCGTGGCGGGCTCGGCTAGAATTCAGCCATCGTCCATACCGTGCCCGAATCGTCATGACCGCCCGCATTATCGATGGCAAGGCCATTGCCGACGCCCTCCTGCTCACCATTCGCGGCGAGGTCGATGGCCGCCTGTCAGCCGGCCTAAAGGCGCCTGGTCTGGCAGTCATCCTGGTGGGCGAAAACCCGGCCTCGGCGCTGTATGTCCGCAACAAGCGTCGCGCCTGCGCCATTGCCGGCGTACGTGACCTCGCCCACGATTTGCCGGCCAGCACCACCCAGGCGCAACTCATCGCCTTGATCGACAGACTCAATGCCGATGACGATGTCGACGGCATACTGGTGCAGCTGCCGCTGCCGGAGCCTATTGATCCCAACGCAGTCATCGACCGAATCTCCCCGGCCAAGGACGTCGATGGTTTCCACCCCTACAACCTGGGCCGTCTGGCGCAACGCCGCCCGGCCTTGCGGCCATGCACGCCCTATGGCGTGATGCGCCTGCTGGCGACCACCGGCGAGGAACTGCGCGGCAAGGAGGCGGTGGTCGTCGGCGCCTCCAACATCGTCGGCCGGCCGATGGCGCTGGAATTGTTGCTTGCCGGCTGCACCGTGACGGTCTGCCACAGCGCCACCCGCGATCTTCCGGCCCACGTCGGCCGCGCCGAGGTGCTGGTCGCGGCGGTAGGCCGCGCGGAGATGATCCGTGGTGACTGGATACGGGAGGGCGCGCTGGTGATCGACGTGGGCATAAATCGTCTGGCCGACGGCCGGGTGGTCGGCGATGTCGATTACGCTGGCGCCCGGCAGCGCGCCGCCTGGATCACCCCGGTGCCGGGCGGCGTCGGTCCGATGACGGTGTCCACCCTGCTGCAGAATACGCTGGAGGCGGCTGGGGCTCGCCGTTCCTAGTCCGACGGGCCCTGGTGCCACTGTCGCAGTGTCTTGAGATCGACCACGCCGGCTTCGTCGCGGTCGAGGCGCCGGTAGGGCCTGTCCGGCTCGCCCAGGTCGGTGAGTATCGCCATGGCGCCCGTGAAGTCATGGTCGCTGGTGTAGTCGTTCACTGTCACCACCGTTTTTAGACCGGCGCCGCGCGCCGCGGCCAGGCCGTTTTCCGAATCCTCGAAAGCCAGGCAGTTCGCGGCCTCGATGCCGAGCCGTTGCAGGGCCCAGAAGTAGATGTCCGGCGCCGGTTTCTTGGCGGGCACGATGTCGCCGGCGGCGATCACCGCGAACCAGTCAGGGCCATCGGCGGCGAGACTGTGCCGGAGCAGGGTGGTGACGTTGTCTGGGGTGGTGGTAGTGGCAATAGCCAGGGTCAGGCCGGAGGCGCGCGCTTCTTCGAGCAGACGTTTGACACCCGGCCGCAGCGGGATGCCACCCTCGGCCAGCAGACGGGTGTAGTGGCGTGTCTTTGTACGGTGCAGTTCGAGGACCAGGTCGTCGAAATCGACTGGCTTGTCGTAGTCCGGGCGAAAATGCTCGACATAGAAATGCATACGCTCCTTGCCGCCGGTCACGGCCAGCAGCCGGCCATAAAGGGCGGCATCCCACTCCCAATCCAGACCATGATCATTGAAGGCGGCGTTGAACGCGAGGCGATGTCCGTCCCGTTCGGTATCCGCCAGGGTGCCATCGACATCGAACAGCAAGGCTTCGAGCATCTCCATTTCCTTTACGACAACGCCCGCGCAATCGGTAAAATAGCGGCCTCATCCCTGTCCGAGGCCCGGCACATGCACCCCGTCCGGAATCCTGAATTCGATCTTCTGTTCGACGGCACGCTGTTCAGCCTGCTCTCCTGGGAGCAGCTCAGCGTCTTCTGGCAGAAGCTCGACCCAGCCGCCGGCTGGTATCTGTACGCCCTGGGCGAAGCCCGCCCGGAAACTCCGGCCCAGGCCGAGCACGTCACCGCCTTCATCCGCGAGCTCGACATCTTGTTGCGGCGTGAGCATGACGAAGACTACTGTGGCATCGTCTACGCTGACAACCTGGATGAGCCCACCCTGGTGAAGATCTACGACCCCAACCACCTCGGTACCTCTTGCGGTTCAGGCAAGTACAGGATACTGCCAGGCTGGGTGATGAGCCGTATCCCTCCGTCCGATCTCGATCCCAGCCATTATGTGCCACAAAACCGCCGGCGCTGGTGGGAGGGTATCGTCGGACTCTTCGGGGCTGGCCCGGACCGGCGCTAAAAAAGCGGCCGCGGCCGCTTTTTTAGCGCCGAAAAAACGCCACGCTCAGTCGGCGGGCGTATCTGCCGGTGCCGGCGGCCGCGGTTCGCTCAGGGCCTTCATCGACAGTCGCATGCGGCCTTTGTCATCGGTTTCCAGGACCTTGACCTTGATAGCCTGGCCTTCCTTGAGGTGATCGGCCACGGCATTGACCCGTTCATGGGCGATCTGCGAGATGTGCAACAGACCGTCCTTGCCGGGCAGGACATTGACGATGGCGCCGAAGTCGAGAATCTTCAGCACGATACCGTCGTAGGTGCGGCCCACTTCCACCTCGGCGGTGATGTCCTCGATGCGCTTCTTGGCGGCCTCGCCCGCCTCGGGACTGGTGCAGGCGATCTTGATGGTGCCGTCTTCCTCGATGTCGATCTGCGTGCCGGTTTCCTCGGTCAGCGCGCGGATGGTGGCGCCGCCCTTGCCGATCACGTCGCGAATCTTCTCTGGGTTGATCTTGAGGGTGACGATGCGCGGCGCATATTGGCTCATCTCGTGCGGCGCGGCCTCGGCCGCCTGCATCAGCTTGAGGATGTGCAGACGGGCCTCGCGGGCCTGTTTCAGGGCGACCTGCATGATCTCCTTGGTGATGCCCTCGATCTTGATGTCCATCTGCAAGGCGGTGACGCCTTCGGTGGTGCCGGCCACCTTGAAGTCCATGTCGCCGAGGTGATCCTCGTCGCCAAGGATGTCGGTGAGCACCGCGAAGCGGTTGCCTTCCTTGATCAGGCCCATGGCGATGCCGGCCACATGCGCCTTAAGGGGAACGCCGGCGTCCATCAGGGCGAGGCTGCCGCCACAGACCGAGGCCATCGAACTGGAACCGTTGGATTCGGTGATTTCGGACACCACGCGCAGGGTGTAGCCGAACTCTTCCTTGCTTGGCAGACAGGCCGTCAAGGCGCGCTTGGCGAGCCGTCCATGGCCGATCTCGCGCCGCTTCGGGCTGCCCACGCGACCGGTTTCGCCGGTGGCGAAGGGGGGCATGTTGTAGTGCAGCATGAAGTGGTCGGTGTATTCGCCGGTCAAGGCGTCGATGATCTGTTCGTCGCGGCCGGTGCCGAGGGTGGCGACCACCAGGGCCTGGGTCTCGCCGCGGGTAAACAGGGCGGAGCCATGGGCGCGCGGCAGCACCCCGGTGCGGATGGTGATCGGCCGCACGGTACGGGTATCGCGGCCATCGATGCGCGGCTCGCCAGAGAGGATACGGCCGCGCACCACGCGGGCCTCGAGTGCATGGAACATGTCCTTGATGGCATTGGCCTGGGTGGTGTCCATGTCTTCCGTGATCATCTCGGCGAACACACGGTTGCGGATCTCGTCCACGGCGGCGACTCGGGCCTGTTTCTGCTTGACCGAGTAAGCGCGCGAGATGTCGGCGGCGCAAAGTGCGTTCATGCGCTCCAGCAAAGCGGCATCGGTCGCCGGCGGGGCCCAGTCCCAGGCATCCTTGCCGGCCTCGTCGGTCAGCGCGTTGATGGCATCGATGGCAGCCTTCATCTGCTCGTGGCCATAGACCACCGCGCCCAGCATGACGTCCTCGGGCAGCACGTCGGCCTCGGATTCGACCATCAGCACGGCATCCGCGGTGCCCGCCACCACCAGGTTCAGATCGGAGGTTTTGAGCTCGGAGAGGGTGGGGTTGAGCACGTACTGGCCGTCGATGTAGCCGACGCGGGCGGCGCCGATGGGGCCGTTGAAGGGCACGCCGGACAGCATCAGGGCGGCAGAGGCGCCGATCATCGCGGGGATGTCGGAATCCACTTCCGGGTTCTGTGACATCACCGTGGCGATGATCTGTATCTCATTGAAGAAGCCGTCCGGAAACAGCGGCCGGATCGGCCGGTCGATCAGGCGGCAGGTGAGGATTTCCTTTTCGGAAGGGCGCCCCTCGCGTTTAAAGAACCCGCCGGGAATGCGACCCGCGGCATAGGTTTTTTCCATGTAGTCGACGGTCAGCGGGAAGAAATCCTGTCCGGGCTTCACTTCGCTCTTCGCCACCACGGTGACTAGCACCACGGTGTCGTCCATGTTGACCACTACGGCGCCACCGGCCTGGCGGGCAATTTCCCCGGTCTCCAGGGTCACCTGATGGTGGCCATATTGAAATGTCTTTTTGACGGGATTCACGCTAACCTCGCAGAGTCGTTACGGTATTACTTACGCAGACCAAGCCGGTCGATGAGTTGACGATAGGCATCGACATTGCGCGACTTCAGATAATCCAGCAGCCGACGACGACGGCTTACCATCTTCAGCAGGCCGCGGCGGGAGTGGTGATCCTTGCTGTTGACCTTGAAATGTCCGTTGAGGTCATTGATGCGGGCGGTCAGCAGGGCGACCTGGACCTCGGGCGAGCCGGTGTCGCTGGCGGCGCGCTGGAAGTCCTTGAGGATTTGCGCCTTTTGCGCGGTATCGATAGCCATCTCAAACTACTCCGATCTAAAACGAGAATGGAAACAGCGAATTGTACTCGTGCCAGCGGGTTTTTCTCAAGCGATTCATGGTTGTTGCCGGGCTCAGGCGACCAGTAGCCGACGCGGCGCGGCCTTGCCCTCGGCATCCACCTCGGCAACACCAAGCAGGCGGCCATCCGGCCCGTAGACACGCATCACTTCGCCCACGCGCAGGCCCGTCCGCCAGATCGCCTGGCCATGACACAACTGCCAGGCCGACTCCAGGTCGAGATCGAGCCTGGATAGATGCGGCAGCAGGCAATCCGGCGGCCGCAAGAGCCCGTCCCGCTGTTCGGTGCTGAGGCCTTCCAGCTCAGGCAGCGAGATACTGTCGCGCACGTCGAAGGGGCCGACGCCTTCCCGCCGCAAGGCGGCAAGGTGGGCGCCGCAGTGCAGCACCCGGCCGATATCCTCGGCCAGGGTGCGCACATAAAGCCCCTTGCCGCAACGTACCCGCAGTGTCAGCCTGGGGCCATCGAGGCTAATAAAGTCGAGGGCATGCACGACTACGGGGCGCGGCTCGCGCGCTACCTCGATGCCTTTGCGGGCATATTCGTAGAGTGGTCGCCCCTGTCTTTTGAGAGCGGAATGCATGGGTGGCGTTTGCAGTATTTCCCCGATGAATCGCGGCAGCGCTGCCATGACGTGATCGCGGGTTACCGCTACCGGCCGGGTTTCCAGCACCTCGCCCTCGGGATCGGCGGTGGTTGTGCGCACCCCCAGCCGCAACTGCGCCAAATAAACCTTGTCGGCCGCGAGCAGGAACTGGGAAAACTTGGTGGCCTCGCCCAGGCAGATTGGTAGCAGGCCGGTGGCAAACGGGTCGAGGGTCCCGGTATGGCCGGCCTTGGCCGCGTCATACAGGCGTTTTGCCTTCTGCAACGCCAGGTTCGAGGTGACGTCTGCCGCTTTGTCCAGCAGCAGGACACCATCGACTTTACGTTTTGCCATGCGCCTCAGGTTCGTCCTGACCATGACGCTTGTCTTCCTCGATCGCCGCGTCGATCAGGTGGGAAAGGCGCGCGCCCCGCTCCACCGATTCGTCGTAATGAAAACCGAGGCTGGGAGCCAGGCGCAGCCGCAGGCGATGGGCCAGTTCCCGGCGCAGGAAACCGGCGGCATGTTGCAGTGCCCGGGCGGCGCCACCGGCGTCACCCGTCAGCACGGTGAACCACACCTTGGCATGTTCCAGGTCGGTGCTCACCTCTACGGCGGTCAGGGTCACACCCTTGACGCGGGGGTCGCGCACCTCGCGCCACAGGATGTCTGCCAGCTCCTGGCGGATTTGCTCGGCGACACGGCGGGAACGGGGGAAATCAGTGGGCATATGGTTTCAGTGAGGGGCGAGAAGCGAGGAGAGGGGGCTTTCCCCTTAACTCCGCACCGCAATCACAGCGTCCGTGCGACTTCCACTACCTCGAAGCACTCGATTTGGTCACCTTCCCGGAGGTCGCTGAAGTTCTTCAGACTGAGGCCGCATTCGAAGCCGGCCTTGACTTCCTTGGCGTCGTCTTTGAAGCGCTTGAGCGAATCGAGTTCGCCGCTATGGATGACCACGTTGTCGCGCAGCACCCGCACGCTGGCGGAACGTTTGATTGCGCCGTCCAGTACCATGCAACCGGCCACTGCACCCACCTTGGAGATGCGGAATACCTGGCGTACCTCGGCGAGGCCGACGACGGTTTCCTTCTTTTCAGGAGAGAGCAGACCACCGAGGGCGGCCTTCACGTCATCCACGGCCTCGTAGATGATTGTGTAGTAGCGGATGTCAATGCCGGCACTCTCCGCCAGCTTGCGCGCCTGGGCGTCGGCGCGCACGTTGAAGGCTATCAGCACGGCGCCGGAAGCGATGGCCAGATTGATGTCCGATTCCGAGACCGCGCCGACCGCGGCGTGGATGATATTGACCTTGACCTCGGTGGTGGAGAGCTTTTGCAGGGCATGGGACAGGCCCTCGTAAGAGCCCTGCACGTCGGCCTTGAGGATCAGCGGCAGGGTCTTCACCTCGCCCTCGGCCATCTGTTCAAAGATGGTTTCCAGTTTGGCGGCCTGCTGCCGGGCGAGTTTGACATCGCGGAACTTGCCCTGGCGGAACAGGGCGATCTCGCGCGCCTTGCGTTCGTCCGGCAGCACCATGACATCCTCGCCGGCACCGGGCACTTCGGACAAACCCTGAATTTCGACCGGAATCGCCGGGCCGGCTTCCTGGACCGGTTTGCCGTCCTCATTCAGCATGGCGCGTACCTTGCCGTAGGCGCTGCCGGCCAAGAGCATGTCGCCACGGCGCAGGGTGCCGGATTGCACCAGCACCGTGGCGACCGGACCGCGCCCCTTGTCCAGGCTGGATTCGATTACCACGCCCTTGGCCAGGGTGGCGACCGGGGCTTTGAGTTCGAGCACTTCGGCCTGCAGCAGAATGGCCTCCAGCAACTGATCGATGCCGACGCCGGTCTTGGCCGAGACATCGACGAACATGGTGTCGCCGCCCCATTCTTCCGGCACCACCTCCTCGCCGGCCAGTTCCTGACGAATCTTTTCCGGGTTGGCGCCGGGTTTGTCGATCTTGTTCACCGCCACCACGATCGGCACCTTGCCGGCCTTGGCGTGATGGATGGCCTCACGGGTCTGCGGCATGACACCGTCGTCGGCCGCCACTACCAGTATGACCAGGTCGGTGGCCTTGGCGCCGCGCGCCCGCATGGCGGTAAAGGCCTCATGGCCGGGCGTGTCGAGGAAGGTGATCATGCCGCGCGGGGTTTCAACGTGGTAGGCGCCGATGTGCTGGGTGATGCCACCGGCCTCGCCGGCCGCCACCCGCGCCCGGCGGATGTAGTCAAGCAGCGAGGTCTTGCCGTGGTCGACGTGACCCATGACGGTGACCACAGGGGCGCGTGGCAGAAGCTCGGCTTCCCTGTGCTCGCCGCCGGTATCTTCCAGATAGGCCTCGGGGTTGTCGGTTGGCGCCGGTTTGGCGATGTGCCCCATCTCCTCGACCACGATCATCGCGGTCTCCTGGTCGAGCACCTGGTTGATGGTGACCATGGAGCCCATCTTCATCAGGGCCTTGATCACCTCGGCCGCCTTGACCGACATCTTGTGCGCCAGATCGGCGACGCTAATGGTTTCCGGCACCAGCACTTCTTTGACCACTGGCTCGCTCGGTGGCTCGTATTGTGCGGCCTGCTCGGTCTTGTGCCGCGCCTTGCGTGTCCGCCAGCCACCTTCCGATTCGAGAGCGCCGCGCACCTTGAGGCCGCCTTTCTTGCCCGCGGCTTCTTCCTTGGTCTTGGACTTTTTCGCGGCGCCCTTGTCCACCTTGGGTTTCACCGCCGGCCGCGTCTCGCCCGGCGCCTTTGCCGCGGGCGCCGCGGTGGTGCCTGCCTGTTCCGCGGCGGGCGGCGCTGCCGCCTCAGTTTCCTGAGCCGACTTGCGCGCCGCTTCCCGTTCCTGTTTGGCCTTCAGTTCGGTTTCCTGGATGGCGCGCAATTCGGCTTGACGCTGTGACTCGTCGGCGCGTACCCGGCGCTGCTGTTCATCCACCACGGGTGGCGCGACAACCGCCGTTGTTTCCGCCGTTGCAGGGGGTTCGGCGGCGGCTGTCTCGCGTTTGACCAATACCCGTTTCTTGCGCACTTCCACCTGGATGGTGCGGGCCTTGCCGGAAACGTCGGCGGTCTTGATCTCCGTCGTCTGCTTGCGAGTCAGGGTGATCTTGGTCTTGGTGCTCTTGGCGCCATGCTTGCCGCGCAGGTATTCCAGAAGACGGCTCTTGTCCTGGTCGGTCAGACTATCGCCGACGGCCTTCACCGGCACACCTGCCGCCTGCAGCTGCTCGACCAGCAGGGCCGGGGCCACCTTCAACTCGTTGGCTAATTCTTCGATATTCATCTCACCCTCTGCACAGTTGTCGCCGTCAGGCGAACCAGGGCGCGCGTGCGGTCATGATCAGGTCATGCGCGCGTTCCTCGGCCATTCCGGTGAGTTCCACCAGCTCGTCCACGGCCAGGTCGGCCAGGTCTTCGGCGGTCTTGATGTCCTTGGCGGCCAGTTCGGCGGCCAGTTCGGCATCCATGCCGGCCACGCTCATGAGGTCGGTGGACACCTTTTCCACACTTTCCTCCTGGGCGATGGCGGCGGTCAGCAGGGCATCGCGGGCGCGGGCGCGCAGCTCATTGACGGTATCCTCGTCGAACACCTCGATCTCCAGCATTTCGCTCAGGGGGACGTAGGCGATTTCCTCCAGTGTGGAGAAGCCTTCCTCCACCAGTACATCGGCGACATCCTGGTCGATGTCCAGTTTTTCCATGAACAGGCCGCGCAGGCTGGCGACCTCGCCTTCCTTTTTCTCCTTGGCCTCCACTTCGGTCATGATGTTTATTTCCCAGCCGGTCAGCTCGGCGGCCAGACGTACGTTTTGCCCACCGCGGCCGATGGCGTTGGCAAGCTGCATCTCGTCCACCACCACATCCATGCTGTGTTTTTCCTCATCCATCAGGATGCTCTCCACCTCGGCGGGGGCCAGTGCATTGATGACAAACTGGGCCGGTTCAGGTGACCACAAGACGATGTCCACACGCTCGCCGTTGAGCTCGTTGGTCACCGCCGTGACGCGGGTGCCGCGTACGCCGATGCAGCAGCCCTGCGGATCGACGCGGGGGTCGTTGGATTTGACGGCGATCTTGGCGCGCAGGCCGGGGTCGCGTGCCGCCGCCTTGATCTCGATGATGCCTTCCGCCACCTCCGGCACTTCAAGCTCGAACAGTTGCTTGATGAACTCGTTGGCGGTGCGGGAGAGGATGAGTTGCGGGCCGCGGCCGCTGCGTTCCACTCGCAATAGATAGGTGCGCACCCTATCTCCCACCCGCAGGTTTTCCTTGGGGATCATCTGATCGCGCGCCAGCAGACCTTCGATGCGACCCGATTCGATGATGGCGTTGCCCCGTTCCATGCGCTTGATGGTGCCGGAAACCAGGGTTTCCTCGCGCGCCAGGAAATCGTTGAGCACCTGTTCGCGCTCGGCGTCGCGGATCTTCTGCAGTATCACCTGCTTGGCGGCCTGGGCGCCGATGCGGCCGAATTCGACCGCTTCCAGTGGCTCCTCGATAAAGCCGCCGATCTCGATGTCCGGCTGACGTTCGCGGGCCTGGCTGAGTGTGAGCTGATGCCCGGGGAACTCGATCTCGGCTTCGTCCGGCAGCACATCCCAGCGGCGGAAGGCTTGATAGGCGCCGCTATGCCTGTCGATTTCCACGCGCACTTCCACGTCTTCGCTCAGGCGTTTTTTGGTGGCCTGGGCCAGGGCTGATTCCAGGGCGCCGAACACCACCTCGGGCTCGACGTTCTTCTCGCGCGCCAGCGCATCCGCCAACAACAACACTTCCCGACTCATCGCGTCCTCCGGGCAATCACTTATCCAAGTTCCGGCACCAGGCGCGCCGATTCGATTTCGATCAGCGCCAACGCCACCCTGCCGGACTCCGTATCCAATTGCAGCACCCCGTCCGTCAGACCGGCCAGGCGCCCCATGTATTTCCTGCGTCCCGCCAGCGGCAGGCGCAGCTTGACCTGCGCTTGCTCACCGGTGAAGCGGATGAAATCCTGCTCTTTCACCAGGAGCCGATCCAAGCCGGGCGACGACACTTCCAGACGGGCATAATCAACGTTTTCCACCATGAACAAGCGGGTCAATTGATTGCTGACCTTGACGCAATCGTCCACGCCAATGCCGCCGGGGGCGTCGATGTAGACGCGCAGCAATCCCCGCCCCACCTGTTCCAGGGCGACCAGTTCATAGCCCAGTCCGGTCAGGACCGGCTCGATCAAAGCCTGCAAATTCATAGGTTCAGAAATAAAAAATGGGCGCAACGCCCATCTGAAAACCCGCGGATTATAACAGTATTTTTAGACTGAGAGGTAACCGTCCTGAAACTGCTTGGTGCCCGGGACCGGACTCGAACCGGTATGACCGAAGTCGAGGGATTTTAAGTCCCTTGCGTCTACCTGTTTCGCCACCCGGGCGACCGGGGCCGATACGGCCGTGGAAGAGAAGCTGGAGGCGCGTGCCGGAGTCGAACCGACCTACACGGATTTGCAATCCGGTGCATAACCGCTTTGCTAACGCGCCGCGATGAAGCCGCTGTGCCGAAAGTGAAAGGGGAAAGCGTGTGGCTTTCCCCGGAAAACTTTGGAGCGGGAAACGAGGCTCGAACTCGCGACCTCAACCTTGGCAAGGTTGCGCTCTACCAACTGAGCTATTCCCGCTCTGAAGGCTCGCCATTTTATCGGCAGGAATTATTCTGTCAACCGCGCTGGATCTGGCTGATCTTTCATTGCCCGCCAGGCCATGCTCAGGTAATGCAGCATCGACCAGAAGGTCAGGAAGGCGGCAATATCCAGCAGCCAGCGTCCCAGCCACTGGCAGCGCACACCCATGATGTCGTCGTGGTAGAGCAGCAGCAGGATGGCGGTCATCTGCGCTGTGGTCTTCAGTTTTCCGAGGAAGGAAACCGCCACGCTCTTGGATTTACCCGCGCGCGCCATCCATTCGCGCAGGGCGGTGATGGCGATCTCACGGCCGATGATGATGAGCGAGGCGACGATGCCTGCGCGGTCAAGGTCCACCAGCACCAGCAGCGCCGCCGTGACCATCAGCTTGTCCGCCACCGGGTCGAGAAAGGCGCCAAAGGCAGAGGCCTGGTCGAGACGGCGGGCCAGCCAGCCGTCGAGCCAGTCGGTCACTGCGGCCAGCGCGAACAGGGCGGCGGCAATCAGGTTGATCTGGTGCTTGGGCAGCCAGTCGTCGGGCAGGTAGAACACCGCCACAAACAACGGGATCAGCCAGATGCGCAGCCAGGTGAGCAGATTGGGCAGATTGGAAAACATGCGTCAGTGTAGTGCGCGATAGAGCTTTTCTGCCAGCGACCGGCTCACGCCCTCGACCTGGGCCATCTCCTCGATCCCGGCTGACTGCAGGCCGCGCAGGCCGCCAAAGGTCTGCAACAATCGTTGCCGGCGTTTGGGGCCGATGCCGGCGATTTCCTCCAGGCTCGACGTGGTGCGCTTTTTGGCCCGCCGTGCGCGGTGGCCGGTGATGGCGAAGCGATGCGCCTCGTCGCGCACCTCCTGAATGAGGTGCAAGGCCGGGTGATCGGCCGGCAGCCGCAGCGGCTCAATCTCGTCGGGCAGTATCAACTGCTCCAGGCCCGGCTTGCGCGCCTTGCCCTTGGCCACACCGACGATGGCAATCTGGCCGAGGCCCAGCTCGTTGAGCGCCCCAAGCGCCACGTTGAGCTGGCCCCGGCCGCCGTCGATCAACAGCAGGTCGGGGCGCTTGCCAACCCCCTCCGCCAGCTTCGAATAGCGCCGCGTCAGTGCCGCGCGCATGGCATAGTAATCGTCGCCCGGTGTCGGCGTGTCGATATTGAAGCGGCGGTATTCGGACGCTTTCATGGCGCCGTCGTCATAGACCACGCAGGACACCACCGTCGCCTCACCCTGGGTATGGCTGACGTCGAAGCACTCGATGCGTTGGATGTTGGCCTCGCCGAGGGCCTCGTTCAAGGCGGCCAGGCGCTGTTCCTGTCCGGTGCGTTGGCCCTTGCGGGCAATCAGCGCCAGCTCGGCGTTGTGTTCCGCCATGCGGAGCCAGTTGCGCCGTTCGCCGCTCGGGTTGGCCAGCACTTGCACCTTGTGGCCGGACGCCTCCTGCAAACACGAGGCCATGCCCTCGACGCCAACGCCCAGTACCAACGCCGCCGGCACCGGGCGGCCGGCGTAGTGCTGCGACAAAAAAGCCTCCAGCACCGAAGCTGGCTCAGCTTCTTCGGCATTGTCCGGGAAGAAGGCCTTGCCGCCCAGGTTGCGCCCCGCCCGAATCATCATCAGGTAGACACAGGCGATACCAGCCTCGGTGGCCAGGCCGATCACGTCGGCATCCCGCGTCCCCCGGCTCTCGACGAACTGCTTCTCGCGCACCCGCGCCAGCGCCTGCACCTGGTCGCGGTACACGGCCGCTTCCTCGAAGCGCAGGGTGGTGGCGGCAGCCTCCATTTTGACCATCAGCGTGGCCATCAATACATTATCCCTGCCCTGCAGGAACAGTGTCGCGTTCTCGACATCACGGGCGTACTCCTGCTTTGAAATCAGCCCTGTGCACGGACCACTGCAACGCTTTATCTGGTGCAGCAGACAAGGCCGCGAGCGATGCGCGAACACCGTGTCCTCGCATGTGCGCAGGCGGAAGATCTTTTGCAGTATCTGCAGGCTCTCGCGTACCGCATGGGAATCGGGGAACGGCCCGAAGACCCGGTCGCGTTTGTCCGGCATGCCCCGGAAATGGACCAGGCGGGGAAACGTATGGCCGGTGAGCAGTACATAAGGATATGACTTGTCGTCGCGAAACAGTATGTTGTACCTGGGCGCGAGACCCTTGATGAGGTTGTTTTCCAGCAACAGCGCCTCGGACTCGGAGCGGGTGACGGTGATCTGGATGTCCTGTATTTTCGATACCATCAGGCGAATACGCGGGCTCAGGCCGGACTTCTGGAAATAGCTCGACACCCGCTTTTTCAGGTCGCGTGCCTTGCCCACATACAATATTTCGCCGCTCCCGCCCAGCATCCGGTAGACACCGGGCAGATTGGGAAGGATGGTGAGCAGTAGAGTCGGGTCGAAGGGCGGCGGGTTGGGCATGGCCGGATATTTTAGTAGCGGCACATCCATGCCGAGCCAGACATTCCGCCCCGGCCTTGACTCGGCAGGTGGGCATGGGTACCGGACGATGCTGGCGCGCTCTTCATGGGCACAACAATACTCCTCGGGTATGGCGCATGGGTGGCCTTGACATGGACTGCCGGCCACCCTGGAAAACACGGGCTCCCTTGCCCGTTCACTGACGGCATCGGGATACTTGCATATTGGTAAAGCCGACGACATGGTAATTTCGACGATTACACTAATCTCGATGGGCGTAGCGCGTCGACACGGCCCGTTTATCGTGGCATGGCGCCGATGAGCGCGTCCGACTGGCATGCTCGCTCGCATGCCGACGCCCTTGCCGAGCACACGGTCGATCCGCGTTTTGGCCTGAGCGAGGACGAGGCCGCGGCGCGACTTGTCCGAGAGGGGCCCAATACGCCACCGCAGGCGGCCGGCAGAAGCGCTTTGCGGCGCTTGCTCGATCAACTCGCCGCACCGCTGGTGCTGGTGCTGATTGCCGCCGGTATGGTGACCGCCTTCCTCGGCGAATGGGTCGATGCCGGGGTGATTTTCGGCGTCGTCGTCGTCAATGCCGCTATCGGCTATCTACAGGAAGGCAAGGCTGCCGCCGCGCTGGCTGCCTTGGCGAAGACTGTCGCCACCGAGGTGACGGTGCTGCGCGGCGGCAAGCGACGGCGCATGAATGCCATACATCTCGTACCCGGCGACATCGTGCACCTGGCGGCTGGCGACAAGGTGCCGGCCGATATGCGCGTGCTCTCCGGCAAGGAATTGCGCACCGTCGAGGCGGCGCTCACCGGCGAATCGTTGCCGGTGGACAAGCACCCCCACCCCTTGCCGGCTGAGACCCCGCTGGCCGACCGCCGCAACATGACCTATGCCGGGACGACGGTGGTGAGCGGGCTGGGTACCGGCCTCGTGGTCGCCACTGGTGCAGCGACCGAGACCGGCCGCATCGCCGGATTGATTAGCGCGGCGCCCGATCTCGCCACGCCGCTGATGCGCAAGATGGCGGTCTTCGCCAAATGGCTGTTGTGGGTGATTCTCGGCCTCGCGACACTGACCTTCGCCATCGGCATTGCCCGCGGCGAAACCGCCTTCGACATGTTCATGGCCGCCGTGGCGCTGGTGGTCGGCGCGATCCCGGAAGGTCTGCCGGCGGCGATCACCGTCACCCTGGCGATCGGTGTGGCGCGCCTGGCGAGGCGCCGCGCCATCGTGCGCCAACTGCCGGCAGTCGAGGCGCTTGGCAGCACCACGGTGATCTGCTCGGACAAGACCGGCACACTGACCGAGAACGCGATGACCGTGCGCGCGCTCTGGGCGAATGGACGACGCTACGAAATCACCGGCCACGGTTATGCGCCAGTCGGCGAAATAAAGATGGATGGTCAAAAAATCGGCGCTGACAGGGCGGTGGAGGAAGCCTTGCTGGCCGGCCTGCTTTGCAACGATGCCAGTTTGCACCACAGCCACGGCCAGTGGCAGATCAGCGGCGACCCGACCGAAGCGGCGCTGATCGTCGCGGCAAAGAAGGCCGGACTTGACGAAACCGCCGTCGCCGTACTCTTTCCCCGTCTCGACGAACTGCCCTTCGACTCGGCACGCCAGACCATGGCGACGCTGCACCGCGTCGCAGATGAACGCCTTATTTACTGCAAGGGGGCGGTCGAAAAACTGCTGCCCGCTTGCGCGGTCCTGGACGCCGAGCAACGCGACAGAATCATGGCAGCGGCGTCGGAACTTGGGCGCGCAGGGATGCGCGTGCTGGCGCTGTGCCGACGTCCGGCCGACAACGATGCGCTGCAGCGCGCTGACATCGAGTCGGGCCTGGAATTCCTCGGCCTCGTCGGCATGATCGATCCGCCCCGCCCACGCGCGATCGCGGCGGTGAAGGTCTGCCATGCCGCCGGCATCGAGGTGAAGATGATCACCGGCGACCATGTCGACACCGCTCTGGCCATCGCGCGCCAATTGAATATCGTCCAGGATGGAGGCCGGGCGCTGACCGGGAGCGAACTGGCCATGCTCGACGATGCGGCGCTTGCCGCCCTGGTGCGCGAGGTGGCGGTCTTCGCCCGTGTCGAGCCGGAACAGAAGCTGCGCCTGGTACGTGCCCTGCAGGCCAACGGCGAGATCGTCGCCATGACCGGTGATGGCGTGAACGACGCGCCATCGCTGAAGTCGGCCGACATCGGCATCGCCATGGGGCTCGGCGGCACCGAGGTCGCCAAGGAAGCGGCGGCGATGGTGCTCACCGATGATAACTTCGCCACCATCGAGGCGGCCGTCGAGGCAGGTCGCGGCATCTTTGACAATATCGTCAAGTTCATCACCTGGACGCTGCCGACCAACTTCGGCGAGGGATTGGTGATCCTGGCCGCGATCATCGCTGGGGCGACGCTGCCGATCACGCCGCTGCAGATACTCTGGATCAACATGACCACTGCCGTGCTCCTGGGGCTGCCGCTCGCCTTCGAACCCGTTGAGGCCAGCGTCATGCGCCGCCCGCCCCGCCCGCCCGCCGCCCCTATCCTCGATCGCGTGCTGCTCTGGCGCATCCTGTTGGTCGGATTGCTGATGCTGGCCGGGTCCTTCGGCTTGTTCCTGCTGGCGCTGGAGCGAGGCCAGTCACTGGCCGAGGCGCGCAGCATCGCGGTGAATGTCTTTGTGATGATCGAGCTGGCCTATTTATTCAACTGCCGCTCGCTTGAACGGCCGTTATGGCGGGTCGCGCCGTTCTCGAACTCCTGGGTGTGGGGTGGGGCGGCGGCAATGCTGTTGCTGCAATTGGCCCTCACCTATCTGCCCGTATTGCAGCAGGTGTTCGGCACGGCGGCACTCGGCGCGCCGGCATGGCTGGAAATCGCCGCGGTCGCCCTGGCCGCGCTGAGCGTGATAGAAGGAGAAAAGGCGTGGCGGCGCCGTGATGGTGGGGGCGGGCGCACCCCTTCCCCGCTCCTGCATAGGCGGGTGGATTGACCGGAGCGGCCAAAATCGCTAGGATTCCCGCCTTTCATGAGAGGGGGTTACATGCGTCGCAAACTGGTCGCCGGCAACTGGAAGATGCATGGCACCCTGGCAGATAACGAAGTCCTGCTGACGGCCTTGCTGGCCGGTATGGGTGGCGTCAGGGCCGATGTCGCGGTTTGCGTCCCTTTCCCTTACCTTGCCCAGGTTCAGGCGAGCTTGACGGGCACGCCGGTTGCCTGGGGCGCTCAGAACATGAGCGAGCACGCCAAAGGGGCCTACACCGGCGAGGTGTCTGCGGCCATGCTGAACGATTTTGGTTGTCGCTACGTCATCGTCGGCCATTCCGAGCGGCGCGCCCTTTACGGCGAATCCGATGCCGTGGTGGCCGAGAAATACGCCGCCGCCCAGGCCGCCGGTCTGCTTCCGATACTGTGCGTGGGCGAGAGCCTGAACGAACGGGAAGAGTGCCTCACCGAGCAGGTGGTGGGCCGTCAGTTGGACGCGGTGTTGGCCAGGTCCGGTGTCGGTTCGCTGGCCAAGGCTGTGATCGCCTATGAACCGGTATGGGCCATCGGCACCGGCGTCACCGCGACGCCCGATCAGGCCCAGGCGGTACATGCCTTTTTGCGTGGCAAGGTGCGCGCTCTTGACGCGACGATCGCGGCAGGGCTGGTCATCCAGTACGGCGGCAGTGTGAAGGCGGCCAACGCTGCGGAATTATTTGCCCAACCCGACATCGATGGCGGGTTGATTGGCGGCGCTTCGCTGAGCGCCGATGAATTTTTGGCCATTTGTCGGGCCGGTTGAGAGCGTTATGGAAACAGTCATCTGGGTCATCCACATTCTGGTGGCGGCGGTTTTGGTGGGGTTGATACTGCTGCAGCACGGCAAGGGTGCCGACATGGGCGCGGCCTTCGGCAGCGGGGCGTCGGGCAGCCTGTTCGGGGCCACCGGTTCGGCCAACTTTCTGAGCCGCGCCACGGCTATACTGGCAACGACATTTTTTCTGACCAGCATGGGCCTGACTTTCCTGTCGACCAGGCCGCAGACCCCACGGCCAGTGGTTGGGCAAAGTCAGCCGGTTGCCCCGCAACCGGCGGTCCCCCCCCAGGCGCCGGGCAAGTCGGGAGAAATTCCAAAATAATCGTCGCGTCGGCTCGACGCGGCAACAATGCCGACGTGGTGAAATTGGTAGACACGCTGTCTTGAGGGGGCAGTGACGAAAGTCGTACGAGTTCGAGTCTCGTCGTCGGCACCATCCAATAAAATCGACCTGTGACCCTCGCGGTCCGGGCGGAGTGGTCGCTCCGCACCGGCCTTGCGTCTCTTGGGCCCCGCCTGTTACTGGCGCCGGCGCAATCTTAATGGGGCAGCGCCGTTTTGCTTGTCAGCCTGATGTGATCAAGCTACGGTAGACTAGCCGCAGATCCAAAGGCCATATGGCCCTGGCCATTTCCCCGTCGCATTGTGTTGCAGAGCGTGCCCACCACGTAATGACAGACAATTTGAATACGATCCTGGTCATGAGCAACGGCACTGCCCTGATAGGCTTTGTCGGCCTGGCCCTGTTCATCTTGCGCGGGCAGCGGGTTTCCGCGGCGGCGGCGCCCCAGGTACAACACCAAGCCCTGTTTGCCACGGCGGTGGCGAGCGCGCTGTGGGCCTGTCTCGTTTTTTTGTATGGCCAGTCTGGCAACCCGTTTTTCTACAGGGCCGCGTCCATCATGGATGTGCTGCGCTATGGCGGCTGGTATTTTTCCATGCTGTCCGTCTTGCAGATCAAGGCCATACGGCCGGCGCGGCGCAACCGGGATGTGTCCATCATCGCCATGGTGGCATTGGCTGTGACCGTGGCCGGTATGTGGCTGAACTATCAGTTTCCCGCAGATATCGATGCCGGCTGGCAGGTGCCGCAGCCGACCCTGTTGCAGGCCCTGCTGATGCCCGCCATGGCCTTGTTTCTGTTGGAACAATTGATACGCAATGTCGAGGAAGATTCGCGCTGGAATCTCAAGCCGTTAGGCATTGGTTTGGCGGGAGCCTGTTTTTTCGACCTCTATTATTACGCCGATGCCCTGATGTACGGTCAGATCGATGTGCAGATACTGAGCGTCAGGGGTTTGGTGCATGCTCTGGTCATCCCGCTCTATGCCTTGTCGGTGGCCCGCAGCCGCGACTGGACACGGCGGATCAAGGTCTCGAACAAGATCGTCATCCACACCACCCTGTTATTGGTGGTTGGGGGCTATCTCTTGCTGCTGGCCGGGATGGGTTATCTGGTGCGTCTGGTGGGAGGCGATTGGGGGCAGGCGCTGCAGATCACCGTATTGTTCGCCGCGCTGGTGCTGTTGCTGGTATTGGTGTTTTCCGGCGCCATGCGCGCCAGGATCCGTGTATGGGTGGGGAAGCATTTCTTTCGCTATCGCTATGATTACCGCGAGGAATGGCTCAAATTCACGCGTGCGCTTTCCGAACACACGACCCCGGAGGGATTGGCGGAGCAGATCATCCGCGAGCTGGCGGACATGGTCGAAAGCCCGGCCGGCAGCCTCTGGATCAGGGATCTGCCAGCCCGGAACTATCGGCAGTTCGCCGTCTGGAATATGGCCAGGATCGATATTCGCGAAGCACGCGAGGCGTCGCTATGCCGTTTTTTGGGCGAGCGTAAATGGGTGATAAATCTAGACGAGATGAAGCAGAACGGTGCGTTGTACGAGGGGCTTTGCTTGCCGGAATGGCTGCCGGCGCAAAAAGATGCCTGGTTGATCGTGCCGTTGGGGGTTGGCAATGAACTGATCGGCTTCCTCGTCCTGGCGCGCGCTCGCGCCCGACTCGATGTCAATTGGGAGGTCAACGACCTGCTCAAGACGGCGGGCAGCCAGGCGGCCGGACACCTGGCGCAGTTGCTGGCCTTGGAGGCGCTGCTGGAAACGAAGAAATTCGAGACCTTCAACCGCATGTCCGCCTTCGTCGTCCACGATCTCAAGAACATCGTTGCCCAGCTTTCCCTGATGCTGAATAATGCCGCCCGGCATCGCGATAACCCCGAATTCCAGCAGGACATGCTGGAGACAGTCGAACATGCACTGAGCCGCATGCGCCGACTCATGGGGCAATTACAGGAGGAGGGGGTACGCCAAACGGTTCTGATGGGCGTCGATTTGCGTGTGCTGTTCGGCCGGATTCAGGCCGTGAAGCGCAAGTTTGGCCGCGAAATCGACCTAAAGGTGCATGACGAGGTGGTCGTCCAAGGCGATGCGGAACGGCTGGAACGGGTCTTCGGTCACTTGATCCAGAATGCCCTGGATGCCACCGAACAGAATAAGGGCAAGGTGGAGGTCAAGGTGAGTGCCGCTGGCGGCAAGGCCAATGTGGAGGTCATCGATACCGGCTGTGGCATGACGGAGGAGTTTGTGCGTGAGCAACTGTTCAAGCCTTTCCAGACCACCAAATCGACCGGCATGGGCATAGGCGTCTATGAGAGTCAACAATATTTCCACGAGCTGGGCGGTGAGCTGACGGCCAAGAGCGTGCTGAACGCAGGCACTACAATGACAGTGAAGTTGCCCCTGGCGCGCATGTCGACGCCTGGGTGATGGAAAACATTCAGGAGACAAGCAATGACATCGGCGGGGCGGTTGCTGATCGTCGAGGACGATCCGGCCTTGCAGAAACAGATGCGCTGGGCCTTCGACAAGTTCGAGATATGTGTGGCCGACAACCGCGAAGAGGCCTTGGCGCAGCTGCGCCGTCACCAGACGCCGGTGGTGACCATGGATCTCGGTCTGCCGCCCGATCCCGATTCGGTATCGGAGGGGTTCCTGCTGCTGGAACAGATACTACAGACCGCGCCAGACACCAAGGTGATCGTGCTGACCGGTCAGAATGATCGTGCCAATGCCCTCAAGGCCATCGAATTGGGCGCCTACGATTTTTTTACCAAGCCATTCGAACCGGAGCTGTTGATCCTGACCATCGATCGGGCCTTCCGCTTGTGGGACCTCATACAGGAAAACAAGCGCCTGCAAAGCATGCGCCAGCCCGATGCCCTGGCGGGCTTCATCACCCGCGATCCGGAGATGTTGCGCACCTGCCGGACGGTCGAGAAGGTCGCCGCCAGCAATGTCACTGTCTTGCTGCTGGGCGAGAGCGGCACGGGCAAGGAGCTGCTGGCGCGTGCCGTGCATGTGGCCTCACCGCGGCGCAGCGAGCGCTTCGTGGCGATCAATTGCGCGGCCATACCGGACACCCTGCTTGAAAGCGAATTATTCGGCTACGAAAAAGGGGCGTTTACCGGCGCCAACAAGACCACCCTGGGCAAGATCGAAACGGCCAACGGCGGCACGCTCTTTCTCGACGAAATAGGCGACCTGCCCATACCCCTGCAAGCCAAGTTGCTGCGCTTTCTTCAGGAGCGGGTGATCGAGCGGGTGGGTGGCCGTCAGGAGATTGCCATTGATGTCCGCATCGTCTGCGCAACTCACCGTGATTTGACTGAAATGATTCGCGCCGGCCAATTTCGCGAAGACCTGTATTACCGTTTGGCCGAGCTGGTGATCAAGATTCCGCCATTGCGCGCCCGCATCGGCGATGCGGTGTTGCTGGCCAATGCCTTTGCCAGGCGTTTTGCCGGGGAACAAGGCCGGGGGCCGTTATCCTTAGCCGATGATGCCATTCGCGCCATTGAGGCGCACAATTGGTCGGGCAACGTCCGGGAACTGGAAAACTGTGTAAAACGCGCCGTCGTGATGGCCGAGGCGCGTTATATCACGGCGGAGGACCTGGGCCTGACGAACCCCGAGGCAATGTCCATGGCCAGCCTCGATCTACGGGTGGTGCGCGAAGAGGCGGAAAAGAACGCCGTCATCATGGCTTTGGGGCGCGCCAATGGCAATATGCTGAAGGCGGCGGAGATGTTGAATGTCAGCCGCCCCACTCTTTACGATCTGATGCATCGATTGGGCATGCGTTAGAAACCGTCTTATTGTTACGGGGAAATGGCTATGACAACGAGTTACCGTGTACGTGCATTGGCCTTGGGCCTGGTAGCAACGGTGATGTTGGCGGCCTGCGGCGCGGATACGCCGCAGGCACGGCTTGAAGCGGCCAAGGGATACCTGGCGAAGAACGAGAGCAAGGCGGCGATCATCGAACTCAAGAACGCCCTCGGCCAGGACCCGAATCTGGCCGAGGCGCGTTACCTGCTGGGCAAGGCTTTGCTGGATGGCGGCGACCCCGTTGGCGCCGAAGTGGAGCTGCGCAAGGCCGGCGAGCTGCGTTACGACGCGGGCCAGGTGACGCCACTCTTGGCGCAGACCTTGTTGGCGGCGGGGCAGGCGAAAAAGGTGGTGGCCGAGATGGCCGGTCTGCAACTGACCGATGCGACCGCGCAAGCCTCGTTGCAGACCTCTCTCGCTATCGCTCATGCCACGCTGGGACAGCTCGACAAGGCGCGCGAGCTGGTGGCGCAGGCGCTGAAGACCAAACCCGAGCACGATGCCGCCATGGTGGCGCAAGCCCGGCTGAAATTGGTCGATCGGGACATCGACGGCGCAATGGCCGCACTCGACACGGCGGTGAGCAAGAATCCGGGCAACCACGAGGCGTGGACGCTCAAGGGCAACCTGCTCGATGCCCAGGGCAAGACCGAGCCGGCGAGGAGCGCCTACCGCAAGGCGCTCGAACAGAAGGTCAATTATGCCCCGGCGCATGCCGCCCTGGTCATGGGTTACCTCAGGCAGGACAACATGGAGGCAGCCGGCAAGCAAGTCGAGGCCATGAAAAAGGCCCTGCCCAAGAATCTCCAGACCAGCTATGTGGAAGCCCTTTTCGCCTACCAGAAAAAAGATTTTGCGCATGCCCGCGACCTTGTTATGGACATCCAGAAATACGTGCGGGATGACCCGCGCCTCTTGCTGCTGGCAGGGGCGATCCATCTGAAACTCAATTCTTACCAGCAGGCGGAGTCCTTGTTGACCAAGGCGCAACAACTCAAACCTAACGCGGCGGCGCCGCGGCAAATGCTGGCCGAACTGTACTTGCGCTCTGGTCAGCCGGCCAAAGCCCTCGGTTTGATCGAACCCGTCCTCGAACGGAACCGGGACCCGCGGCTGATGGCACTGGCCGGCACGGCTTACCTGCAAAGCGGCGATGCGCAAAAAGCGAACGACTATTTCAACCGGGCCTCGTCCCTGGAGCCCGAAAACAAGCTGGTGCAAGTCAATGCGGCCGTGTCGCAGATGGCCATGGGGCAGAAAGACGCCGGCTTCGCCACGCTTGAGCATATCGCCGCCGGCGACAAGGAGACCACGGCCGACATGGTCCTGATCGCTGCCGCCATTCGCCAGAAGGACTTCGACAAGGCCCTGCGGGCCATCGACAATCTCGAAAAGAAACAGCCCGGCTCGCCCGTGCCGACCGCACTGCGTGGCACGGCGATGGCCAGCAAGGGCGATCTCGCCGCGGCACGTAAACATTTCGAGAAGGCTTTGTCGATCAAGCCGACCTATCTTCCCGCCGTGGCCAGCCTGGCGACCTTGGACCTCGCCGAAAGAAAACCGGCTGAGGCCAAGCGCCGATTCGAGGCCCTGCTCAAGGCGGATGCCAACAACGGCGCGGCCCTGTTGGCCCTGGCGGAACTCGAGGCGGGAACCGGCGGCGCCGCCAGCAGAGTGGCCGAGCTGTTGGCCAGGGCGGTCAAGGCAGACCCGCAGAATGTCAAGGCACAGTTGGCGTCCATCAATTACAGCCTGAACAGCAAGAACGCCAAGGCCGCGTTGGAGACGGCGCAGAAAGCCGTGGCGGCCCTGCCGGATCGTCCGCAACTGCTCGACGCGCTGGCCAGGGCGCAGCTTGCCTCCGGCGAGGCCAATCAGGCGCTTGCCACCTATGGCAAGGTGCTGACCTTGATGCCGAATTCCCCGCCGGCGCAGATGCGCATGGCCGAACTGCAACTGGCCGCCAAACAAAAGGAAGCGGCCGTGCAAAGCCTGAAAAAGGCGCTGGCGATCAAGAGCGACTATTTGCCGGCGCAACGCGGTCTCGTGATCGTCTATCTGGCCGATGGGCATCACGAAGACGCCCTGGCTGTGGCGCGTACCGTCCAGAAACAGCGCCCCAAGGAAGGTATTGGGCATTTGCTTGAAGGCGACATATTCACCACCAGGAAGGAGTGGGCGCAGGCGGCGGCGACCTATCGCGCCGGGCTTAAAAAGCAGCCAATGACCGAAATGGCCTTGAAACTGCATGGCGCCCTGGTGCGGGCGGGGCAGGCCGCCGAGGCGGGCAAGTTCGAAAACAGTTGGCTGCTGGCGCATCCCAACGACATCGCCTTTGCCCGTTATGCCGCCCAATACGCCATGCAACGGGGCGATTACGGCGTGGCGGTGAGGTACTATAAGGACATGCTGCACCGCCAGCCGAATGACGTGGTCGCCATCAATAACCTGGCTTCGGCGCTGGCCCAGACGAACGATCCCAAGGCGATCGACTATGCAGAACAGGCGTATCGGCTGGCCCCCAGGCAGCCGGCGGTGATGGATACCCTGGCTATGCTTGCCGCCAAGAAGGGCGATACCCAGCGGGCGCTCGGCTTGCTGCAGGAGGCCTATAAATTGGCGCCGAATGTGCCTATCATCCGCTTTAACCTGGCCAAGGTCCTCATCCAGGCCGGCAAGCGGAGCGAGGCGACGCCACACCTCAAGGATCTGGAAAAATTGGGCGATAAGTTCCCAGGCCAGGCTGAGGTGAAGAAGTTGCTCGCAAACGGTTTGAAATAATAAGTAGCCACACTATCCAAGTTGGACTAGGCGTTCCCGCCCCAGAACGGGGCGGGCGGCGGCAGATATCAGTTTGTTTTCAATGGCCGGCCGGGCGCGACCGTGATGAACGGATGACGTATCTAAATGTTCTGGCCGGCTGACTGGCCGAGTGCTATATAAAGACAGGTAGTACAAAGCATCTATAGAGAAGAAGGGAGTTTGAGGTGGGTGGAAGAATACAGGCAAGGAAAAAGGGGAGAGTATTCTTTGCTGTTGCAGAAGTCGGGATAATAATTTTTGCGGCTTATGTGACCTATGTTTTTTTATATAGGCCGGATACATTCAATCCACTTTATTTTCCGCCGCTATTTTTAGCCAATGTGGCTTTGTTGCTCCTGTTCTGTATATTTGGGTCGCTCGCGGTTGGTCTCTATAATGCCAAGCTGAGAGACCCGTTCACATCGGTTGTACAACGTATTTTTGTCGCCGTTGCCATAGCCTATTTCTTCATGGGACTGGTTGTTTACAACTTATTCCCGGCCATCCAATTGGATACGGGTTTTCCACCCATTGCACTGGCCATAGTATTGTTGCTGACGACAGTTTTTCGGTATTTTGTGTGCGATATCGATGCATTGGGCATACGCAAAAAAAGACTGGTCATACTTGGCGCCGGAGAACGCGCATCCATCATAGAAAAAAGAATGCGCCGGAAGGTGGACAAAAAGGGGTTCGAGTTGTGCGGTTATGTCCCCATGTCGGGTGACAGTGAGAGCAGCAGGGTGGAGAGTGGGAAACAGCTACACCTGGATATCAAGAATCTGGCCGATTATGTCATCGATAATGATATTGATGGCATAGTCGTCGCTTGTGATGAGCGGCGCACTGTGCTGCCGCTCAAGGAGCTTTTCGATTGCAAGATACGCGGTGTTGAAATCCTCGATATTATCAATTTCCTGGAGCAGGAGACGGGGCAGATCGCCGTGAATCTAATCTACCCCTGCTGGGTTATCTATTCGAATGGTTTTGGCGTCAATAATCAGGCCAGGATACAAATAGAATATATATTGAACGCTTTATTGGCGGTCATGGTCTTGCTTGTTTTCTGGCCTTTCATGTTGATAACCGTATTGCTCATCTATTTCGATGATGGGCGCAAGACCGGTGCCTCCGTATTGTTCCTGCAGGACCGGGTGGGGATGGATGGCGTTCCGTTCAAGATCATTAAATTCAGAAGCATGCGCCCTGACGCCGAAAAAGACGGTGCCCAGTGGGCAGAGAAAGAGGATGATCGCGCCACCCGCATCGGCGCCTGGATACGTAAATTCCGCATTGATGAATTTCCACAGTTGTTCAATGTATTACGCGGCGAAATGAATTTCGTCGGCCCGCGCCCGGAGCGGCCGGAGTTCGTCCATGATCTTATCAAGAGTATCCCTTATTACAATCAAAGACATAACGTCAAACCGGGAATAACGGGCTGGGCTCAACTCAATTATCCCTACGGATCGAGTCTGGAGGATTCGCTGGAAAAACTGAAGTACGACCTGTATTACATCAAGCATCGGGGTGTGGTGCTCGACTTGTTCATCCTCATCCGCACGGTCGAAGTCATTGTTTTCGGCAAGGGACGCTAGGCTGCCATTTACAGTTTTCTGGATTACCAAGGACGGAGAGAGACCATGCTTCGTCGGCTGTTGAGCCTTGTCATGGTAATGAGCGGCTTGCTGCCGCGCGCCGCTGCTCCGGGGCCGTTGCCGGCGCTGATCGATGTGATACGGCCATCGGTGGTGGCGGTGGGGACCCACGCCGTCGCCAATCGCCCCCCGGCGCGCTTTCGCGGCACCGGTTTCGTGGTTGGCGATGGCCGCTTGGTGGTGACCAACTATCACGTATTACCCACGTCCCTGGACAGCAAGAGTTTAGAGCATATCGCCGTGTTCTCGGGGCGCGGCAGGAACGTGGTGATGCACCCGGCACGGCTGGAGGTGGCCGATCCCGCGCATGATCTCGCGCTATTGCGGTTTGACGGCGAGCCGCTGCCCGCCGTGCAAATAGCGGAGACGGCCGCACTCCGGGAAGGCGATGAAATCGCCTTCACCGGGTTTCCGATTGGCACCGTGTTGGGGCTCCATCCGGTGACGCATCGCGGCATCGTCTCGGCCCTGACTCCGGTGGTGATCCCCACCCCCTCTGCGCAGCAGCTCACCGCCAGGATGGTCCGCGCCATCGGCGAGCCTTACGATGTATTGCAACTCGACGCCACGGCCTATCCAGGAAACAGCGGCAGCCCGGTATTTGCCGTGGAGAGCGGCAAGGTGGTCGGCGTCGTCAACATGGTATTCGTAAAGTCCACCAAGGAGGCGTCATTGAGCACCCCCTCCGGCATCACCTATGCCATGCCCGCGCGCTATGTGCAGGCCCTGCTCAGGCAGGCGCAAAAACGCTGAGGCAGGCTGGCCGTTACGCCTCCGCTTCTTCCTTGTGGCGCCGCAGCGCCTTGACCGTCAGGTGTCGGAAGAGCAGGTGTGGCGGCATACGCAGCCAATGGGCACGGATGTAGAGCAGGAACAGGGCAATAGACGTAAACCGGTCGGCGCAAGAGGGGTGCGGCGGACGCAAGGCCCGACGCCAGAGTGCGTCCATGATCCAGCGCAGGGGGAGGGGAGGGGCCCAGGCGGCGACTTGGTTCAGCGTGGCGGCGGGCACAGGAGTGGAAAACAGGCGAACGCTGTGGCGCAGGCCATAATGAAGCGGCCGCGTCAGGTCGAGTTCGCTGGCACGTTCGGCCAGGTCTTGCCAGAACTGCTCTTCCCGGCCGAAATGACGCAGCAGCAGGTCGAGATCGGACAGGTCGCGCAAACCGTGGCTGAGTTCCTCGTTGTGAAAGAGATGGGTCGCGCTATGCAGCACCATGTCGGTCGGCGATAGGACATGAATCGGAGAATCGGCCGCGACCGGTCTTGCCTGCGCCAGCAGTTTGCGCGCCTCTGGTTTGAGGCGGGCGGTATCGGGCAGGATCGAGTGATGCACGTCGAGCACGGTGAGACGGTGGACGTGCTCCATGGGTGGCAGTTCATGCATCCATTGCCGGTAATAGCGCTGGTCATACGGGTCGTGATGAGTCGTAGCCCAGCCGTTGAGCATCAGCGCCGCCTCCACCTGTGGCAGACTCTCCCTGGCCACCAGCACGTCCAGGTCGGAAAAAAGCCGGCCTTTGGCGGCGGGAAGCCCGGCCATCAGGTAGGCGGCTCCTTTCAGCAGCAGCACCGGAACATCCAGCGGCGCCAGGGCCTTGACCACATATCCGACTTCCCGTACCGCCTCCTCGGCCTGCGCCTGGGCCAGGACCCGGGCCGAGAGTAAATGGCGGCGCGGACCTTCCGGAATCTCGCCGGTGAGGCCGGCCTCTTCGATCAGCGCGGCCAGGCGGGCGAGCAGGTCGGCGCTGCGTGCCTGGCGTATGAGCAGATCCCAGCGCGGCAGCGGCAAGGCCGTCAATGTGCGCACATCGCCCAGGGCCTGTATCAGCAGCGCGACCTCCCGGGCGGCCATGGCACTCACCCGATGCCCTCGGCCAGACGGGCGAACACGGCTTCCGCGTCGTCCAGCCGGCTATAGGTAAATTCATAACAAGCGCAGGCATCGATCAGCCGTCCGAGGGTCTCGAAGCCACGCCGGCCATGCAAATGGTAGTTGAAGGCGTTGTCGGCCAGTTGCATGAAGGCGCGGGCTTTTGGCAAGGGCGTGAGACTGGCCGCGGCGCCCGCCATGTAGCGTGGCAGCACCAGCCAGCCTGGAGGTACGCTTTCCGCCGCGCGGCGGACACTGTCGGCCGGCGGGCGCATATGCGCCACCGCGCCCTTGACGGTGTCATGCACGATGGGGCCGAGTACGGCGCCAGGGTTGAAGCGGCGTATGACCTCGATGGAGGCGTTTTTCAGGCTGACCGGCCGAGGTATGGGCACGATGCGGCCGGATTCAGGCTCGATCAGCGTCAGCTCATCCGAGAGCAGGCGCCAGCCACGGCTGATCAGCCCGGCGCACAAGGTACTCTTGCCCGTGCCGGGCGGGGCCGGCAGGATGAGGGCGCGGCCATTGCGCTCGACCACGGCGGAATGGATGGCCAGATACACATGGCAAGAATTGGACACGCACCAGTTGAGGCCCCATTCCAGCATAGGGAAGGCCTGGTCGGCGGGCAGTGGCTTGAAGGGCGATACCCCATCGAGATGAAAGAACACCTGTGGATGGAACCAGCGCCGCAGCCCCCTAGGCCGGCCCAGACGAATGTCGAAATCGGCAAAGCCGCCGGCCTCATCGAGCGGATGTTGCGCATAATGCAGGGCGATGCCGGCGATGACCGGGGTGAGCGTGGAGCGGATACGCGTCACCACGGGCCCGGTGCGCAGGTTCAACCCGGATGCGGCCAGCCGTTGTCGCAGGTCAGACAACGATAGATCGGCAATGATCAAGATAGGTGGCGTTCCACCAGCCCTATCCGCTCGAGTTCGGCGAGTATAGGGCCTAATGTGAACGAGGTTTCCGGATCGGCTGCCTTGGCGTCAGGGGCTTCGTCATAAAGCATGGCGGTAAGTTCGGCCGCGGAGAGGGGGTGGCCCGTCTCGATCAGAGTCAGCAGGACGGCGGCCGTGGCCGGCCCGAGCAGATGCGTGGCGGCCGTGCGGCCATCATAGAAGACAAAACCATCATCCCACCCGTGCCAGCGGCATTGCCCGGGAGCGACGGCATGCCAGCGACAAGGCATACGACGACCCCCTTACAATGGCATGGTCGATTGCAGATAATCCGTAATCTGGGCTGAGTCCCAATGAACGCCGGCGGTGGGCTCGAAATAGCCCTTGGTTTTGTATTCGTGCCAGATGTTCTTGACCTGATTGACCGACAACACGCCACTGGTCCAGCCTTCCGCGGCATTCAACAGGGCGGCGACGATATGCCGCCCGAGTTCATAGTCGCCTCCGCCCCCGGTCTCCAGCACCTCAAGCAAGGTCTTATTCTCAAACGGGCTTGATGGATCGAACACATCCTTAAACTTGGTATTTTTATTGTAAGGAGAAGGCCACCCATCGTGATTTTTCCAGTAGCCGGGCGTTCTGCCCTGGCATGTGTATTTCTTGTCCGGGCGGCTGGCGTTGATGGAGCCGTAGGCGGAAGGCGTCTTGCAGCCGCCGCCGCATTGCGGGCCATCACCGTGACCACCACCCCAACCGAAGGCCGACCGACTTGCCAAGGTCGTCACCATCGCCACAGACCCGATATCCAGCTTCAACAACCGCCGCCGCTTTTCCAGTGTGGCCGCCGTCTCCTGCTCGACATCCGATGCAGGCGCGTTGTCTTTTTCCATTTCTGTACGGTCTGTCATGACTCAAACTCCAAAAACCCCCATCGCCCAACGGCGTGACTCCCGGCCGACGGCTACACAGGCACGATCACATAGGCTACCGCCCCTTACATCATCTTAGATCGCCATTCACAATAGGGGGTATCGCTATAAATAGATAAGCAAAAAATGGGCCATATACCTTGCCTGGTTCAATGATTATTTAATAATCATGTGTTTAATAAATATTTTAGGTGCCGTCCATGATTCATTTAGACAGAACCCACTAACGGTGTCAAGAATTCCGACACCTATTCTCCTTGCCCTGAAGCATCCAGCCGCGGCGTTCGGCCTATATCAGCCGACCGGCTTTCCGTCGGCCATTGCCTGGGTGTGGATGGCCTGCTACTGTTTGACGGATATCACCGGCTTTTCACGGCAAACGGGGTTTCGCACTTTGCATAGGAGGGGATAGCATGAACATGAATCTAATGGATGTGGCCGCGAACATCATCGCCTTGCTTGGCATCCTGGTTTGCGCGCTGGCGGGTGGCGCCCGCGTCGCCGGGGTTTATTATGTGCTGGGCTATGAGGCCATGACCCTTTTCATCGGTGGCATGGGGCTGATGATTTTCGCGGCGTTGCTGATGCTGCGTCGCTTGAAATCGCACTGTGTTCGCCAGGGTTGAGGCGTGGCCAGCCCGCCACGGTGCGTAGTGCGGTCGATGTTCAGGCGTGTGCGCGTTGCGCCCGCAGGCCGGCCTCGATTTCCCCCTCGATCAACTCGTAAAACGGCCTCACCAGGGGATTCATGATGGTAAAAATATGCTCGACATCGAGCATGGAGGGGACACGCGTGCCGCGATGCTCGATCGGCCCGCCTATCCTGATGACCTCTACGCCCAGTTGGGCGATGCTTGTGGCCAGACAAACCTCGGTCAGAAGAAAGAGCTTTTGAATGCCATAATGCCTGGCCAAAGCGACCAGACCCAGATAAAGCCCTAAGGACAGGTAAGGCAGCCGCACCTTTCTGCGGGCCGACATCTTCGACTCGTCGTTTTCATTTTCAAGGGTAAAGGGCCGTTCTCTCTCGCCGTGCCGCCGGCGGTATTGATCGATGATCGCCAGCCGGGAAATCTCCGCGATTTTGCTGCGATCGAGTTTTGCCGGGTCGATGATGTTTCTGTCCAAGGTGGCGGCGCAGAGCGTTTCGAAGGGTAAGGGTGCGTCGCGCTCGGCCGGGTCTGTCAGGATGAGCCGGGCACAGCCGACGAAGTGGTCCGTGGCCACGGCGCGCACCAGACAATGTACCGAATGAGCGTCATAGTCATCGACCTCGACTTCGCAACTGATCTCGTTTTCGAAGCCGAGTTCGTGGCAATAGACTTCATGCCGCAAATGGTAGTTCTCCCATTTCAGCGCCTCCGTGATGGCCGGAATGACCTCAAAATACTGCTTGTACCCCCTTTGCAGGTGAGCCGCAGTCATTTTGGATAAAATCATGTTCCACTCCTGGGGCGGGAGATTGCCTAGATGGGAGCTGGCATCGACTCGATCCCCTAAGGCTATTGCATCTTGTATCATCAACAGCTGGCATTGCCCATGGATGACTTGATGAACGGGCGCCTTGAGGCAATGAATGCAGTCCTTCTCAGCCGGGGCCGAAAATGGCAGCCACTTTGATAGGTATTTCTCAGCCTAGTTCAATTTTTTCAAATATTCCTTGGTGAATACCTTGTCCGGCAGGGCCCGCAGTTTCATGGACCGGTACTTGAGTATCGACTGGTTGCCGGCATGCAGCGCATCTTCCATGACCAGCCGGGTTGGGCGGGTCTTGCCGGCCATGTTCTGAAAGTTCTCGAAGCGGCAGGTTTTCATGAGCCGGCTGGAGAGCGAGTAGAACTCTGCCTTGAACGGCCAGAAATTTCTTTGGTTCACCCAATACAGTACGCGAGGGTAGGTGACGCTACGGTCCACGGCCTTCAATTCCAGTACATGATAACGCTCGTTGCCGATGATCTCGCTGCGGACGATCCTGGGATAATAGTCGCCAGCGAAGTTGGCCCGCGCCAAATCCCCGTTGGCGACCTGGCCGGTCAGGCGCTGGGCCAGTGAAATGCGTACCGGCTGCGAGACTTCCGGCATGAACACCCACAGATCGCGACTTTTCATGAGTAGTATCTGGCCGCGCTCCGCGGCGGGTTCCAGGGTCATGACGACGGTATTCTCGTTGCCTTTCGACAACACCCGGTAGGTCCTTGCCTCCTGAGCGGCGGCGCCATCCTGGCTGACGATATCGACATCCACCTGGAAGCCGGTGGCCGGCAGACGTACCGCGTCGGCCTTTTCCACTATACTGCGGGCCTCCGGTTCGTCCACGGGGGCGTCGCCGGCGATGGCGGCGGGGCAGAGGAGCGCCAGCAGTATGGCTGCCAGAGGCGAGCGTCCGCGCAAAGCGTCGAATGAGAAAGTGGTCATGATGGGCCGTCCAATAAATTGCTGAGGCGAATGGATGACATGCCTGTGGCTTGATTAGGGTCTGGGAATGAGCGTCGTCTACCTCGAAAACGTCTCGAAGCAATATCGGCTTGGCGAGCAGATCGTGCCCGCCGTCAACAATGTTACGCTCTCCATCGACCCGGGTGTAATGCTGGCCATCTCCGGTCCCTCCGGCAGCGGCAAAACCACCTTGTTGAACCTGATCGGCTGCATCGATACGCCCACCTCCGGCTGGGTCTACATCGACGGCCAGGACGTGAGCGACCTGACTCCCGATCAACTGGCCGACCTGCGCGCCCATTCAATCGGCTTCATCTTCCAGACCTTCAACCTGCTGCCCGTCCTCTCCGCTGCCGAGAATGTCGAATACCCGCTGCTGCAACGGCGTGACATCACGCCGGCCGGGCGCAGAAAACGGGTGGCCTTTTTCCTTGACATGGTGGGCCTGTCAAAGTTCGCCGATCACCGCCCCAACCAACTCAGCGGCGGCCAACGGCAACGGGTCGCCATCGCCCGCGCGCTGGCGGTGCAGCCCAAGATCGTGCTCGCCGACGAGCCTACCGCCAACCTCGACAAGCATACCGGCATCGAGATACTGGCGCTGATGCGCAAGATCAATGCGTTGATCAAGACCACATTCATTTTTTCCACCCATGATGCCAAGGTGATCGACAGTGTCGATCATTTGATCGAGCTGGAAGACGGTCAGATCCAGTCCCTGGGCATACGCCAGGGCAAAAACTGGCTGCGGGTGCGCCCGGAACGCGCGGCGGATTGAATAACGGGCGTAGCTGCGCCGGCAGACCGTCCTGCGTCCTAGGGAGTGACGCAAGGCGGCGTTTTCGAGTTACCCTTGAAACCGCGGTAGGCAAAAAGGGCATTTCCATGCAAAAAAGAGAGGCAAACATTTATCTCCGGGTGGCGGCCGGCGCGGCGCTGGCGCTGCTTCTTGGGCAAGGCCATGGCTGGGCGCAGGGGACGGCGGCGGAGCCTCTGGCCGAGGCCGCCAGCGCCGAGACGCCGGCAGATGGCCTGCCCAAGGGTCTCGATGATCTTTTCGAACTCGATAGCAAGAAGCCGGCGTCTGCCACGAGCGAATCGACGCCGGCCGACGTTGTCCGGCCCGGCCCGGCCCGTGGCGCCGATCCCGGCCTCAATGGTTTCATTCAGATCGAGCTGGCGCGCACCGTCGCCGCCCCGGAACATGGCTCCAAGCTGCGCACCCGCGCCGAGCTGGGCAGTAAAGGCGCCCTGGGCGACAACATCAAGTGGAAGGCCACTGTGCGCCTTGACTATGACGCCATCTACGACCTCAACGACTACTACCCCGCCGCGGTCGAGCGCGATCAGCGCTTCGAGGCCAGCCTGCGCGAGACCTACGTGGATGTCGGCGCCGGCGACTGGGATTTCCGCCTTGGCCGGCAGCATGTGGTCTGGGGCGAGATGGTCGGGCTGTTTTTCGCCGACGTGGTCTCGGCGCGCGATCTGCGCGAATTCATCCTGCCCGAATTCGACGTCATGCGCCTTCCCCAGTGGGCGGCGCGCGCGGAATACTTCAAGGACGACTACCACGCCGAACTGCTGTGGATACCCATTGCCGGCTATGACGACATCGGCAAGCCGGGAGCGGAGTTCTACCCCTTGCCGGGCGGCCTGAACATCCGCGCCGAGGACAGGCCGGAACGCCGCCTCAGTCACACCAACTACGGTCTGCGGCTATCGACCCTCAAGCATGGCTGGGACGTCTCCGGCTTCTATTACCGCAGCCTGGACCGGGAGCCAACCTTTTACCGCGAATTCACCGGCGGCGGCGCATCGTTTCAGGCCCGCCACGACCGCATCGATCAATGGGGCGGCACGCTGGCCAAGGATTTCGGCGCGGCCGTGCTCAAGGCTGAAGCGGTCTACACCAGCGGCCGCCGCTTCCCGGTCATGGACGATCCCGCCGCCGCCGGCGCCGATGCCGACGGCGTGGTCGCCCAGGACATCCTCGACTGGGCCTTGGGCCTCGACTTCACCCTGCCGGCCGAGACCCGTTTCAACGTCCAGTTGTTCCAGCGCGCCTTTTTCGACCATGACCCGCGCATCGTCCCGAAGCGGCACGAAAACGGCTTTAGCCTGTACCTGAACCACAAACTGACGGACAAGCTCGAAGCGCAGGCCACCTGGATCGCCAGCCTGAACCGCACCGACTGGCTGCTGCGGCCACGCGTGGCCTGGAGTTTCGAACGCAACTGGCGGCTCATGGCGGGCGCGGACGTCTTCAAGGGCAACCCGACCGGCTACTTTGGCCAGTACGACGACAAAGACCGGGTATATGCCGAGCTGCGCTACAGCTTCTGAACAAGAAAACGGGGACAGACCACGGTTTCGGGTTTCGTGCAAACTACTCTTCCCGCCCAGCTGGCGCCTGTTTGCGTGGCCGGCCCGGTTTCCCCGGTGTTGCCCGCCGCCCCATCACGGCGGCGATCTGTTCACCGAATAGTTTGCTGCCCAAGGCAAAGTTACCGTTGGCGGCGCGGCGAATCTGATCGACCAGCCCCGGCTCTAAGGCGTGGCGGAACAATTCCCGGTAGGCGGTCTGCCGACTTGCCGCGTCGGCGCCAAGCGCCAGGTAGAGTTCGTGCGGCTGGAGCCAGGGATTGTCCTCCCCTTGCGCATTGGCCCGGTAGCTCGACCAGCGATAGTCCGCCGGGTGTTCCACCATACCCGCGCGCACCGGGTTGAGCTCGATGTAACGCTGGCAAGCCAGCAGGTAATCTTCGGTCTGTGTCGGGCAGGAGCGGTAACGCCCTTCCCAGAGAGTGCCGGTACGCCGATAGACGCGATTGACGTATTGCGTATAGCGTTGACCCAGTGCCTTCATCATCTCGCCGGGCGCGGTACTGCGCTCCGCCGAAATCAGCAGATGGATGTGGTTGGTCATCAGCGCGTAGGCATGGAGGCGACACCCTGTCTTGTCGGTATACTCCGCCAGCCAGTCGAGATAGAAACGATAGTCTTTGTCGGCGAAGAAGCACGCCTGGCGGTTATGGCCGCGCTGAATCAGGTGCAGGGGAATGTTCGGCAGGGTGAGGCGGGCGCGGCGTGGCATGGGGATAGCGAGAACAATGCAGAAAACAGGAAAATAGTGGTCTGTCCCCTATTATGCAAGCAGAAATAGGGTCTGTCCCCCATTATTCTTATTTGGATGTCGGGTTTTTTTACAATCGTTGCGGCTTTGCCGGTTGTTCTTTTTTAAGCTGGCCGGTTCTTGCTTTTTATTTCAATGTGATTCAATGACTTGACTAAGTCGCCTGACGTATTGGCATGGGCTTTGCTTTGATTTGTACGCAAGCCCTTGAGGTGTCTATCAGGTGGTCTCGGAACGTACATTGATTGAAAGGAAATGAAATGAAACTGCGCAAATCACTCCTGGCTCTCGGTATCGCGGGGCTCTTTTCCGGGATCGCCCAAGCGGCTCCCATCACCTTCACCTTCGACCCGACCGGTACGCCGGGTGCGGCCAACGACATCGCCGGCGTCGGGATCATCGACTTCGCGCCGGGCAATGTGCTGGCGATCAATGGCGGTGTCCTCCCAATGCTTGGGGGGGGGGCTCATCCTTTGGTGACGGATCTGTACCAAGCCAACCTTGCCGCCATGCAGGCCCCGAACACCTCCAACCTCTATGCCAACGGTAGTGATAACAACTACTTCACCATCGTGGCGGGTTTTGACGAAGCGGCCACCCTCTTTGGCCCCTGCCCTTTGGCGGGATGCACGGCCGTGTTTAATGGTGTCAACCTCAGTCACAGCTTCATCGAATTCAATGTGAATAGCGCATTGGGTGATAATCTGCTCGGGACAGGATTCGCGACGGGTACGCCGATCCTGACGGGGCATCTCACCAGTGTGGTTACGAATTTTACTCTTACCTCTAATCAAACAGCGCTTTTGGATCAATCGCCCAATGGTGATAATTGGGGAGGCACTCAGACGTTGCAGGGGGTCGGCGGGGGGAACATTACCTTTGTCGTGGACACAGTGAACGCCAATTATTTCCCGGATCTCACCCCCTCCAGCCTGATTACGGTCGGTTTCTTTAACACCTCGCTGATCGACCCCTATAACCAGGCGGATCCGTCGCAGCTCTTCACCAGCGACCCGACCCTAGATGGCGATGTTGCGGCGAATATCGGGGCGATAAATGGTGCGAGTGGCCAGAACTTCATCTTCCAGGCCGATACGAACGGGTCGCTGGCGATACCGGAACCGGCCACGGTTGCCCTGCTGGGTCTTGGCCTGCTTGGCCTGGGGCTTGGCCAGCGCCGCCGCGCCGCCTAGGCTGGCGTCAATGTCCAGGAAAAAGGGGCCGGTCGGCCCCTTTTTCTTTGCGCCGGCGTCCGTTAGCATGCGGCCATGAAGACCGACATCAAGGACTACGTCTATTCCGCGGCCCTGATCGGCCTGGCGCTCACCCTCACCGTTTTGCCGCTCGTCTGGGTCCAGGGCGGGCTGGCCGCCCTGCTTGGCCCCGTTCTGGCGCCCGTCGCCCTGTTCCTGCTGTTCGCCTATGTCTATGGCGCAATGACCGCGCTGGTGCTCGCCTTGCTGGCCGCCTGGCGGCCCCTGCGGCCGGGGGACTATGACACCGGCCACCCCCAGTTCACGTTGTGGAAGGTGCAGCATGTGGCGGGCGAACTGGGCAAGGCCGCCCTTTCCCTGTTTTTCCCGGTATTCGCCCGTCCCGCCTTCTATGCCCTGTTTGGCGCCCGCGTCGGCAGGAACGTGGCGGTGGCCGGCAAGATACTCGACCCCCGCCTGACCGTGCTGGAGGATGGCTGCGTGCTCGGCGAGGGCGTCATCGTCACCTCCCATGCCATGGCCGGCGAGCGCTTCGTGCTGCGCGAGGTGCGGGTGGGCAGGGGGGCCACGGTGGGGGTGGGGTGCATAGTCATGCCCGGTGTGCAGATTGGCCCAGGGGCGGTGGTGCTGCCTGGGTCGGTGCTCAAGGCGGATACGGCGGTGCCGGCCGGCGAGGTTTGGGGCGGCCTGCCCGCCGCGCGGCTGAAAGGCGCGGCGGGCTGATCGCCGGCGCCGGTTGCCGCGCGGGCAAAACCACAGGGCGGGTTCGGCCTCTGCCATGGCGGCGGCCACGGCCCACCCCCGGCCGGCGCCGAATCAAGGCGCTGGACTCTCAATTCGCGCCCACCTGGGGCGCCGGCTCCCGGTGGCCTTCCACCTGTTCTTTCAATGCCGCATTCATCAGCTCGAACCCCAGGCGCACATTCCTCCGCAGCCAGGGCGCGAAAAAAGGGACCAGCCAGCCGGAGAAATGCTCCGACTGGATCACCCTGGTATGTCCTTCGCCGCTGGGTTCGAGCATGAAGCGATGGTCCCCGTCCATGAGTCCGGTCCGGCCGAAATGGCCCAGCCAGCGCAGCTCCCGTTCGGCCGTGGCGCTCAGTATTTGCAGTTGATAGGGGCCGGCCTTCAACCCCGGCCAGTGGATCACCACGCGCAGCCGGGTGCCGGCCCTGGCCTCCCCCTCGGCTCGGGGAATGGAGGCGTTCCATGAAGGGTAGCCGGCAAAGTCGGTGAGCACCTGCCATATCCGTTGCGGGCCGGCGTCGATGAGAATTTCGGTGTGCAGTGTCAGGTGCCGCAGGGAAGGCCGCAGTACCCGCGTGGCGGGGTGGGGCAGGGTCAGTGAGGGGATGGGCATGGCTGGATCAGGACGGCTTGCCGAGTAAATGTTCCGCCACGCGCAGGGCGTTGGCGGCGATGGTGAGAGCGGGGTTGGTGCCGCCGCTGGTCGGGAAGAAGGAACTGTCCACCACGTACAGATTGCAAAGGCCGTGGGCCCGGTTGTGCGAATCCAGAACACTGGTGGCAGGATCGTCGCCAAAGCGGCAGGTGCCGCAGGCGTGGGCCAGCATGGCGTTCTTTTCGGCTTGGCGCAGGGCGAGAAAACGGTAGGGCCTGAGCGATTTGGCCACCTGGGTCCGGAAGGTGCGCAGCCGGGCCAGGTCGGCGGGATGCAGGCGGTAGTCGATGCCGAGAGGGGGGCCGGGGACCACCTGGTTGTCGGCATGGGGCAGGTCTTCCATGATGGCGGCGAGCAGCACTCCGCGTTTGAGCAGGCGCGACAACGCGCCGCGCAGCAGCGGCTGCGCCAGCCTGAACAGGGGCGCGGCCCAGGGGGCGGCATGGCCTATGTCCGCGGCCAGGTTGGCCGCGAGCAGGGAAGCGGGCGGCAACAGGCCGAAGGACTGGACCGTGCCCAGTTTGTCCCCTTGAAATTGATAGAAATCACTCAGGCCCAGTTCCTTGAGATGGTTCCCGGCGCGAGTGCGCGTGAAGACCAGATAAAGATCGACGCCGTGGCGCATGAGGTTGCGCCCGACCAGACCAGAGGCATTGGCCAGGCCCTGCGGCCAGTGGTCCGATGCGGAACGCCGCAGCAGGGCGGGGGTCGCCAAGGCGCCGGCGGCGAGGACGACCTGATCGGCATGCAGCGTCACGGTTTGACCCTGCCAGCGGCAGACGGCTCCGGTGATGCGGTCCGGCGTTGCTTCCAGGCGGGTCACTTCGCATTGGTCCAGCAGTGTCGCGCCATGATTCTGCACAGCAGGTTCCAGGCAGATGCGGCCGGCATCGTTTTTGCAATTCCTTGGGCAAAGATAGCCTTGGCAGCACTCGCAGCCCGGAACGGATTCGCAGGCCTGCGGCAGGCGGTAGGGATGCAGCCCCCGGCTTTGGAAATGGGCATGGAGCTCGGCATTGCAGGGGCTGATCGCGCTGGGCGGCAAGAGGTCCGGGGCCGACGGGCGCAGCGGGTCACGCCCACCCCGCACCCGGTACAGCTTTTCCGCGCGCTCATAGTAGGGGGCCATCTCGTCATAATCGATCGGCCAGACGTCTGGCCAGTTGGCGGCGGCCGCCCCGGGGTGGCGCCGCCCCGGCTCGAAGTCGGCCGGGAACAGGCGCTCCATGGCCATGCCATAGAGCGCACTTGAACCGCCGGTGCCGCAGCCGATGAAGGGGACGAAACTGTGTTGCCCGTCGCGGACGGCCTCATGGCAGCGCCCGGCCCTGGCCAGGAGCGGCGCGTGGCGGGCTGCGGGGGCTTCGACACGGGGAAAGTCCAATTCAGGGTAGGTGCCCCGCAGGGTATCCGCGTGCAGGAAAGGCGCACGCCCTTTCTCGATGAACAGCACGCTCTTCCCGGCCCTGGCGAGGGCGTACCCCAAGGTGGCGCCGCCAACGCCAGTGCCAACCACGAGGTAATCCCAGTGTCGTCCCTGGATGTCCTCAATGCGCGCCACGTGCGCAGACCTCCTCGATGATGCGGCTCAGGCGTTGTCCTGGAGCGTAGCGGGCAATGGCTTGCGCCATATCCACGGCCCGTCGCCGGGTGGGCGCATCCGCAAGCAGCTTGAGCACGGCCGCGCGCAGTGGGCCGCCATGCAGCCGTTCGCTGCGCAACATCAGCCCTACGCCGGCTTGTTCGACATAGTGCATGCTGAGATGCTGATCCATGTGCGCGGCGATGCCGATCAAGGGCTTGCCGGCGGCCAGCGCCTGATAGACGGTGAGGCTGCCGCCGTTGCAGAGCATCAGGTCGGCGCGCGCGGCCAGCTTGTCGCCTGGGGCATACTCGAGCAGATGCGCGTTGGCCGGCGGGCTTTCGAGTTCTGCCTTGCCCGCCGTCGTCGCCACCACGGTGACGGGGAGACCGGCCAGGGCATCGAGTACGACCCGCAGCCGTCCGGGCCGGCCCGAACTGCCCAGCGTGGCGTAAATCAGGGGACGGTCGGCCGGCAAGTCGTCCCACCACTCAGGCAGGCCGACCGGAGGCGACCACAGCACGGGCCCCAGGTAGGAATGGGTGGCTGGCCGCCCATGGGTGGGCACCAGTTCGCTGGCATCGGCGTAAAGCGTGCGATCGGCCTCGGTGTAGGGGTGGCGCCAATCCCAACCCAGGCTGGGCAGACCGTACGCATGCCGCACCCGGTTCAGGGGCAGCGAGTGATACGCGGAGGCCAGTGGCCAGGCCAGATTGAAAAGTTTCTGGGCGAGGGGAAGGCCCGCCAGCCGGTTGATTGGCAGTTCCGGCAGAGGCGTCGCCCTCTCGGCATACGGGCTCCAGTAGGCGTTGGTGATTCCCAGGTAGGGGACCCCCGCGACCCTGGCGCTGGTGGCCAGGGAGAGGCGGTGGTCGCCGATCACTACGTCAGGCCGGACCGACTCCAATAGGGCCAGGTCGTCGCGTACATAGGCGCGCAGCGTGGCGACGTCATAGAGTGGCCGCCCGCTCGCCGCCGCCTGCAGGAAGCGTTCGCCGGCGATGGAGCGAATGGCCCGGATCGGGAAGGCCGCACCGCTCAGGAAGGCCCGGTAACGCGGATCGCACGCCAGAATGACGTTGAACTTGTTTGCATCGAGCGCCTGTGCCAAGGCCGCCGGACGGGCCACATGCGCCAGCGTTACCGCGTCGGCGATGAAGAGGACGGTGGGCCGGCCGTTCATGTCATCCTTTCCGGACAGCGGCTTTGGCATGACCGTTGCGCTCAGACATTCTGACGCAGGGCCTCGACCACGGGCAGGCGTCGTATCCGTACCGCGGGCAGCAAGGCCGCGGCGATGGTGGCGACCAGCCCAACCGCGAAGGCGCCGGCGATCACCCCAGGCACCAGGCGGATATGGGCCACATAGCTTAGGTTGGAATTTGGCGGCGGGGGCATGGGGAGGCCGAACGCGGAGATGAGCAGCGCCAGCAGTATGCCGATGACGACGCCGGCGGCGGCCCCCGCCAGACCGATGAGGAGGTTTTCCGCAAGGACGAGGGCGGCGATGTGGTTACGCCGGTTGCCCAGGGCCATCATGGTGCCGAATTCCCCGATACGCTCGAAGAGGCTCATGTTCACGCTGTTGGCGACACTGAGCAGCACCATCAGCAGAATGATGAGGCGGAGAACTCCGAACTGGGCGTCGTACATTTCCACGGTTTGTGCATAGAACTCGTTGAGTTGCTGCCAGGTCTTGGTCTCCAGTCCGGCCTGAGCAAATTTGTCGGTCAGGGCGGCGGCCACCGGACCGGTATCCTGGGTGTGTTTCAGCGCCACCACCAGGGTATTGACGCCGGAAGTTGCCTGCAATTCCTGCGCCGTGGCGAGAGGGATGCGCACGGCGTGTGCATCGTAGTCCTTGGAAAACGTCTGGAATACCCCAACCACCTCGACTTCCATGCTGTTCATGGCGCCGTCCGGGGTATTGGTGACCAGGGTCGCCCGGTCTCCCGGTTTGAGCCGCAAGTCGTGCGCCAGGCCACTGCCGATCAGCATGGCATAGCCGTCTTTCTCCATGAGCCTGCGGCCGGCGACGATCACGACGCCGCTGCCGAGCCTTGCCTCGGGGACGGCCTCCACGCCTTCGCCGATGAAGGGCAGGTCGGAGCGCCCATTATTGATAAGACCGGAGAAATACAACCTGCCCATGACATCCTCCACCCCCGCAACGGCTTTGATGGCGGCGCGCACTGGCTCCGCATCGGCGATCAGGTATTTTTCCGGGCTGCGTCCGCCGCGCGAGAAGTAGCCGTTACGGGAGACCTGGATATGGCCGGAGTGTGAATGGATCAGTATCTCGCCGAGCTGATTGAATATGTCGTGGACAAACCCGCCACTGAGGATCAGTCCAACCACGCCGACGAGGATCGCCAGCAGGGTCAGACCGTTGCGGGCCTTGTGACGCAGGACGTTGCGGAGGGCGAGTTTCCACATGGTACGGATACGTCCCTAGCGGTTATGGCGCAGGGCGTCGACGATCGCCAGCCTGGAGGCGCGCCAGGCCGGGTAGAGGCTGGCGATGAGGGTGGTGGTCACGGCCAGCAGCAATGCCTCCCAAACGATGCCGGGAGTGATGATGATGGCGGCGGTGAATCCGCGCGACATGCCGGGCGAGGGCGGCATGGGGATGCCTATCCAGGAGATCAGGGTGGCCGCAACATAGCCAAGCACGATTCCGCCCAGGCCGCCTAAAACCCCAAGCAGCAATCCCTCCAGCAGAAACAGGATGAGGATGCGCCGCGCCCTGACGCCGAGGGCCATGGCCGTCCCGATTTCCACCGTGCGTTCCATCACGCTCATGGTCATGGTATTGCTGATGCTCAATATGATGATGGTGGCGATGATCAGCCTGACCACGGCGATTTGCTGGGTCAGCAAGGTAACGGTCTTGTTGTAGAAGTCGGCAAGCTTGGTCCAGGGGGTGATTGCGAAGGGTTGGAGGGCGGCGTCGGACCGGAGGCGTTCGTATACCGACCCGGTCATGTCGGTATCCTGGAGGGAGGCGACCCATACATGGGCGCCGGAGACACGCAACAACCGGCGCGCCATGTCGATGGGAACGAGCAGCATGGTGTCGTCGTAGGCCTTCATCGAGGTGGATACCAGCCCACGCAGGGTCGCCTCGACGGCATTCATGCCGCCTGTCCGGGTTCCGCTCAGCAACACCACCGTGTCGCCGACCTTGGTGCCGAGATTGGCCGCCAGGCCTGCGCCCAGCAGTACGCCTGTGGGGTCTGCGGCGCCGAGCTTGTCGCCCTGGACAACGATCAAATAGCGCAGGGAGGGGTCGGCTATCGGGTCTATCCCTTTCGCAATGAAGGAAAGCGTGCTGTCGCCGTGGCTGATCAGGCCATTGAATTCGAGTCTGGGCGTGATCGTTCTGACCCCTTTGGCCTTTTGCAGCGCCGCAAGCGCGGGCGATTGCTCGGGCAGAAGATAGGCAAACGGATCCGCCTGGCCGTTGTCGTAATAGCCGGGCTTGACGACTTGAATGTGGCCGATCTGGGTGACCGCAACGCCCTCACGGGTGGCCCAGAATATCCATTCGATGAAACCCGTGGTGAGCATCATGGCGATGACGCCGAAACCGATGGCAAGGATGGCGATGCCGCTGCGCCGGCGCTGCCGCAGAATATTGCGCAAGGCGAGGCGGAAATCCCCCGCCAGCGCCATTTTTATGGACAGCGCCGTGCTCATCGCCTTGCGCGGATCACTCTGCGCCAGAGCCGATGCCATAGTGCCCCGGAGCGAGGATGCCATTGGGATCGAGTGCCGCCTTGAGACGGTCATGCAGCGCCTGCAATTCTGGAGCGTCGCTGAACAGGGTGGGCCAGCTTAGGAGCCCTGCCCGGTACTGCTGATATTTACGGCGGCGCATGTCGGTCAACAGGCGTTGGTACAAGTCTTTGCTGCGCGCGGTTTCGGCGGGATCGTCGCGGTCGTAGAGTATCGCCATGAGGCAGATGACCGAGCGCGGATTCATCAAGAGCATCGCGACGTAGAAGTCGAAACCAAGGGCCGCGAATTGTTCCTTGCAGGAGGCGAGATAAGGCCAGACCTCGCTGTTGCTGAAAGGCAGGATGGGCGCGAACCAGATCAGGCCGCAGCCGTCCCGCGCCGGATTGACATCCCCGGCCGGCCGGGGAGGCTTGTGCCGGTAATAGGCATGCCTGATGAAGTATTCCGTCGGTATGCCCTGCAATATCTTGTGCACATGGGGCGCGGACTCGAGTACGGGCAAGGAGGTGCGCGCCAGCGTTTCGACCAGCCGGCGCACCAATGGGTGGCGCCTCGACGACTCGATGGCGCGCTCGATCCACGGCAATTGTTTGTCCGAGACGAACAACAGGCGGCCAAAAGGCGAAAGCGCCCGCTTCAATAGGGTGCGCTGCAACCGTACCTGGCCGCGTGTGCCATAGATGCCGCCGGCGCAGTTCCAGGGGGCCACGCGATACCGCCGCCGCAGGGCTTCGAGATCGGACTGGCGCAGCGGACCCTCTTGCGGCACGCGTTCGTGGCTACGCTGGGTCAGTATGGTCATCGACACGAAGTCGTTGATCATGTGCAGCTTGGTGTTGACGATTCCGCTCAGGGCGAGTCGGCGGAAGGTATCCAACACCAGCGGCAGATGACGCTCGTCGTGGATTTCGAAGACATAGGAGTTGTAGGCCTCAGGCTTGGGCATCAGCCAGATGCCGGCCTTGGTGACGATTCCATAATTCGATTGGCTGAACATCCCTTCGAGATACGGCCCCACGCCCCACTTGTGGGTATTCCAGGTCTTCAGCCCGGCCGACCCGCCGGTGTGAATGATGTCGCCATTGGCCAGCACTACTTCGAGTCCGCACAGATTCCCGAAATGGTCGCCATAAGGGGTTTCCCCGACGCCGCGCTCAAGGGCATTGCCAATGACGCTGCCCCTGGCCGTGCCGTCGATGCAATCTATCCACAGCTTGTAGCCCTTGTCTCTGAGGTGGGCATTGAACTGTTCGTAGCTGACGCCGGGCTCGATGACGGCATACGCCAGTTCCTCGTTGACTTCGAGTATGCGGTTCATGCGTTCGAGGATCATGATGATGGCGCCCGCCGTCAGCGCCAGCGTCGTGCCATAACCCCAGTTGCGGCCGCCACTCGAAGTCCATAGCGGGATACGGTATCTATTGGCTATGCGGACGACGGCGGCAATCTCCTCCGTCGTGGCCGGAAAGACGACCGCGCCGCAGGTGGCCTGCCATGGCAGGGTGCAGCGGGAATGGCGATCGAGATCCGCCTGATCGGCGCAGACATGCGCGTCGCCCACGGCCTGGCGGAGGTCAGCCAGAAGCCGGCTGTTCGGCGCGTTCATGCTGGCGGGCGTCATGGCCGGGGTTCCTGGGGATAGCGGACAGACAGATAGTACTCGAGCACCTTGGGCAGGTACTGCCGCCAGGCGGGTATGACATGGCCGTGCCCCGCGAACCAGGCGGCGAACTTTTCGTTGCCGAAGGCTTGGCGGTCGGCCAGATAATCCAGATAGATGGGCAGGGTGGCCAACGCCTTGCGTTGACTGGCGGGCGCCAGTCGCGCCGCCAGTCGCGCCAGCGCGGCGTAAAGGCGCATGGGCAGGTTGATCGCGAGCGGCAGCGGGAGCCCGTGGTTTTTGAAGGCCTGGCGCACCGCTGTTTTCACATCCTCGATGCGCGGCGCCTGCTCGGGCCCCGAGGAAAGATGAAAGATGCGGCCTATCGTCGCCGGGTCGCGGCTGGACAGGACGATGGCTTTTGCGACCAGGTCGGAGGGCACGACATCCAGCCGCACATCGGCGAAGTCGGGGTATAGCCCCAGGGTCTTGCGGCCGGAGAGAAACTCGCACAGGAAATAGAATATTTGGAAGTGAATGACGCGGCCGCTCGCGGAATCGCCGATGACCATGCTCGGCCGGTGCACGGTGATGGGGAGGCGATCCGTCTCCAGGGCGGTTCTGATCAATGCCTCCGCCTCCGCCTTGGCGTGTTCATAGGTGTTGTGGAACTCCGGGAAGGCGTTCAGCCACTCTTCCCGGAAGGTGCCGCGATATTTGCCTGCGACGCCGACGGTACTGACGATATCGACCTTGGCGAGCCGGCCGGCCTGGGCAATGCGGCGCGCCATATCCAGTATTTCCGAGGCGGAACCCACCGAGGCGCGCCGGGCCTCTTCTATGGATAGGTTCATGCGGACCGTTCCCGCGCAATGGAGGATATGCGTGCAGTGTTGGATCAGATTCTCGAATGCCGGCGGCTCCAACCCGAACCGTGGTTTGCCGGTGTCGCCCAGCAGGCCGTGGAGGCGGCCACGCTTGGCGGTATCCGCCTGGATGCCCCAGAACCTGAATAGCGATTCCAGCCGTTCGGTCATCGCCGCGGCGGAGGCGGCTCGAATCAATACCCAAACCTCGGTATCCGGGATTTCGAGCAACAGCGGCACGATTGCGCTGCCTACGGTGCCGGTGGCGCCGGTCAAGAAATAGCTGTTCATGGTGCCTCCCTCACGACGATGCCTGCTGCCGCAGACGTTCTGCCTGCCATGTCGGCGTAGAGCGCGTCGAGCGACGCCTGGTATCGGGCCTCGATGGCGCTGCGGCGCAGTTTGAGATTGCTGGTCAGCTCGCCGGCGGCGATGGTCAGCGGCTGGCGGGTGATCAGGAGGCCGGCCGGCCGGTTGCGGACGGCGAGATCGGCGCAAACCCGCGCCACGTCGGCGGCGATGGTCGTTGCCAGCGCGGCAGCCGGCCGCCCTTGCGGCATGGCCTGACTGAGGCACAGCAGCGCTACCGGCATGGGTCGGCCGCGGCCGAATACCACGGCCTGTTCGACATAGGGGAGCCGTTTCAGGCTTTCCTCTATGGGCGTCGGAGGAATGCGGCAGCCGGTGGATGTCTTGAATATCTCCGACTTGCGGCCTTCGAGCCAGATGAACCCGTCCGCATCCTGGCGGGCGAAGTCGCCCGTGTGCAGAAACCTTTCGTCATCCAGCGGCGCCGTCCCGGACGAATCGCCGTAATAACCTTGAAATACTCCCGGCCCGCGAACCAGCAGTTCGCCGTCTGCGGCGATGCGCACCTCATTCCAGGGCATGGGCCGCCCGACGCTGCCGAAGCGGTAAGCCTGCGGCGCATTGACGGCGATCGGGATGACGTTCTCGCTTGTTCCGTAGGCTTCGAGAATCAGCCAGCCCAGACCGTGAAACTTTTCCAATAGCCAGGTTGGCATGGGCGCGGAACCGCTGATCATGAATTGCAGATCGGAGCCCATCAACCTGCGTAAGCGGGTGAGAAAAATGACGTCTGCCAGACGATAAGCAAGCTCCAGGGAAAGGCCCGGCCGCCGCCCCTGACGCTCTATCCGGCGGTATTCCATGCCGATATTCCAGGCCCGGCGCGCAGCGTGACGCACCCAGGCCGGCCGTCGGGCGATGTTGTCCTCGATGCCGGCATGGAGCTTCTCGAAGAAGCGGGGCACGCCGATGAACAGTGTCGGACGGATTTCGGGCAGGCGCTCGACGATTTGCGCCGGGTTGTCGACGAAGTACGATTCGGCGCCGCGGATCATGCCGCAGATGTTGATGATGCGCTGGAACAGGTTGGACAGCGGCAACCAGCAGGCCAGGCGGGCGCCCTGGGCGACGCCGGAAAAACGATCCAGTATGGCTTCGCAGGCGAGACACAGTTGGGCATGGGTATAGGCTATGCCTTTCGGCCGGCCGGTGCTGCCGGATGTGAAAATGATCGTCGCCAGGGACGTCGGCTCGGCCCTCGGCCAGGGGTCGATCTCCGCACACGCGGCGGCAAGGAGCGCTGGCAGCGAATGACAACTGCCGTCCGTGGCTTCGCTGCGGCTGACGGTCAACAGCGGCGGCGGAACGAGGCGCTCCTGCAAGGCCCGGGCCTGCGCCGGGTCGCTGACGAATAGCGCGCGCGGATGGGTTATGTCGAGTATGTGCTGTATGTTGTCCGGAGCGTCGTGCGCGTCGATGCCGACCACGACACCGCCCGCGGCCAGCGTCGCCAGATGGCATAGCTCCCACTCGATGGAAGTCGGCATCATCAACACAACCTTATCGCCGGGCGACAGCCCGAGGCGGACGAGATGCGAGGCAAGCCGCTTGACCGAGCCTTGCAATGCCGCCCAGGTTTCGCCTGTCCAGCCATCGGCGCTGCGCCGGTAGAATCCCATCGCCGCGGGGGACCGTGCGGCGCGCTCCAAAAAATAGGCGGGAACGGTCGACGGCCGGGCTGTCGTCATGATGGCCTGGCGCGGAGCAATGGCGGGTCGTAGGCGCCTTCCGGCAGCCGGATTTTCAGGTCCGCATCCTCCAGGCCCAGCCAGCGCATGCTGCGTGTCACATCGCGGCCGAGAAAGAGGCGGTGGCGTATCATCTGGTCCACGATCGGGCCCAGCAACCGCCAATAGGCGAGACTCGCCTTGCCTTCCCGGATCAGGGCGGCGAATTCAGGCGCATAGGGGTTGTAGCCGAAGTGCCTGATATCGGAGTACATCAAGAGCCAGTTGATGGGATAGTTGCTGACGATCGGGCTGGCGTGGCCCTTGCGTTTGACCAGACCGAGCGCCGCTACTTTGCGCATCACTTCGTCCTGGTCATAGTCCCAAGCATGATACGGCGCGAGATACCGTGGAAAGCGTGTGCCCGCCGGCAATTCCAGGGGATTGTAAAAATACTGGCGAAGTTCGTCGGCGCTGAATTCTCCACACTGCTTGAGATGCGGTGGGGTCCAGTCCTCGCTCCTGATCAACTCTGCCGAGAACTCATAGCGCATTCTGGCGGGGTCCGGCTGCCCCGGTGAATAGCCTGCCAGAATCAGCGGGATATTTTTTTCGATGGCGATGCGTATCGCTTCGCCCTCGAACAGCGGCGCATAAACGTAGGAAACGGTATATACCGCACCGCGCGCTTCCTGGTTCTGCAACAAATAGGCGAACAGCCGACGGAAAAAGCTGGGCGCAGGTGTATAGACCAGATGATCGATGTCCAGTTTGTCCAGGGCCGTCCGGATATTGCTCCACGCCACCTGAGGCAGATCGATGTTCGCGGTGAAGGCCAGGACGCGCAGGCCGTACTCGACCTTGAGCTTGTAGAGCAGATAGACACTATCCTTGCCGCCACTCAAGGGGACGATGCAGTCATAGTGAGCCCCTTTTGCTCCCCGGCAGTGGCTCAGTGTCTCTTCCAGATTGCGGCGGTGCTCCGGATCGGGGAGGGTGGTGACATCGCCGGGCCGGCGCTCACGGCAGTGACGACAGATACCCTTTTCATCCAGATCTGCGCCAGCAGCGGCCTCTGGCAGTAAGCAGGTCTTACACCGTCTCATGGTTGCCGGGACATGGTGATTCCCTCGTCATTTATTTACTACCATTGTATATAGCGCTCGGTAATATAGCCCAACAGTCCTGGTCGCGATATGGTCGCCAGCCCCGGCGATCCAACGTGACAGTCTGCCATCGGAAGTATGCCGGTCGGTCCCAGGGGAGACGCTATCCGGGACTATTCGCGGTTTGCCCCGATAGCGCGGTTTCGAGGAACAACAGAATGAGGTAATGCCGCATACTTTATGCACCCCGACTTGATTTCCGCCTTCAACCAGTACTTCGAACTGGTTCCGGCCGATACGCCGGAACTGAGAATGCAGGCATTCGTGCTGCGCTACCAGGTTTACAGCCTTGAAACCGGCTTCGAACGGGAAGAGGATTGCAAGGCGGGAGTGGATGGCGAGGGGCGTCCACTTCACTGGGAGGAAGATGAGTTCGATGCCCGTTCCGATCACTATCTGGTGCGTCATCGCCGCACCGGCATTTACGCGGCGACCGCCCGGCTCATCCTGGCGGATGCCAAAGATGTGATGGCGCCGTTCCCGATCGAAACGCATTGTCGGCTGGAGCAGTGGGTGGGCGATGCCGGAATACGCCGGCGATTGGGCGAGATCTCGCGCTTCGCCGTGTCCAAGGCCTTCAAGCGCCGTCTGGGTGAGGCGGGCACCCTGGCCGGGGTGTCGCCGCATGTCGATAGCTACTTCGAGCGGGACGAGCGGCGGACCTTTCCCCACATCTCCCTGGGGCTATTCGCCGCGGTGATGCGCATGGTCTATGCCCATCGCGTCACCCATTGTTACGCGGTGATGGAGCCGGCCTTGCATCGCCTGATCGGCCGCTTCGGCGTCGTCTTTCATCAGATCGGTCCTGCTGTCGATTACCATGGCTTGCGCATTCCCTGTCTGGGAACCGTGGATGAGGCCCTGCCCAGTATCAAGCGGGCATCGCCGCCGGTGTGGCGGCTCATTACCGAAAACGGCAGGTTGGCCGAGCCGCGGCAAGGGGATTGACCGGCCCTGCCGTCACATCCTTGCAACGTCAGCCAGGGCGAGCAGGCAAATATCTTGCACAGGGTTACGTGATGACGAGATTTGATACATACTTAACCGGAGTTGAATAAGCCCCTCCAGGCCGTGCTGACAGGCGCCAGGCGCCTGGCTGGGTATGGCCGCCGGCTTGCTTCATCCAGGGGCGTTGTGGGGTAAGATTAGGGCGGATGCCTATCATGTACACGAGCGCTTGCATTGAGCGAAGGGAGTAGCGATGAAACACTTGGGTGATTTTCTATCTGGCCTGGTTGGCCGCCTTCTCATGATCAGTCTTGCCGGCCTGGCGTTTGCTGGCTGCAGCTCGGCTCCCATGCATCCGCCCGCGCCCACGGTGGCCGCGTCGCCGGATTACCGCTACATCATCGGCCCGGGCGATACCGTGAACATCATAGTCTGGCGCAACCCGGAGTTGTCCATGTCGGTTCCGGTGCGGCCGGACGGCCGCCTGGCGGCGCCCCTCATCGAGGACCTCATGGCCATGGGCAAGGATTCCACCGCCCTGGCACGGGAGATCGAGCAGCACTTGGGCAAGTTCGTGCGTGACCCCATCGTCACGGTCATCGTGACTGGTTTCGTCGGCCCCTACAGCGAGCAGATCCGCGTCGTCGGCGAGGCCGCCAAGCCCCAGGCGCTGCCTTACAAGCAGAACATGACCATGCTCGACGTGATGATCGCCGTGGGGGGGCTCACCGACTTCGCCGCCGGCAACAAGGCCAGCATACTGCGTACCTCGGAAGGCGGCAGCAAGCAATACGGCGTGCGTCTCGACGATCTGATCAAGCGAGGCGACGTCTCGGCCAATGTCGACGTGAAACCGGGCGATGTGCTGATCATCCCCCAGAGCTGGTTCTGATCCTTGTCCAGGGGAGCGAACCTGCGCCGTTCAGTGCGGCGCAACGGGAATAACTACATGAGCCGGCCCTAGAAATGGATGATCTGCTGCGTCAAGTGTTGTCGATACTGCGCGCGATGTGGCGGCATCGCTGGCTGGGGCTGGCCGTGGCCTGGCTGGTGGGCGCCATCGCCGCCGTGGTGGTGATGCGCATCCCTGACCGCTACGAGGCCTCCGCCCGTATCTACGTCGATACCGACTCCATCCTCAGACCCTTGATGGCGGGTCTGGCGGTGCAACCGAATGTCGAGCAGCGGGTGGTGATGCTGAGCCGGACACTGATCAGCCGGCCCAATGTGGAGAAGCTGGTGCGCATGGCCGACCTGGACCTGAACGCGAAGTCCAAGGCCGCGCAGGAGGCGCTCGTCGACCAGGTCATGAATACCCTGCAGATCAACAGTGCCGGCCGCGACAACCTCTACACGCTGTCCTACCGCGATCCCGATCCGGCCAAGGCGAAGCGGGTGGTCCAGTCGCTGACCACCATCTTCGTCGAGTCGGCCATCAGCAAACAGAAGGACTCTAGTTCGGCGGTGACCTTCCTGGCCGAGCAGATCGCCTCCTATGAAAAGAAACTCGCCGAGGCGGAGTCGCGCCTCAAGGACTTCAAGCTGCACAACATCGACCTGCAGCTGGGCGAGGGCAAGGGTCTCACCGATCGTGTCTATGAAATCGGTCAACAGCTTTCCCAGGCAAGACTGGAACTGCGGGAGGCGGAGAATTCCCGCGAGGCCCTGCGCCGCCAGATCGCCGGCGAGCAGCCGACGGTCTCCATCGATGCGCCGGCCTTCGTGCCCGAGATCACGGTGCCCGAGCTCGATGGCCGCATCGAAGCCCAGAAGCGCGGCCTGGATGCCTTGTTGCAGCGGTACACTGACCAGCATCCCGACGTCATCAGCGCCAAGCGTCTGATCCGCGACCTCGAAGAGCAGAAACGCCAGGAGATTGCCCAGCGCAAGAAGATGGTGGCAGGCAAGCCGCCGGCGACGGTCAATTCCAACCCGGTCTATCAGCAGTTGAAGATTTCCCTCAACGAGGCGGAGGCGAGGGTCGCCTCGCTGCGCGCCCGGGTAGGTGAGATGGGGGCGCGATACAACCGTATCGTCTCCGTCATCAAGACCCAGCCCGAGATGGAGGCCGAACTGGCCCAGCTCAATCGCGATTACGAAATCCACAAGCGCAATTACGCCGGCCTGGTGGAGCGGCGTGAATCGGCCAGCCTGTCGGGCGAAATGGAGCAGACCGGGAGCGTCGCCGATTTCCGGCTGGTCGATCCGCCGCGCGCCTCCGCCACCCCCGTGGCGCCCAACCGTCTGTTCCTGTTGCCGCTGACCCTGCTGGCCGCTCTGGCCGCGGGGCTGGGCGCCAGCTTCGTGGCCAGCCAGTTGCGCCCGGTGTTCTTCGATGGCCGCAGCCTGCGCGAAATCAGCGGCCTGCCCATCCTCGGCTCGGTCTCGGAGATCGAGAACGAGCGCATGCAGCGCAAGGCGAAGCGCGACAGACGGCTTTTCCTGACCGGCTTCGGTGGTCTGATCGGCCTTTATGTCGCCGGCATCGTTGCGGTCTCCCTTCTGTCTGGTCGTGCAGCGTGAGGAATCGCCATGAGTCTTATTGAACAAGCCGCGCAGCGTCTGGAACAGCTCCGGCGGGCGGGGGTCGAGATCCCCGGCGATGCCGCAGAAACCGCCAAGGAGACGCACATTGACGAAGCGACGGCGCAGTCACTCGCCGCTACGATCGCCGGCCGTGGTGAAACGCCGGTTGCGGCGCCGCCGGCGGTCCCGCCCCAGGCCGCCGCCGGAATGGAGCGAACGGGCCTGGTGCACATCGACATCGATGCCCTGGCCGCGGCCGGACTGATCACGCCGCATGCGCCGCGCTCGCGTATCGCCGACGAATACCGGGTCATCAAACGCCCGCTCATCGCCAATGCCATGGGCAAGGGCGCCGCGCCCATCGCCAACGGCAACCTGATCATGGTCACCAGCGCGGTACCCGGCGAGGGCAAGACCTTTACGGCCATCAACCTGGCCATGAGCATCGCCATGGAACTCGACCACACCGTCATGCTGGTGGATGCGGACGTGGCCAACCCGTCCGTGCCCAAGGCTCTCGGCATCAGCCCGCGGCAGGGCATGCTGGACGTGCTCAAGGCGGGCTCGCTGGATATCTCGGGAGTGCTGCTCAAGACCGACGTCGAGAAACTGACCATCCTGCCGAGCGGCACCCAACACGCCCGCGCCACGGAGCTCTTGGCCAGCGAGGCCATGGCCAGCCTGGTCGCCGATATGGCCAGGCGCTACGAGGACCGGATCATCATCTTCGATTCGCCCCCGCTGTTGGTGACCACCGAGGCGCGGGTGCTTGCCACCCACATGGGCCAGATCGTCATGGTGACCAGGGCCGAGAAAACCACCCACAACGAGGTCCGGCAGGCCTTGGCGACGATCGATGAATGCCCGGTGAAGTTGATGGTGCTCAATCAGGCCAGGCCCGATCGCCTGGGCGGTGACGGTTATGGATACGGCTATGGGTATGGATATGGATATGGCTATGGCCAACGACAAGATCACTGAGACTTTTTATTGGCGCCGCGGCGCCAGCCTCGCGCTTGCCGGTGCATGCCTTGCCGGCTTGGCCGCGTCGGCCGGAGCGGTGGAGGACGCGGTCTCCGGTCAGGCTGCGGCGGGAGAGGCCGGCGCGCTTGCCGCGGCGGCTGGCCTGCCCGCGGCCAAGAAGGCCTGGTTGGTCACGCCCGGCTTCAGCCTGTCGGAGACCTATACCGATCATGTCTCCTCCGACCCTGGTAACGGCGGCAGCGACCTGATCACCCGTATCAGCCCGGGCATCAGCCTCCGCGGGCAGGGCAAGCGCCTGACCCTGAGTGCCGACTACCATCTGAACGCCGTTTTCTATGCCAGCAACAGCGATGAGAACGAACTTCAGCAGGCTCTCAATGCCTTCGCCACCCTGGAGGCCGTGGAGGACTGGCTGTTCATCGACATGAACGGCGTCATCAGTCAGCAATACATCAATCCATTGGGTGCGCTGAGCGCCGACAATTCCAGCATCAACGACAACCTCACCCAGACCGGCAGCTTCCAGCTTTCGCCCTACATCAAGGGCAGGCTGGGCCGTTACGCTGACTATACCTTGCGCTACAGCCGTTCCTATACCCAGTCCGAGTCGGACCTGGCCAGCGATACCGATGTCGAGAGTTGGACCGGGCGACTGTCCGGCGCCACCTCCCTGGCGAAACTGGGCTGGGCCGTCAACGGCAGCCGACAGCGCTATGACTATAACAATGGCCGCAAGACCGAGAGCAGCGATCTGCGCGGCTTGCTCACTTTCGCCCTCGATCCGCAATTCAACCTCTTGGCCAGCCTCGGTCGGGAAAGCAATGACTTCGCCAGCCTGGACTCGAAGACCTACGACACCCATGGCTATGGCTTCAACTGGCGGCCGACAGAGCGTACCGATGTCTACGCCTTCCGCGAGAAGCGCTTTTTCGGCTATGGCCACAACCTGAGCTTCAAACACCGCATGAAGCGCACGGCCATCCAGTTCACCGACAGCCGCGACACCTCGGCCCTGCCGGCGCGCTTCACTACGGTGGGCCTGGGCAATATCTACGACCTGCTGTACAACCTGTTCAGTTCCAGCATCCCGGATGCGGCCGAGCGGGCCCAGGCGACAGAGAGCCTGCTGGCCACCTTGGGTATACCGCCGGACACCAGGGTGACCACCGATTTCCTCACCAGCCAGGTCACTCTCCAGCGCCGTCAGGAGCTTTCCCTGCTGGTCACCGGCGTGCGCAACACGGTTACCCTGTCGCTGAGCCGCAGCCGCAGCGAGGGCCTGAGCGCCCTGACGGGGCTGGGCGACGTGTTCAACACCTATACGGACATCACCCAGCGGGGCCTGTCCGTCAACTGGTCGCACCGCCTGACTCCGCTGTCAACGGCAGGCGTGACCGCCTCCTACAGCAAGGGCAGCGGCAGTCGGACGGGGGGAGAGGACAGTTCGGCCAGCAAACAGTTGGCAGTAACCTATACCACCAAGCTGGGTGCCCGCACCAATGCCTCACTTTCGGTGCGCCAGACGCAATTCACTGGCTCGTTGTCGAGGGACTACACCGAACACGCCGTGGTGGGCATCCTGTCCATGACCTTCTGACGGCGGCAGGATGTATGCGTCCTACTATGGCTTGACCAGCAAGCCGTTTCAGCTCAATCCCGACCCCGCCTTCTATTTCGGCAGCAAGCAGCACACCCGCGCCACCGCGTATCTCGATTACGGCTTGCATCAAAGCCAGGGCTTCATCGTCATCACTGGCGAGGTGGGCGCCGGCAAGACCACCATCGTGCGCAACATGCTGTCCAAGCTTGACCCGGACAAGGTGATAGCGGCGCAGTTGGTCAGCACCCAGCTCGATGCGGAAGACACCCTGCGTCTGGTCGGCGCGGCATTCGGGGTGCGCGTCAAGGACGTCCCCAAGTCCGACCTGCTGATGACCCTGGAGGCCTTCTTCACCATGGCCGCCACCGAGGGCAAGCGCTGTCTGCTGATCGTCGATGAGGCGCAGAACCTGTCGCACCGCGCGGTGGAGGAACTGCGCATGCTGTCGAATTTTCAGTACGACAACGTCTCGCTGGTGCAGACCTTCCTCATCGGCCAGCCCGAGTTCCGGACCATCCTGCAGAGCCCGCAGATGCTCCAGCTGCGTCAGCGCGTCATCGCGTCCTGTCACATCAGTCCCATGGACCGGCAGGAGACCCAGGACTATATCGAGCACCGCCTGAAGTGCGCCGGCTATGACGGCGAACCGATGTTCGATGAGGGGGGCTATGACGCGATCTACGCCGCGACGGACGGGGTGCCGCGCCGCATCAACACCCTCTGCGACCGCATCCTGCTGTTCGGTTTCCTGAGCGGGAAAACGACCTTTGCGGCGGAGCACGTGCAGGAAATCCGGCACGAGATGGAGGATGAAAACCGGTCCCGTAGCACCACCCTGCCAGCGCCGGATGGCGACGACAAGCCGGCGGCGGGAGGCGACAGCATGGTGCTCGGCCTGGGCGAGGCGGTCCTCGATATCGACCCGCGCGTGGTGAACGAGGCCTCCGCCCTGATCGCCGCGATGGGCACCGAACAGATGGGTGAGCGCCTGCTTCGTCTGGAGCGTGGCATGCTGCGGCTGGAGCGCATCAATTCGGCCATGCTCACACTGCTGCAGCAATTGCTGCAGGCGGCGCGTGGCGGCAAGGAAAACGGGCCTGCCGACAGTGGCGCCGAGGGGTGAGCGCGAGATTGACCAGGCCGCGGTAATGACGCAACCTGCGTTTTTCGCGGCGACCATAATGAAATGAGGCGGGGCACTTCGACCCCGCCGGAATATTGTCGGCAGGTGTTCAGTGACGATGTGTCGGGAGTGAACGGATGGCGGCGAGTGAGTGGCCTGCGGCGCTGGGCCCGGTAATCTGCGTGGTCGGGGCGCGGCCCAACTTCATGAAGATGGCGCCGATCCTGCGCGCCTTCGCCGCCCACCGGCCGCGGCTGCCCGCCATTCTGGTGCATACCGGCCAGCACTATGACCGGGACATGAGCGACAGGCTGTTCGAGGACCTGCGCCTGCCCCGGCCGGATGTCAATCTCGAAGTCGGCTCGGGGACCCATGCCGTGCAGACCGCCGAGGTCATGCGCCGTTTCGAACCGGTGCTCGACGCGCACAGGCCCGCGTGCGTGGTGGTTGTCGGCGACGTCAATTCGACCCTGGCCTGCACCCTCGTCGCCGCCAAGAAGGCCGTGCCGGTGGCGCATATCGAGGCGGGCCTGCGCAGTTACGACCGCGACATGCCGGAGGAGATCAACCGCGTTCTCACCGATCAGTTGGCCGATCTGCTCTACACCACCGAGGCGACGGCGCGGGCCAATCTGCAACGGGAGGGCATCCCCGGCGCAAGGGTGCGGTTCGTCGGCAATGTCATGATCGACAGCCTGCGCTTCAATTGCGAGTTTGCCAGACCCGTTCAGGAAACCCTGACAACGGCGGGTGCCGATCCCGCGCTGCTGGCAGAAAACGCCGGTTATGGCGTAGTGACCCTGCATCGCCCATCGAACGTCGATCAGGCGGAGACCTTGGCGGCGCTGCTCGGCGTATTGCGGGAAATCTCGGCGACGCTGCCTCTGATCTTCGCCCTGCACCCACGCACCCGCGCCAATATCGAACGCTTCGGCCTGGAGTCCTACGTCGATCATCGGCGCATGCTCCTGTTGCCGCCGCAAGGCTATCTCGAAATGTTGGGGTTGCTTGCTGGGGCGAAAGTGGTGCTGACCGACTCCGGCGGCATCCAGGAAGAGACCACCGCGCTGGGCGTGCCCTGTTTGACGCTGCGCGAGAATACCGAGCGGCCGATCACCGTCAGCCAGGGCACCAATACCCTGGTCGGCCGTGATACCGCGGCCATCCGCCGGGGTATTGACGAGATACTCGGCGGCGGCGGCAAACGCGGCCGCCTGCCCGAGCTTTGGGATGGCCGGGCGGCGGAGCGCATCGCCGCCGACCTGGCGGCCTGGCTGCTTGCCAGGTCGCGCCACCGTCCTGCCGCGGGATGACGAAAATGACCCGCAGAAGACTCGTCAATGCCCTGACCATCGATGTCGAGGACTATTTTCAGGTTTCCGCCTTCGCCCCCTATATCGCGCGTAGCGAATGGAGCGAACGCGAATGCCGGGTGGAGCGCAATGTCGAGCGGCTGCTTGCCCTGCTCGATGAACATGACGTCAGGGGCACCTTTTTCACCCTGGGCTGGATCGCCGAACGGTATCCCGCCCTGGTGCGGCGCATCGTCGCGGCGGGGCACGAATTAGCCAGCCATGGCTATAACCACCAACGGGCCAGCGACATGGATGACCGCGATTTTCTGCAGGATGTGCGTGCCGCCAAAGAGATACTCGAAGACATCTCCGGGCAGGTGGTCAATGGCTATCGTGCCCCCAGCTTCTCGATCAACAAGGGCAACAAATGGGTCTACGCGAAACTGGAGGAGGTGGGCTATCGCTACAGCTCCAGCGTGTTCCCTATCCGTCACGATCACTATGGCATCCCGGACGCGCCCCGTTTCATGCATCGGGCCGGGCAGAGCCTCATGGAAATACCCGCCACCACGGTGCGTATCTGGGGGCGAAACCTGCCTGCCAGCGGCGGCGGCTTTTTCCGTCTGCTACCCTATTGCGTCTCGCGCGCGTTGATCCGCCGGGTGAACGAGATCGATGGCCGTGCCGCCGTGTTCTACTGTCACCCCTGGGAGTTTGACCCGCAGCAGCCGCGGATTCCGGGCATCAACCTGAAGACCTATTTCCGCCACTACATCAATATCGATCGCATGGAGTCGCGCCTTCGCTGTCTGCTCAAGGACTTCGAATGGGGGCGGCTGGATGCCGTCTATGGTCTGGACCGGCCCGAGCCCGCACAGCCATGACGCTGACGGTAAAGCGCCTGGAAAATCACGACACGCGCACGGCGCGGCGCTGGGATGTCTTCGTCCAGGACGAACCGCAGGCGACCTTCTTCCATCGCGCCGCCTGGCAAGGCCTCCTGGAAAATGTTTTCCGCCATCCAACCTATTATCTCTATGCGGAACAAGGCGGCGAGATCGAAGGGGTGCTGCCGCTCGCGCATGTGCGCAGTGCCCTGTTCGGCCGGTCCCTGACCTCGTTGCCCTTCGCGGTCTATGGTGGTGTCGCCGCGCGCACACCCGCCGCGGCGGCGCAGTTGGAAGCGGCCGCACAGCAACTGGCGCGCCAGTTGGGTGTCGATCACCTGGAGTTGCGCCACACCGTGGCGCGCCACCCGGATTGGCCGACCCAGCATCTCTATGTCACTTTTCGCAAGGCGCTGCTGCCCGACCCCGAGGCCAATATGCTGGCCATCCCACGCAAACAGCGGGCGATGGTGCGCAAGGGCATCAACAACGGTTTGTGCGCGGAGATCGATCCCGGCGTGGAACGCTTCTTCGCGCTCTATGCCGATAACGTCCATCGCCACGGCACGCCGGCGCTGCCCAGGCGGTATTTTCAGTCCTTGCGGCAGGCCTTCGGCGAAGAGTGCGAGGTGCTCACCGTGACCACCGCGGATGGCCGGCCGATCAGCAGCGTGCTGAGCTTCTATTTCCGCGACGAGGTGTTGCCTTATTACGCCGGTGACGACGCCCGCGCGCGCGCGCTGGCCGGCAACGATTTCAAGTATTGGGAACTGATGCGCCGCGCCTCGATGCGTGGCCTCAAGGTTTTCGACTACGGTCGCAGCAAGCAGGGCACGGGCTCCTACGCCTTCAAAAAGAACTGGGGCTTCGAGCCGCAGCCGCTTTGCTACGAATACTGTCTCTACAAGCGCGCCACCATCCCCCAGAACAACCCGGCCAATGCCAAATACCGGCTGTTCATCGAGGCTTGGCGGCGACTGCCCATCGGCCTGGCGAATTGGTTGGGGCCCCATATCGTGCGCAATCTGGGCTGAGCGATGGAGGAGCTGCTCTACCTCGTCCACCGCATCCCTTACCCGCCCAACAAGGGCGACAAGATACGTTCCTATCATCTGCTCAAACACCTCGCCCGGCGCTACCGTGTGCACCTCGGCGCCTTCGTCGATGATGCCGACGACTGGGCGCATGCCGAGGCGGTGCGGGCGCTGGCCGGTGGCGAGGTCTGCCTGCTGCCGCTCACGCCGCGCCTGGCGACGTTGCGCAGCCTGAGCGGTTTTTTGACCGGCGCGCCGCTGACGCTGCCCTACTACCGCGACCGGCGCATGCGGCGCTGGGTCGATGCCATGCTGGCGCAACGGCGTATCGGGCGCGCGCTGGTCTATTCATCGGCCATGGCCCAGTACCTCATGGCGCGCGGCGATGTGCGGCGCGTCATCGATTTCGTCGATATCGATTCCGATAAATGGCGGCAATATGCCGACAAGAAGGCCTGGCCGGTGCGTTGGGTCTACCGGCGCGAGGCCGCGCGTTTGTTGGCGTACGAACATGCCGTCGCCCGCCGCTTCGATGCCTCCGCCTTCGTGTCCGAGGCCGAGGCGGCCCTGTTCAGGCAACTCGCGCCGGACTGCGCCGACAAGGTGAGTGGCTTAAGCAACGGTGTGGACACCGACTATTTTTCGCCCGAGCGGCACTATGCCAATCCATTTCCGGCCGCCGCGGCCGCTCTCGTTTTCACCGGCGCCATGGATTACTGGGCCAACATCGACGCCGTGACCTGGTTCGCCAGCGAGGTGTTCGGCGCCGTGCGCGCGCAGGTGCCGCAGGCGTGCTTCTGCATCGTCGGGGCACGGCCTACGCCCGCCGTAAAGGCCCTCGCGGCCATCCCTGGAGTGACGGTGACCGGCGCGGTGCCGGACGTGCGCCCCTATCTCGCGCACGCCCGCCTGGTCGTGGCGCCGCTGCGCATCGCCCGAGGCATCCAGAACAAGGTGCTGGAGGCCATGGCCATGGCCAGGCCCGCCGTAGTCTCGGCCGAGGCCCTGGAGGGCATCGCCGCCGAGGTGGGTGTGGAGCTGGCGCTGGCCCGCGACTCTGAGGAATTCCGCCGCCACTGTCTGGCGCTGCTGCGCGGCCAGGGCGGCCCCTCCGGTGCGGCCGCCCGCCGCCGGGTGGTGGCCGATTTCAGCTGGCAGCACCACCTCGCTGGCCTCGATCGGCTGCTGACCGCAGGCCCGTCAGCGCCACTATCAGCCACCGCCCCCATCCTCAGGCCCATCACGCATGAGTGACGCGACAGAACCACGATCCCGCCCGCCTCAGACCGCGCCCTGGGCGATTACGCTCGCCAGCGTGGTGCTGCTGTTGTTGCTGTATTTCGGGACGACGGCCTCCGCCGTCGCCATCTGGTCACGCTCGGAAACCTTTGCCCACGGCTATCTGATCTTCCCCATCTCGGCCTATCTGCTCTGGCGCCAGCGGCGGGCGCTGGCGCAATTGCCGCCGGCCGTCGACTGGCGCGGCCTGATGCTGCTCGCCGGGCTTGGCCTGGTCTGGCTTGCCGCCGATCTGGCGCGGGTGCTGGTGGTGCAGCAACTCGCGCTCGTGGCCATGATCGCCGCCCTGGTGATCACCCTGCTTGGCCGGCGCATCGCCTGGGCCATGGCCTTCCCCCTGGCGTTTCTGTTCCTCGCCGTGCCCATGGGCGAGGCGCTGATGCAGCCGCTGATGCGATTCACTGCCGACTTTGCCGTGCGCGCGTTGCAACTGACTGGCATACCGGTGCTTCGCGAGGGCACCTTCTTTGCCATACCGAGCGGCGAATGGTCGGTGGTCGAGGCCTGCAGCGGCCTGCGTTACCTGATGGCCTCCTTCACGGTGGGCGCCCTCTATGCCTACCTGACTTATCGCCACCTCGGCCGCCGCCTGCTGTTCATGCTCGCCGCGGTCATCGTGCCGATCATCGCCAACGGCCTGCGTGCCTACATGATCGTGATGATCGCCCATCTCTCCGGCATGAAGCTGGCCCTGGGAGTGGATCACTATATCTATGGCTGGGTATTTTTCGGCCTGGTCATGTTCTTCATGTTCTGGGTGGGCTCCTTCTGGCGCGAGGAGGAGGCGGATGGCAAGCCGGCCGCCGCCATGGTCCCATCGTCACAGCCATCTTCCCGGCACGGCCAGGCCGCGCTCCTGGCGCTCGTCGTGGCGGCGCTGTGGCCGGCCTATGCGGCCTACATCGAAGCCGGCGCTCCCAAGGGGAATGCGATCCAGCTTGCTGCGCCCGAGCCGGCCCATGGCTGGCAGCCGGCCGCCGCCTTCACCGACTGGCAGCCGGATTACAAAGGGACCGATGCCCGGCTTGTGCGGACGTATCGCAAGGGGGAGGCGACGGTCTCGGTGATGCTCGCCTATTACCGCTATCAGCGACAGGGGGCGGAACTCATCAACTCCCAGAATGTGATGATTCAGCAGGAACATCCCGTCTGGAGCAACGTCGGCGAATCCGTCCGGCAGGTGGAATTGGCCAACAGCAAAGCCGAGGTCGTCGAGACCCGATTGCGCTCCGCCAACCTGCGTTTGCTCATCTGGCAGTGGAACTGGCTGAATGGCCCGACGACCGTCAATCCCTACTGGGCCAAGTTATATGAGGCGAGGTCGCGTCTCCTGGGGCGCTGGGATGACGCGGCGGCCATCATCGTCTATACGCCGCTGCTCGACCGCCCCGAAGCGGCGGCGGTGTTGCAGGGCTTCCTGCGCGATATGCTGCCGTCGCTGCTGGCGACGCTGGAAAAGGCGGCGGAGGGCTAATGGCTGGGCCGGGGTCCGGGCGGACGGCAGGGCCGGCGCGGCACGGTCGCGGCAGGGGCCGATGAAACCGGCGCTCATCGTCCACGTCGTGCACCGCTTCGACACCGGCGGCATGGAAAACGGCCTGGTCAACCTCTGCAACACCCTGCCGCCGGAGCGCTACCGGCATGTGGTGGTGGCCCTCACCGAGTACAGCGATTTCCGCCGGCGCATCACCGCCCAGCCGGTGGCGTTCCATGCCCTGGGGCGCCGTCCCGGCCACGACTACACCTGGGTGCCCAGGCTCTGGCGGCTGTTGCGGGCGCTGCGGCCCGATGTCGTGCACACCCGCAACCTGGCCGCCCTGGAGGCCCAGTTCGTCGCCGCTGCCGCCGGCGTGCGCGCCACGGTGCACGGCGAGCATGGCCGCGATGTGTTCGATCTCTACGGACGCAACCGCAAATACAACCTGCTGCGCCGCGCTGCACGCCCCTTCGTGTCCCGCTACATCGCCGTCAGCCGCGACCTGGCCGGCTGGCTGGGTGACACCGTGCGGGTGCCGGAACATAAAATCCGCCAGATATACAACGGTGTCGACAGTGTGCGCTTCCATCCCCGCGCCGGCCCGCGTCCGAGTGTACTGCCGGAGGGTTTCGCCGCCGCGGACAGCGTGCTGTTCGGCTCGGTGGGGCGCATGGCCGAGGTCAAGGACTATCCCAATCTGGTGCGCGCCTTCATCCAACTGGCGCAGACGGACGCGGCGGCGCGGCGGCGCCTGCGCCTGGTCATCATCGGCGCAGGCAAGGCGCGTCAGCCTTGCCTGGACCTGCTGGGCGCGTCCGGGCTTGGCCACCTGGCCTGGCTGCCCGGCGAGCGGTCGGACATCGCCGACCTTATGCGCGCCCTGGACGTGTTCGTGCTGCCCTCCCTCAACGAAGGTATCTCCAACACCATCCTTGAGGCCATGGCCAGTGGCCTGCCGGTCATCGCCACCGCCGTGGGGGGTAACGTCGAACTGGTGGAGGATGGCAGGACCGGCGCCCTGGTGCCGCCCGCCCGCCCTGCCAGCCTGGCCGAGGCCATGGCTGCCTATCTGGCCGGCCCCGCCCTGATAGAAACACACGGTAACGCCGGCCGGGCCGTGATAGAGCATGGATTTAGCCTGGCGGCTATGGCGCGTGCCTACGCTGACGTCTACGATGCTGTCTTGTAGGAAGCCGCTGGCGCCGGGCGGACCCGCAGCGCCGGCATCGGCTAATATGACGTCTGACAGGGGGTGGGTGGCAACGAGACTATGTGTGGCATAACCGGTATCTTCGACCTGCGTGAGCAGCGCCCGATTGCCCGTGAGGTCCTGACACGCATCAACGACATGCAGTGGCATCGCGGTCCCGACGAATCCGGCCTGTACCTGGAGCCGGGCCTGGGCTTGGGCCACCGCCGCCTGTCCATCATCGACATCGCCGCCGGGCAGCAGCCCCTGGCCAACGAGGACGACTCGGTGTGGGTGGTGTTCAACGGCGAGATCTACAATTTCACGGACCTGATCCCGGCACTCACCGCCCTGGGCCATACGTTCAAGACCCGTTCCGACACCGAGACCATCGTCCATGCCTGGGAACAGTGGGGTGCGGATTGCGTGCAGCACTTCCGCGGCATGTTCGCCTTTGCATTGTGGGACAGGAAACAGCAGGTCTTGTTCATGGCCCGCGACCGCCTGGGGGTGAAGCCGTTGCACTACGCCGTCACCGACGACGGCTTCCTGGTATTCGGCTCCGAACTGAAGACCCTCACCGCCTGGCCCGGCTTCCGCCGCGACATCCTTGATGAGGCGGTGGAGGACTACTTCGGCTACGGCTACGTGCCCGAGCCGCGCACCATCTACAAGTCGGCCCTGAAGATGCCGCCGGGCCACCGCCTGCTCATCAAGCGCGGCCAGCCGGTGCCGGCACCGGAGGAATACTGGGACGTGCCCTTCCGACCGGTGGGGCCCATCAGCCTGGAAGCCGCCGAATCCGAGTTCATCGAACGCTTCCGCGAGGCGGTGCGGATTCGCCTGGTGGCGGAGGTGCCCCTGGGGGCCTTCCTCTCCGGCGGCGTGGACTCCTCCGCCGTGGTGGCCATGATGGCGGGCCTTTCCGACCAGCCGGTGAAGACCTGCTCCATCGCCTTTCCCGACCCCAAGTACGACGAGTCCGCCTACGCCAGGCAGGTGGCGGACCGCTACCGCACCGACCACCACATCAACCTGGTGGAAGCCGACGACATCAGCCTGGCGGACGAATTGGCCCGCCTCTACGATGAGCCCTACGCCGACTCCTCCGCCATGCCCACCTGGCGGGTCTGCCAGCTGGCGCGCAAGGACGTCACCGTGGCCCTGTCGGGGGACGGCGGCGACGAGAACTTCGCCGGCTACCGCCGTTACCGCTGGCATTCCTATGAGGAGCGCATGCGCCACCTCATGCCTTATGCCCTGCGCAAGCCCCTGTTCGGCTTCCTCGGCTGCGCCTACCCCAAGGCGGACTGGGCGCCCAAGGTGCTGCGCGCCAAGACCACCTTCCAGGCCATGGCACGGGACACGGTGGAGGGCTATTTCCACGGCGTCTCCATCATGGGCGACGACCTGCGGGACAAGGTCTACAGCGCCGCCTTCAGGAAGCGCCTCGCCGGCTACCGGGCGGTGGAGGTGCTGCGCCGGCACCATGCCCGTTCCCCGGTGCGGGACGGCGATGCCGTCTCCCAGGTGCAGTACCTGGACATGAAAACCTACATGGTGGGCGACATCCTCACCAAGGTGGACCGGGCCAGCATGGCCCACGCCCTGGAGGTGCGTGTGCCCTTCCTGGACCACAAGCTCATGGAATGGGTCTCCGGCCTGCCGGTGGACTACAAGCTCAAGGGGACCGAGGGCAAGTACATGCTGAAGAAGGCCCTGGAGCCCTTTCTTCCCCACGACATCATGTACCGCCGCAAGATGGGCTTCTCCATCCCCCTGGCCGAGTGGTTCCGTGGGCCGCTGAAGGACAAGCTCCACACCGCCCTGACCTCCCAGCGCATGGCCGACACGGGCCTGTTCGACATGGACTTCCTGCAGCGCATGGCCGACGAGCACGCCTGGGGCAAGCGGGACTACAGCGCTCCCCTGTGGTCGCTGTACATGTTTGAGGCCTTTCTGCGCCACAACGAAAAACACGCATGAGCCTGCGCATCCTCCACGTCTTCGACCACTCCCTGCCGCTGCACTCCGGCTACACCTTCCGCAGCGCCAACATCCTGCGCGGCCAGCGCCGCCTCGGCTGGGAGACTTTCCACCTCACCAGCCCCAAGCAGCTCGATGCCCAGGGTCTGGAAGAGGAAGCGGACGGCCTGCGCTTCTACCGCACGCCCCCGCCCGGCGGGCTGGCAAGCAAGTTGCCAGCGCTCAACCAATGGGCCCTCATGAAAGCCACCGAGATCCGCCTCATGGGCCTGGCCAAGCAGCTGCGCCCGGACCTGATCCACGCCCATTCCCCCGTGCTCAACGCCTGGCCAGTCATCCACGTGGGCCGCGCCCTGGGCATCCCCACCGTGTATGAGATCCGCGCCTTCTGGGAAGACGCCGCCGTGGACCACGGCACCCAGAAGGAAGGCGGCCTGCGCTATCGCCTCACCAAGGCCATGGAGACCCGCGCGGTGAAGGCCGTCAGCCAGGTCGTCACCATCTGCGAAGGCTTGCGGCGCGACCTGGCCAGCCGGGGCATCCCCGATGACAAGATCGGCGTGGTGCCCAACGCCGTGGACATCGAGCACTTCCAGCCCAGCGCCGGCGCCGATCCCGAGTTGAAAGCGAAGCTGGGCCTGGCGGGCTGCCGGGTCATCGGTTTCCTGGGCTCCTTCTATGCCTACGAGGGCCTGGACCTGCTGTTGAACGCCCTGCCGCGGATCCTGGCCCAGGCCCCGGACGTGCGCGTGCTGCTGGTGGGGGGCGGACCCCAGGAGGCCAACCTCAAGGTTCAGGCCCAGGCTTTGGGCCTGGCCGACAAGGTGGTGTTCTTGGGCCGGGTGCCCCACAACGAGGTGAGCCGCTACTACGATCTGGTGGACCTCTTGGCCTATCCGCGCCACGCCATGCGCCTCACCGACCTGGTGACCCCCCTGAAACCCCTGGAGGCCATGGCCCAGGGCCACCTGCTCATCGCCTCCGACGTGGGCGGCCACAAGGAACTCATCGAGGACGGCGCCACCGGCTTCCTGTTCCGCGCCGAGGATGGAGAGGACCTGGCGCGCAAGGCCCTGGAGGCCCTGAACCTGCCCGACCGGGGCACGGCCATCCGCGCCAACGGCCGGCGCTTCGTGGAGGAAGTGCGCAACTGGGACAACAGCATCGCCAACTACAAGGCCATCTACGGCCGGGCCTTGGGCAGGGAGTTATGAATCGGGCCGACCATGACGAACATGACAGGCAACCGACATAACACATATATACTTATGCATATCCATATCAGCAACGCCAAGGGGGTCGCCATGCAATCCGCCAAGCTTTTCATCAACGGCCACAGCCAAGCCGTGAGATTGCCCAAGGCATTTCGCTTCGAAGGGGTGAACGAGGTGACGATCGAACGGGATGGCGACGCCCTCATCCTGCGGCCAGTCAAACATCCCAGCATCGAGCGCCTGATCGATGCCCTGGACAAGTTCGAAGATTTCCCCGAGCGCGAACAACCCAGGCAACCAGACGCGCGGGAAGGCTGGTAAGGGGCATGCGTTACATGCTGGATACCAATATCTGCATCTACGCCATCAGGCAACGGCCGCCTCAAGTGCTTGACGCATTCAGGCAATACGCGCCCGCCGGCCTGGGTATCTCCAGCATCACCGCGGCCGAATTGTGGTTTGGCGTGGAGAAAAGCCGGTCGGAACGGAACCGCACGGCCCTCAAGCAATTTCTCGAACCCCTCGAAATCGCGCCCTTTGATGAGGATGCGGCCAGAATATACGGTGCAGTGCGGGCCCAGCTGGAGAACAAGGGGGAGCCCATCGGCCCGCTGGACACCCAGATCGCCGCCCATGCCATTGCCTTGGAGACGACCTTGGTCAGCAACAACACACGGGAGTTCGCGCGAGTCTCCGGCTTGCGACTCGCCAACTGGGCGGAACCCATGGGCGCAGGCACATGAAGGTTCAGTGAAACCTCATTGAGGAACGGTCTTGAGCACCGAACCCCGCCTTATCGTTTTTTCCTGCCTGTTCCCCAGTTCGGTTCAGCCCGCGGCCGGGCTGTTCATCCGTGAACGCCTGTTCCGCGTCGGCGAGCGTATTCCCCTCGTTGTGGTTTCGCCCAAACCCTGGTTCCCGGGTCAGGGCCTGATCCGTCTGTTCCGCCCCCATTACCGCCCCCTGCCCGCCAGGCAGGAAAACCAGGCAGGCTTCGAGGTGCACTATCCCCGCTTCCTGGCCATCCCCGGCCTATTCCGCGGCCTGGACAGCCTGTTCATGGCCCTGGGCAGCTACCTCACACTGCGCCGCCTTAAGGCCATGGGCTACAACCTCATCGACGCCCACTTTGCCTACCCGGATGGCCACGCCGCCCTCAAACTTGGCCGCTGGCTGAATCTTCCGGTCACTGTCACCCTGCGCGGCACGGAGATGCGACAAAGCCGCAACCCGGCCCTCGTGCCCAAACTGCGCGAGGTGTTCCACGGTGTCGACAAGATCATCACCGTCTCCGACTCCCTGTGCCGCCTGGCCCTCTCCCTGGGCGCCGCGCAAGACCGCTGCCAGGTAATCGGCAACGGTGTGGATACCGGCCGCTTCATCCCCATTTCCCGCCAGGAGGCCCGTGCCCGCTTCAACTTGCCCGAATATGCCAAGGTGCTGATCACCGTGGGCGGTCTGGTGGAGCGCAAGGGCTTCCACCGCGTCATCGCCTGCCTGCCGGAACTGCTGAAGCGGCAGCCGGACCTGCATTATTTGGTGGTAGGCGGCCCCTGCCCGGAGGGCGACATGAGCCAGGAACTGAAGGCCCAGGTTGCCGCCCTGGGATTGACGGAACGGGTCCATTTCCTGGGCCAAGTCCAGCCCGATGCGCTGAAATGGCCCCTATCCGCCGCCGACGTCTTTGTGCTCTCCACCCGCAACGAGGGCTGGGCCAACGTCATCCTGGAAGCCATGGCCTGCGGTCTGCCCGTGGTGGCCAGCGACGTGGGCGGCAACCGGGAGGTGGTCTGCCGGCCTGAGCTGGGCACTATCGTGCCGTTCGACGACCCGGCCGCATTGCAAAGCGCCCTGGCCAGTGCCTTGGTGAAAGAGTGGGACCGCGCTGCGATCCTCGACTACGCTGACGACAACCAGTGGGACAAGCGTGTCGCCCAACTCCAGAACATCTTCGAGACCGTCATGGTCGGCTGACGAGGCGCGCGGCGATCGCCTCCCCTATCCCCGAGGGTGTTGGAAAAGCCGGTTACCACTTTTCCTTGCTCTCGCTGCCGAGGACCAGGGAGGTGGGCAGCCCCCGGTTAATTCGCGGCGGTTAATATTGCGCTGCGCCCTTGGCCCGCGCCTTATAATCTCCGTCTGACCAAGACTATATCTATAACCATCTCCAACCACTTGTGCGGGGTTCGCGGTCGCGCGAGGACGGCCCAGCGGGGTTGTTCAGGCAAGCGTTTCGTTCGGTTTCTGCGTTCCCGCGATGACGGGTTAATCCGCGACTTCTTAGTCGCCTTATAACTATCACTGCACTCATAGAGGAACAAACTCGCAATGTCCATCCCGTCCTGGTTCGCCCGCACCGTCTTCCGTGCCCAGGAAGCGGCCATGCACCGGTCCACCTTTGCCTATCTGGCCGAACTGGAGCGCAGCCAGTGGCAGTCCCGGAGCGAGATCGAGGCTTACCGGCAGCGCAGGCTCAATCACCTGCTGCAAGCCGCCCTGGCACACAGTCCCTGGCACGCTCGGCACATCCAGGCCGCCGGCCTGGAGCCGGCCGTACGCGAGGGCGGCGTCGTCCTCGCCGACCTGGCGCGGCTACCCGCCATGAACAAGCGGGATGCCCGCGACAATGTCGAGCAACTGGTGTGGCGCGCGGCTCCGGGCGGCGTATTCAAGTACAACACCGGCGGTTCCAGCGGCCAGCCGCTGATTTTCTATTACGGCCGCACTCGCCAGGCTTCCGACGCCGCCGGGCGGATGCGGGCGCGGCGCTGGTGGGGGGTGGAACCGGGCGAGCGCGAAGTTTACTTGTGGGGCGCGCCGGTGGAGTTGAACAAGACCGACCGCATCAAGACCCTGCGCGACCGGCTGGTCAATCAACTGGTGCTCAATGCCTTCGAGATGTCGCCCAGCCAGATGGAGTCCTACATCGAGGCGATTCAGGCCTTCCGGCCCAAGTGCCTTTATGGCTATGCCAGCAGTGTCGCCCTGCTCGCCACCCACGCCGAGGCGAAGGGGCGCCGCCTCAGCGTTCCCGGCTTGCGCGTGGTGTGCACCACCGGCGAGCCGCTCTACGACCACCAGCGGGAACTGATCGGCAACGTCTTCGGCGTCCCCGTGGCCAACGAGTACGGCAGCCGGGACATCGGCTTCACCGCCCACGAGACGCCCCACGGGCAGATGCTGCTGATGAGCGAGAGCATCCTCATGGAGGTGCTGGACCCCCAGG
>JBBIVX010000005.1:0-124517 GCA_037439465.1 Hydrogenophilales bacterium | reverse complement strand
TTACTCTATAACCTTGGCGACGACGCCGGCGCCGACGGTGCGGCCGCCTTCGCGAATGGCGAAGCGCAGGCCCTCTTCCATGGCGATCGGCGCTATCAGCGCCACCGTGATGCTGATGTTGTCACCCGGCATCACCATCTCGGTCCCCGCCGGCAGGTCGATCGACCCCGTCACGTCCGTCGTCCGGAAGTAGAACTGCGGCCGGTAACCGTTGAAGAACGGCGTGTGCCGCCCTCCTTCTTCCTTGGAGAGCACATAAATCTCGGCCGTGAACTTGGTGTGCGGCGTGATGCTGCCCGGCTTGGCCAGCACTTGGCCGCGCTCGACTTCTTCCCGCTTGGTGCCGCGCAGCAGCACCCCGACGTTGTCGCCCGCCTGGCCTTGATCGAGCAGCTTGCGGAACATCTCGACGCCCGTGCAGATGGTCTTCATCGTCGGCTTGATGCCAACGATCTCGATTTCTTCACCCACCTTGATCACGCCTCGCTCGACCCGCCCCGTCACCACCGTGCCGCGGCCGGAGATGGAGAAAACGTCTTCAATCGGCATCAGGAAGGGCTTGTCGATCGCCCGTTCCGGCGCCGGGATGTAGCTGTCCAGCGCGTCGGCCAGCTTGAAAATGCTGGGCTCGCCAATCTCGGATTGGTCGCCTTCCAGGGCCTTGAGCGCGCTGCCGGTGATGATGGGAATGTCGTCGCCGGGAAAGTCGTACTTGGACAGAAGCTCGCGCACTTCCATCTCGACCAGCTCCAGAAGCTCGGGGTCGTCGACCATGTCGGCCTTGTTCATGTAAACGATGATGTAGGGAACGCCCACCTGCCGCGCCAGCAGAATGTGCTCGCGCGTCTGCGGCATCGGACCGTCCGCCGCCGAAACCACCAGTATGGCGCCGTCCATCTGCGCCGCGCCGGTGATCATGTTCTTCACATAGTCCGCGTGGCCCGGACAGTCCACGTGCGCATAGTGCCGGTTGGCCGTCTCGTATTCGACGTGCGCCGTGTTGATGGTGATGCCCCGCGCCTTCTCTTCCGGCGCCGAGTCAATCTCGTCGTACTTCTTCGCCGCCCCACCGAACTTCCTCGACAGAATCGTCGTGATCGCCGCCGTCAACGTGGTCTTGCCATGGTCCACGTGCCCAATCGTGCCCACGTTTACGTGCGGCTTCGTCCGCTCAAACTTTTCCTTGGCCATTGCTGTCCTCGCTTACTTCTTGCTGTTGATTACGGCTTCCGCCACGTTTCTGGGGGCTTCCGAATAATGCTTGAATTCCATCGAATAGGTCGCGCGTCCTTGTGACATGGAACGCAGATCGGTGGAGTATCCGAACATCTCCGCCAGCGGCACTTCGGCCTTGATGGCCTTGCCTCCGGGCAGGTCGTCCATGCCCTGAATGATGCCGCGGCGGCGGTTGAGGTCGCCCATGACATCGCCCATATAGTCTTCAGGCGTTTCCACCTCGACCGCCATCATCGGCTCCAGCAAGGATGGGCTCGCCTTACGCATGCCGTCCTTGAAGCCCATGATGGCCGCCATCTTGAAGGCCTGTTCCGATGAGTCCACCTCATGGTAGGAGCCGTCGAACAGGGTGACCTTGACGTCCACCACCGGGAAACCCGCCAGCACGCCGTTGTTGAGCGCCTCTTTCAGACCCTTGTCCACTGCCGGGATGTATTCGCGCGGCACGGTGCCACCCTTGATGGCGTCGACGAACTCATAGCCCTTGCCGGCCTCGTTCGGCTCCAGCTTGAGCCAGACGTGACCGTATTGCCCCTTGCCGCCGGACTGCTTGACGAACTTGCCTTCGCTTTCCACCGGCTTCTTGATCGCCTCGCGGTATGCCACCTGGGGCGCGCCCACGTTGGCCTCCACATTGAATTCGCGGCGCATCCGGTCAACCAGGATTTCCAGGTGCAACTCGCCCATGCCGGAGATGATGGTCTGACCGGATTCTTCGTCGGTGCGGACACGGAAAGAAGGGTCCTCCTGCGCCAGTCGGTTGAGCGCCAAGCCCATTTTTTCCTGGTCTGCCTTGGTCTTGGGCTCGACCGCGACGTGAATCACCGGCTCTGGAAACTCCATACGCTCGAGGATGATGGGCTTGTCCACCGCGGAGAGGGTATCGCCGGTGGTGGCATCCTTCAGGCCCACGGCGGCGGCAATGTCGCCGGCCCGCACTTCCTTGATTTCCTCGCGATTGTTGGCATGCATCTGCAGGATACGGCCGAGACGGTCCTTTTTGCCCTTGACCGAGTTGTAAATGGTGTCACCGGAATTCACCACGCCGGAATAGACCCGGAAGAAGGTCAATTGGCCGACGTAGGGGTCGGTCATGATCTTGAAGGCAAGCGCCGCGAACGGCTCCTCGTCGGAGGCCTTGCGCTCGCTCTCCTCGCCATTCTCCAGCTCGCCCTTGACCGGAGGGATATCCACCGGCGACGGCATGAAGTCGATCACCGCGTCGAGCATGGCCTGCACACCCTTGTTCTTGAAGGCAGAGCCACACAGCATCGGCACGATCTCGCTGGCAATGGTACGGATACGCAGCGCCTGCTTGATCTCGGCCTCGGAGAGGTCACCCTCTTCAAGGTACTTGTTCATCAATTCCTCACTCGCCTCGGCAGCGGCCTCGACCATCTTTTCGCGCCACTCCTTGCACGTCTCGGTCAAGTCCGCGGGGATGTCCCCGTATTCGAACTTCATGCCCTGCGAGGCTTCGTCCCAAAGAATGGCCTTCATCTTGACCAGGTCGACGACGCCGACGAACTTGTCCTCGGCACCGATGGGCACCTGGATGGGCACCGGATTTGCCTTCAAACGCGAGCGCATCTGCTCATAGACCTTGAAGAAGTTGGCGCCCTGGCGGTCCATCTTGTTGACAAAAGCCAGGCGGGGCACACCATACTTATTGGCCTGGCGCCAAACGGTCTCGGACTGCGGCTGCACGCCGCCCACGGCGCAATACACCATGCAGGCGCCATCGAGCACGCGCATGGAGCGCTCCACCTCGATGGTGAAATCAACGTGACCGGGGGTGTCGATGATGTTGACCCGGTGCTCCGGCAACGACAAATCCATGCCCTTCCAGAAACAGGTGGTGGCCGCAGAGGTTATGGTGATGCCGCGCTCCTGCTCCTGTTCCATCCAGTCCATGGTGGCGGCGCCATCATGCACCTCACCGATCTTGTGATTGACGCCCGTATAAAACAGGATACGCTCGGTCGTCGTAGTCTTGCCGGCGTCGATGTGCGCAGAGATACCGATATTTCGATAGCGCTCGATGGGGGTCTTGCGTGCCACTTTCGTCGTTCCTTAGTTATTAGAAGCGGAAATGCGAGAAGGCCTTGTTGGCCTCGGCCATGCGGTGCACTTCCTCGCGCTTCTTCATGGCGCCACCACGACCCTCGGCGGCATCCAGCAATTCGCCGGCCAGGCGCTGGCCCATGGACTTCTCACCACGCTTGCGAGCGGATTCTTTTAACCAACGCATGGCCAGGGCGGAGCGGCGGGCAGGACGAACCTCGACCGGCACCTGATAGTTGGCGCCACCGACCCGACGGCTCTTGACCTCGACCACCGGCCGGATGTTGGCCAGCGCGGCGCTGAATACCTCAACGGGGTTCTTGCCGCTTTTCTTTTCGATCTGTTCGAAAGCGCCGTAGACGATGCGCTCGGCAACGGATTTCTTGCCGCTGTTCATGATCACGTTGACGAATTTTGCGACTTCCTGATTGCCGAACTTGGGATCGGGCAAAATATCGCGCTTGGGAACTTCACGACGTCTTGGCATGGCTTAAACCCTCTATATCTTTCACCGGACCAGCAACTGCCAGCCCATCAATTCGATTAGGCCTTCTTCGGGCGCTTGGCGCCGTACTTGGAACGGGACTGCTTGCGGTCCTTGACTCCCTGTGTGTCCAAGCTACCGCGCACGACGTGGTAACGCACACCGGGCAAGTCCTTAACCCGGCCGCCACGCACCAGCACCACGGAGTGCTCCTGCAAGTTATGCCCCTCGCCACCGATATAGCCGATGATCTCGAAACCATTCGACAAACGAACCTTGGCCACCTTACGCAGGGCCGAGTTCGGTTTCTTCGGAGTGGTGGTGTAGACACGGGTACACACGCCACGCTTCTGCGGGCAGGACTCCATGGCCGGCACCTTGCTTTTTTCGACTGGAGCCTTGCGGGGCTTCCGCACCAATTGATTGATGGTTGGCATTTATTGCGCCTTCTTTCAGATCTGAAGCATTAGCCTGGCCACGGCATGTGCGGCCGGGGAACAAATCGGCCCACGTGGACGTGGGCCGCCAGAAAAAGACTGCGGATTTTATGTATAGCGCCAGACGCTGTCAAGCCTCGTCTGCGCTGTCCGTGTTCGCCCCGCTCTCCGCAAAAACCCCTTCCGTCTCCTCGAACAACCCCTCGGCCGTCGTTGCCGGCGAACTCTTGCGAATGCGGTGGTGCGCAAGGCCCGTGCCGGCCGGGATGAGGCGGCCGACGATGACGTTCTCCTTGAGGCCACGCAGGTCGTCCTTTTTGGCCATGATGGCGGCTTCGGTGAGAACCCGTGTGGTTTCCTGGAAAGACGCCGCCGAGATGAAAGAATCCGTCGACAGCGAGGCCTTGGTGATGCCAAGCAAGATGTTGTCATAGCTGGCCGGCTGCTTATCTTCAGTCATCAGGCGATCATTCTCTTGCAGCAACTCGGAACGCTCCACCTGCTCGCCCTGGATAAAACCGGAATCACCCGGATCGGCAACAGTGACACGACGCAGCATCTGGCGAACCACCGCCTCGATATGCTTGTCGTTGATCTTCACACCCTGCAGCCGGTAGACGTCTTGTACCTCGTTGATGATGTAGCGGGCCAGCGCCTCGATACCCTGCAGGCGCAGGATGTCGTGCGGGTCGACCGGGCCATCGACAATCATCTCGCCTTTCTGCACCACTTGACCATCGTGGACGGTGACGTGCTTGTCCTTCGGAATCAGGTATTCGTGGGCGACGCCATCCATGTCGGTGATGATCAGGCGCTGCTTGCCCTTGGTATCCTTACCGAAGGTGATGGTGCCGGTAATTTCCGCCAGTACGCCTGCGTCCTTGGGTGAACGGGCCTCAAACAGCTCGGCAACGCGCGGCAGACCACCTGTAATGTCGCGGGTCTTGGATGTTTCCTGGGGGATGCGGGCAAGCACATCGCCGACGCTCACTTCCTGGCCATCCTTGACGGTGATCAGCGAGCCCACCTGGAACGTGATGTTCACCGGGTGATCGGTGCCGGCGGCCTTCACTTCCTGCCCAGCCGCATCGATGAAACGCACCTGTGGCCGCAAGCCCTTGGATTGCGCTGCGCCGCGCCGCTTGCCGTCGATGACGATCAGCGTGGACAGGCCCGTCACATCGTCGATCTGCTTGGCGACGGTGACACCGTCCTCGACGTTCTCGAACTTCACCCGCCCGGCATACTCGGTGATGATCGGCCGGGTATGCGGGTCCCAGTTCGCCAGGGCGAGGCCGGCCTTGATCTGTTCGCCATCCTTGACCGCCAAAATCGCACCATAAGGCACTTTGTGGCGCTCCCGCTCGCGGCCATGTTCGTCGACGATGATCACCTCGCTGTTACGCGAGATCACCACCTGCTCGCCGCGCACATTGGTCACGTAACGCATGGTCGCGGCGAAACGCACCGTGCCGGCCGACTTGCACTCCACCTGACTGGCGGAAGCCGCGCGCGAGGCCGCGCCGCCGATATGGAAGGTCCGCATGGTGAGCTGGGTGCCAGGCTCGCCGATGGACTGGGCGGCGATGACGCCAACCGCCTCGCCGGCATTCACCAGATGGCCACGGCCGAGATCCCGGCCGTAGCATTTGGCACACAGCCCCCAGCGCGTGGCGCAGGTCAGCGGAGTGCGCACCTTGACTTCATCGATGCCGAGCGCATCGATCAGGTCCACCTTGTCCTCGTCCAGCAGGACACCGGCTTCGATGGCCGTTTCCCCGGTATCGGGATTGACGATATCCTCCGCCGGCACGCGTCCGAGTATGCGGTCACGCAAGGCCTCGATGACATCTCCGCCCTCCACCAGCGCTTTCATCGCCATGCCGTTCTTGGTGCCGCAGTCGTCCTCGGTGATGACCAGATCCTGGGTCACATCCACCAGGCGCCGAGTCAGATAGCCCGAATTGGCCGTCTTCAGGGCGGTATCGGCCAGGCCCTTGCGGGCGCCGTGGGTGGAGATGAAGTACTGCAACACGTTGAGGCCTTCGCGGAAGTTCGCGGTAATGGGGGTCTCAATGATGGAGCCATCCGGCTTGGCCATCAGACCACGCATACCGGCCAGCTGACGAATCTGGGCAGCGGAACCGCGGGCGCCGGAGTCGGCCATCATATAAATTGAGTTGAACGATTCCTGCTTTACCTCCTTGCCCTCGCGGTTGACCACGGGCTCATGCGAGAGCTGCTCCATCATGGCCTTGGCGACCTTGTCGCCGGCCTGACCCCAAATGTCCACCACCTTGTTGTAACGCTCGCCCTGGGTGACCAGGCCGGAGGTGTACTGGGCCTCGATCTCTTTCACCTCGGCTTCGGCGGACGCCAGGATGTCCGCCTTCTGTGGCGGCATCAACATATCCTGCATGCAGATGGAGATGCCGCCCTTGGCCGCCATGGAGAAGCCGGTATACATCAGCTTGTCGGCGAAGATCACGGTCTCCTTGAGGCCGCACTTGCGGAAGGCCGCATTGATGAGGCGGGAGATTTCCTTCTTCTTCAACGCCTTGTTGATATGGGCGAAGGGCAGGCCAGGCGGCAGTATGTCCGACAGCATGGCACGGCCAGCCACGGTTTCCTGACGGCTGATACGGGTCTCTACCTGACCGTCTTCGCCGGGCAAACGCTCCTTGATCCGCACCACCACCTTGGCGTTGAGATCGACCAGGCCGGACTGCCAAACGCGGCGCAATTCGTCCGTGTCGGCGAAGAACATGCCCTCGCCCTTGGCGTTGATGCGCTCGCGGGTCATGTAGTACAAGCCGAGCACGATATCCTGCGACGGCACGATGATGGGCTCGCCGTTGGCAGGCGAGAGTACGTTATTGGAAGCCATCATCAGAGTACGCGCTTCCATCTGCGCTTCCAGCGACAGCGGCACATGCACGGCCATCTGGTCGCCGTCGAAGTCGGCGTTGAAGGCGGTGCAGACCAGCGGATGCAATTGGATGGCCTTGCCTTCGATCAGCACGGGTTCGAAGGCCTGGATGCCGAGACGGTGCAGGGTCGGGGCGCGGTTCAGCATCACCGGATGCTCGCGGATCACTTCTTCCAGGATGTCCCAGACCACAGGCTCCTGACTTTCGACCATCTTCTTGGCGGCCTTGATGGTAGTGGCCAACCCCATGATTTCCAGGCGATTGAAGATGAACGGCTTGAATAGCTCCAAGGCCATCAGTTTGGGCAGGCCGCACTGGTGCAGCTTGAGGTAGGGCCCGACGACGATGACGGAACGTCCGGAATAGTCGACACGCTTACCGAGCAGGTTCTGGCGGAAGCGGCCACCCTTGCCCTTGATCATGTCGGCCAGCGACTTGAGCGGGCGCTTGTTGGCGCCGGTCATGGCCTTACCGCGACGGCCGTTGTCCAGCAGCGAGTCCACCGCTTCCTGCAGCATACGCTTCTCGTTGCGTACGATGATGTCCGGCGCCTTCAGTTCCAGCAAACGCTTGAGCCGGTTGTTGCGGTTGATGACGCGGCGATAGAGGTCATTCAGGTCGGAGGTCGCGAAGCGGCCACCGTCCAGCGGCACCAGCGGACGCAATTCCGGCGGCAACACCGGCAGCACCTCCAGAATCATCCACTCGGGGTGGATGCCGGATTTCTGGAAGCCTTCCAGCACCTTGAGGCGCTTGGCGATCTTCTTGATCTTGGTATCGGAACTGGTCTTTTCCAGCTCGGCGTGCAGCTTCTCGATCTCGCCATTGAGATCGAGGTTGCGCAACAGGTCGCGCACGCCTTCGGCGCCCATGCCGGCCTTGAACTCGTCACCGTACTCTTCCAGCTTGGCGAGGTAGTCTTCCTCGGTCATGATCTGGCAGCGGTTGAGCGGGGTCATGCCCGGCTCAGTGACCACATAGGCTTCGAAGTAGAGCACCCGCTCAATGTCGCGCAGGGTCATGTCGAGCACCATGCCAAGACGGCTGGGCAGCGACTTGAGGAACCAGATGTGGGCGACCGGGCTGGCCAGCTCGATGTGGCCCATGCGCTCGCGCCGCACCTTGGACAAAGTGACCTCGACGCCGCACTTCTCGCAGATCACGCCGCGGTGCTTGAGCCGCTTGTACTTGCCGCACAAACACTCGTAGTCCTTGACCGGGCCGAATATCTTGGCACAGAACAGGCCATCGCGCTCCGGCTTGAAGGTACGGTAGTTAATGGTCTCCGGCTTTTTGACTTCGCCGTAAGACCAGGAACGGATCTTCTCGGGAGAGGCGAGGCCGATCTTGATGGAATCGAACTCTTCTTCCTGAGTGACCTGCTTGAAAAGATCGAGTAGGGCTTTCATGGTCGCTTTGCTCCTGGAACCCGATTAATAACGTTCGAGATCGATGTCGATCGCCAACGAGCGAATTTCCTTCACCAGCACATTGAAGGATTCCGGCATGCCTGCGTCGATCTTGTGCTCGCCCTTGACGATGTTCTCGTAGACCTTGGTGCGGCCGTTGACATCGTCCGACTTGACGGTAAGCATCTCCTGCAGGGTGTAGGCGGCGCCATAGGCTTCGAGCGCCCACACCTCCATCTCGCCGAAACGCTGACCGCCGAACTGCGCCTTGCCGCCCAGCGGCTGCTGGGTGACCAGCGAGTAAGGGCCTGTGGAACGGGCGTGCATCTTGTCGTCCACCAGGTGGTGCAGCTTCAGGATGTGCATGTAGCCGACGGTGACAGGCCGGTCAAAAGGCTCACCGCTGCGGCCGTCATACAGGCGAACCTGGGTCTTGCCGGGGGTAAAACCGAGCCGCTGCATCCGCGGGTCACTATCCGGGTAGGCGAGATCGAGCATGGCCGCAATCTCTTCCTCCTTGGCGCCATCGAACACCGGGGTGGCAAACGGCACGCCAGCGCGCAGGTTGTTCGCCAACTCGACAACCTCAACCTCGGTCAGTCCCTTGATGTCTTCCTTCCTGCCAGAACTGTTGTAGATTCTGTCAAGGAACTTGCGCACCTCGGCGACCTTGGCCTGGTGGTCCAACAATTCGCCTATGCGCTGGCCCAGACCCCTGGCGGCCCACCCCAGATGTACCTCCAGAATCTGGCCGACGTTCATGCGCGAAGGCACACCCAGCGGGTTGAGCACGATGTCCACGGGGGTGCCATCGGCCATGAAGGGCATGTCCTCGATCGGCACAATCTTCGACACCACGCCTTTGTTGCCATGCCGGCCGGCCATCTTGTCGCCAGGCTGTAACCGCCTTTTGACCGCCAGATAGACCTTAACCATCTTGATCACGCCGGGCGGCAGTTCATCGCCGGAGGTCAACTTGCGCTTTTTGTTCTCCAGCATGCTGGCAAACTCCTGGCGCTGGTTGTCGAGGGCATCCTTGACGTTCTCGATCTGGCGGGCGATATCCTCGTCGGCAACGCGAATGTCAAACCAGTCGTGCGGATTCAGCGCATCCAGGTAGTCGGCGCTGATCTCGGTGCCCTTGGCCAGCTTCTTCGGCCCGCCTTTGGCGGTCTTACCCAACAACATGCGCCGCATCCGCTCGAAGGCATCGTGCTCGACGATGCGCATCTGGTCGGCCAGGTCTTTCTGATACTTCTTCAGCATATCGTCGATGATCTGGTTGGCGCGGCTGTCCCGCTCTATGCCTTCGCGTGTGAACACCTGCACATCGATGACGGTACCGTTCATGCCGGTCGGCACGCGCAAGGATGTATCCTTCACGTCGGAGGCCTTCTCCCCGAAGATCGCACGCAAGAGTTTCTCTTCTGGAGTCAGCTGGGTCTCGCCCTTGGGTGTGACCTTGCCCACCAGCACGTCGCCCGCCTCGACCTCGGCACCGATGTATACGATACCGGCCTCGTCCAGGCGGCCGAGCTGCTGCGGCGACAGATTGGAGATGTCCTTGGTGATTTCTTCCGAACCCAGCTTGGTATCGCGCGCCACCACCGAGAGTTCCTCGATGTGAATGGAGGTGTAGCGGTCTTCCGCCACCACGCGCTCGGAGATGAGGATGGAGTCCTCGAAGTTGTAGCCGTTCCAGGGCATGAAGGCCACCATCATGTTCTGGCCGAGCGCCAACTCTCCCTTGTCGGTAGAGGCGCCATCAGCGATGACGTCGTCGCGGTGCAGCCTGTCGCCGACCTTCACCAGCGGGCGCTGGTTGATGTTGGTGTTCTGGTTGGAACGCTGGTACTTGGTCAGCGTGTAGATGTCGACGCCAACCTGACCAGCCACGGCCTCGTCGTCATTGACGCGGACCACCACCCGGCTGGCGTCGACGTAATCGACCACACCACCGCGCAAGGCCTTGACCACCGTGCCAGAATCGACTGCGGCGGTGCGTTCGATGCCGGTACCGACCAAGGGCTTGTCCGGACGCAGGCAAGGTACGGCCTGGCGCTGCATGTTGGAGCCCATGAGGGCGCGGTTGGCGTCGTCATGCTCCAGGAAGGGGATCAGCGAGGCCGCCACGGAGACAATCTGCGATGGCGCAATGTCCATATACTGGATGCGGTCCGGCGTCGACAGGGCGAATTCGTTCCTGTGCCGGCAGGACACCAGTTCGTCGGCGAAGCGGCCCTTGTCGTCGAGCGCCGCGTTGGCCTGGGCAATCACATACTGGGCCTCGTCGATGGCAGACAGATAATCGATCTCACTGCTGACCTTGCCGTCGATGACCCGGCGGTAGGGAGTCTCGATGAAACCGTAATCGTTGGTCCGGGCATACAGGGCGAGCGAGTTGATGAGGCCGATGTTCGGGCCTTCCGGCGTTTCGATCGGGCAGACGCGGCCGTAGTGGGTGGGGTGCACGTCGCGCACCTCGAAGCCTGCGCGCTCGCGTGTGAGGCCGCCGGGCCCCAGCGCGGAGATGCGGCGCTTGTGGGTGATCTCGGACAGAGGGTTGGTCTGGTCCATGAACTGCGACAACTGGCTGGAGCCGAAAAACTCCTTTATCGCCGCCGAGATCGGCTTGGCATTGATCAGATCGTGAGGCATAAGGTTATCGCTCTCGGCCTGATTCAGACGCTCCTTGACCGCGCGTTCGACCCGAACCAGCCCGGCGCGGAACTGATTTTCCGCCAGCTCGCCGACGGAACGGACACGCCGGTTACCGAGGTGGTCGATGTCATCGATCTCACCGCGGCCATTGCGCAACTCCACCAGCAACTTGATCACGGCGACGATGTCTTCGGTGGAGAGGGTACCAGAACCGGTTTCCTCGGCACGACCGATGCGCCGGTTGAACTTCATGCGGCCCACCTTGGATAGATCATAACTATCCGCGGAAAAGAACAGGCGTTGAAACAGGGCCTCGACGGCGTCTTCGGTAGGCGGTTCGCCCGGCCGCATCATGCGGTAGATGGCGACGCGGCCAGTCCATTCATCAACCGTCTCATCGATGCGCAGGGTCTGGGAAATCCATGGACCGTTATCGAGATCATTGGTGTACAAGGTCTCGAACCTGGCGATCTTGGCAGCGGCCAGCTTGTCCAGCAATTCCTCGGTGATCTCTTCGTTGGCGCGGGCGATGATCTCGCCGGTTTCCTTGTCGATCACATTGCTGGCCAGGGTGCGGCCCAGCACGAAATCATTTTCCACCACCAGCTTCTTGATGCCCGCCGTCTCCAGGTCGCGGATATGCCGTGCAGTGATGCGTTTGTCCTTGGCGACAATGACCTTGCCATCCTTGCCAACGATGTCGAAGTGGGTGATCTCGCCCTTCAGGCGCTCGGGCTTGAGTTCGAACTCGACCCCCTTCTTGCCGATATGGAAGGCATCGAACTCGTAGAAATCGGCCAGGATCTGCTCAGGGCCATAGCCCAGGGCCTTGAGCAGGATGGTGACCGGCAACTTGCGGCGGCGGTCGACGCGGAAATAGACGAAGTCCTTGGGATCGAACTCGAAGTCCAGCCAGGAGCCGCGATAAGGAATGATACGGGCAGAGAACAACAGCTTGCCCGAGCTGTGCGTCTTGCCGCGGTCGTGCTCGAAGAATACGCCGGGCGAACGGTGCAGCTGGGACACGATCACTCGCTCGGTGCCGTTGATGATGAACGAGCCGTTGGGGGTCATGAGCGGAATCTCGCCCATGTAGACCTCCTGCTCCTTCACTTCCTTGATCTTTTCCTTGGCGCTCTCCCTGTCCAGGATTACCAGACGCACCTTCGCACGCAGGCTGGCGGCGAAAGTCAGGCCGCGCTGCTGGCATTCGACAATGTCGAAAACCGACTGGCCGAGGGTATAGCTGACGAAATCCAGGCGCGCATTGCCACTATGGCTGACGATCGGGAAGATGGACTTGAACGCTGCCTGCAGACCCGCCTCACGGCGTTCATCGGGTGGCGTTTCTTCCTGCAGGAAATCATAAAACGACTGTATCTGGGTGGTCAGCAAATACGGTACCGGCTGAACGCTTTCGCGCTTGGCGAAGCTTTTGCGGATACGCTTTTTCTCGGCAAATGTGTAGTTCATGGTTACTCCGTCTACAGTAGACAGGGATCAGGCATCAGGAATCGGGGTTTGGAAACGACTTCCGCCCGCCTTATTCCTGACATCTGATACCTGAAGCGGCAAAAGGCTGGCGACCGAAGCCGCCAGCCCATTCAGGGCAATGCCCACTGCTCACGCCGTGGTTACTTGATCTCGGCGGTGGCGCCAGCTTCGGTGAGCTGCTTCTTGATGTCCTCGGCCTCGGCCTTGGGGCATCCCTCCTTGACCGTCTTGGGCGCGCCGTCCACCAGGTCCTTGGCCTCTTTCAGGCCCAGGCCGGTGATTGCCCGTACCACCTTGATCACATTGACCTTGTTGGCGCCAACACTGGCCAGGACCACGTCAAACTCGGTCTTCTCTTCCGCAGCCGGGGCGGCAGCGCCGGCACCTGGGGCGGCCACCGCCATGGCGGCGGCGGAAACGCCGAACTTTTCTTCGAATGCCTTGACCAGATCGTTCAGCTCCATGACGGACATGGCGCCCACGGCTTCCAGGATGTCTTCTTTGCTAATAGCCATTTCTTGCAACTCCTAATCGGAATATTTGATGAATGAATTATGCCGCGACTTCTTCGCGCTGCTTGGCCAGCGCCGCCAGGGCACAAGCGAAGCCGGAAACCGGCGCCTGCATGACGCCGAGCAGCCTGGCCAGCAGTTCCTCGCGCCCGGGTATGGACGCCAGCGCCTGCACGCCCGCCTTGTCGAGCACCTTGCCGCCATACGCGCCCACTTTCAGCACCAGCTTGTCGTTGCCCTTGGCAAAATCGTTGAGCACCTTGGCCGCTGCTACCGGATCCGCCGACATGCCATAGATCAGCGGGCCGGTCATCTCTGCGGCCAGGGGCTCGAAGGGCGTACCGACGACGGCGCGACGCACCAAGGTGTTCTTCAGCACACGCAGGTACACGCCAGACTGCCTGGCCTTGGCACGCAGGACGGTGAGGTCTGTCACCTCGACGCCGCTGTACTCGGCCAGGACCACGGTCTGGGCGTCAGCGAGCCGAGCCGATACCTCGGCAACGACGGCCTTCTTGTCATCCAGATTGAGACCCATGGGTCTTTCCTCCAATCAAGCCAACATTCGGCGGACGCCCGGCGGGCACCCACCCCCACGGCGACCTGATTCAGGAGCTGCATTCCTGTTTCGGGCTGCGCCGTCTGCGTAGGCAGGGATATGAGGTCAGAAATCAGGGATCGGAAACCCCATGAATCCGCTCTCGTCCTCCAATTAAGCGCGTTGCGCCTACGGTCTTGGACAACACCGCCGCCCCGCAGGGCGGCGGGACCCAAATTCCTTACTGGAGCAGACTGGTTTGGTCCACTCTTACGCCGATACCCATGGTGCTGGACACGGCGATCTTCTTCAAATAGACACCCTTGGCGGCCGCCGGACGGGCCTTGTTAAGCGCATCGAGGATGGCCGCCAGGTTCTCCCGGAGCGCCGCCACCTCAAAGGAGGCCCGCCCCAGCGTGGCATGGACAATGCCCGCCTTGTCGGTACGGTACTGAACCTGACCGGCTTTCGCGTTCTTCACCGCCTCAGTCACATTCGGCGTCACCGTGCCCACCTTGGGGTTGGGCATCAGGCCGCGCGGGCCCAGTATCTGGCCGAGCTGACCGACGACACGCATGGCATCAGGCGTGGCGATGACCACGTCGAAGTCCATCTTGCCGCCCTTGATCTCGGCCGCCAGATCCTCGAAGCCGACGATATCGGCGCCGGCGGCCTTGGCGGCCTCGGCATTGGCGCCCTGGGCGAACACAGCCACCCGGACCGACTTGCCGGTGCCGCGCGGCAACACCACGGAGCCGCGCACCACCTGGTCAGACTTGCGCGAATCGACGCCCAGGTTCACAGCCAGGTCGATGGATTCGTCGAATTTTGCAGTGGCCGTTTCCTTGACCAGGCTCAGGGCCTCATCGATGGCATAGGCCTTGTTGCGATCGACCTTGGCCTTCAGGGCCTGCATGCGTTTGGAATCCTTGGCCATGTCACACCCCCTCCACATTGAGGCCCATGCTGCGGGCGCTACCGGCAATGGTCCGTACCGCGGCATCCATGTCGGCGGCGGTGAGGTCCGGCATCTTGCTCTTGGCGATTTCTTCAAGCTGGGCGCGGGTTATGGTGCCCACCTTGTCGGTATGTGGCTTGGCGCTGCCTTTCTGAATACCGGTGGCCTTCTTGATGAGTACCGTGGCCGGTGGCGTCTTCATGATGAAGGTGAAGCTCTTGTCGGCATAGGCGGTAATCACCACCGGAATGGGCAGGCCCGGCTCCAGACTCTGGGTCTTGGCGTTGAAGGCCTTGCAGAATTCCATGATATTGAGGCCGCGCTGACCCAGTGCGGGGCCGATGGGCGGCGAGGGATTGGCCTTGCCGGCCGGCACTTGCAGCTTAATGTAGCCGATGATTTTCTTTGCCATTTACAGCTCCTCTATGACGGGTGCGAACGAGACTCACGGTCTCTCCCCAATAAAACCGGTGAGGGGTAAAAGTGATCAAGCGACAAACCCGTTTGTCGCCATCTCACCTGTTACCTTGTCACCGCGCTTAAGCCTTCTCCACTTGGGAGAAATCCAGCTCGACAGGCGTCGGCCGACCAAAGATGGTGACCGAAACCCGCATCTTGCTCTTCTCGTAGTTGACGTCCTCGACCATGCCGTTGAAGTCGTTGAAGGGACCATCGGTGACCCGCACCATTTCCCCCACCTCGAAGGTCACCTTGGGCCTGGGCTTCTCCACCCCCTCCTGCATCTTTTGCATGATGGACTGGACCTCGCGCTCGGTGATCGGCGCCGGCTTGGTGGCCGTGCCACCGACGAAGCCAGTCACCTTGGGGGTGCTTTTGACCAAGTGCCAGGTGGCATCATTCATTTCCATCTGCACCAGGACATAGCCCGGAAAAAACTTGCGCTCGGTGATGCTCTTGTGGCCGCCCTTCATCTCGACGACCTCCTCCATGGGCACCATGATCTCGCCGAATTGCCCCTGCATGCCGGCGCGTTCAATGCGTTCCTTCAGCGCCCGCAACACGCTTTTCTCAAAACCGGAATAGGCATGGACCACAAACCATTGCATCGCCATCACTCGCTCCTGCCCATGACCAGCTTGACCAGCCAAAACAACACGCTATCCGCCATCCACAGAAAGATCGCCATGACAACGGCAAACAAAATGACGATACCGGTCATCTGCATGGTTTCCCTGCGTGTGGGCCAGACCACCTTGCGCGCCTCGGCCACGGACTCCTGGCTGAAGGCATGAAAGGCCTTGCCTGGCACGGTAAAATAGGCCACCGCCGCCGCCAAACCCAGACCTGCCAGCACGGAAACCACCCGCAGCACGGTCGGGCTTTCGGACAACAGGTAAAACCCGGCAATCCCCAGGGCCACCAGCAGCAGGGCAATGGAGAGTTTGATCTTATCGGCCATGTCGATCGCTTGTCGTTAGTTCGTGGCAGGGGCAGAGGGAATCGAACCCCCAACCTTCGGTTTTGGAGACCGACGCTCTGCCAATTGAGCTATGCCCCTGCGGCAGAGACACCAAGGCGCCCCGCGCGGGGGCGCCCCGTTTTTGCACCTTTAGGGATGCGTCCTTACTCGATGACTCCGTTACTCTATAACCTTGGCGACGACGCCGGCGCCGACGGTGCGGCCGCCTTCGCGAATGGCGAAGCGCAGGCCCTCTTCCATGGCGATCGGCGCTATCAGCGCCACCGTGATGCTGATGTTGTCACCCGGCATCACCATCTCGGTCCCCGCCGGCAGGTCGATCGACCCCGTCACGTCCGTCGTCCGGAAGTAGAACTGCGGCCGGTAACCGTTGAAGAACGGCGTGTGCCGCCCTCCTTCTTCCTTGGAGAGCACATAAATCTCGGCCGTGAACTTGGTGTGCGGCGTGATGCTGCCCGGCTTGGCCAGCACTTGGCCGCGCTCGACTTCTTCCCGCTTGGTGCCGCGCAGCAGCACCCCGACGTTGTCGCCCGCCTGGCCTTGATCGAGCAGCTTGCGGAACATCTCGACGCCCGTGCAGATGGTCTTCATCGTCGGCTTGATGCCAACGATCTCGATTTCTTCACCCACCTTGATCACGCCTCGCTCGACCCGCCCCGTCACCACCGTGCCGCGGCCGGAGATGGAGAAAACGTCTTCAATCGGCATCAGGAAGGGCTTGTCGATCGCCCGTTCCGGCGCCGGGATGTAGCTGTCCAGCGCGTCGGCCAGCTTGAAAATGCTGGGCTCGCCAATCTCGGATTGGTCGCCTTCCAGGGCCTTGAGCGCGCTGCCGGTGATGATGGGAATGTCGTCGCCGGGAAAGTCGTACTTGGACAGAAGCTCGCGCACTTCCATCTCGACCAGCTCCAGAAGCTCGGGGTCGTCGACCATGTCGGCCTTGTTCATGTAAACGATGATGTAGGGAACGCCCACCTGCCGCGCCAGCAGAATGTGCTCGCGCGTCTGCGGCATCGGACCGTCCGCCGCCGAAACCACCAGTATGGCGCCGTCCATCTGCGCCGCGCCGGTGATCATGTTCTTCACATAGTCCGCGTGGCCCGGACAGTCCACGTGCGCATAGTGCCGGTTGGCCGTCTCGTATTCGACGTGCGCCGTGTTGATGGTGATGCCCCGCGCCTTCTCTTCCGGCGCCGAGTCAATCTCGTCGTACTTCTTCGCCGCCCCACCGAACTTCCTCGACAGAATCGTCGTGATCGCCGCCGTCAACGTGGTCTTGCCATGGTCCACGTGCCCAATCGTGCCCACGTTTACGTGCGGCTTCGTCCGCTCAAACTTTTCCTTGGCCATCGTTCACCCCTCACACACTAGATAACGAATAAACCCACAAAAATAACAAAAACCCTGGTGCCCATGGCGTGGATTGAACACGCGACCTCTCCCTTACCAAGGGAGTGCTCTACCACTGAGCTACATGGGCCGAACCCTTGACAACATCAATATCAAATGCCGACTGGAGCGGGTGATGGGAATCGAACCCACGTCATCAGCTTGGAAGGCTGAGGTTCTACCATTGAACCACACCCGCTCATGAACCCGTCGCCCGTCCGCTGGAGCAACTCCACGAAACTGGTGGAGGGGGAAGGATTCGAACCTTCGAAGGCAGTGCCGTCAGATTTACAGTCTGATCCCTTTGACCGCTCGGGAACCCCTCCGGGAAAGCGCGCGATTATGCTTGCCGGCGAGTGGATTGTCAAACGTTGAAGCGGAAATGCATGACGTCGCCGTCCCTTACCACGTATTCTTTGCCCTCCAGGCGCATCTTCCCCGCCTCTTTCGATTTCGCCTCGCCGCCACAGGCGACAAAATCCTGGTAAGCGATCACTTCGGCGCGGATGAAGCCTTTTTCGAAGTCGGTGTGGATAACGCCGGCCGCCTGCGGCGCCGTATCGCCCTTGTGGATGGTCCAGGCGCGGACTTCCTTGACGCCGGCGGTGAAATAGGTCTCCAGGCCAAGCAGTTCGTAGGCGACACGAATCACCCGATTGAGGCCGGGTTCATCCAGGCCCACATCGGCCAGAAAAGCCGCCTTGTCCTCGTCGGACAGATCGACCATCTCCGCCTCTAGCGCCGCCGAGACCGGCACCACCGGCGCCCCCTCGGCCGCCGCGTACTCCCGCACCCGCTGCAGCAGCGGGTTGTCTTCGAGGCCATGCTCATCAACATTGGCCACGTACATGGTCGGCTTCATGGTGAGCAGGAAGAACTGCCGCAAACTGGCCGCCTCCTCCAGGCTCAGCACGGCGGCACGGGCTGGCCTCCCCTGGTCGAGTTGCGCCTGCACCTTTTCCAGCACCGTCACCAGCCTGGCCGCCTCCTTGTCACCGGCACGAGCCGGCTTGACATAACGGGCCCACTGTTTTTCGACCGTGCCCAGATCGGCCAGGGCCAGCTCGGTATGAATGACCTCGATGTCTGATATCGGGTCGATCTTGCCGGCCACATGCACCACATTGTCGTTCTCGAAGCAGCGCACCACATGGGCGATGGCATCGGTCTCGCGTATGTTGGCCAGGAACTGGTTGCCCAGGCCCTCACCCTTGCTCGCACCGGCGACCAGGCCGGCGATATCGACGAATTCGACGATGGCCGGCACCACCCGCTGCGGCTTGACCACGGCGGCCAGGGCGGCCAGCCTGGGGTCGGGCACCTCGACCACGCCGACGTTGGGCTCGATGGTGCAGAAGGGGTAGTTTTCGGCGGCAATGCCGGCCTTGGTCAAGGCGTTAAACAAGGTAGACTTGCCCACGTTGGGCAAGCCGACGATTCCACATTTCATCGCATGCGTTCCTGTTTTGGGTTAGCCGCCCTGGCATTGGCCCGCTGCATGGCGGCGTTCCACTCCGCCGCCAAGATCAGGGGCCACAGCTCCAGGCCGCGTTCGATGGCGGCGTCGATCTCATCTTGCTCCGCCGGGCAGGCCGGCTTGAGGACGTAACTCACCACCTCATTGCGCTCGCCTGGGTGGCCGATGCCAATACGCAGCCGCCAGAAGTCCTGCGTGCCGAGATGAGCGGTTATGTCCTTGAGGCCGTTGTGACCACCCAGGCCGCCACCGAATTTCAGCCGCATCAGACCGGGAGGAAGATCAAGCTCGTCATGCACCACCAGGATCTGCGCCGGCGTGATGCGGTAAAAACGCGCCAGCGCCGCCACCGACTGCCCGGAGCGGTTCATGAAGGTCTGCGGCAATAGCAGCCAGACTCCGGCCTCTCTGGCTTGGGCGACCAAGCCGTGAAAGCGCGCTTCTCGGGTAAAGCCGACGCCGAGCGCCCCGGCCAGACGCTCACAAAACCGAAACCCGGCGTTGTGCCGGGTTTCGGTATATTCGACGCCGGGGTTGCCGAGGCCGACGACTAGGCGCGGGGCGACCGACATTGAAACAGGTCAGGCCGTCGGGGCCGCACCTGTGTCGCCGCCCTCCGCGGCCGGTTTGGTTTCCTCCACGGCCTCGGCCTCTTCCTCCTTGGTGCCGAGCACGGTGACCACGGTGGGATCCTCGCCACGTTGCAGCAGAACGGATTCCACCCCTTCCGGCAGCACCAGGTGAGAGAGGCGCAGAGAACTGCCGATGGCCAGTTCCTTCAGGTCCACCACGACGAATTCGGGCAGATCAGCCGGCAGACAGCTCACCTCGACGTCGGTCATCACGTGACTGACGACGCCGCCCTCCAACTTCACGCCCGGGCAGATGTCGGCATTCAAGAAGTGCAGCGGCACCTTCATGTGGACCTTGTGAGTAGCATCCACCCGCTGGAAATCAATATGCAGTATTTGCGGCTTGTAGGGATGTGCCTGCACGTCTTTGAGCAGGACAGACTGTTTTTCGCCATCCAGGACGAGGCTAAGGATGGACGAATGGAAGGTTTCCTGACGCAGGCTCAACATCAGCGCCTTATGCTCCAAGTCGATGGCCTGAGGCCCCTGGCCCCCGCCGTAGACGATGCCGGGCACCCGGCCGGCGCGACGCAGGCGGCGGCTCGCACCCGAACCTTGTCCGTCACGCTTGGTGGCTTTGATCTCAATAGGCATGATTCATTCTCCAATTAACAATAAACCGCCCGCGACCAGGCGGGGCTACTACGGCAACGGCGTTACGCAACAGCGTCAAGCCTTTCCAGAAATCTCATTCCACGAACAAGGAACTCACCGAATCCTCGTTGCTGATGCGGCGAATGGTCTCCGCCAGCAGTTCTGCCACCGACACCTGGCGGATTTTTGGGCAGTGCGCGGCGTTTTCGCGCAGCGGGATGGTGTCGGTCACCACCAACTCGTCGAGCTCGGAATCGGCTATGCGTTCGATCGCGCTGCCGGACAGCACCGGGTGGGTGATATAAGCCATGACCTGGCTGGCGCCGCGCTCCTTGAGTGCGGCGGCCGCCTCGCACAGGGTATTTGCAGTGTCCACCATGTCGTCCATGATGATGCAGGTGCGATCCTTAACCTCGCCAATGATGTGCATCACCTTGGCCACGTTGGGCCGCGGCCGGCGCTTGTCGATGATGGCGAGATCGCAATCCAGCCGTTTGGCCACCGCCCGCGCCCGCACAACGCCGCCGACATCGGGCGAAACCACAATCAGATTGGCATGGTTCTGTTTCCAGATGTCGCCCAGCAATATCGGCGTGGAATAAATGTTATCCACCGGCATGTCGAAGAAACCCTGTATCTGGTCCGAATGCAGATCCATGGTCAGCAACCGATTCACGCCCACCGTGGTCAGCATGTCGGCCACCACGCGGGCGGTGATCGGCACCCGCGCCGAGCGCACCCGGCGATCCTGGCGGGAATAGCCGAAATAGGGAATCGCCGCGGTGATGCGACCGGCGGAGGCGCGGCGCAGGGCGTCCACCATCAGCATCACCTCCATCAGGTTGTCATTGGTGGGCGCGCAAGTGGACTGGAGCACGAACACATCCTTGCCGCGCACGTTCTCCAATATCTCCACCGCCACCTCGCCATCGGAGAAGCGGCTCACGGCGGCCCGGCCCAGGCGAATGCTCAAGCGGCGCGCCACGCGCTCGGCAAGCTTGGGATTCGCGTTGCCGGTAAACACCATCAAGCTGTCATAGGCCACAGGTCTTCCTGCGTGCAAAAAGCCTTACGGCAAAACAAAAAAGCGTGCAGCCCCGCTACACGCTTGACGTTATGGCTGGGGAGGTAGGGATCGAACCTACGAATGCCGGAATCAAAATCCGGTGCCTTACCACTTGGCGACTCCCCAAGCGGACGGTCAGGCCAGGGCGTACATGGGATGCACGTCGAGGCCCGCTGCCACAAAACCTTTCATCTCCGGCGGGCGCAGCGCGTACACCTGCGCGGCGCTGGCGTGATCGGGAAAGGCCGCGAACACACAGGCCCCCGACCCGGTCATCCTGGCATCACCAAAGCGTCCGAGCCAGTGCAGGTATTCGCCGATCACCGGGTAAGCGGCCACCGCGACCGGCTCCAGGTCGTTGTGCCCACAACCTGCCGAGAGGGCGGCGATTGTCATCTCTGGCGTGTCCCATGTCAATCCCGGACTCGCAAAAATCTCCGCCGTGGCCACCTGCACGGGAGGGATCAACACCACATAGACGGCCGGCGCCAGCGTCACCGCCTGAAGCCGTTCTCCCACCCCTTCGGCAAAGGCGCTGCGGCCGAAGACGAAAACCGGCACGTCGGCGCCGAGACCGAGGGCCAACCGCTGCAACTCGGCGCGCGGCAAACCCAGACTCCACAGCCGATTGAGCGCCACGAGCAACGTGGCGGCATCCGAACTGCCGCCGCCGAGCCCGCCGCCCAGAGGCAAGCGCTTGTCCAGGGCGATGTCCGCCCCCAACCGGCAGCCCGTCTCTTGTTGCAGCCGCCGGGCAGCGCGGTAGCACAGATTGTTTTCCATGGACACGCCGGGGAGCGCATCGAGCAGGTGAATCGCGCCATCGGCACGCACCGTGACGCCCAGCCGATCACCATAATCGAGAAAGCGGAACAGTGTTTGCAGGCGGTGGTATCCATCCGCCCGCCTCCCCACCACATGCAGGAACAGGTTGAGCTTGGCCGGCGCCGGAAACTCATGCTGCAGCCGGATCACCGCGCCTCCCAGGCGTCCACCACCAAACGGAATTCCACCGCCTCGCCCCGGCGCGCGAACAAACGACCGGGCAGGACACGGCCATCCACCTGGCGATAGCGATCGTATTCCAGTCGCCAGCCGTTTTGCTCCAGGGACGCCACCCGCCCCGCCGCATCCAGCATGGCTACGAATGGCTCCCCTGGTCGGGGCAGCCCAGCCAGCCAATAGACCAGGCCGTCCAGGGGCAGCCGCAGGCCCACCGCCCGCTCCAGCAGCAATTCATCGCTGGCCGCCCGCGTGATGCTCCCATCAGCGCCCAGCAGGACCAGGCCACCCTCCTGGCGGCGAATCTCCACCGCGCCCTGGCCCAGCGGACCCGACAGCAGCACGACCTCCTCGGCCGCCTCGCGCCGCCAGGTCACCCCGCCGGACAAGGACTGAGTCTCCGTTTTCACCGACAGGCGGCCGTCAAGCCTGAACTGGCCGAGCGGCAGGAGGTCGCGGAAATGTTCATGGGAAGTCACGACCCGCCCAGACGGACACTGTGCGCAGGCCGTCAGCAAACCCACAATTACCAGACCGAGAAACCCATTACAAAAGCGCGAGAAGCGCAAGCGATCACTCACTTTCCAAAGCGGGACAGGGTTTCTCGCAGGGTGTCGTTGTCAGGGTAGTTGCGCAACGATCCCTGCCACACCTTGCGCGCTTCTTCCCGCGCACCCTTGGCCCACAGGGCCTCGCCCAAGTGGGCGGCGATCTCGGGATCGGGGCGGGCGGCAAAGGCGCGCTGCAGATAATCCACCGCCTCATCAAAGCGTTTACCCCTGTAGAAGGCCCAGCCCATGCTGTCGAGGATGAACGGATCGCCAGGACTCAGTTTCAGTGCCTTTTCCAATAGAGCCAGCCCCTCGTCGAGGCGATCAGTACGATCCACCAGGGTATAACCGAGGGCGTTGTAGGCCTGCGCATTCTCCGGCCGCAAAACGATCAGGCGGCGCAAATCCGCCTCCATCACATCGAGCTTGTTCAGCTTCTCGGCGATCATGGCCCGGTCGTAGAGCAATTCGGGCGAGTCGGGCGACCTGGCCAGGGCCTGCTGCAAGAGGTCAAAGGCCTCAGCGAAGCGTTTCGCCTCGCGCAGTAACTGCGCCTCCGCCTGCACGACGAGGGTCTGGTCGCTGGCCTCTTCTGCCGACAGCTCGCGCAACAGGGCGCGGCCTTCCTCCACCCGCGACAATTTGCCGAGGACCACGGCGGCCTTCAGCCGGGATTCGAAATACTGTCCGCCGCGACCGACCTTGAGGTACCAGTCCAGGGCCTTCTGGTAGCGCTGGCGGCCCTCGTTCACCTGCCCCAGATAAACCTGGATCAGCCCCTCATCGTGATACCCCTGCTCCAGCGCCATGCCCAGGTGTTTCTCTGCGGCATCCAGGTCATTCATCTGCATCGCCAAGAGCCCGATGGCGAAGCGAAAATCCGGATTTTCCGGGGCCGACGTCACCAGCGTCTCGAATTCGCGCCGGGCGTCGGCATATTGCCCGGCCTTGGCCAACTGTTTGGCATAGGCCAGCCGCACCCGCTCGGATTTGGGAAATTCCTCAAGGAAAGACCGCCAATACGCCAGCACCGGCTCATCGCCGCCGTGGCTCAACACTTGTCCACGCAACAAGGCCAGCGCCTCCCAACCTGGGCTCAGCCGTGCGCCTTCATCCAGGGCCGTCAGCGCCTGGTTGTCCAGGCCGGCGCCAACCGCCGCCTGAGCGACTGCCAGATGCGCTTCCGGCAAGGCCGGGTAGGCGCCCGCCAGTTCCTTGACAAGGTCGAATATCGCTTTCTTGTCGCGATGCCTGGCCAATAGACCATGCAACTGCGAAAAGGCATCCGCCAGCGGCCGCTTTTCCGCCCGCAGCATGGCCTCCAACTGCGGCCTGGCCTCATCGAAACGCCCGGCGCCGATCAGCATCGCCCCCAGGGATTGGCGGGCAGCCGGCGAAGCAGGCTCCAGCTCAACCCAGAGTTCCGCCATCTCGATGGCACGGCCTGGCTGCCTGGCATAAGTGGCGATCTCTATTGCCCGGCGCACGATACGCACGTCGCGGGTTTGGCGCGCGAGATCGGCGTAGGCTTCGGCGGACAGCGACAAATCGCCGCGCTGGCCGGCGATTTCACCGAGCAGAAACCGGTAAAGCAGCGGCTCCGTCAGCCGCGAGGTCGAGGATGGCGCCTCCTGGGCCCCGGCGGTGGCGTTCGGGGCGACAGAAGTCGCGACAGGAGACTGCGCACAGGCCGCGAGCGAGGCAAGACCGAGCAGGACCAACAGTGATTTGGCTTTCATGGTAGACACCGTGAGGCTCATGGTTGCGGCATTATGCAGAACCCCCCTGTCCGTGAGAAGCGCTATGCCCGAATTACCCGAGGTGGAAACCGTTCGTCGCGGCCTCAGCCCGCACCTGCTCGGCCGCCGCCTGCTCGGCGCCTGCGTGCGCGAGGGCCGCCTGCGTTGGCCTGTGCCCGAAGACCTCGACACCCGCCTGCGGGGCCGACGCATCCAGGCCGTGGGGCGGCGGGGGAAATATCTGCTGCTGCAACTGGACGCCGGCGGGCTACTCATCCACCTCGGCATGTCAGGCAGCCTACGCCTACACCTGCGGGCGGCGCCCCCTGCCAAGCACGATCACGTGGACCTCCTGCTGGAGGGCGGACGACTGTTGCGCTACCGCGATCCGCGCCGGTTCGGCACCATACTTTGGTGCGACACCCCGGCACAGCACCCCCTGCTTGCCAGGCTCGGCGTAGAACCACTACTGCCGGAATTCAGCGGTGATCTCCTTTACGCCCTCAGCCGCGGCCGTACCACGCCGGTCAAAACCTGGCTGATGAACGCCCATGTCATTGCCGGCATCGGCAACATCTATGCCAACGAAGCCCTGTTCCAGGCCGGCATCCACCCGCTGATGCCGGCCGGCAAACTCGGCCGACTTCGCTGCCACCGCCTGGCGGCGGCCATCCGCGACACGCTGGAGCGTGCCATTGCCGCCGGCGGCAGCAGCCTGCGCGACTTTGTGGACAGCGCCGGCCAACCGGGCTATTTCCAGCAGGATTATTTCGTTTATGGTCGCGCCGGCGAACCCTGCCGCGTCTGCGCTGCCACCATCCGCCCACTGCGCCAGGGCGGGCGAGCCAGCTATTTTTGCCCGCACTGTCAGCGCAAGGGCGTGTGAGGTATTCGCCAAACAGTTGGACAACCCCCCCGTCCATCGCCAACTCCTTATTCACAAACGGGATTTTCGTGTTAAATTGGCGAAAAAACCTGCGGAGTGAGTCATGAAAAGCCCTTCTCTTTCCAGCGATTTCGAAGCCTACAGCCAATGGCGCTCCCGCCTGGCCGATCACATTGCCGATTATCGCCAGTGGCTCAACCAGGAAGACCTGAACGATTCCCAGCGTGACCTGCGCCTGCAGCAATTATTGGATCGACTGGCCGAAGACAAGCTGCATGTGGCCTTCATCGCCGAGTTTTCCCGCGGCAAATCGGAACTCATCAATGCCATCTTCCTGTCCGATCTGAAGCAACGGCTGCTACCGTCCACCGCCGGCCGCACCACCATGTGCCCGACCGAACTGCTCTACGAACGGGACAAGCCGACCCAGGTAGAGCTCTTGCCCATTGAGAGCCGCGGCACCAGCGCCACAGTCTCCGAATACAAGAACTACCCCGAGGAATGGGTACGCATTGCCATGGACGTCAACGATCCGGACAGCATCAAGGAGGCCATGCTTGAAGTTTGCCGGGTAAAATCGGTGAGCCGCGAGGAGGCCGAGCGCTATGGCCTCTACAACCCCAACGCCACCGACGCCGGCCTCAGCCTGAACGAAGACGGCAGCGTTTCCATCCCGGCCTGGCGCCATGCCGTCATCAACTTTGCCCATCCCTTGCTGGAACAGGGGTTAGTGGTCTATGACACGCCCGGCCTCAATGCCATCGGCGTGGAACCCGAACTCACCTTCAATCTGCTGCCGAATGCCCATGCCGTGCTGTTCGTGCTATCCGCCGACGCCGGCGTGACTAAATCCGATATCGATGTCTGGCGTGATCACATCAACCTGCGCGGTACCCAAAAGGGCCGTCTGGTGGCCCTCAACAAGATCGACGGCCTCTGGGATGATCTCAAGACCGAGGAAGAGATCAACGCCGACATCGACAAGCAAGTCAAAAACAGTGCCGCCCTGCTCGGCATCGAGTCCCGCCACATCTTCCCTGTGTCTGCCCAGAAGGGCCTGCTCGCCAAGATACAAGGAGACGCCGCCCTGCTGGCAAAGAGCCGGCTTGGCCAGCTCGAAAAGGCGCTCAGCGAGGAACTGATCGCCTCCAAACAGGAGCTGGTGCGCGACCAGACCGAAGCGGAACTCACCGACATGCTGGCCTCCAGCCGCGCCCTGCTGCAAAGCCGGGTGCACAACATCGACGAGCAGCTCAATGAGCTGCGTGGTCTGCAAGGCAAGAATCAAGACGTGGTCGCCCACATCCTCGCCAAGATCGGCCAGGACAAGGAGGCGTTCGATCGTGGCCTGCAGCAATTCCAGGCCCTGCGCAGCGTCTTTTCGCAGCAGAGCGTGCGGCTGTTCGAGTCGATCGGCACCGACACCATGAAGACGGAGATCGAACGGGTGCGCGCCTCCATGGTGAAAAGCCGCTTCACCAAGGGCATCCGCGAGGCGATGAACAAGTTCTTCGCGGACATCGACAAAAACATGGAGTCGGCCGTCGGCCAGGTGGACGAGATCAATCGCATGATGGAGGCCATGTATCGCAAGCTCAACGACGAGCACGGCATGGCCCGCTATACCGTACCGCCCTTCTCCATGCTGCGTTACAAGAAGGAGATCAATCGGCTGGAGGCCGCCTACAACAAACAGATCAACAACCTGTTCACCCTGCTCACCACCGAGCAATACCTGCTCACCGCCCGCTTTTTCGAGACGGTGGCCAGCCGGGCGGTGCGCGTCTTCGAAATCGCCAATCGGGAAGTCGAAACCTGGCTACGGGCCATCATGTCACCGATGGAGAGCCAGGTGCGCGAGCACCAGATGCAGCTTCGCCGCCGACTGGAGAGCATCAAGCGCATCCACAAGGCCGCCGACACGCTGGAAGACCGCATCAGCGAATTGATGCAGATGCAAAGCGAGGCCAAGCGCCAGCTGGCCGAGCTGGAACAGGCGAGCGGCCACATCGAGGAATTGTTGCAGGCCCAAGTGACGACGCCGCTGTCCCTGGCCGCCTAAGTGCTTACTTGGCGGCAGCCAGCTTGTTGTATTTCTCCATGAGCTGCTCTTTACTTTCGACATAGTCCGGATTGACCGGGATGCAGTCCACCGGACAGACCTCGCGGCACTGCGGCGTATCGAAATGGCCGACGCACTCCGTGCATTTGTTGGGGTCGATGACGTAGATGTCCTCGCCCTGGGAAATCGCCCCGTTGGGACACTCCGGTTCGCATACATCGCAGTTGATGCACTCGTCGGTAATCATCAAGGCCATGTCTTAACTTTCCTTATCCGTTGACGTAATCATTTTGGCATACAGGCGCTCGGCGACCAATGGCGGCACGAATGGCCTGACATCTCCCCCCAGCTTGGCGATCTCGCGCACCATGCTGGCGGAAATGAACATGTACTGGTCGGATGGAGTCAGAAATACCGTTTCCAGCTCGGGAAACAGCCCCCGGTTCATGCCGGCCAACTGGAATTCATACTCGAAATCGGACACCGCGCGCAAGCCGCGCAGTACCAGATTGGTGCCCTGTGAGCGGACGAAATCGACCTGCAGCGAGGCAAAACTCATCACCTGCACATTGCCCACACCGCCAAAAGTCAGTCGCGCCATCTCCAAGCGCTCCGCCAGGCTGAAGAATGGCTGCTTGCTGGCGCTGGCCGCCACCGCCACCACCACGGCGTCGAAGATGCGGCTGGCCCGCCGCACCAGATCCTCATGGCCGCGCGTCACCGGATCGAAGGTGCCTGGATAGATGATTTTACGGGTCAAGCCAACTCCAACAGGGAAAAATGCGAGCGCCCTGCACGCCCTTCGCGCAAGACCCGCCAACCGGAAAAATCGGTCCGGTCGCCAAATTCGGCGTAGATTTTACCCGTGGCGGTGAGATGTGTCGCCGCTCTTTGCAATGATTCCGCCAGCAGGCCCGCGGCAAAGGGCGGGTCCAGGAAGATGACATCGAATTCGCCGCAGTCGCTCGCCAGGTAAGCAAGGGCCTCGCCCGCCGACACCTCGACCCCGGTGGCGCCGAGCGCCTTACGATTCTGACGCAGAGCCGCCAGGGCGAGGCGGTCACGCTCCACCATTACCACCGCACGCGCCCCTCGCGAGGCCGCCTCGAACCCCAGGGCGCCGCTGCCGGCATAAAGATCGAGGCAGCGCAAACCATCCAGACGCTGCCCCAGCCAATTGAACACGGTCTCCCGCACCCGGCCCGGCGTCGGGCGCAATCCCGCCACCGCCGGAAAACGCACGATACGCCGCCGCCAGGCGCCGCCGATCAGGCGAACCTGGTTACTTGCCGGCGACCGGCTCACTTTGACCGCCGACGATGATGGTGGCCATCGCCTCCGGCCGCAAGCGCGCGCGCAGGGCACGCATGAGGTCGTCCCGCGTCACCGCCTCCACTTTGGCGGTGTAGGTATCCAGCCAATCGACGGGCAGCCGGTAGAAGCCGAGTATCGCGAGGTATTCAAGTATTTTGCGGTTGCTGTCCAGGCGCAGCGGGAAACTGCCCACCAGATTATCCTTGGCCTGGCGCAATTCGGCCTCGGTCGGACCCTCCTCCAGATAACGGCGCAGCGTCTCCCTGACTACCCTCAAGGCCTGGTCGGTGGCCTCGCGCCGGGTCTGCAAACCCAGTTGGAAGGCCCCCTTCTCGCGCAAGGGCATGAAATAGCTGTATACGCTGTAGGCCAGTCCGCGTTTCTGCCGTATTTCCTCGGTCAGGCGCGAGTCGAAGCCGCCGCCGCCAAGTACATAGTTGCCCACCAGCAGCGGGAAATAGTCCGGATCGTCGCGCTTCATGCCGGGCAGGCCCATGAACAAATGGCTCTGCGTGGCATGATGGGGAATCACCTGCTCGCTGCCGGCAGTCGCTTCGGGTACTGGCGGTATGGCCGGTGGCGCCGCGCCTGGCGGCAGCCCCTGGGCCAGGGTCTCGGCCAGACGCTCCGCCGCGCTGCGGTCGACGTCGCCCATCAAGGCGACCACCATATTGGCGGCGCGATAGTGCGCGGCATGAAAGGTCCGGAGGTCGCCCGCGGCGAGTTTGGTGATGGCCGCCTCCTCGCCGCTCTCCGGCAGGGCGTAGGGATGTTCACCGTAAATCGCCGCCTGAAAGGCCTTCTCCCCCAGGAATTCCGGCTTGGTGGCGGCCTCACGCAGGTTGGCGATGGCGCGTGCCTTTTCCCGCTCGATGATCTCGGCATTGAAACGCGGCTTTGCCAACAGCGTCGCCAGCACCGCCACTGCTTGCTCCCGCTCACCCGGATGGCTGAGACTGCGCAGGCTAAAGCCCGCCCGATCCTGATCAAAGTGACCATCAAGTTGCGCCCCGACATCGGCCAGCCGTTCGGCGATCTCCTGTTCGCTCCAGTCGCCTGCGCCCAGCGTCATCATGTGCCGCGTCAGGCTGGCGAGTCCGGACTTGTCGGCACTGTCATAGGCGCTGCCGGCGGCAAAGGTGACGCTGACATCAAGCATGGGCAGATCGTGATTCTCCACGAAATACACCCGTGCTCCCTGCGACGTCACCCACTGCTGGATGTTGAGGCCAGCCCAGGCGGGAACAGACATGAGCCAGGCGAGCACCATGAAAAGAGCGGCCAAGCCAGGCGATAGTTCGGCAGGGCGGCGCCGCGGCGCGGCGCCGGACACGGCCCGGCCAAGGGTGGAAGCGGCGAGCGCGGCTTGCTCGATGCCGACGGATCGATCAATGCACATGGCGACCTCCCGCAACCGGCTGGGGCGCCTTGCCAGCCGAGGGCAAGGGCTGCGGGTCCAACACCGCCACCGTCAGGTGATCATCCACCAGATATTTTGCCGCCGCCGCGCGCACATCTTCGGCCGTGACTGCCTTGATTTTCTCGAAGCGGACCTCGCGCGCCCGCCAGGGCAAGCCAGCCGTCTCCCACTCGCCGGTGAGCATGGCCTGATAGAACAGCGAATCCTGCTGGAAGACCTGGCTGGCCAACACCTGCGCCTTCACCCGCGCCAGCTCCGGCGCTTCAACGCCGTCCTCCTGGATGCGGCGCAACTCGGCCTTGAGAGCCGCCGTCACCTCGTCCACCGTCTTGCCTTCGGCCGGCGTGGCATCCACCATGAACTGGTTGGGGCCGCGCGCCACCGCGTCATAACCGGCGCCAACCCCCACCGCCAGGCGCTTCTCTCTGACCAGCGATTTTGGCAGGCGTGCCGAGCCATGACCGTCGAGGATGCCGGCCAGCACCTCCAGGGCATAGGGTTCACTGTCCTCAGCCGGGTTGACAAGCTTGGGAGCCTGCCAGGCCAGAACGACGCTGGGCAGCCTGGCCGGGGCCTTCACCGTGACCTGCTTGAGGCCGCGCTGCGGCGGTTCTGTCTGCGGTTTACGGATCGGCAGCGGCCGCGCCGGCAGCTTGCCGAAATACTGCCCGGCCAGGGCCACCACCTGCCTCGGATCCACGTCGCCGACCACCACCAGGGTGGCGTTGTTGGGGGCGTACCAGCGTGCGTACCAGCGGCGCGCATCTTCCACCGTCATATGCTTGAGGTCATCCATCCAGCCGATGACAGGGTGCCGGTAGGGATGGGTCTGAAAGGCAGTGGCCATCAACGTTTCGTAGAGCAGCGCCTGGGGATCGTCCTCGGTGCGCATCCTGCGCTCCTCCATGACCACCTGTATTTCCTTGCCGAATTCCTCGGGTGTCATCGCCAGATTGGCCATGCGATCAGCCTCCAGCTTGAAGGCCAGCTCCAGGCGGCCGGCCTGCAGGGTCTGGAAATAGGCCGTATGGTCGCGCGCGGTGAAGGCATTCTCACGTCCGCCGGCCGCGGCAATGCGGCGCGAGAACTCGCCGGCGGGGACGTCATGGGTGCCCTTGAACATCATATGTTCGAGTACATGGGCAACACCGGTCTCGCCATAGGTCTCGTCCATGCTGCCGGCTCGGTACCATATCTGGCTCACCACCACCGGCGCCCGCGTGTCGGTCTTGACGATGACCTTCATGCCGTTGTCCAGGGTCTGTTCCACCGTCTCGGCCGCGGCCGGCACCGCCGCCACTGCGACAGCCAGGGCCAAGGCATATACACTTAGCTTCATCATGATCGTCTTTAACAGCCTTTCCCAAAGTTCATACATGATAAAATCCATCAACAATTTTCGCATTTTTTCACAGACCCCGCCCCAACGTGTTTGGTTTCCTCAAGTCCGCTAAACAATCCACTGCCGACGCCCCCGCCAGGACCACTTGGGCACAGCGCCTGAAGGCCGGTCTGAGCAAGACCCGCGGCGCCCTTACCGGCCAGATCGCGGGCTTGTTCAGCGGCCACGCGAAAATCGGCGAAACGCTTTACGATGAGCTGGAGACCATCCTGCTCACCGCCGATGTAGGGGTAGAGGCCACCGCACACCTGCTGGACGCCCTGCGCAAGCGGGTAAAGCGAGACACGCTCACTGACGCCGCACAACTCAAGCTCGCCTTGCGGGCGATACTGGGCGAATTGCTGGCGCCCCTGGAACAGCCACTCGACATCGGCACCACCCGGCCTTTCGTCATCATGCTGGTCGGCGTCAACGGCGCCGGCAAGACCACCACCATCGGCAAGCTGACCAAGCGCTTCCAGGGTGAGGGCAAAAGCGTCCTGCTGGCGGCCGGCGACACCTTCCGCGCCGCCGCGCGCGAGCAACTCACGGTCTGGGGCGAGCGCAATGACGTGGAGGTGATAAGCAGCCAGGGCGCCGACCCGGCGGCGGTAATCTTCGACGCCGTCCAGTCCGCCAAGGCACGAAACATCGATGTCGTCCTAGCCGACACGGCCGGCCGTCTGCCCACCCAGGCCCACCTCATGGAAGAGCTGCGCAAGGTGCGCCGGGTCATGCAAAAGGCCGATGCCAACGCCCCCCACGAAGTGCTGCTGGTGCTGGACGCCAACACCGGCCAGAACGCGCTCACTCAGGTCAAGACCTTCAACGAAGCGGTCGCGGTCACCGGCCTGGTGCTCACCAAACTGGACGGCACCGCCAAGGGCGGCGTCATCGCGGCCCTGGCCAAGCGCCAGCCTATACCGGTGCGCTTCATCGGTGTCGGCGAGGGGGTGGATGATCTACAGCCGTTCCGGGTCAGCGAGTTCGTCGATGCCCTGTTCGGCGATTGAGCATGATCGAATTCGCCGACGTCAGCAAACGCTACCCCGGCGGCCACGAGGCCCTGAACCATGTCAGCCTGCGCATACAACAGAGCGAACTCATCTTCCTGGCCGGCCACTCCGGGGCTGGCAAGAGCACCCTGCTCAAGCTCATCGCCGGTCTCGAACGCCCCACCGAAGGCCATGTCATCGTCAACGGCCAGAACCTCGGCCGCATGCGGCGAGGCGCCTTTCCCTACTTCCGGCGCAACATCGGGCTGATCTTCCAGGACCACAAGCTGCTTTATGACCGCCCGGTGCTAGACAACGTCCTGCTTCCCCTGCACATCCGGGGCATGAGCGGAGCCGACGCCACGAAGCGGGCGCGCGCCGCCCTCGACAAGGTCGGCCTGCTGCAAAAGGAGCGCACCCGCCCCGTCACTTTGTCCGGCGGCGAACAGCAGCGCCTATGCATCGCCCGCGCCATCGTCAGCCGGCCGCCGCTGTTGCTGGCCGACGAGCCCACCGCCAACCTGGACGACGCCTATGCCAAGGACATCATGGAGATGTTCAAGGCCTTCAACCAGGTCGGCGTCACAGTCATCATCTCCACCCACGACCAGGACATGGTCGCCTGCTACGGCGGCCGCGGCATCACCCTCGCCCAAGGCAGAATCGCACCATGAACGCCTGGCTTGATCACAACATGCACAGTCTCGGCCTCGCCCTGTGGCGCCTGCGCTCGGCCCCCTTCGCCAGCCTCTTCACCATTTTGGTAATCGGCATCGCCCTCGCCCTGCCGACCGGTTTCTACGTGGCGCTGATCAATATCGACAGGCTGGCCGGCGGTGTCGCCTCACAACCCGAGATCACCCTGTTCCTCAAGGCCGGGCTTGACGAGACGACCGGCCGCCAACTTGCCGCCCGCCTGGGCAAGCGCGCCGACATTGCCGGGGCCCGGTTCGTCTCGCGCGACGAGGGGCTGAAGCGCCTGCAGGACAGCGGCTTGGCCGACGTGACGGCGGGGCTGGCCGGCAACCCGCTGCCCGACACCCTCATACTCGCGCCGCGCGTTACCCAAGCGGTCGCCATGGAGGCCCTGACCGCCGAGCTTAAGCTCCTGCCAGAGGTGGAACAAGTGGCCATGGATAGCGATTGGGTCCGACGCCTCGATGCCCTGCTCGGTTTCGGGCGCGACCTGGTGTGGCTGCTGGCCGGCCTGCTCGGCCTGGCCCTGACCGCCATCGTCGGCAACACCATACGGCTGCAAATCTATGCCTTGCGGGAAGAGATCGAGGTCTCGCGTCTCATCGGCGCCACCGACCGTTTCATTCGCCGTCCCTTTCTCTATTTCGGCGCCCTCCAAGGGCTGTTGGGCGGGCTGGCCGGTTGGGTCATGGTCGCCGGCGCGCTGAACTTTCTCGAATCCAGCCTCGGCACCCTCGCCGCCGCCTGGGGCAGCCGGCTGCAACTACGCGGCCCGGGCCCGCTCGAAGGCGCGGCCCTGCTCGCCATCGCCGCGCTGCTGGGCCTCTTCGGCGCCTACCTGGCGGTCAGTCGCACACTGCGCCAGTTCGACTGAAACCCGGAACTTTTGGTAATTAGCACTCTCTACACGCGAGTGCTAAAATTCATGCCGAGAAACTTGGAGAATGCAACTACCATGACCCACGAAGCCATGTCGTTTCCCATCCCAGCCACGCTGGGAAGTCTGGACAATTACATCGCCGCGGTGAACCGTTTCCCCCTCCTCAGTGCCGAGGATGAGCATGAACTCGCCACGCGCTTTCGTCGGCAGGGCGACGTGGAGGCCGCGCGCAAACTGGTGCTGTCGCATTTGCGTCTGGTAGTCGCCATCGCTCGCAAATATCTCGGCTATGGCCTGCCCCACGCCGATCTCATCCAGGAAGGCAATGTCGGCCTGATGAAGGCCGTCAAGCGCTACGACCCGGAACGGGGCGTGCGGCTCGTGTCCTTCGCCGTGCACTGGATCAAGGCCGAGATTCACGAATACATCCTGAAAAACTGGCGCTTGGTCAAAGTCGCCACCACCAAGGCCCAACGCAAGCTGTTCTTCAACCTGCGCAGCCTCAAGCAGGCGCATGGCGCCCTGGGCGCCGGTGAAATTCAGGACATGGCCAAAACACTCAACGTCAGTCAGGGTGACGTGCGCGAAATGGAAGTGCGGATGTATGGCCAGGACGTGGCCCTGGAAGGCTCTGCCAGCGATGATGATGAAAGCTTCGCCCCCATCGCCTACCTGGCCGCCCCGGACAGCGATCCTACCGACCACATCGAACGCGCGGAGCGCGACCGCTTGGCAAGCCACGGCCTCGCCGCCGCTCTGGCTAATTTGGACCCACGCAGCCGGCGCATCGTCGAGTCCCGCTGGCTAAACGAGGACAACCCCGCCACCCTGCATGAACTTGCCGCCGAATATGGCATATCGGCCGAACGGGTGCGTCAGATCGAGGCCAAAGCCCTGCATAGGATGCGCGCCAGCCTGAGCGCGCATTGAAGCTCGGGCGCGCCTGCATGGGCGCCCCCTAAATTGAGGCGGGATTCCCGTGCCCTGTCGAGGTCGATCCCGCTTAGATCAAAGCAAGCTGCCGAGCAAGGTGGAGAAGAGGGCTATCCAGGCCCAGGTGACCAGGATGATGATGAGGGTGACGGGCAGGTTGTAGGCGCTGAAGGGATTCATGCTCGGGCTCCTTGGAATTTTGCGCGATGGTACCGCCTTGGCCCGGCAAGCTCAATCCAGGCACAGCCGGGGCGGCGCCTCAGCGTCGGCGAAAGGCACGTACGACATGGGTCTGCCGCCGCGATACCGGCAATTTTTCCGGCCAATCCTTGAGTATCGCCAGCCACCGACTCTCCTCGCCATCCCGTTGCAATTCGAAACCGGTCAGCCAGGCCCGGTTGATCAGACAGTTGCGATGTATCCGCAGCAGGTCGTTGGCGTAGGTCTCTTCCAGTTTGAGCAAGGGGTCATCGAGCACATATTCACGGTCGCGGGTGCGCAATGTCACATACTTCAATTCGGCCCGCAGATACAGGACGTCCGCCATGGGCACCCGCAACACGCGACCGCGGTCGTTTACCGTGAAATGCGCCGTCTCCTCGGCCACCGCGCCGACCGCCGGCTGCACCCGCCGCAGGGCCTCGAGCAGGCGATCCTTGCGCACCGGCTTGAGCAGATAATCGCGCGCCTGCACCTCGAAGGCCGAGACCGCATGAGCATCGTAGGCGGTCACGAAGATCACCGCCGGCGCCTGCGGTCGCGCCGCCAACTGTCGCGCCACTTCGAGGCCATCCATGCCCGGCATGCGGATGTCGAGCAACACCACATCGACCGGCAGCCGCGCCAAGGCCGCCAAGGCTTCCGGCCCTGAAGCCGCCTCGCCCGCCAGCACCAGTGGCAACTCCTCGGCGCAATCCTCCAGCACCGCGCTTAGGCGCGCCCGCGCTGGCCCTTCGTCATCGACGATGAAGATTTGCAAGGCTTGATTCGACGTCATATAGGGGATGTCTTTCACGTCACCATAAAATCATTCTAGCGTGTGCCGACAACATCAATGACGTCTATCGACTTCCCTGCCGGCGCGGCGATACGGCATCCGAATCTGCACGACGAAATCAACGCCGGCCGCATAGGTGCGCAGGGTCGCTTCATCATCGAAATGCAGCGCCAACCGCTCACGAATGTTCTCCAGCGCCAGGCGATTGCCGGTACGCCTTTCACGCAGGGGATGGACAGGGTTGCGTAACACCAGACTCAACTGCTCGCCCTTGGCGAAGAGGGTCACGCTCACCGTGCCGCCGCCCTCGGCCGGCTCGATACCATGGTAGACCGCATTCTCGAAGAGCGGCTGCAGGATCAAGGGCGGCACCAGCGCATCCAGTGGCGCGTTCTGGCATTGCCAATCCACTGTCAGCCGCCCGCCCAGGCGCACCGTCTCGATCTCGGCATACGACCGCGCCAGCTCCAGCTCCTTGGCCAGCGGCACCAGCGTGCCCGGCTCCGCCATCGCCGCGCGGAACAGCTCCGACAGATTTTCCAGCACTGTTTCAGCCCGCCGGGGCTCGCTGCGGATCAGGCCCAGCACCGTGTTCAGGCTGTTGAACAGAAAATGCGGCCGGATGCGGGCCTGGAGCGCCATCAGCCGGGCTTCGGACAAGGCAGGGGAAAGGACGCGGTAACGCCAGTTGAAATAAAACAGCAGGGCGGCCGCTATCGTCAGCGCGACCAGCCCAGCTCTAAGAAAATCAGGCGCCTCCGAATCCGGAAACTGAGCGGCATACAGATAGCGCCAAAACCATCCGGACAATACGGCCAGCGACAACACGAGTGCGACCCCGCCACGGTAAGGTAATCTGGACAATGGGCGGGCGGCGAGGAACAATATTATCAATGCGGTCAGCAGCGCCGGCTCGAAAATCCCCCCCCAACGCATGAGCGAAGGAATAACGTCCTGGATACGTTCAGTACTGGCAATGGCAAAAACAAAACGGAGTGCCTCGGCCAATAACAACGCCCGCAGCATGACACCCAGGTGACGGAAGTCGGGCAGGGCCATTTTGAGTCCAGCCCGGGTCGAAACGCCGTGATTGCCCTGGGATGCGCGCACCGTCAGTCCCTAAGATCTGCCCATCGACATGGACCGGCATCATCCGCCTGCCGGCAAGACCACGATGTGGTGGCGATCAATTCCGCCAACAATCGGCCAGCGCGCCCGTACCAGTATTGGTTCGCACGCCAGCCTGATTAATGGTCAGGGTACCGCACTGTGGGTCGCTGTAGGTACCGGCGGGCGCCGCCTGCACGACGTAGGTCGTTGCGCCCAGGTTCGCCGCCGGCAGCGTGATGGTGTATTTTGCCGCACCGCTCTGCGGAGATTGCGCCCGCGGCAATACCGCGCCCACGTATGTGCCATTCGTTGTGTAATAACGCTCCAGGAATTGCACGTTTTCCATCATCAGGGCCTGCGCATCGGCGCGCTGCCCGCGGCGGAGATATTGCAGATAGCTTGGGTAAGCGATCGCCGCCAGTATGCCGACGACCGCCACCGCAATCATCAACTCGATCAGGGTAAACCCTACTATCTGCCTTGGATAAATACGCGATTCCATGGCAGCCGTCCTCATCTGCGACGCAGGGTTAGCGCACTCAGGGAGGCTGTCTTGCCGCTCCTTTGAGATGCCAACTGGAACTCTACGGTATCGCCGGAGTGAATATCGCTCATCCTTCCCCGCCGGCCATTGACCGTAATGACGGTGCTTGATGGCGAGTAAACATAGGTCACACCATCGATGACGATTTTTCTAGTCGTCGTCGATATCGCATCGACCTTGCCGGTGGGCATCGCTGCGTGGGCTTCGCTTTTCGCCTTCCCGTGTTCAGCATCGGGGGCGATCATCATCGCTGCGGCCATCGGGCTGGCCAGCGTGCACGCCAGCGCGGCCAGCCACCATATTAACCTTTTCATTCGTCTTTCCTCACTCGAAAATCTGACGCCAGCTGGTTCTGCTTTGCTTGCTGCTGGGTGGATTGATTTCGCTACCCACATTCGACGCCACCCCGCCCCCCGCGGCCGTAAGGCTAAAAAGCTTGTTAAGGCTGCCGCCAGCTCCGGAGGCGAGATCGCCAGGATTCTTCTGCAAGCGCACCATACTTGGAATGGAGGCTTCAGCAACACCGGAGGCGTACACCCCTTCCGTAGCCAGATGATCTGCCGTAGTGACTTCGCCATCATGGTTCACGTCGAAGGTCGGGCCGCTCAGCTTGCCTCCGGTGGCCGCATCCAGTTCCATGAGCCAGCCGCTACCACCGCTCGAACATACGGCATTATTGGGGATGAGGGTGGTAAATATCAGCCTATTGCCGTAAATCGCCGGCATGCTCACGATACGCTCACCCGCGGCCGGCATATCCATGTACCAACCGCGTTGTGTCGCCCAATCGACGCTATTGGCGCTGGTTGTGCGATAGTTCCGCCCATCAGCGGTCTCATGCGTCAGCACGCTCTGCACCTGCAATACGCCGCGTCCGGCTATGGTCGTCGGGGAGATTGCGGCATCCCATAAGGCGTACAGGCTATGCGTGTCAGTCGTCGCTATGTCCGCATGTTCAAGGTATTTGCCGGTGCCGAAGAACAACTCCACACCGTCACCGCTGGGATGGCGGGTCACTTGTATATCGCTGGTAATCGGCTGGCGGTTATTGCTGGCGTCCCTGGCGACGAAAAGAGGTGCGGGCGAACCTGCAGACGCAAAGGCCACGCCCCAGTGAGTAGGGTTCGCACTGCAACTGCCGCCGCTGGATGCGCACAGGTCGAATTTCCAGACATTGCCCAGCAGATCACCAGCATAGGCGACATCGACCTTGCCGTCGCCATCCATATCAACCAAAGTAGGGGGCGCCAAACCATTAGGTGTGGCGACGGACCCCTGATCGGTCGAAATCTTACGAATCAAGGTGCCGGTTTCGAGATCAACGATGAAAAGGTAAGCATAGCCCGTGGCGCTGGCACTGCCGTCGGCCTCGCTATTGTTATAACCGTTGCTGAACACCGCCGCCCATTTCCCATTGTTGAGCTTGACGATACTCGGCTGGCCCAGGAAATAACCCAGGTCCGGGTCGTGGAATTCCCAGCGCAGGATAGAAGCCGCATTGGCTTCGCTGAAACTGGCGGGATCGGTGACGTCGAGCGCAAACACGCTCTGCCCGCCCGCTCCCAGGCTGGAGACCAGGGTCGTGTGCCAGGCCGTACCATAGTAGGCATCGATCACCGTCGGCGAACCGTCAACGAAATAGCGGTGGGTGTAACTCGGCGACGTCAGACTGGAAAGCTGGCCATATACGTCACCGGGCACATAAGCGATCTTCTCCTGCCCGGTCGCCACATCGAAACCATGCAGCATGCCATCGTTCGCCCCCACGTAAATCATCGCCGTGCGCGTGGCATGCGCCGCCCGGAACGCACTGTAACTGGCGGCCTCAAGCCAGTCGGGATAATTGAATGCCGGCGCGCCGACATGGACGGGGGCCGAGTTGACCACGTCACCCAGAACGCTTAAGCCGCGCGTCCGGAAACCCGCTATATCAGTGCGGCCGCGAATATAGTCGAGCCGGTATTGTCCTTGCCCATCGTTCACGTTGCTGCTGTTGGTGTTGAGCGCCGTGGTCTGGCTCGTATCGAGTTCAGTGGCGAGAGGCGAAGCCGGGTCGGCCGGCCAGCGAAACCGGATGCCTTGGCCGGTGCTGGGTTTGATTGTCACGACAGTACGACCGGTGTCGTAGTTCTGGCCATTCAGGACGCTGCTGGCCTGCCAGGCAACATCGCTGGGCAGACCAGTCGCAGGGTCAGTGTTATAGGCAATCAGGTCGCCTGACCAGTCAGCGGAGTTGAATTTCCCCTGATAGACCTTGCCGCCCGCCACGACCGACCCCGAGGTCAGCGCCACGGCGGCGGCGGCACCGGACTGAGCCAGTATATCGTTGAAAATGGTACTGAAAGCCTGGTTGAGGGTGGCCGTGTCGCTGGCATCGAACGCCGTCCCCGTGCCGCCCGCATTGGCAATGACATCGAGCGAACCAGGCGTGGTGCCGTAGGGAAGAGCAAAACCGACGATATACGTTTTGACGGGGCGGGCGCCGGAATTGAGGTTCCCCGCCGCGGTTGCGGCTTGTGCCAGCGCCGTTGCTGGATCGGCGGTGGCCGTGCCGTTGGCGCGTGTCGACGGTAGCCCATCGGTCAGGAAGACCGCGAAATCCTTGCCGCAGGCATTGGGCGGCGCGGCTTTCGGTCCACCCTGGGAGAGTGCGTTGAGATTGCCCAGGAAGTAATCGCCCGCGGTGAGCAATGTTCCCTCGATCGGTGTCAAGCCGGCGTTTTGCAACGGGAAATTGGGATCGGTGGGTTTGTTGTTGACGAACTGGCTGGTGGCAAGTTTTTTGTTGAGCGCCGCCGCCTGGGCGGCATTCAGATCCGCCACCGGAACGTGCAGATAGCCGCGCCCAGGGTTGGAATTCGAGAACCAGGTCAGCCCGACGTGGTGCCAGGTCAGGAAACGCCCGAAATCGAGTATGCCCTGGGCGAGATCGCTGTCAGTCGGCAACAACTGGCCATTGTAAAAATTGCCTGCATACCCTTGCGCCGCCGCGGCTACATCGTTCGCCGCCGGCAGCACATCGGACGGGCCGGTTTTGGTGCTGTAACAGCGATAACTATCCCACGGCCCGCCGGGATAGGTCTCGCTGCCATTGTCGAAATTGGCGGTTTGCGAGAAGCAGAAGCCATTGCCCTCGTTATTGGGGCTATAAAACGGCAATGCCACGTTGTAATGTATGAAGTTACCGGCACTGGTCGGATTCGCTATGCGGAAACGCTTGGTCGAACTATCGCGCACACCGTTATAAGCCGGATCGTAATTGGCCGGGTTGTAACTCACGTCATAAGGCGAATTATGCAGATGCATGAGCCTGACCGCATCGCCGCCGGCGGTGTTTTGCTGGTACGCCATCAGCCCCAGATTGATCTTGTCCTGGTAGTTGCTGACGATGGTCTTGGCGGCATTACGGGCGATTTCGGACTTGCTGTCTGGACTAGCGCTGCCGACGGCCGAACCGTTGGCGGCCTCGTCCATGCTGTTGGAATTGTCTGTGATGAGCAGCACATTGGCCTTTTGAGCCGTGGTCACGAACAGCGGTATCTGGCTGATGCTCAACAGACCGGCTACGGCCGGACCGCCCTGGCTAACGGCAAAGGCCGCCAGTATGGCCAATGACAAGGGCGTACGTTTGAATGTTTTCATTGTCCAACCCCTTCAATAAAGCACCACCGCCTGCACCGTCGCCTGGGTCCCCCCATTGACGCCCCAGCCGCGCGACGTGATACGGAACGGCGTCACTTCACCTCCCGAAAGACCTTTGCCAGTGCTCATACTGAAGCCTGGCGGCGTCACACTCGGCAGCAGTTCAATGATGTAGTGCGGTTGATTCGCCAGCGGCTTGACGCCATCGCTCGTCAGCGCGGCGCCGGAGTAGGCCAGGGTCTTGGCGCTCGTCCAATCGTCATTGGCGGTGATCGTCTGCCAAACAGGGGTGGCCAAGTCGTTCAGGCACAAGCCGGCGGCGCAGCCGGCGGCAAAAGGCGAGGCGGGCGTCAGGTTATTGACGGCGATGTATCTCAAGGCATCGCGCACGCCGGCCTCGGCCGCCTCGAAGGCCAACTCCTGATCGCGCGCATTGCCGGCCATGCGCTCTTCCAGTGAAGTCGATTTCAAGGCGGACAGGGCGATCAGCGTCAACACCACCAGAAACATCAGCCCCGTTACCAGGGCAATCCCGCGCTGGGACGAAGGGTTGGAAAAACAGGCAGGCATGGTCATCGTCTCAACTGGCTGGCAAACGGTTACGCACCGACACCGTGGCGGAAAAGACCTGGTAAAGCCGACGGTCGGGAGCATTGAAAGTCCCGTTGTTGAACACCACGGACTGGGGGGCCGTGGCGATATTGTTGTCCTGGCCCTCGATCAGCAGGTTGATGCGCACGCTCACAACAGCGGGAAGCTCCGCCGCCAAGGGGGCCGAGGTGTATTGGTCCGCGGCGCCGTCGGCATTGGTGTCGAGCCCATAGGCAAACTGCATGTCACGGACATGCTCGACCAGCTCTTCCGCCACGCCATCCAAACCCACTCGGTAAAGCGCCGGGTTGCCCGCCGGATTGTTGCGAATGAAATAGGTGCGCTGATCCACCCGCATCACGAAGGCCTCGGGACCATAGGTTCCTACCCGATTGCCGGTATTGCTGCTGTTGCCATGCTCAAGGGTGACGATGCCTGCCGCACCGGGGACATTAGTGACCTTGAATACATCGGCGTACTGGCAATTGGTGACTATCAGCACATCGCCCTGTTTGAAGCTGTCGGGGTTGCCCGCGATCTGGACATTGGCATTGGCGGGCGTGAGGTTGCCGGTGAGATTGGCGCCATTGCTGTATGCCGCCATGATGGCAATGACATCTGTGCCCGCGATATGACCGGCGACCGGCGTGTTTGCCGCCGGGTTGTCATAGGCCACCAGCGCATTCTGCGCGTTCATGGCGGGTACCGGCGCGTTGGCGATGGTGCGCATCACGACACTGGCCATGTTGCCGCAGCCGGCATAACCCGCCATGCGTATATCGCTGCTGAGCACGTACAGCGCATAGCGCGCGTTTTCCTGCAGGCGCGACAGATTGTCGCTGGCACGAAAGGCCCCGCGACTACCAATGTATAGGTAACCCACGCCGCTGACCAGCAACAAGCCCAGCGCGATGGCGATCATAAATTCGACCAGACTGAACCCCTGTTGCCTCCATTTGTTTGGCGTAGCGGTCATAGCTGCGACTCCACCCTGAACGTCTGGTTGGCCAGCCCCTGGGTGCCGCGGCTGTCATCCCAACGCACGACGATGGTTGTCTTGCTCGTGGCATTGTTGACGGTGATTGAACCCCGCCCGGCTGGCAGAACGCAGGCAAGCTGGTTTTCCCAACCGGCGATATCCTGGTCCTGGATGGTCCCGGCAGGCGCCGCCGCGGCGCAGGCCACCGCAGCGGCGGGCATGGCGGTGTTGTAGCTACCGGCCAGCGCCAGCGCCCGGTTGGCACGCAAGCGGTCAATGATGTCGTAGGCCGCCCACGTCGCCTGGGTGCGATGGGTGGCGCTCAGGTTGTTTCTCACGCCGGAGGCCATGAGACCCGCCAGGCCCAGCAGGCCGATCGACAGCACCAACATGGCTACCAGCACTTCGAGCAGGGTAAATCCGGACTGTATCCTAGGCATGGCGCACCTCATGGACAGCCACCGTAAGGGATCACCCGGACGCGCCCCGTAGGTTCGATCTGGAGGGTGCGTCCCTGGACAGTAGCGGCGGGCGCCGGACAAAGTGTCAACGTGGTGCTGGCCGCCGACGCCCCGGCGGGAATGGTCGTACTTCCATTCAGCGTATAAGTCACGCTGCTGGCGACATTGGCGCCTCCCGACAAGGTGCTGCCGCTAGCCAATGCTTGCTGCGCTCGAACGACCACCCCTGCGGGGTCTATCACCACCCAGCCTTGCGCCCAGCCTCCGCTGCAGGTTGCTTGATCGCTGCTGGCGCAAACGGTGATGTTCGTGCCACGCCTGACGGCCTCGCTACGGGCCAGATTGAACGCTGCTATAAGGTCGTTGGCTTGAGTGGCCATGCGATTATTCATCAAGAAGCTGTTGAAATTGGGCACAGCGACCATCAACAATATGGCCGCCACCGAAATCGTGACCATCAGCTCGATCAGGGTGAAGCCCCGATGCAAGCCCGGCCACTCTTGAGCGAATTGCAAATTCCGCGTATTCATGAACCCACTCTAAAAACAGCGTACCAGCGCGTCCAGCAACGTAAGACCAACGGCGGCCTTGATCCGCCGAGTGGTCGCGGTGCGCGGGCACGCGGAAATATTGTGATTGTGGAAGAGAACTGCGACTATTTTCCGGTACTAGGAAAAAAGGCCAGGCCGTATCTTATGGACACGAGGCCGCGCCCGCTGCCAGCCGCGCCCGCCCCTGATTGGAGAGGATGATGCGCCGTGCTGCCGCCGCACCGCGGGCATCGCAAACGCGCAGGGTGTCGTTGAAGGCGGGCGTGAAGCCGCCGCTGTCATAGCGCAGACGCGGCCGGGCACCGCGCAGGGTCACACCGTCCAACGCCTCATGTACTTGCAATATACGGTCACCGTCATCGACGCTGCCATCCCCGTCTTGATCGGTGTAGAGCATCCAGCCGGCTTCCCAGCTACCGCTGCCCAGGCAGATCGAGCCGTTTTGGCTTGGGCACAGCGTTACCCAGGTGCCACTTTTGATGGCCTCGCTGCGCGCATAATTCAGCGCAGTCAGGAAATCGATGGCCTGACTGTCGCGCCGGGCATTGCGCAGAAACTCGGTCAGATTGGGAATGGCCACGGTCAGCAAGACGACGGCGACCGCCACGGTGACCATCAATTCCATCAAGGTAAGGCCAAGCTGGCCTGCCTGAAGGCGTGATGCGGGCCGGGCGGGCGGCGCCATAGTTGCCGCCCCTCTTCGTCGTAAAGACCGCCAGGCCGACATCGTCTGCCGCTGCGTCAGGGTTTTGCGCTCAGGGCTGGGGCGCCTTGGCGGCCGGAAGGCCGGACGCGCTCGCGCCGACAACTGTGAACGCCTTCTTCATCTTGGCCGCGCTCGTCTTGCCAAAGCCCTTGACCTTGGCCAGTTCATCGACACTCTTGAATGCCCCGTGTTTCTCGCGGTAAACGAGTATGGCCTTGGCCTTGCTGGGGCCGATGCCCTTGACAGCTTCCAGTTCCGCCTGGGTGGCGGTATTGAGATCGACCGCCGCCAGCGCCGCGGAGGTCATTGACAACGTGAGTAATAGACTGCCGAACAGTTTCTTCATTTTTTCCTCGTGTCGTGTTTTATTTCAGCCCCCAGTGGGCAGACAGTACACTAGGGCGACATGGGGCAAGCGGCTATCGGACGTATGTCATAGTACTTTCAGCTCAGGCCACTCGAAACCCCTTCGCGAGCGGCCAGAAGAGAAACGCCAAATAAAAACGGGCGCGGTTTCCCGCGCCCGTACAACAGAAACTAATCGACGCTTAGGTCGGATTAGAAGCTGTGCTTGACACCCAGGTTCCAACCCGAGGCATCACTACCGACATCATTGTCACCGTTACCATACACGAAGTAGGCGGTGGTACGCTTGGACAGGGCGTAATCGGCGCCCAGGGCCCAGGCTTGCGGATCGTGCGAGGTGCCGGAGATATTGACGCTGCCGTACTGCGCCTTGAGAGCGATCGGGCCCAGGCTGTGAACGACGTTCAGCAGCCAGGAATTGCGATCGGCGCCCAGAACGCTGCCCGTACCGTTATTGATGTCTTCATAAACGAAGCCGAGCTTGGTGTCGCCGAAGGTGTAGCCCAGACCCAGCTTCCAGGCATTGCTGTCGGCGGCATTCACGTCTTGATAGGACAGGGAGGCGAACAGCGGGCCATTGGTGTAAACACCGGTGGCGGAGAAGGCGTCGAAAGTGTCACCGCTGTCGAAGTTGGCGGCGGTATTGGTTGCCACGCCGGCCACGGCGAAGTGGAAGCCGCTCCAGGTCGGGGAGACATAGGCGAGAGCCTGCGGGCTACGATGATCGTGCGCGTTGGAGATCAGATCAACACCGTCCAGGCGGCCCGAGTTGTAATCGCCGATGGTATCGCCAAAGATGTCCAGGGAGCCCGTGCCCAGCTTGTAGGGGGTGTCGTGACGGCCGATCAAGGCGGTACCGAAGCCACCGGACAGGCCGACAAAAGTGTTGCGGGACGCCAAGGAACCCGTGCCAACACCGCTGGCACCGCCACCCAGACCGGATTCGATCTGCCATACAGCCGTGAGGCCGCCACCCAGATCTTCACTACCCTTGAAACCGATGCGGCTGACATTGTCGGTCACTTGCAGGTCGGAACCGGAAACATCGGTATCCTCCAGGGCGACGTTGAGGATGCCATAGACATCGACGTTGCCGGTCGCGGCAAAGGCTGGCGCGGCAAAAGCACCAGCAACAGCCAGGGCGATCAGGGACTTCTTCATGTTTTCACTCCTTTTCAGGTTTAGGAAACTCAAATGCTTTTCACGGGGAACCGCCTAGCCACTTTCCCCCCTCGAGGGAATCTTAGGCTTGCCCCGCCTCGCCCCACCCTTCTCCCGAAAGAGAGCTTGGCGGCGAGTGGGCGGAAACAACCTCTCGCGCGAGAAGTTAAGGCGAATTTTGACAATTATTGAGCCTCAAACCAAAGACCTATTCCACTTTGACGGACCCGCGCGGACCTAAACGTGGCAATTATGCAACATATAGTCCGCCGTGTTCGGCCGCCATGGATGAAGCGGCCTGTGGGCAATTACGAAAACAGCCCGGACAAAACCGCGCCGGGGTCCGGGGCCTTCATGAAGGCCTCGCCCACCAGAAAGGCCCCCACCCCATGCGACCGCATCCTGCTGACGTCGGCAGACGTGAGAATGCCGCTCTCAGTGATGACCAGCCGGTCCGGCGGAATGACCGGCAACAGTTCCAGAGTGGTTTCCAGACGGGTCTCGAAGGTGCGCAGGTTGCGGTTATTTATGCCGATCAGGGGCGTCTTGAGGCGCAAGGCCAGCTCCAGCTCGGCGCCGTCGTGCGATTCCACCAATACGCCCATCCCGAGCGCCATGGCGGCCGCCTCCAGCTCCTGCATCGCCTCCAGGGGGAGCGCCGCCACAATCAACAGGATGCAGTCGGCCCCCATGGCGCGGGCTTCATGCACCTGGTAGGGATCGATCATGAAATCCTTGCGCAGCACGGGCAGGGTGCAGGCGCCACGGGCCGCGCGCAGGTACTCCGGCGCGCCCTGGAAAAATTGACGGTCGGTCAGGACCGATAGACAGGCGGCGCCGCCTTGCGCATAGCTGATGGCGATCTCGGCCGGCCGGAAATCGGGGCGGATGACCCCGCGGCTGGGGCTGGCCTTCTTGATCTCGGCGATCACTGCCGGCTTGCCGGCGGCCAGCCGGGCACGCAGGGCGGCAACGAAATCGCGCGGCGGCGGGGCCAGGGCGGCGGCGGCGCGCACCGCCGCCAGGGATTGGCCGGCACGCGCGGCGGCAATCTCTTGTCGTTTGACGGCGAGTATCTCTTCCAGGATGTCGGGCATGGCTCCTACTGTGGCTGGATCCCCCGCCTGCGCGGGGATGACGAATCAGATTTCTTCGATTCTCACACGCCGCGCCAATGCCGTCAGCAGTTCGTAGGCGATCGTCCCTGCCGCCGCCGCCACGGTTTCCACTGGCACCGCGTCGCCCCACAACGTCACGGGACTGCCGACCTGGGCATCGGGCGCCCCGGACAGATCGACGTGCAGCATGTCCATGGAGACCCGGCCGAGGGTGCGGCTGGGTTGCCCTCCCACCACCACCGGGGCGCCAGCGCCAACGTGCCGCGGGTAACCGTCGGCGTAGCCGCAGGCGACGATGCCGACGCGCATGTCACAGGGGGCGGTAAAAGTGGCGCCGTAACCGACGGTGTCGCCCCGCCGCAGGGATTGCACGGCGATGAGCTGGCTCTCCAGGTGCATGGCCGGCATGAGGCCCAATGCCTGGCGGCTCTGGTCAGGGAAGGGGGATGCCCCATAGAGCATGAGTCCGGGACGTGCCCAGTCACCGGCCGTTTCCGGGTAGCGCAGCAGGGCGGCCGAATTGGCCAGACTGACCGGATTGGCCAGCCCCTCGGCGGCGGCCCGGAAGGCCAACAATTGGGATGCCACGCCGACTGCGGGCGCGTCCGCGCAGGCGAAATGCGTCATCAACGTCACGCTGCCCACCTGCGACAACCCTTGCAGCCTGGCCAGGGCTTCACGCCAAGGCCGGGGCGCCAGGCCGAGGCGATGCATGCCGCTATCCAGTTTCAGAAAGACGTCGATCTTGTGCTCAAGACGCGCCCGCGCCAAGGCGTCCACCTGATCTGTCCGGTGAATGACGGGAATGAGACGCCGCCGGGCGATTTCCGGGATTTCGTCAGCGTGGAAGAAGCCTTCCAGGAGAACGATGGGATGGCTGAAGCCCTCGGCGCGCAGCGCCACGGCCTCTTCCAGCGTCAGCACGGCATAGCCGTCCGCCGCGCGCAGGGCATAGGCCACGCGCAACAGCCCGTGGCCGTAGCCGTTGGCCTTGATCACCGCCAGGAGGCGACTCTGCCCGGCGAGGCGCCGGGCGATTTCCAGATTGTGGGCCAGTGCGGCGCTGTCGATGCGCGCAACGAGGGGACGCATGTTTTCAGTTACCGCCGCCCATGCCAAAGCTGTGATTCTCGAATTTCGTATATTCACCCAGGAAGGTCAGCCGCACGGTGCCGGTAGGGCCGTTGCGCTGCTTGCCGATGATGATCTCCGCGGTGCCCTTGTCCGGGCTGTCGTGGTTGTATTGCTCATCACGATAAATGAACAGTATGACGTCGGCGTCCTGCTCTATGGCGCCGGATTCGCGCAGGTCGGACATCACCGGCCGCTTGTTGGGCCGTTGTTCGAGCGACCGGTTGAGCTGCGACAGGGCAACCACCGGCACATGCAGCTCCTTGGCCAGACCCTTGAGGGAGCGGGAGATCTCCGATATTTCCGTGGCCCTGTTCTCGCCCTGGCCAGTGCCGGACATGAGTTGGAGGTAGTCGATGACGATGAGCCCCAGCTTGCCGCCATTCTGGCGCGCCAGCCGGCGGGCGCGGGCACGCACCTCCATGGCGGTCAGGCCGGGGGATTCGTCGATGTACACCGGAACTTCATTGAGCCGACCGACGGCGGTAGTGAGTTTGTGCCAATCGTCCTCGGCTATCTTGCCGGTACGCAATTTGTGCTGGTCGAGCCGGCCGATCGAACCGAGCATGCGCATCACCAGTTGGGTGGCAGCCATTTCCATGCTGAACACGGCCACCGGCAGGTTGACGTCGAGCGCCACGTTTTCGGCGATATTGAGGGCGAAGGCCGTCTTGCCCATGGCAGGCCGGCCGGCGACGATGATGAGCTCACCGGGTTGCAGGCCGGAGGTCTTGCTGTCGAGATCGATAAAGCCGGTGGGAATGCCGGTGACCTCACTTGGGTTGTCGCGGCTGTAGAGTTCATCGATGCGGTTGACCACCTGCACCAGTAGCGGCTGAAACGGCTGAAATCCCTCGGTGGCCTTGGCGCCCGCCTCCTTGATCTCGAACACCTTGGCCTCGGCCGCGTCGAGGATGTCGCTGGCGCTGCGCCCGGCCGGGTTGTAGGCCGACTCGGCAATCTCGGCGCCCACACCAGCCAGCTTGCGCAACACCGCCCGCTCGCGCACGATCTCGGCATAGCGGCGGATGTTGGCGGCGGAGGGGGTGTTTTGGGCCAGGGCGGCGAGGTAGGCCAGCCCCCCCACCTCGCCGAGCAGGTTGTGCGACTCCAGCACCTCGGCCACCGTGATGACGTCGGCCGGCTTGTTGTCGCTGATCAGCAGGTTGATCTGGCGCCAGATGGCGCGATGGTCGGAGCGGTAGAAATCCTGTTCGTTGATCAGGTCCGCCACCCTTTCCCAAGCGGTGTTCTCCAGCATCAGGCCGCCCAGCACGGACTGCTCCGCCTCCACCGAGTGGGGCGGCAATTTGATGGCGGCAAGGTCGCTATCGAGCACAGCGGACATGAGACGAATGGGATGGTCTGGCGGTTGGAGGGTTGATTGTATCCCCCACTCCAGCAACGACAAAGGCCGCTTGCGCGGCCCTGTCTGCAACGATCGGAGGACCCTCCGGATCAGCTTTCGCCGGCGACGATGACCTTGATAGTGACCATGACGTCGCTGTGCAGGCCGAGGACGACTTCGTACTCACCCGTCATCTTGAAGGGCCCCTCAGGCAGGCGCACTTCCGCCTTGTGTACATCGAAACCTTGTGCCACCAGCCCCTCGGCTATATCGACGTTGCCAACCGACCCGAACAGACGGCCATCGACACCGGCCTTCTGGCTGAGCCGCAGTTCGCAACCTTCGAGCTTGGCCGCACGCGCTTGCGCGGCGGCCAGTTTTTCGGCTGCAAGACGCTCCAGCTCGGCCTTCTTCTCGGCGAAGGCCGCCAGATTGGGCTTGGTGGCGCGCTTGGCCATACCCTGGGGAATGAGGTAGTTGCGGGCGTAACCGCCCTTGACCTTGACCACATCGCCCAGATTGCCGAGGTTGGTTACCTTGTCCATCAGTATGATTTCCATGGCGAGGCTCCTTATTCATGCAGGTCGGTATAAGGCAACAAAGCCAGGAAGCGGGCACGCTTGATGGCCACCGACAGTTGCCGCTGGTAATGAGCACGGGTCCCGGTGATGCGTGAAGGGATGATCTTGCCCTGTTCGGTAATGAAATCCTTGAGCACGTCCACGTCCTTATAGTCGATCTCCTTCACCTTTTCGACGGTGAAGCGGCAGAACTTCTTGCGACGGAACAAGGCGTTGCCGGCGGGCTTGCGGTTCTTGTTCTTGTCCAGTGGTTTACGGCGGAAGAAAGCCATGTGTTACTCCTTAAATCGATTCGAATTCGGTTATATGCAGAATGGGTTGCGGATCACGCCGGCCCCGGCGCTCCAGGAAGCCTGCTAGGCGCACCGGGTCACCGGTCTTCAGGCCAGCGAGCGCCTGGGCGGCCGGCCCGAAGGCCAGACCCTCCAGCTCGCATTCCACCTGGCGTTGGCAGCCGGCTTCGGTCTGTTCCGAAGCATGGGAGAGGCGCAAGCGCAGGCTGGGTATGCCGCCCGGAGTATGGCGCAGGCCATCGTTCAACACGATGCGTCCTTCGACTTCAACCCGATTCCGTTCCACTCCACTCAGGCGGCGGCCGGGGTGACGGCGACGGGGGACGCTTCGACCGGGGCCGCGGCGCTGGGCGCGACCAACAGATCACGCGCCTTTTCTTCCTTCATCATCGGCGAGGCGGTGGTGATGGCTTCGTCGCGCTTGATGGTGAGGTGACGGAGGATGGCGTCGTTGAAGCGGAAGCCATGTTCCAGTTCGTCCATGGTGGCCTGATTGCACTCAATGTTCATGAGTACGTAATGGGCCTTGTGCACCTTCTGGATGGTGTAGGTCAACTGCCTCCGGCCCCAGTCTTCCAGGCGGTGGATGCGGCCGCCGTTACCCGTGATCAGGTTGCGGTAACGTTCGATCATCGCGGGCACCTGCTCGCTCTGGTCCGGATGGACGATAAAAACGATTTCGTAATGTCGCATCGTGGCTCCTTGTGGATTAAGCCCCCCGCGCGACCGGTGGGGCAAGGTGAAACGGCCTGGCGTGCCAAAGCCGTCAAAGAGCCGCGCATATTAATGAGAAATCAGCGAGATAGCAATCCGGGCCCGGTCAAGTGGACTGGCCATTCGTAAAGACCGGGGGACAGAAAGCCCCCACCCGGCCTAGACCGGGGGGGCATGACGTTTTGCGCTCAGAGTGCGCTGGTGTTGTGGCAGGCGGCGCCGCAGGGGTTGGTGTAGGGGATGGGCATGGCCTTGCCCGGTTCCACGCCCTTCACACCCTTGTTGTCCTTGCGTGGCACATCATAGAGGTGCGACGTGATGTCGTTGAGCCAGTAGTTCTTGCCGTCCTTGCCAGCCAGGCCTTTACCTAAGCCGGCGCCCGTCTGCATGGTTTTGGTGTCGTGGCAGTTGGAACAGGTGATCTTGTCCGCCGCCACCGTGCAGCGTGTCTTGTCCGCGACGTGCCGGCCGATGTCGGTCCGGTCCTTGTGACAGCCTGTGCAGGCCTGGGCCGAGTGCGAGTCGGCCTTCATCTGGTGCGCAAAGGTCGCCTTGCCGTGCGGATCATGGCAGTCGCTGCAGGCTACCAGTTGATTGCCGTTGCGGTGCTTGCTTGACTTGATGAAGTCGGTGTACTGCTGGTGGTGTGACTTGGAGTGCAGCCCATCCGCCCAGTAGTCCTTGGCCGCCGCGTCTTCGCGTGTGGTGTACTGGGAGAGGAAGGTGTTGCGGCGGCTGCCCGGCGGCAGCATCTTCCAGGCGGCATTGACCGGCTGGTCGTTCTTCAGGTGGCCCTGAGGCCGGCTGTGGCACTGGCCGCAGATCATCGACTCGCGTTCCGCCGCCAGCTTTCTGGGATTGACGATGTTGGCCGATGGCGCCGCGGCATGCAGTGAACCCGGACCGTGGCAGGTCTCGCAGCCCATGTTGACTTCATTGGGCGTGCCATCGGCGTCGATGTCCATTTCGCCGTTAGGATCGTTGGCCGAACCGGCCACGTAGTCGCCCGCCGCGGTCTTGGTCAGGCTGTAGCCGTTGTAATGGCAGGCTGCGCATTCCTTGGCGAAGGAATGCTCCGGGGACGGATTGGCCAGCTTCCCGGTTTCCTCGTTGAACAGCCAGTTGGCGTGGTAATCGCGCCATTGTTTGCGGCCGCGGTCGCCGTAGCCGTTATCTCCCTTCTGATTGAACTGCACGAAGGGGAACAGATTGGCGCCAACGCGATAGAGATAGCGCTGCTTGTAGAGGCCGCCGCCATAGGCCATTTCCACGGGATAGACGCGCGCCGGGTCGGCGGCATCCTTGGCGTTCTCAGTGCGAAATTTGAGTACGCCATCGACATCTTTGAAAAAGGTGGCCGTGAAGCTCACGCTCGAAGCATCGGCCGGCGCCTTGTCGCTGATCTGGTACCTGTCGAAGCCGCGCGTTTTGTCATAGCCGTAGAACCAGAACTTGGTACCGGCCATGAGCTTGTCGAGTCCCTTGTTGTAGTCCGGGAAGCGAGAGAAGTCCTGCAACTTGCTCGGCTTGCCGATGACCTGGATGCCGAGGCGGTGCAAGGTCGACTTGAAGCCTTCCCGGTCCACGTGGCACTCCAGGCACTTGCTGGTGCCGACATAGGTGGCGCCGGTGGAAATGTTGCCAGAGAGCTGTACCCTCACCGGTGCGGCGACCAGTTGGGCGGTGGACAGCGATTTGCGCGACTGGTCACCTCCAGGCAGGTAGGTGGCGTCGGCGGGCTCCACATAGAGGAAGTATTTGCCGCCGGGCACGTTAGCGAGGCTGAATTCGCCGTTGGCGCCGCTCTTGCCCTTGGCATAGTGCTCGCGGTTGGCCGCCAGGCTGTCTTCCAGCGGCTCATCGTTTGGAGAATCCTTCTTGATCTCGATCGGCGTCTTGCCCATCGCCGCCACATCGGCCGCGGGGATAAGCCAGACCGTGGCGTTGGCCACCTTGTTGCCAGCCATGTCTTCCACCGTTCCCTTGACGTTCGCAGTGGGTTTCATGGATTCCGGCAGAGTACAACCGCCGACCCAGACGCTCGCCGCCACGATCGCCATCCCCAATATTCCTGCCTTACCCAGCGCGCTCATCATGCTTCTCCTCTTTAGAGAACGGTAATAACCAGTTTGGCCAGCAATGCAGGCATAATTAAATTACACAGTAGTATCGAATTTCGATATTGGCAATTATTTTATCCACAATTAGGACAAAAATCCGTTCGCTCTAAACGCCTTGCCATGCTGAAACGCAATTTCTTCAGCGGTCTGATCCGCCTGCATATCCTTCACCATGCCTGCCATGAGCCCATTTTTGGTATCGGCATCCAGGAGGAGTTGGCGCGTCACGGCTACAAACTCAGCCCTGGCACCCTATACCCCTTATTGCATGGCCTGGAGAGGGTGGGCTATCTAACCTCACAGCCAACGCGAGCGGCCGGGCGCAGGCGTCGCGTCTACACGGTTACGGCGGAAGGCCGGGCGGCGCTGTTGCTGGCCAAGAGGAGGGTGAGGGAGTTATATCGGGAGCTGTTCGAGGAAGATTGAGGCGGCCCTGCCCGGGCAGGCAAGGGGGTCTAAGCCACGCAATCGACGTAGTAGCGGGTACTGCCGTTGGTCTTGTCCTTGACCAGGCCATGCACGTCGGTCTCGAAGCCTGGGAATTTCTCGTTGAACTCGCGGGTGAACTTGAGGTAGCGCACGATGGTGGCGTTGAAGCGTTCGCCCGGTATCAACAACGGTATGCCCGGCGGATAGGGTGTCAGCAGGATGGACGTGATGCGGCCTTCGAGGTCGTCGATCTCGACCCGGTCGATCTCGCGATGCGCCATCCTGGCGTAGGCGTCGGCCGGGCGCATGGCCGGCACCATGTCGGAAAGGTACATCTCGGTGGTGAGCCGCGCCACGTCGTTGGCCTTGTAGACATCGTGAATCTGACCGCACAGGTCTTGCAGGCCGACCCGCTCGTAACGCGGCTGCTTGGCGACGAAATCGGGCATGATCCGCCACAACGGCTGGTTGCGGTCGTAGTCGTCCTTGAACTGCTGCAGTTCGGTCACCATGGTGTTCCAGCGGCCCTTGGTGATGCCGATGGTGAACATGATGAAAAAGGAGTACAGCCCGGTCTTTTCGACGATGACGCCATGTTCGGCCAGGTATTTGGTGAGGATGGCGGCCGGGATGCCCCAATCGGCGAAATCGCCGTCGACATCAAGGCCGGGGGTGATGACCGTGGCCTTGATCGGGTCGAGCAGGTTGAAGCCCTTGGCCAGATTGCCGAAGCCATGCCACTTGTCGCCGGCCTTGAGCATCCAGGTCTCGCGCTCCTCTATCCCTTCTTCCGACAAGTCCTTCGGCCCCCAGACCTTGAACCACCAATCCTTGCCCAGCTCGGCATCGACCTTGCGCATGGCGCGGCGGAAGTCCAGGGCCTCGGCGATGGACTCCTCCACCAGGGCGCGGCCGCCCGGCTCCTCCATCATCGCCGCCGCCACGTCGCAAGAGGCGATGATGGCGTATTGCGGCGAGGTCGAGGTGTGCATCAGGAAAGCCTCGTTGAAGACGTCCTGGTCGAGCTTACGGGTCTCCGAGTCCTGCACCAGTATCTGCGAGGCCTGGGACAGGCCGGCCAGCAGCTTGTGGGTGGACTGGGTGGCGAACACCATCGACGTCTTGCAGCGCCGCCGGCCGCTGCCGATCGCATGCATACCGCGATAGAAGGGGTGGAAGGTGGCGTGCGGCAGCCACGCTTCATCGAAATGCAGACTGTCGATCTGGCCGTCCAGCATCGCCTTGATCTCTTCCACGTTATAGAGAATGCCGTCATAGGTGGATTGAGTAATGGTCAATATCCTGGGACGCGCGTCTTTGGCGGCGAAAGGATGGGCGGCGATCTTCTTCTTGATGGTTTTCCACTGGAATTCGGACTTCGGGATGGGGCCGATGATGCCGTAGTGATTGCGCGTGGGCATGAGGAAGACGGGAATCGCGCCGGTCATGATGATGGCGTGCAGCACCGACTTGTGGCAGTTGCGGTCGACGACCACCACGTCGCCCGGCGCCACGGTGGAGTGCCAGACGATCTTGTTCGAGGTGGAAGTGCCGTTGGTGACGAAGAACAAATGGTCGGCCTGGAAGATGCGCGCGGCGTTGCGCTCCGAGGCCGCCACCGGGCCGGTGTGGTCGAGCAGCTGGCCGAGTTCCTCGACGGCATTGCAGACGTCGGCGCGCAGCATGTTCTCACCGAAGAACTGGTGAAACATCTGGCCGACCGGGCTCTTGAGGAAGGCGACGCCGCCGGAATGGCCGGGGCAGTGCCAGGAATATGAGCCATCCGCGGCGTAGTGGGTCAACGCCCGGAAAAACGGCGGCGGCAGCGAATCGAGATAGGCCTTGGCCTCGCGCACGATGTAGCGGGCCATGAACTCCGGGGTGTCCTCGAACATGTGCAAAAAACCATGCAGCTCGCGCAGCACGTCGTTGGGGATGTGCCGACTGGTGCGCGTCTCGCCGTACAGGAAAATGGGGATGCCGGCATTGCGAAAGCGGATCTCCTGGACGAAGGCACGCAACTCGGCGATGGTCTCGTCGGCCTCGATGCCGGCGAATTCCTCGTCGTCCACCGACAGGATGAAGGCCGAGGCGCGGCTCTGCTGCTGGGCGAAAGAGGAAAGGTCACCGTAGCTCGTCACCCCAAGCACTTCCATGCTCTCTTCCTCAAGGGCCTTGGCCAGCGCCCGGATGCCCAGACCCGAGACGTTCTCGGAACGGAAGTCCTCGTCGATGATGATGACCGGAAAATGAAAGCGCATGGCCCTGTCCTCGCTGGACGGTTAACAGAATCGCGGGATTATACGAATTACCGTGAAACGGAAAGTTAAATTTTGGGCAGCGTCACGCCGGTCTGGCCCTGATATTTGCCGCCCCGGTCGCGGTAGGAGGTTTCGCAGACCTCGTCCGACTCGAAGAACAGCATCTGCGCCACGCCCTCGTTGGCATAGATGCGCGCCGGCAGCGGCGTGGTGTTGGAGAATTCCAGGGTCACATGGCCTTCCCACTCCGGTTCCAGGGGCGTCACGTTGACGATGATGCCGCAACGGGCATAGGTGCTCTTGCCCAGACAGACCACCAGCACGTCGCGCGGAATGCGGAAATACTCGACCGTGCGCGCCAGCGCAAAGGAATTGGGCGGGATAATGCAGGATTCTCCCTGCACCTCGATGAAGGAATGCGGATCGAAATGCTTGGGATCGACGATGCTGCTGTTGATGTTGGTGAACAACTTGAATTCGTCGGCGCAGCGGACGTCGTAACCGTAGCTCGAGGTGCCGTAGGAGACGATCTTATGGCCGTTGACGGATTTGATCTGGCCCGGTTCAAAGGGCTCGATCATGCCCTGGTCTTGCGCCTGGCGGCGTATCCACCGGTCGGACTTGATAGACATGCTGGTGACGAGTGGCAAAGTGACAAGGGGCGCATTGTCACCCGTCACTCGTCACTTTGTCACTTCGTCACGTATTCTGAATCACGATGCTGGGAAACTTGGCGCTGTGGTCGACAGCCAGGTCGCCGACCTTGACCGCGACCCGGCGTGCGATCTGCCGGTAGATCTCGGCGATGCGCGACTCCGGCTCCGCCATCACCGTCGGCTTGCCGGCATCGGTCTCTTCGCGGATACGGATGTCGAGCGGCAGCCCCCCCAGGAACTCGGCACCGTAGTCCTTGCACATGCGCTCGCCGCCACCTTCGCCGAAGATGCGCTCCTCGTGGCCACACTTGGAACAGATATGCAGACTCATGTTCTCAACCACGCCGAGAATAGGCACGCCCACCTTTTCGAACATCTTTAGACCCTTGCGGGCGTCGATCAGGGCAATGTCCTGGGGCGTGGTGACGATCACCGCGCCGGTCACCGGCACGCGCTGGGCCAGGGTGAGCTGGATGTCACCGGTGCCGGGAGGCAGGTCGACCACCAGATAGTCGATGTCCTGCCACTTGGTATTGTTGAGCAACTGCTCCAGCGCCTGGGTGACCATGGGGCCGCGCCAGACCATAGGGGTATCGACATCGATGAGAAAGCCGATCGACATGGCCTGCAGGCCATGACCAACCATGGGTTCCAGCGACTGGCCATCCTCGGACACCGGGCGGCCAGTGATGCCCAACATGGTCGGCTGCGACGGGCCATAGATGTCGGCATCCAGCATACCCACGGAGGCACCCTCGGCGGCCAGCGCCAGGGCCAGGTTGACGGCCGTAGTGGATTTGCCGACCCCCCCTTTGCCGGAAGCCACGGCGATGATGTTCTTGACTCCGGGGATCAGCTTCACACCACGCTGCACGCTGTGAGCGACGATCTTCCAGGTGACGTTGGCGGTCACATTGTCGACGCCGGGGATGGCCTTGATCGCGTCTTCAATCCGGGCCTTGACCTCTTTCTGGACCAGCCGTGCCGGATAAGGCAGCACCACGTCCAGGCTGACCTGGCCGGCCTCTACCTTGATGTTCCGGGCCGACTTGGTGCTAATGAAATCCTTCTGGGTATTGGGGTCGATCAGGGTCTTCAAGACCGTCTCGACTTGCGTTGCGGAAACCGACATGGTGTACCTCGATCGTCAGGATTAAAAAAGATTTCAGCCAGGCAGGTGAGGGTGAGCCGGCCATAACTCAAGCTCAGCCGCCACGGGCCGGGATCAATAGTTGATCATTTTACTCTATCATCGGCTTGCCGCCACCCCCCACGGCCTGCGGGTAACCGCTCAGTCGTGCAAATGGCTTCTGATCTCGGCGAAGCTGCTGGCAACGGCCGTGGTCTCGATGGTCGTCCCCAGCTGCCGCCCGATTTGGGTGGAGGACAACATGCCGCGCAACACCTGGCCACCTTCGCCCTGACGCTCCACCACCAGGGCATGCTGCCGACCCTGCGTCTGCAGGGTCTTGACCACGTCGCCGACCGTGGCTTTTTGCAAGTCTTCGAGGCGCAACACCTCCAGACGTTCGCGCGGCGTCATGATGTCCTTCACCAGCACCTCGTCATGACGGATGCCCTGGGTCTGGATGATCTGCATCGGGCGTTCGCTGGTGAGGTCGAAAGCCGTCACCAGGCCGAGTATCTGATTCTGTTCGTCCGTCACCAGCAGCAGACGAACGCCGTGATGGATCATCTTGGTACGCGCCGCCTCGATGTTCTCCAGCGGCGCAATGATGAAGGCCGTCACCACGGAAAAGTCTGTCATCACCATCAAGGCGGGCTGATCGGCAGTGACCCACTCGACCACCGGCTGGCGGGGGGTGACGTAGCTGACACTCTTGTCCAGGGGGATGACCGGCAAGACACGATAGTTTGAACTCATGGCACTCCTCTCGACGCCGCTACATGGCCATCAACGTCCGGGTTGGGCCCGCAGGGGCTGGAACGGGCCCTATGGGGCGGGTGGTCGGCGCGCAGGAAAGATTGCAGTTCCACCAGGGCCGAGCGATACACCGCCTGCTTGAACTCCACCACCGTCCTGACCGGGTCCCAATACTCGTTCCAGCGCCAAGCGTCGAACTCGGGATGGTCCGAGGCGCGCAGGCTGACGTCACAATCTCGGCCGGTCAGGCGTAGCAGAAACCAGATCTGCTTCTGGCCGCGATAATGACTGCGCCACTCCCGCCGCACCCACTCCCTGGGCACGTCATAGCGCAGCCAGTTACGGGTCCGCCCCAGTATGCGCACATGCTCCGGCAGCAGCCCGACCTCTTCCCACAGCTCACGGAACATGGCCAATTCCGGGGTCTCGCCAGACTTGATGCCGCCCTGGGGAAACTGCCAGGAATCCTGGCGCAGCCGTTTACCCCAAAACACCTCATTGTTGGCATTGCAAATGACGATGCCCACATTCGGCCGGTAACCGTCTTTGTCGATCATGGCCGTCCTCGAATATTCATTGACTGGTTCAATTCTCCCATCCTTCGCCTGGCTTGCAAAGACAGACCGGGGCGTGCACGGAACACGCCGCCCAGGGCTAGAAGGCGTTATGGTGGCGCATACGCGCGACGAAGACCGGCATTTCCAGGCCAAACTCCGCTTCCAGTCCGCAGGCGCGGGCCTCCAGGGCGGCGATCGTGCCTGCCGGTAACGGCGCGGCGAAGGCAAACACCTGCACATTGTTTTTGCGTTCGCCCGGCAGCGCCAGTATCTGGCCATCGAAGGCCTGGGCGAGGCGGCCAACATAGATATCGTAAAAACGGTCCCCGCCCCATAGGTTGAACACGGCCACTCCGGCCGGTCTCAAGGCGCGCCGGCAAGCGGCATAAAACTCGGGGGCGGCGAGCCCCTGGGCAATGCGGTTGGCATCGTAGCCATCCACCAACAGCACATCGAGGCGGCCATCCTGACCGCGCACGTAAGCCGCGCCGTCGCCGACGATAACCCGGAAGCGCGCCCCCTCCTCCGGCAGCAGGAAATAGCTGCGCGCCGCCGTCACTACCTCGGGATTCAACTCCAGCACGGTCAGCCGCGTCCTTGCCATCTTGCGGTGGATGAATTTAGCGATGGAACCGCCTCCCAGGCCGATCAGCGCGACCTCGCGCGGCATTGGCTGAAACAGCAGGAAGGCCATCATGGCGCGGGTGTACTCCAGCTCCAGGTCGTAGGGCGCCTTGATACGCATGGCGCTCTGTATCGCCATGCCGCCGAGATGCAGGTAGCGCACCCCTTTTTTCTCACTGATTTCGACCGGGTCATGAAGCCCCCGCCTTGGCTGCCTATCGAATAGCCGCATTGAGTAAAATCCATTTTTTTAATGTGGATAGCCTACCATGCGCACCTCCCGTTTTTTCCTCTCCACCAGCAAGGAGGCCCCCGCCGAGGCGGAACTCATTTCGCACCGGCTGATGTTGCGTGCCGGTCTCATCAAGCGGCTGGGCGCCGGTCTCTACACCTGGATGCCGCTCGGCCTGAGAATACTGCGCAAGGTCGAAGCCATCGTGCGCGAGGAGATGAACCGCGCCGGCGCCATCGAGCTGTTGATGCCCGCCGTGCAACCGGCAGAACTGTGGCAGGAATCCGGCCGCTGGGCGGTGTTCGGCCCGCAGATGCTGAAAATCAAGGACCGCCACGAGCGCGACTTCTGCTTCGGCCCCACGCACGAGGAGGTCATCACCGACCTGGCGCGCAAGGAGCTGAAGAGCCACAAGCAACTGCCGGTCAACTTCTACCAGGTTCAGACCAAGTTCCGCGACGAGATCCGGCCCCGCTTCGGCGTGATGCGGGCACGCGAGTTCCTGATGAAGGACGCCTACTCCTTCCACCTCACTGAAGACAGCCTGGACGACAGCTACCGCGCCATGCACGCCGCCTATTCGCGCATCTTCACCCGCCTGGGCCTGAAGTTCCGCGCCGTGGCCGCGGACACCGGCGCCATCGGCGGTTCCGGTTCGCATGAATTCCACGTCCTGGCCGACTCCGGCGAGGATGCCATCGCCTTCAGTCCGGCCTCCGCCTACGCTGCCAACGTCGAGATGGCCGAGGGCCTGGCCCCGGCCACGCCACGCCCGGCCCCCACCGAGACGATGCGCGACGTCGATACGCCCAAGCAGACCACCTGCGAGGACGTCGCCGCCCTGCTCGGCATCCCGCTGCAGCGCACAGTCAAGCTGATCGCGTTGATGGCGGGCGACAAGCTATATGCCATGCTGATCCGTGGCGATCACACGCTCAATGAAGTCAAGACAGCCAAACTCGCGGGGCTCTCCGATTTCCGCTTCGCCACTGACGAGGAGATCCGCGCCGCCTTCGGCGGCCCGCCCGGTTTCCTCGGCCCGGTCGGCCTCGACCGCCGCCAGATACAGGTGATTGCCGACCGCAGCGTGGCCGCCATGGCCGACTTCGTCTGTGGTGCCAATAAACCGAAATACCACACCGCCGGCGTCAACTGGGGCCGCGATCTGCCCGAGCCGGACATGGTGGCCGACATCCGCAACGTCGTCGCCGGCGACCCCAGCCCTGACGGCAGCGGCCCTCTGAGCCTTTGCCGCGGCATCGAGGTGGGCCACATCTTCAAGCTCGGCACCAAATATTCCGAAGCGCTCGGCGCCACGGTGCTCGACGAACAAGGCAAGGCCCGCACCCTGGTCATGGGCTGCTACGGCATCGGGGTATCGCGCATCGTCGGTGCCGCCATCGAGCAAGGCAATGACGCCCGCGGCATCGTCTTTCCGCAGCCTATGGCGCCGTTCGAGCTGGCCATCGTGCCGCTCGGCTATAACCGCAATGAAAAAGTTCGGGAAAGCGCCGATACACTATATAGTCAGCTACTGGCCGCCGGCGTCGACGTTATCCTCGACGACCGTGACGAGCGGCCGGGCGTATTGTTCGCCGATATGGAACTGATCGGCGTCAGCCACCGGCTGGTGGTCAGCGAACGCGCTCTGGCGGCAGGCCAGCTCGAATACCAGGCCCGCACGGACGCCGAAGCGAGCAAGATCGCCCAGGCCGACGCGGTGAAATTCTTGAAGGAACGCATCGAGGCATGTCGAAGCTGAAACACCTCCTCTGGCTGGCGCTGTTCTGCACCACCCCAGCCTTGGCCGGCGCGCAAAAATACGAGCCACTGTCGGCCAGCGTTCAGACCAGTCTGTCCAAAGCCATCGCCGACCGTGCGGTCGATACCCGGTGGCTCGAAACCCCCGCCGCCCGCGCCTGGATCGACGCCATGACCCGCCGCCTGGCAAGCAGAATCGCCGACCGGGAGTACCGCGAGGACCTGCTCGGCGCCGTCTACTATGAAGCCAGCCGCGCCGGACTCGAACCGGAACTGGTGTTGGGCCTGATGGAGGTGGAAAGCGGCTTCCGCAAATATGCCATATCGAGCGCCGGCGCCCGCGGCTTCATGCAAGTCATGCCGTTCTGGGTCGATCTGATCGGCGCCAGCGAGCACAACCTCTTCCATCTGCGTACCAATCTGCGTTACGGCTGCACCATCCTGCGCCACTACCTCGACATCGAGCAAGGCGACCTGTTCCGCGCCCTGGGCCGCTACAATGGCAGCCTGGGCCGTCCGGAGTATCCCAACAGGGTGCTGGCGGCGTGGAAGACGCATTGGAATTACAACGAAGATACTGGAATTCCCGGCAAGCAGGCACGGGTCGGGGATTGAGCGTCAACACTGAAAAAGCGTATTGACGGCTTTGACCTCGAAGTGGTCGCTTACCTATTGGCCTGAGACTTGTGACAAAAAAACCGCGGTTTACCGCGGTTTTTTTGTGAGAAACGGCTCGGGCTTACTTCACCACCTCTTTCAACTGATCGAGAATGGCTGGGTTTTCCAGCGTCGAGACGTCAGAGGTGATTTCCTCGCCCTTGGCCAGGGTGCGCAGCAGGCGGCGCATGATCTTGCCGGAGCGGGTCTTGGGAAGGTTGTCGCCAAAGCGTATTTCGTCCGGCTTGGCAATGGGGCCGATCTCATGGCCGACATGGTTGCGCAGTTCATTGGCGATTTGTTTGGCTTCGTCACCGACCGGCCGGGTCCGCTTCAACACCACGTAGGCGACGATGGCCTCGCCCTTGATGTCGTGCGGCTTGCCGACCACGGCGGCCTCGGCCACCAGCGGGTTCGAGACCAGGGCGGACTCGATTTCCATGGTGCCTAGGCGGTGTCCGGAAACGTTCAGCACATCGTCGATGCGGCCCATGATGGTGAAATAGCCGGTCTCGGGGTCGCGCACAGAGCCATCGCCGGCCAAGTAGAGCCTGCCACCCAGATCTTCCGGATAGTAGGACTTGCGGTAACGCTCGGGATCGCCCCAGATGGTGCGGATCATCGACGGCCAGGGTTTCTTGATAACCAGAAAACCGCCTTTGCCCCACTCCACTTCATGCCCGGTCTCATCGACGATGGCGGCCATGATGCCAGGGAAGGGCAGCGTGCAGGAACCGGGCACGGTAGGCGTGGCGCCGGGCAAGGGGGTGATCATGTGGGCGCCGGTCTCGGTCTGCCACCAGGTGTCGACGATGGGGCAGCGGCCGCCGCCGACCTTCTCGTGGTACCACATCCAGGCTTCCGGGTTGATCGGCTCGCCCACGGTGCCCAGGAGACGCAGGCTGGAAAGATCGTATTTTTCTGGGTGACGCTCGGGGTGACCTTCACCCAGCTTGATCAGGGCGCGAATGGCAGTGGGGGCGGTGTAGAACACGCTGACCTTGTGCGTCTGGATCATCTTCCAGAAACGCCCGGCATCGGGGTAGGTGGGCACGCCCTCGAACACGATCTCGGTGGCGCCACAGGCCAACGGGCCATAGGCGGCGTAGGTGTGGCCGGTGACCCAGCCGATGTCGGCGGTGCACCAGAAGACATCGGTGGGCTTGATGTCGAAGGTCCACTTCATGGTCAGAATGGCGAGCAGCAGATAACCGCCGGTGGAATGCTGCACACCCTTGGGCTTACCGGTGGAGCCGGAAGTGTAGAGCAGGAAGAGCGGATGCTCGGCGTCCACCCATTCCGGCTCGCAGACCTCCGCCTGATTGGCCACCACATCGTGCCACCAGAGGTCACGCCCCGCCGCCATGGTGACTGGGCCGCCACTGCGCCGGTAGACCACCACATTGCGCACCGAGCCGGTACCGGGCATGGACAGCGCCTCGTCGACGGCGGGCTTGAGGGGGATGCTCTTGCCGCCACGGAATTGCTCGTCGGCAGTAATGATCAGCACCGCGCCGGCATCCTCGATGCGATCACGCAGCGCCGTCGCGGAGAAGCCGCCGAACACCACGGAATGCGTGGCGCCGATGCGGGCGCAGGCCTGCATGGCGACGACGCCTTCGACCGACATGGGCAGATAGATGAGGACGCGGTCACCCTTCTTGACACCCAGTCCCTTGAGGGCATTGGCGAACTTGGCGACGCGCACGAGCAGCTCACGGTAGGTGACCTTGGTCACCTTGCCGTCGTCGGCCTCGAATATGATCGCCACCTTGTCGCCGAGGCCGGCCTCGATATTCTTGTCCAGGCTGTTCCAGGAGACATTCAGCTTGCCGTCGGGAAACCACTTGTAGAAGGGCGCGCTGGATTCGTCGAGCACTGTGGTGAACGGCTGTTTCCAGACGATGTGCTCGCGCGCCAGACGGCCCCAGAAGCCCTGGTAATCGGCCTCCGCCTCGGCGCACAGCGCGCGGTAGGCGTCCATGCCCGCCACATTGGCTTGAGCGACAAATTCCGGGGAAGGTTGAAACACCCTGTTTTCTTGCAGAACGGATTCGATTGTTGCGGACATCTCGACGGGTCTCCTAGCCAGCAGGTTTGAACGGACTCACTCTTCCTCCCCCAAGGAAGCTGATAAATTAGGGCAATTACGCATAATTATCATGCTGCATTGCACCATGCCCCCCTCGCTGCCCGCTTCTTACCTTGATAGCGCCCGCCGTTATAGCCGTTATCTGCGTGCCCGCCTGGAGGCCGACGCGCCCCTTGGCGATTGGCTGAGTGCGCATGCCGGCCGGCCTTTTGGCCGCCAGGATATGGGGCGCCTGCTTGCCGAACAACCGTTCGACGACGCGGACGGGCTCAAGCGCGCCCTGCGTCGGCTGCGCCAGCGCGTGCTCGGACTCATCCTGGTACGCGACCTCAACGGCCTGGCCGACCTGGCCGAAGTGACCCGCACTTGCACGGAACTGGCCGAGTTGGCCTTCCAGACAGCGGCCGACTGGCATCACCGCGACCTGGCTAGCCTGCACGGCGAGCCGCTGGACGCGGCCGGCCGGCCACAGCGGCTGATCGTAGTCGGCATGGGCAAACTGGGCGGAGGCGAGCTCAACGTCTCCTCCGACGTCGATCCCGTCTTTGTCTATCCGGAAGACGGCGAAACGGCGGGGCCGCGCCCGATCAGCAACCACGAATTCTTCGTCCGCCTGGGCCGGCGGCTGATCAAAGCCATCGGCGACACCACGGCCGACGGTTTCGTCTTCCGTGTCGACATGCGGCTCCGGCCCTACGGCGGCGACGGGCCGCTGGCCTCCAGCTTCGCCATGCTGGAGGACTATTTCTATACCCAGGCGCGCGAATGGGAACGCTACGCCTGGATCAAGGCCCGCCCACTCACCGGCGAGCGGCACGCCGAACTGGAGGCCCTGCGCCGGCCCTTCGTATACCGCAAATACCTCGACTTCGGCGCCTTCGCCGCCATGCGCGACCTGCACGCCCAGATCCGCCGCGAGGTGGCGCGCCAGGACAAGTCCGACGATATCAAGCTGGGGCCGGGCGGCATACGCGAGATCGAGTTCATCGCCCAGGTCTTTCAGCTTATACGCGGCGGTAAGACGCCGGCCTTGCAGGCACGGCCCACCCGCGCCGTCCTGCATCAGCTCTCGGCCATGCGGCTGATCCCGGAGACCATCGCCGAAGAACTGGAGGGGGCCTACGTCTTGCTGCGCAACCTGGAGCATCGCCTGCAATACCTGGACGACGCCCAAACCCAGCGGCTGCCCGGCAACGCGGCCGACCGCCGGCAAGTGGCTGTGGCCATGGGCTGCGCCGACTGGGATGCCCTGCTGGCGCGGCTGGAACCGCTGCGGCGCAAGGTCGAGGGTCAGTTCGAGCAGGTCTTCGGAGCCCCTCAAGAGGACCAGTCCGGGCACCCGCTGATGGGCCTGTGCGAACAGCCGGAGGAGGTCGCCCGTGCCCGCCTCGACGAAATCGGCTATGCCGACAGTGCGGCGATTTTGGCAAGACTGCGCGCACTGCGCGGCGGCAGTCGTTACGCGGCCCTGCCCGCCAGCAACAAGACCGCCCTGGAAGGACTGCTGCCGCCGCTGATCGAGGTGGCCGCCCGCCAACCCAATCCCGATGCCACTCTCGAACGCATCCTCGCCCTCCTGGAAGCAATCGGCGGGCGCGCCCCCTATCTGCAACTGCTGCGCGAATACCCGCAAAGCCTGCAACAGGTGGCTCGCCTCGTCAGCTCCAGTCCTTGGGCCGCGGCCTACCTGACCCGGCGGCCGCACCTGCTCGATGAGTTGCTTGACGTCCGCACCCTGATGACGCCGCCCGACCCGACACTCAAGCGCGCCGAGCTGAAGGCACTGATGGGCGCCTTTGCCGGTGACACCGAGCGGCAGATGGATGAACTGCGCCACTTCAAACAGAGTGAGACCTTCCGGTTGCTAGCTCAAGACCTGGCCGGCATGTGGACGCTGGAAAAGCTGTCCGACCAACTGGCCGATCTCGCCGACATCCTGCTTGCCGAAACCCTGGAGCAGGTGTGGGCGACACTGCCAAGGAGGCATTGCGAGCGGCCGCGCTTTGCGGTCATCGCCTACGGCAAGCTGGGCGGCAAGGAATTGGGTTATGCCTCCGACCTCGATCTCATTTTCCTCTATGATGACCCTCACCCGGACGCGCAGGAAATCTATGCCCGCCTCGGCAAGCGTCTGCTCACCTGGCTATCGACCCTGACACCGGCCGGCATACTTTATGAAACCGATCTCAGGCTCCGCCCGGACGGCGCCGCCGGCCTGTTGATCAGCGCGGTCGAGGCCTTCGACGATTACCAGCACCACCATGCCTGGACCTGGGAACATCAGGCCCTGACACGGGCGCGTTTTTGCTGCGGCGACAAGGCCGTGGGCGCAAGATTCGAGGCCATCCGCACGGCCATCCTCTGCCTGCCGCGCGAGTCCCAAGCCCTGCGCGACGCTGTGCTGGCGATGCGGCAGAAGATGCGCGCCGGCCACCCCAACGACTCCGGCCTGTTCGATCTCAAGCACGATGCCGGCGGTCTCGTCGATGTCGAGTTCACCGTGCAATACCTGATCCTGGCCCATGCCGCCACCCACCCCGAATTGACCGCCAACAGCGGCAACATCGCCTTGCTCGGGCTGGCTGGCCAGCTTGGCCTCGTGCCTGCCGCCCTGGCCGAAGCGGCGGCGGATGCCTACCGGGAATTGCGTCGGCGCCAGCATGAAATCCGCCTGCAGGGGGTCGAACCGGCGCGTGTCACCACCGAGACCGTGGCGGCGGCGGCCGCGGCCGTGCGCCAACTTTGGCAGGCCGTGTTTGCCGTTTGACCCGCAGCGGCGGCCATTACGCTAGAATGCCGGCATTGGTCACCCACTGATTCGAAGGAGTTCGGCAATGTCCATGGCCGACCGCGACGGCGTCATCTGGTACGACGGCAAACTGGTTCCCTGGCGCGAAGCCACCACCCACGTGCTCACCCACACCCTGCACTACGGCATGGGCGTGTTCGAGGGGGTGCGCGCCTATGAAACCCCCGCCGGGCCGGCCATCTTCCGTCTCGCTGAACACACCGACAGGCTGTTCCGCTCGGCCCACATACTCGGCATGAAGATGCCCTGGGACAAGGCCACTCTGAGTGCCGCACAAAAGACCGTGGTACGGGAAAACGGCCTCAGATCCGGCTATATCCGCCCGATGGCCTTTTACGGCGCCGAGGCCATGGGCATCTCCGCCAAGACCCTGTCCACCCATGTCATCGTTGCCGCCTGGCCGTGGGGCGCCTATCTCGGCCAAGAGGCCCTGGAGAAGGGCATCCGCGTCAAAACCTCGTCCTTTACCCGGCACCACGTCAACGTCACCATGTGTCGCGCCAAGGCCAACGGCAACTACATGAACTCCATTCTGGCCCACAAGGAAGTTGAGATGGACGGCTACGACGAGGCCCTGTTGCTGGATGTCGATGGCCTGGTGGCCGAGGGCTCCGGCGAGAACGTCTTCATCGTGCGCCACGGCACCCTCTACACCCCGGACCTGACCTCCGCCCTGGAAGGCATCACCCGCGACACCATCCTCCGCCTGGCCGCCGAACTGGGCATCCCAGCAGTCGAAAAGCGTATCACCCGTGACGAGGTCTATGGCGCCGACGAGGCCTTCTTCACCGGCACCGCCGCCGAGGTCACCCCGATCCGCGAACTCGACAACCGCCTCATCGGCGAAGGCCGCCGCGGCCCCATCACCAGCCGCTTGCAAGCCCTTTATTTCGATTGCGTCCAGGGCCGCTCGGCGACGCACGCCGGTTGGCTCAGCCCTGTCTGAAGGATATAGCCATGCCGGAAATAAAAACCACGGCCCGCACCATCGAAGTCAGCGTCGCCGACCTGCCGCTCTCTTGCCCCTCGCCCGGCCAAAGCCTGTGGAACACCCATCCCAAGGTGTTCCTCAGCATCGAAGAAAAGGGTGAAGCGCTCTGCCCCTATTGCGGTACCCGTTACATCCTCAAGGGCGGGGCCAGAACCAGCCCGGCCCATCATTCCTAAGGAGAAGCGCATGACCAAGTTCTTGGCCTCCCTGCTCGCCGGTCTTTTACTCGCCGGCGCCGCGCAGGCGAACACAGCGATCGGCCAACCCAGTCAGGAGCAGATGCAGCAAGCCATGCTGCGGCAGATGCAGATGTTGGCGACGCTGTTCGACTACCGCCGTTCCCGCCTCGGCTTCGAGGAAACCATCGCCGCCATCACCGCCGCCGCCGAGCGCCAGGGCTGGCAGAAAGGCCCGACCCACGATGCCCAAGCCGCCTTGAAGCAGGCCGGCATGGCCGACGGCCGGCGCATGAAGGTCATCATGGCCTGCCCAGCCGGTTTCAACGAACGCCTGGCCCAGACCACGCAAGGCGCACTTCCGCCGCACCCCTGCCGCTTCACCGTGTTCGAGGGCCGCGACGGCAAGACCTACATCGTCAAGATGAACTCCACCTACTTCGCCAGGAGTCTCCAGGGCGAGGCCGGCAGATTGATGACCGCCATTGCCGCCGACGAGGACGCCATATTGCGGGGCATCGCCGAGTAAGACGCGGCAACTCAGGCCGTGCGCGAGTAGCGCGGGCCCGATTCCGACGCCTGCCTCAGATAACTGTCGAAACACATGGCGATGTTACGCAGGAACAGACGCCCAAGCTCGGTGACGTGAATGGCATCCGCCTCCATGCGCACAAAACCGTCGGCCGCCAGCGGCGGCAGCTCAGCCAGCGCCTCGGCGAAATAGTCGTCAAAACGGATGTCCCAGGCAGCTTCGAAAGCCGCCTTGTCCAGACCCAGGTCGCACATGACGCGGGTGATGGCATCGCGCCGAATCTTGTCGTCCCTGGTCAAGCGCAGGCCGCGCTCCACCGGCAACTGCCCGGCCGCGACCCGCTCCTGGTAGCGCTTCACGTTCTTCTCGTTTTGCACATAGGCATCCGGTGTCTGGCTGATGCTGGAGGCCCCGAAGGCATAGATGTCGCAGTTCTTGTGCGTGGTGTAGCCCTGAAAGTTACGCCACAGTGTCTTGTCGTTCTGGGCCTTCACCAGTTCGTCGTCGGCCTTGGCGAAGTGGTCGAGGCCGATGTTGACATAGCCGGCGGCGCCCAGGCGGTCATGGATCAGTTGTTGCAGGTCGAGACGGGTCTGGAAATCGGGCAGGTCCTTTTCCAGGATCAGTTTCTGGTGCTTCTTCATCCAGGGCACATGGGCATAGGAAAAGACCGCCAGCCGGTCCGGCGACCAGTCCGCGACCTTGTCGAGGGTGCGGGCAAAGCTGTCCACCGACTGGTGCGGCAAGCCGACGATGAGGTCCATGTTGATGCTGGCGAACCCCAGCTCGCGGGCCCAATTGTAGACCTCGCGGATCATGCCCTCGGGCTGCACCCGGTTGACCGCCTTCTGCACCCGGTCATCGAGGTCCTGCACGCCAATGGATAAACGGTTGAAGCCGGATTCGCGCAGGGCGATGAGGTGCTCGCGGGTCAATTCGCGCGGGTCCGCCTCGCACCCCATCTCTACATCGGCGGCGATGTTGAAGCGGGCGCGAATCATACCCACCAGCCGGCGGATGTCCTGCGGCCGCAGATAGGTTGGCGTGCCGCCGCCCCAGTGCAACTGCCGCACCGGCCGGCGGGTATCGGCCAGGGCGGCGACCAGGGCCATCTCCTTGTCCAGGTAGTCGATGTATGAGTAGGCCTTGCCGTAATCGCCGGTGGCCACCATGTTGCAACCGCAGTAATAGCAAAGCGTGTCGCAAAATGGGATGTGGAAATACAGGGACAGGTCTCGCGTCGGCTGCTGCGACGCCTGCAATTCGGCCCGCCAATCCGCCTCACCAAAGCCGGTATGGAAATAGGGGGCTGTCGGGTAGGAGGTATAACGAGGCCCGGGTTTGCTGTATTTCTCGAGTAAGGCGGTAAGCGTGGTCATGTCTGGCGTTTCGTTTAAGGTCAGTCCGATTGTAGGCAGGCCCATCGCTTCTAGGCAAGGAGGATGCCGGGCGCGGAGCCGTCAGGGTGCACCATGATGCCATCGGTCATTCGCCCAGGCTATTACTAAAGTAATAAATTTTTTTGCGCCACACTAGACAAAACGCCATTTTTTGGCATAATGGGGTCTACCTCCCTGACCGCCGCAACGGCGGTTTTTGACACGGCACTGGTTCTCCAGTGCCGTTTTTTTTGGTATCCATCATAATGATCGTACCGCCCAGAGAGCGCAAATGTCCTCAATCCCTGCCGAAATCTTCAAGACCTACGATATCCGCGGCATCGTCGGCAAGACGCTGACGCCGACGATCGTCGAGCAGATCGGCCGCGCCCTCGCCACCACCGCCCTGGAAAAAAACTGCCCGGCCATCGCCATCGGCCGTGACGGCCGCTTGTCCGGCCCGGAACTGGCGGCCGCCCTGGCGCGCGGCATAGAGGCCGCCGGCGCCGAAGTCGTCGATCTCGGCCTGGTGACGACGCCCATGGCCTATTTCGCCGCGCATCACCTCGGCACACGCTGCGCGGCCATGGTGACCGGCTCGCACAATCCGCCCGATTACAATGGCCTCAAGCTGGTGCTGGCGGATGAAACGCTGGCCGGCGAGGCCATCCAGGCGCTGCGCCGCCGCATCGACAGCGGCGGGATGGCGAGCGGCGCCGGTCGGTACCGCCATTATGACATCGCCGCCGACTACATCGCGCGCATCGCCGGCGACGTCAAGCTGGCGCGGCCGCTGAAGATCGTGGTCGATGCCGGCAACGGCGTCGCCGGCGCCTATGCCCCAGCGCTCTACCGGGCACTGGGCTGCACGGTCGAGACCTTATTCTGCGAGGTGGACGGGCGCTTCCCCAACCACCATCCGGACCCGTCGGTGCCCGCCAATCTGGCCGACCTGATCGCCCATCTGCGGGCCACCGATGCCGAGATCGGACTGGCCTTCGACGGCGACGGCGACCGCCTCGGCGTGGTCACCAAGGACGGCCGCATCATCTACCCGGACCGCCAGTTAATGCTGTTCGCGGCCGATGTCTTGAGCCGCAACCCCGGCGCGATTGTCATCTTCGACGTCAAGTCGACGCGCAATCTCTACCGCTGGATCCGTGACCATGGCGGCCAGCCGATGCTGTGGAAGACCGGCCACTCGCTGATAAAGGCAAGGATGCAGGAGACTGGCGCGCTCCTGGCCGGGGAAATGAGCGGCCATGTCTTTTTCAAGGAGCGCTGGTATGGCTTTGACGACGGTCTCTATGCCGGGGCCCGCCTGCTTGAATATCTGTCGCGCCAGACTGACCTCGACGCCAGCCTGAACAGCCTGCCGGACAACGTCAACACCCCGGAACTGCATATCAAGATGCGCGAAGGCGAGCCGCACCGCCTGATCGCCCGGTTGCTGGAAACCGCCAGATTCGAGGGTGCGCAGGAGGTCATCACCCTCGATGGCCTGCGCGTCGAATACGCCGATGGTTTCGGCCTGATGCGGCCCTCCAACACCACTCCGGTGATGGTGCTGCGCTTCGAGGCCGACACCGCCGCCGCCCTGACCCGCATTCAGGATGACTTCCGACGCGTCATCCTGGCGGCAGCGCCTGGCCTGACGCTGCCATTCTAGCCATGGATTGCCGGCTCTATCGGGACAAGACGTGGCGGGAAGTGACGCTCGATGCCATCGCCGCCGAGCTCGCTGCCGCCGACGCCTTCGCCTGGCTCGAACTCAACAGCGACGAACAGGCGCTGCTGACCAAGCTAGGCAAGATACTCGGCCTGCACGAGCTGGCCCTGGAGGACGCGCGCTCGGCACGGCAGCGTCCGAAGATCGAGGAATATCCTGACGGGGGACTGTTTCTCGTCATGCGCACGGCAATGGAATGGAACGACAATGTCGAATATGGCGAAACCCATGTGTTTCTCGGCCACCAATACCTCATCGCCGTGCGCCACGGCCTTGGCCCCGGCTATGGCCGCGCCCTTGAAAAGTTGCGCCAGAGCCGCTTCGCGCCGGGTCCCGGCGCCGCCCTCTATCAATTGCTGGATATGGTGGTGGACGCCTACCGGCCGGTATCGGACCATTTGAATGAACGCTACGACAATTATGAATCCTCCCTGATGGAAACCGATCTGGCCGAGGAAAACCTGTCCCGCCTCTACGCGCTGAAACGGCAGACCCTGCAACTGGCGCAGGCCATCGAGCCCATGGCCGACATGCTGCATGAGCTCGTCCGTCTTCACCCGGAACTCATGGAAAAAAACCTCAAGGCCTATTTCCGGGATGTGCAGGACCACCTCATGCGCCTGAACCGCGATCTATTCCAGTTGCGCGAGATACTCACCGACGCCATGCATGTCAGTCTGGCCACACTGTCCCTGCGGCAAAACGAATCCGTGCAGAAACTGGCCGGCTGGGGCGCCATCCTGGCCGTGCCCACCCTGGTGTTCAGCCTGTACGGCATGAATTTCAGGCAGATGCCGGAACTGGCGTGGCCCTGGGGTTACCCTGCGGCGCTCGCCGTCACCGGCGGCATTTGCTACGCCCTTTACCGCCACCTCAAGCGCCGCGGCTGGATTTGAGGCAGCCCCGGCGCCTCAGTATCATGGCGCTTTTTAGATCAGGACACAGCATGCGCGCCCCCCTCGTCGGACTCATCATGGGCAGCGTCAGCGACTGGGAAACCATGCGCCACGCCGCCGAATTGCTCAAGGAACTGGACATCCCCTTCGAAAAACGGGTGCTATCCGCCCACCGCACGCCGGACGTGCTGTTCGACTATGCCGCCAGCGCCGCCGGGCGCGGTCTCAAATGCATCATCGCCGGTGCTGGAGGCGCCGCCCACCTGGCCGGCATGGTGGCCGCCAAGACCCACCTGCCGGTGCTGGCGGTGCCGATCCAGTCACGCGCCCTGAAGGGCCTCGATTCACTGCTCTCGATCGTGCAGATGCCCAAGGGCATCCCGGTCGCCGCCTTTGCCATCGGCGAGGCCGGCGCCGCCAACACCGCCCTGTTCGCCGCCGCCATGCTGGCCAACGAATCCGCCGACATCCGCGCCCGTCTGCTTGCCTTTCGCCAACGGCAGACGGCCAGCGTGCTCGCCGCCACCTTGCCCGGGGACTAGGCATTGCAGCACCCCGGCGCGACACTCGGTGTCGTCGGCGGCGGCCGCCAAGGCCGCGCGCTTGTCCTGGCGGCGCAGGCCATGGGCTACCGGGTGGCCGTGCTCGACCCCGACCCGTACGCCCCTGCGGGCCAAATCGCCAATATCAAGCTCACGGCCGCCTATCACGATGAGACGGCCCTGCAACGGCTGGCCGGGCTCTGCCAGGCGGTGACCCCGGCCTCCGAGGACATCCCGGTGGAAAGTCTGCGCCGGCTGGGCGCAAGCTGTTTCGTCGCGCCCTGCGCCGCGGCCATCGCCATCGCCCAGGATCGTCTGGCGGAAAAGTCACTCGCCCAGCAATGCGGCTGCCCCACCGTACCCTTCGCCAACATCGAGGACAGCGGTTATCTGGTCCAGGCCTGGGCGGCGATCGATGGCCCGGCCCTGCTCAAGACGCGCTGCTACGGCCACGATGGCAAAGGACAGAGCCCTGTCGATAACCTCGACGACCTGGTGACTGCCTTCGACTACCGTGGCCGTGTGCCCTGCCTGCTCGAAGCCAGGCTGACCGCAGCGCAGGAGATCGCGCTCACCCTGGCGCGCAGCGGCGATGGCCACACCGTTCTTTACCCCGTGGCCGAGATCCGCACCCGCCAAGGCCATCTCGATCTTTGCTGCGCCCCCGCCCGACTGCCCGCGGCGCAGACCGAGGCCGCTCGCGCCATGGCCCACAGGCTGGCCGAGGCCATGGATTACGTGGGGGTGCTGACAGTCAAGTACTTCGTCCTCGCCGATGGCCGTCTGCTCTTCAACGAACTGGCCGCGCAGCCGCACGGCAGCGCCGACTACACCGTGGACGCCTGCCTCGCCGATTGCCACCTGCAGCAGGTGCGCGCCCTCGCCGGTCTGCCGCTTTGCGACCCGCGGCCGGTGTGTGCGGCCGCCACAACCCACTTACAGGGCGTTCCCTGGCCGCCACCGGAGGCCTGGGAGACGCTGCTTGCCCAGGCCGAGGTGCGCCTCCACCTCGACCACGTGGCCGCTCCCAGCGGCACCCTCATGGGCCACTATACCTGCCTCGCCGCCACGCCGGAGGCGGCCCTCGCCCTGGCCACGAGCACCCGCACGGCGCTCGGCATCAACGACTGACAGCACCCGGACAAAGAGCGGTCTGCGGCCGCCCCGTCACCACGCCTGCCTCAGTCGCCGCCCTCGATCACTTCCGCCAGCAGCCGCATCACCTTGCCCTTCTGATCCTGGGTACGCACCTGCACCGGCAGGCCATGGCGCGCCAGATCCAGCCAGACATCGAGGCTGCCTTCGCCTTCGCGACGGCCGACGAGATGCAGGGTCTCCATCTCCCGTCCGCCCACCGTCAGACGCTCGCGCCCGAGGGTGGTAAAGGTGTATTCGCGGAAACGCTTGCCATTGGTGACCCCCAGACCAAAGTCCGGCTCGCCCTCGCGCGCGGTCAGGGCCAACTGGAAGGGGAAACTGAGCAGGTCCTGCGCCTGTGGCGTGAGCGGTACGCTGGCCGCGCCGCTCTGCGTCAACTGCCTCTGGCCCCAGTCGAAACGCGCCGTCTCCTGCTTGCGTTCCTTGCGTTGCAGCCAGTATTGCGCCGGCCGCAAGCCACCCGCGCCGACTTCCCCTTCGCTCAACTGCACGATGCGGCCGCTGATGAACAATGACGCCAGGCCGGTGGCCTCGACCGTGTTGACCAACGAATAGCGGCCGTTGCGGCTGTGCCACAGATAGGTGGCGCGGCCGGCGACGAAACCGTCGGAACCGGTCTCCACGGCATAGACGATCTTCAGTTGCGCCGGCAGTTGCCGCAGCGCCGGCCGTTCGGGCGCCAATTGCGGCGGCAGCCGTGGCACGGGCGCCGGCGTGGGTGGCGGCTCGACGCTCGGCGTGGGCGTGGGCGCCGGTTCCAGGGTGGGTGGCGGCTCAACGCTGGGCGCGGGCGTGGGCGCCGGTTCCAGGGCGGGTGGCGGCTCGACGCTGGGCGCCGGCGCCGGACGCCTGTGCGCATCGGCGGGCCGCGCGCGGCGCGGCGGTGGCGCGGCGGGTGGCGGCGCCGGGACGGGGTCGAGCAGGCTGGCTTCGATGGGAAAATCCAGCTCCGCCTGGGGTACGCGCCACCAATGTCCGGCGGAACCCAGCGCCATCAGGTGCAACAACAGCGAGAGCGCCAGGGCGGCGGCCAGTGGCCGGGGAATGGCGTTTGTCCCCGTTTGCTGGGGGTGGGCCACGGAACCTCAGTCTCCGTCGGGAGACGGTGATAGTAAAGCGGCGGCGCGCGGCGCCAGGCCGGCGACGACTACCGTGCCGTCGGCGCGCACCTGCAGCCGACCCTCGGCGAACCAGCGCACCGCCAGGGGAAAGATGCGGTGTTCCTGCTCCAGCACCCGCGCCGCCAGGCTGGCCTCGCTATCGTCAGGGAAGACGGGCACGGCGGCCTGGATGATGATCGGCCCGGAATCCACCGCCGGGGTCACGAAATGCACGCTGCAGCCATGCAGCTTGACGCCGGCGGCCAACGCCCGCCGATGTGTATTCAACCCAGGGAAAGCCGGCAGCAGGGCGGGGTGGATGTTGATCAGGCGCCCGGCGTAGCGGCGCACGAAGGCCTCGGTCAACACCCGCATGAAGCCGGCGAGGATGACGAGATCGGGGGCATGGCGGTCGATGGCCGCCGCCAGGGCAGCATCGAAGGCCACACGGTCGGCGTGGCCGCGGTGATCGACCACGCTGGTGGCCACCCCCAGCCGGGCGGCGATGTCCAATCCCTTGGCGGCGGCGGTATTGCTGATGACGGCGGCGAACTCCAACGGCAGGCCGGCCGTGAGCAGGGCCTCCATATTGGAGCCGCGGCCGGAGACGAGGATGACGGCGCGCATCAGACCACAACGGTGCGGGGCTGATCGGCAGCGCGCGCGGCGATGCGGCCAAGGTGGTAAACCGTCTCGCCCTGCGCGGCGAGAAGCTCCGCGGCGCGCCCGGCGTCGGCCGCCCCCACCACCACCACCATGCCGATGCCGCAGTTGAAGGTCCGATACATTTCGCGCTCGGCCACCGCGCCCGCCTCCATCAGCCACCGGAAGACCGGCGGCAGGGCCCAGGCGGCCTTGTCCAGCACGGCACAGAGACCTTGCGGCAGGATGCGCGGGATGTTCTCCAGTAGTCCGCCGCCGGTGATGTGGGCCAGGCCCTTGACATCGAGCTGACGCATGAGTGAAAGCAACGGTTTGACATAGATGCGGGTCGGTTCGAGCAGTACCTGCCCAAGCGGACGGCCGTGGAAATCGGCGGTCAGGTCGGCGCCGCTGACCTCGACGATCTTGCGGATCAGCGAGTAGCCGTTGGAGTGGGGCCCGCTGGCGGCGAGGCCGAGTACGGCGTCGCCGGCGCAGAGGGTGGCGCCGGTGATCAGTCGCGAGCGCTCCGCCACGCCGACGGCGAAGCCGGCCAGATCATACTCGCCGACCGGATACATGCCCGGCATCTCCGCCGTTTCGCCGCCTATGAGGGCGCAGCCGGCCATCTCGCAACCGCGGGCGATGCCCGACACCACCTGTGCGGCGGTCTCGACATCGAGTTTTCCGCAGGCGAAGTAGTCGAGGAAAAACAGCGGCTCGGCGCCCTGCACCAGTATGTCGTTGACACTCATAGCCACCAGGTCCTGGCCGATGGTGTCGTGCCTGCCGAGCTGGAAGGCCAGCTTCAGCTTGGTGCCGACACCATCGGTGCCGGAGATCAGCACTGGCTCGCGGTAGTGTGGCGGCACGGCCATGAGGGCGCCGAAACCGCCGATGCCGCCCAGCACTTCCGGCCGCAGGGTGCGGCGGGCCAGGGGCTTGATGCGTTCGACCAGGGCGTCGCCGGCATCGATATCGACGCCGGCATCACGGTAGGAGAGTCCGGTTTGGCTGTTCACGTCAGGATCGGGATGGAGTGGCAAGGATGCTATTCTAGCCGAATGGACCTGAACCCTGCCTCCAACCGCACCTTGCTCTACCTGCTGCTCGCCGCCGCCGGCGTCTGGCTCATCTATCTCTTGTCGCCCATGCTCTCGCCCTTCCTGTTCGCAGCGGCGCTGGCCTATCTGTGCGACCCGCTGGTGGACAGACTGGAACGCCACCGGCTGTCGCGAACCCTGGCGACGGTGCTGACACTGCTCGGACTGTTGCTGGGCTTCGTCCTGCTCGCCCTGGTGCTGACGCCCTTGGTGCGGGCCGAATTACGACTGCTCATGGAACAGGTGCCGCGCAGCCTGGACTGGGCCCAATCCAGCCTGCTGCCGTGGGTGCAGAGCCGGCTCGGCGTCGATCTGCTGCGCGACCAGGCTGAGATCATGGCCTGGCTGAAAGGGCATATCGGCGAACTGACGCGGCTGACCGCCTACCTGCCGGCCCTGGGCAACCAGGGACTGACCCTCCTGGGCTGGTTCGCCAACCTGTTGCTGGTGCCGGTGGTGACCTTCTACCTGCTGCGCGACTGGGATGTCGCCATGGCCGCTCTCACCGGTCTCATCCCGGCCGGCATCCGCGTCAGGACGCTGGCGATCGCCAGCGAGATCGACACCGTGCTCGCTGAGTTCGTGCGCGGCCAGTTGGCGGTCATCGTGGTGATGGTGCTGTTCTACAGCCTCGGGCTGTGGCTGGTGGGTCTGGATTACGCCCTGGCGGTGGGCATGATCGCCGGCATACTGGTCTTCGTGCCTTACCTGGGATTCATCGTCGGCGCGCTGCTCGGCACCCTGGCGGGTCTGGGGCAACATGGCGACCTGCTCGCGCTGCTGCCGGTCTGGGCGGTATTCGCGGTCGGCCAGTTGCTGGAGGGCATGGTCGTCACCCCGCGCCTGGTGGGCGAGCGGGTCGGCCTGCACCCGGTGGCGGTGATCTTTGCGCTGCTCGCCTTCGGCCAGTTGTTTGGCTTTTTCGGCGTATTGCTGGCCATCCCCGCTTCGGCCGCCTTGCTGGTGGCCCTGCGTCACCTGAAGGCGCACCTGGATGACGCGGACGAGGTTTAATCGAGACGGCGATAGTCACCTTCGATCACCGCATCATCGGCCGCCCGCGCCGCCTGGCGCGGCCTGCCCAGCGGTGCCGCCGGCCGCCAGCCGGCCCAGAGCAACAGCAGCAGCGCCAGCACATCGCTGACGGCGCCCGGCAGGATGAGCAGCAGCCCGGCGAGGAAACGCAGGCCGCTGGCCTTGAGGCTGGCAAAGGGGTTGCCACCGGCCTCGATGGACGCCACCAGTCCGGGCAGGAAGGCCGCCCGCTCGGCGGCGATCAGGGCCACCCCGGCCACGGCGGCCAGCAGCAACCAGGCCAGGGTCCAGCCGCCCAGAACCGGCCACAGCCGCCAGATGCCCCAGATTTCCAGCAACGGGAAGGCCACGGCTATAATCAGCCACAATCCGGCCAGCCATCTAACCATGCACATGCCCCCGGCGATACTCGTGATGACCACGCTCCCCGATCAGGACTCCGCCCTGTCCCTCGGCCGGGAACTGGTCGAAGCACGGCTTGCGGCTTGCGTGAACGTTTTGCCGCCCTGCCGATCCATCTATCGCTGGCAGGGCGAGTTGCATGAAGATGGGGAGACCCCCGTCTTTATCAAGACCGCCGCCGGAAATTATGGTCGGGTCGAGGACTTCATCCGCACCCGGCACCCTTATGCGCTGCCGGAGTTGGTGGCCATGGACATCACCCAAGGACTGACCGGCTACCTGGCCTGGTTGGCCGCCGAGACGACGGAACGCACATGATACGCCTTGCCTTCTTTGCCCTGCTCCTCCTCGCCGCCCCATGGCTCCGAGCCGCCGAGGATGAACTCCTGGAACCGGAAAAGGCCTTCGTCTTGTCCGCGCGCATGCCGGCCGCGGACAAGCTGGAGGCAAATTTCCATATCGCCAACGGCTATTACCTTTATAAAAACAAGATCCGGTTTGCCGCCAATGGCGCCAAGCTGGGCAAGCCGATCCTGCCGGCGGGGAAAGTGAAGGAAGACGAGTTCTTCGGCCGCGTCGAGATCTACACCACCGACTTTCGCGTCACCTTGCCGGTGAGTGGCGCCAAGCCCGGCACTATGCTCACACTGACCGCCGACTATCAGGGCTGCGCCAGCCTCGGTGTCTGCTACCCGCCGCAGCAAAGCACGCTGCGGCTGAGCGTGCCCGCGGCCGCGACCAGCGCCGTCAACCGGCCCGTCCCGGCGCCTGTCGCCGCCACGCCGCCGCCCGTGCAAAACGCCGACGTCATCGCCAGACTGAAACGGCTGGCTGGTGTCGCCGGCGGTGACCAGAACCCGCCTGACATCCTGCCCCCGGACGAGGCCTTCGGGCTGGACCTGACCGCCGATGCCGGCGGCAGGCTGCAAGCGGCCTTCAGGGTCGCGCCAGGCCATTATCTCTACCGTGACAAGATCAAGCTCAGTGTGCGCTCGCCGGCGGGGGTCAAGATCGAAGACCTGCGGCTGCCCGAAGCCGAGGTGAAGGACGACCCCAACTTCGGCCGCATGTTCATCTACCATCACTCCTTCACCGCGCCCGCCCGCCTGGCGGGCCTGCCGCCGGGCATGACCAGCCTGAGTCTCGACGCCAGCTACCAGGGGTGCAGCGAACAGGGCATCTGCTATCCGCCCATCGAACGCACCCTTACCGTCGCCGTCGCCAGCGCGGCCCCGCCGGCCACCGTCAGCCCATTGCCGGCGCCGGCGGCCGACACCCTGCCGCCGGCCGCAGCGAGCGCCAACGATACCTCTGACAGCGGCAAGATCGTGGCCCTGCTGCAAGGTGGCAATTTCTGGCTGGTGGTGGCGAGCTTCTTTGGCTTCGGCCTCTTGCTCGCCCTGACCCCCTGCGTCTTCCCCATGATCCCCATCCTCTCCGGCATCATCGTCGGACAAGGGCATCACGTCACCAAACTCAAGGGCTTCACGCTCTCCCTGGCCTACGTGCTCGGCATGGCAGTGACCTACGCCCTGGCCGGGGTCGCCGCCGGTCTCTCCGGCACCCTCATTTCCAGCGCCCTGCAGAACCCCTGGACCCTAGGCGCCGGCGCGGCCATCTTTGTCGCCCTGGCCCTGTCCATGTTCGGCTTTTACGACCTGCAACTGCCCAGTTTTCTGCAAAGCCGCTTCACCGAGGCCAGTAACCGCATGAAGGGCGGCAGAATGGCTGGCGTGTTCGCCATGGGTGCGCTCTCCGCCCTCATCGTCGGTCCCTGTGTCGCCGCGCCGCTGGCCGGCGCCTTGCTCTATATCGGGCAGAGCGGCGATGTGGTGCTGGGCGGCATTTCGCTGTTCTTCCTGGCGCTGGGCATGGGTGTGCCGCTATTGCTGGTCGGTCTGTCAGCCGGCGCCCTGCTGCCGCGGGCCGGCGCCTGGATGGAAGCGGTGAAGAAGTTCTTCGGCGTGCTGCTGCTGGCGGTGGCCATCTGGCTGGTCTCGCCCATGCTCGCGGAAGTCGCGCAGATGCTGGTGTGGGCCATCCTGCTGATCCTGTCCGGCGTCTATCTGCGCGCCCTCGACCCGCTGGCCAACAGTGCCGGCGGCTGGCCGCGTTTCTGGAAAGGAATTGGCATCATCAGCCTGATCACCGGCGTCGCGCTGCTGTTGGGCGCCCTCGGCGGCGGCCGCGACCCGCTGCAACCGCTGGGCATTTACCAGGGCGGCACGGCCGGCGCCGCGGCGCAGCCGCCACGCCTGAACTTTCACCGGATTCGCAACGTCGCCGAGCTCGATCAAGCCATCGCCTCTGCCCGGGGGCGCCCGGTGATGCTCGATTTCTTTGCCGACTGGTGTGTCTCCTGCAAGGAGATGGAGCGTTTCACCTTCGCTCATGCCGCCGTCCAGGCCCGGCTCCAGGATTTCGTGCTGCTCCAGGCCGACGTCACCGCCAACAGCGCCGACGACAAGGCACTGCTCAATCGCTTTGGCCTGTTCGGCCCGCCCGGCATACTCTTCTTCGACCGCAACGGCAAGGAAGTTGCCTACCGCGTCATCGGCTACGAGCCGCCGGACAAATTCCTGCAAAGCCTGAACGCCGCCCTGCCCTGAGCTCCGCTCACGGCGTCGATGCAATCCGCCTTGGCACCCGTCCGCCCACCACGCCCGCTCACCGTCGCCGCCGGCCGCGCCATTGCCGACTACGCCATGATCGGCGCCGGCGACCGGGTACTGCTCGGGCTTTCCGGCGGCAAGGACAGCCTCTCGCTGCTCCATGTACTGTTGGCACTGCGGCAAAAATCACCGGTGCCGTTCGCGCTGGCCGCCTGCACCGTGGACCCGCAATCGCCGGCTTTCGATCCCTCGCCGTTGCGGCCTTATATGGCGGCCCTGGGCGTTCCGTATTTCTATGAGAGCCAGCCTATCGTGGCCGAAGCCGAGGCGCATATGCGCGGCGATTCCTTCTGCGCCTATTGTTCCCGCATGCGCCGCGGCATCCTTTACCGGGTGGCGCGCGAGCACGACTGCAACGTGCTGGCACTGGCCCAGCACCTCGACGACCTGGCCGAAACCTTCCTGATGTCCGCCTTCTTCGGCGGCAGGCTGCGCACCATGCGCGCCCATTACCGCATCGATGCCGGCGACCTCAGACTGATCCGGCCTTTCGTTTATGTGCGCGAACGGCAGACCTGCGACTTCGCCCGGCGCGCCGGCCTGCCGGTGATTGGCGAGAACTGCCCGGCCTGCTTCGCCGTGCCCAGGCAGCGTTCGCAGATGAAGCAATTGCTGGCCGCACAGGAGATGGCGCATCCCAACCTGTTCGCCAATCTGTTGACGGCCATGCGGCCGCTCATGGGCGCGGCGCCCGAAACGACGAAAGGGCCCTGAGGCCCCCTTGTTTTGGCGGCAGCGAGCCGGCGTCTCACTCCCTGGTGTCGCCCTCCAGCAGGTTCTTTGCCTCATTCATCGCCACCGCGCTGACCTCGGTGTCGGCGCGCAGGCTGCGTCGCCGTTTCAGGGTGAGGTACCAGACGCCGCCGCCTATCGCGAGGAAAAGAAACGGGCCCAGCCATAACAACAGGGTATAACTGCGGAAGGGGGGCTTGTAGAGGACGAAATCGCCATAACGGTCGGTCAGATATTTGATCACCTCGTCGTCGTTCTTGCCCTGCTTCATCTGCTGGCGGATCTCGCGCCGCAGGTCCTCGGCCAGCTCGGCATGAGAGCCGGCCAGAGTCTCATTCTGGCAAACCAGGCAGCGCAGGTCGGTGGAGAGATTGACCATGCGCTGCTCGATCACCGGGTCTTCACCGACCGGCTGCGCCTCGCCGGCCCCGGCCACGCCGGCCAGCATAGACAGTAAAGCAGCGAAGAGCAGGCTTTTCATCGGTTCAGCTCCTGCAACAAGGGCTCAAACTTCTTCTTCCAGTTGTCTGGGTCGATGGGGCCGATGTGCTTCATGCGTATGACGCCGGTCTTGTCGATGACGAAGGTCTCGGGTGTGCCGGTGACGCCGTAGTCGATACCCACGCGACCGTCCAGATCGTCCACCGACAGCACATAAGGGCTACCCATGCGCGCCAGCAAGGCTTCCGCCTCGCGGTCCTTGTCCTTCCAGTTGAGCCCGTAGATGGGCACGCCGGCGGCCTTCAACTGCATCAACATGGCGTGTTCCTGGCGACAGGCCACACACCATGGCGCCCAGATATTGAGCAGCCAGACCTGGCCCTTGACGTCGGCGGGCGCGAAGCTCGCCTGCGGCTGGCCGATCACCGGCAACTTGAAGGCGGGCGCCGGTTTGTTGATGAAGGGCGAGGGGACCTCGCGCGGGTCCAGATGCAGGCCGATGAAGAAGAACCCAGCCAACACCGCGAAGACGATCAGGGGCAACCAGCGTTTCATGCCTTGGCCCCTTCCGCCACCGCCACGCCGGCTTCCCTGACCGGCTTGGCGGCGCCTCTCAGGGCAATGCGATAACGCCGATCAGAGGCGGCCAGGACACCGCCCAGGGCGAGCAGGCCGCCGGCGATCCACAACCAGCCGATGAAGGGCTTGAAGAACACCCGCACGGTCCAGACGTTGGGGGCCAACTCTTCGCCCATGGCAGCGTAAACGTCACGCGTGAAACCGTAGTCTATGGACGCCTCGGTCATTGGCATGCCGGAAGCATTGTAGATGCGCTTCTCCGGATGCAGGACGAAGCTGGCGCCACTGTCGCTGACCACCTCGAGTTGTCCTCTCGCCGCCTTGTAGTTCGGGCCGTCGTGAATCTCCACCCCCTTGAAGGTGAAGGTGTAACCGGCCAGGCTGACGCGGTCGTCGACGTTCATCTTGACGTTGCGCTCGCCCTCATACGCCGATACGAGGGCGATCCCGGCCACCACCCAGGCCAGGCCGAAGTGGGCGAGCTGCATGCCCCAGAAGCCGCGCGGCAGCGCCATCAGCCCGGCCAGCAAACCCTCCTGGCTATTGCGCAGACGGTCGGCGAAACCGATGAGAACGGTGAACACCAGCCACATCGCCAGGGCAATGCCGACGCTGGCCATCCAGTTGAAGCCGCCGGCCAACAAGGGCAACAGCAGGGCGGAGACCACCGACACGATGAGAGCGATGCGCAACCGCTTGACCAAGTCCGGCAGGCTGGCCTGTTTCCAGCGAACCAGCGGACCGACGCCGGCCAGGAACATGGCGGGGGCGATCAACGGCACGAAGACGGCGTTGAAGTAGGGCGGGCCGACGGAGATCTTGCCCATGCCCATGGCATCCATGAACAAGGGGTAGAGCGTGCCCAGCAACACCGCGCCCAGGGCCGCCACCAACACCACGTTGTTGACCAGCAACACGGATTCGCGCGAGAACCAGGTGAAACTGCCGCCGCCGGCGATCTTGGGGGCGCGGAAGGCATAGAGCACCAGCGAGCCGCCGATCACCACTCCCAGAAAACCAAGGATGAAGATGCCGCGGGTGGGGTCGGTGGCAAAGGCATGCACCGAGGACAGCACCCCGGAACGAACCAGGAAGGTGCCGAGCAGGCTCATGGAAAAGGCGACGATCGCCAGCAACACGGTCCAGCCCTTGAAGGCACCGCGCTTTTCCGTTACCGCCAGGGAGTGCAGCAGGGCGGTGCCGGCCAGCCAGGGGATGAAGGAGGCATTTTCCGTCGGGTCCCAGAACCACCAGCCGCCCCAGCCCAGCTCGTTATAGGCCCACCAACTGCCGGCGGTGATGCCGATGGTCAGGAACACCCAGGCCACCGTGGTCCAGGGCCGCGACCAGCGCGCCCAGGCAACGTCCATCTTGCCCGACAGCAGGGCGGCGATGGCGAAGGCGAAGGCCACCGAGAACCCGACATAACCCATGTACAGCATGGGCGGATGGAAGACCATGCCGGGGTCCTGCAGCAGCGGGTTCATGTCGTTGCCGTCCGCCGCCGCCGGCAGCAGCCGCAGGAAGGGATTGGAGGTGGCCAGGATGAAGGCCAGGAAGCCGAAGCTGACCAGCCCCATGACGCCGACCACCCGTGCCGCCATATCCTCGGGCAGATGCCGGCTGAAGACCGTGACCGCCACGGTCCAAAAGGCGAGCACCAGGGTCCAGAGCAGGATGGAGCCCTCATGCGAGCCCCAGGTGGCGGTGAAACGGTAAATCTTGGGCAATTGGGAGAACGAGTTGCGCGCCACGTTCTGTACCGAGAAATCATTGGTGAGGAAAGAGTAGGCGAGACAGCCGAAGGCAATGGCCACGAACACGAATTGACCCTGCGCCGCCGGACGCGCCACCGCCATCAGGGTGGCGTTGCCGCGATGGGCGCCGACGATGGGCAAAACCCCCTGGACGAGCGCCAACAACAGGGCGACTATCAGGGCAAAATGGCCAATTTCAGGAATCATGCTTTACTCCTCTTGCCTATCGATAACAGGCCCGCGCAGGCGGGCCCGTGCTATTTGACCAGGGTTTGCTGCGCCTTCTGGCCCTGCTTGATGGCGTCGGCGGCCTCGGGCGGCATGTAGTTCTCGTCGTGCTTCGCCAGCACCTGAGTGGCGCCGAACACCCCATCGCCGCCCAGTTTGCCTTCCGCCACCATGCCCTTGCCCTCCTTGAACAAGTCGGGCAACGGACCGTGCTCACGCACGCTGTAGTGGACGGGGACGGACTTGGCGGTATCGGTCACCACAAAATTGACGTCCATGCCATCCGGCGACCGATTGATGCTGCCATCCACCACCAGGCCACCAATGCGAAAGGCGCGGTCACGTGGGGCCTCGCCATTGGCGATCTGGGTGGGCGTGAAAAAGAACACCAGGTTTTGACGAAAGGCGTTGAGAACCAGGGCGACGGCGATACCGAGGCCGACGACGGACAGGCCGATGGCCAGTAGTTTCTTGTTGCGTGACTTCATTGTGCTTCCCAGTTACGCATGCGTTTGAGACGCTGCAAATTTTGTTTCTGACCACGCCGCAGCAAAATGAGTTCAGCCGCGATGAGAATAAATGTGGCCGCGTAGGACCCCCACACATAGAGGCCATAGCCGCCCATGTCCAAAAAGGCGCTCAAGCTTTCCCATTGCATTTTTCAGTGCTCCAACAATTCTTTGACCCACTCTGTCTGCCGCTCGCGCTCCAGGATGATGCCGCGCACCCGCACCAGGACGACGGCAAGGGTGTACAGCCAGGCGGCGATGGCCAGCACCAGCATGCCGGTCAGCATGATGCTGGCCATGGTCGGGGCCTTCATCAGGTTGATCGATGATCCCTGGTGCAGGGTGTTCCACCATTTCACCGAGAAATAGATTATCGGCACGTTGATGGCGCCGACCAGTGTCAGCAAGGCACCCGCCCGGTCGCCGCGGCGGCGGTCGTCGATGGCCGACCACAGCGCCATGAGCCCCACGTAAAGGAAAAACAGAATCAGCGCCGAGGTCAGGCGCGCATCCCACACCCACCAGGCCCCCCACATCGGCTTGCCCCAGAGGGCGCCGGTCCAGAGCGAAAGGAAGGCGAAGACGGCGCCGGTGGGCGCCAGGGCGCGCGCCATCATGAAGGACAGGCGGGTGTTCCAGGCCAGGCCGACGGCCGACCAGAAGGCCATGATCAAATAAATGAACATCGACATCCAGGCCGCCGGCACATGGATGAAGATGACGCGGTAGGCCTCGCCCTGCTGAAAGTCGGTAGGGGCGACGAAGAAAGCGATGTACAGGCCAACGCCGGTGAGGATGGCTGCGCTCCAGGCGAACCAGGGGATGAGACGGCCGGCCAGCTGGTAGAAATTCATCGGGGCGGCGTATTTGAACCAGGAGATGGACATAGGGCTACTCGATCGAAACTCGCAAAGCCGCCGACGCCACCCAGGGGGCCACCAGCAGGGTCAACATGAGGAAGGCGGCAAGCAGTGACAGGTGGGCCTGCCACCCCAACCCGGACAGGGCGCTATCCACCGCGCCCGCCCCGAAGATCAGTGCGGGAACATACAGGGGCAGAATCAGCAATGTCAACAATACCCCGCCGCCGCGCAGGCCCAGGGTCAGCGCCGCCCCCACGCTGCCGAGCAGCGACAGGATGGGCGTGCCGACCAACAGGGAGAGCATGAGGATGCCGATGGCGTCGGCCGGCAAAGCAAACTGGATGCCGAGCACAGGCGCGATCAGCAGCAGCGGCACGCCGTAAATGAGCCAATGCGCCAGAGCCTTGCCCAGGGCCAAAAGCACCGGCGGATTGGGCGACAGCAGCATCTGCTCCAGGCTGCCGTCACGGTAATCCTCGGCGAACAGGCGCGCCAGGGAAAGCAGCGAGGCCAACAGTGCCGCCACCCACACCACGCCGGGAGCCACCATTCTGAGTACGTTGGGCTCCGGCCCGATGCCGAGCGGGAACATACTGACCACCATGACGAAAAAAAACTGGGAGGTCAGCCAATCCCCCTTGCGGCGGGCGGCCAACAGCAAGTCACGACGGATGACAGCGAGCAAAAAGCGGAGCATGGCGGTCAGGGTTCCAGCGGTAGCAGCGGATCGCCGACCTGCAAGGGCAGGGTTTCCACCCCCACCAGGGAGAGCGGCTGGTGTGTCGTCATCACCACCATGCCGCCGGCGGTGACGTGGGCGCGCAAGATATCCTCCACCAGCGCCACGCCGTGGATGTCGAGGCCGGTCAGCGGCTCGTCGAGTATCCACAGCAGGGCGCCGGCGGTGATCAGCCCGGCCAGTGTCACCCGGCGGCGCTGGCCGAAGGACAAAACCCGCGCCGGCAAGTCGAGACAGCGGGCCAGGCCAAGCCGGGTCAAGGAGTCGGTGGCCTCCGTCGCCTCCAGATCGCGGTCGGCCAGAGAGGCCGCCAAGCGCAGGTTTTCCAGTGGCGTGAGCTCGTCCTTGAGGCCGTTGACGTGGCCGATATAGGCCATCTCACGATGGTACTGCTCACGCGCATCGGCGATGCCGACGCCGCGCCAGCGGACCTCGCCGTGCAAAGGATGGGCCAGGCCGCAGAGCAGGCGCAGCAGGCTGGTTTTGCCGCGGCCATTGCCACCCTGCACCAGCAATAGCTGGCCGGGCCGCAGGCCAAAGGCCATGTCCGTGAATAGAATGCGTTCGCCACGGGCGCAGGCAAGGTCGTGCACAGACAGGAAAGGGGCGTCGGACATGAATGGCGCTCAAAGAGAAGGGCGACAGGATACCTACAAACGCCAGCGTATCCAAGTTCGCCGTGGGGCCGCTGAATTTATTCGTCATACCCGCGCAGGAGGATATCGGGGTACTGTCCCCCGCCTGCATGGCGACGGTGGTAAGGCCATCGATCGGCGCTTGCCCGGCGCGGCCACGGTCGCCGGGCTTACCCGGCCGGGCGGAGCGCGCTCAGGCCTGTCGTCCCGTTTGGCGGCTGACCAGGCGGCCGGACGCGCCGCTCTCCAGCCACTTGCGCAGGCGGGAGGCATCACCGAGGCGGGAGAGTTTGCCCCAGGAGTCCAGCAACACCATGATCACCTGGCGCTCGCCTATGCTCGTCTGCATCACCAGGCAATGGCCGGCTTCATTGATGAAGCCGGTCTTGGAAACGCCGATGTTCCAGTCCTTGCTGCGGGTCAGCGCGTTGGTGTTGTAGAAGGCGACCGGTCTTTCCACCGCCCGTACCATCTTGTGGGACCTGCCATGCTGACGCACTTTGACAACCTGCCGGCCGGGCAGGGTGACGCCGTACTGGCCGGTGCTGGTGATGAGGCGGATGAGGGGGTACTCGTAGGCGGCGCCGACCAGGCGCGCCAGGTCGGCGGCGGTGGAACGGTTGGAACTGGACAGGCCGGTGCCGTCGACAAACCAGGTGTTGGTCATGCCCAGGGCCGCCGCCTTGCTGTTCATCGCCCTGACGCAGGCCTCACGGCCGCCCGGATACGCGCGCGCAAGGGCGGCCGCGGCGCGGTTCTCCGAGGCGATCAGCGCCAGATGCAACAGCGCCTCCCGGCTCAGCGTCGTGCCCAGCGCAACGCGGGAACTGCTGTATTTGAGGCGGTCCACATCCTCTGTGCCGATGGTAATGGGTTCGGCCAGGTCGAGACCGGCATCGAGCACCACCATGGATGTCATCAGTTTGGTGATCGAAGCGATTGGCGTCGCCACATCGGCGTTCTTGGCATACAACGTCTCGCCGGTATGCTGATCGATCACCAGGGCGGCGGCGGAGCGCAACGCCGGCTCACTGTCACCCGGCTTAACGGTCTCTACGCCGGCAAGGCGTGGGCTCATCCTGAGCCAGCTCGCCTGCTCCAGCCGGAGTTGCTCGTCGATGGATGCCACGCTGGGGTGCTTGCCATGGCGGGCGACAAGGTGTTTGCGGGCCTTGGCGGCCATCCTGAGCCTCTTTTTGGCCTTGGCCTTGGCCACGACCTTGACGGCATGGGCCTTGTGGCCCGGCTTGCCATGGCGCTTGGCGGCGGATTCCGCCACCGGGGCGGCGCAGGCCAGGGTCAGGGACAACAGGCAGGCAAGTAGTTTCTTCATCCGTACTCCAAATATCATCCAAGCGCCGCAATGCTTGTTTTATCGCCGGTTATGCCAGTAACTTTAGAAAAGACTTTAAATATTGGCAAGCCGGCGCTAGCCACCGCGTTTGCCAAGCAGCCCTTCCAGGCTCTGCATCAGATCGGCGGGCAGGAGGATGGTCTTGCTGCCGCTCGATGTCGCCACTTCCCTGAGGGAGGCGATGTACTTCTCGCCCAATATGAACAGGGCCGGCAGTTCCTTTTCTGGGATGGCGGCCGCGACCCGGCGAATGGCCTCGGCCGAGCCCTCGGCCAGGCGGACCTGCGCCTCGGCGTCACGCTTGGCCGATTCCAGCCTGGCCTCGGCTTCCAGTATCGCCGCCTGCTTGTCGCCCTCGGCCTTGGTCACCGTAGCCTTGCGTTCCCGTTCGGCGGCAGCCTGCAACTCCATGGATTTCTGCATGGTGGGCGACGGCGAAATATCCTGGATCTCCACCGACTTCAAGGTCAGCCCCCAGTCGGCGACGTCATCGGAGATGGAAGCCTTCAGTTTGACCTTGATCTGGTCGCGGCTGGACAGCGCCTCGTCCAGTTCCATGGCGCCGATGATGGCCCGCAGCGTGGTCTGCACCAGGTTCATGACGGCCAGCTGGAAGTTGGTGACGCCGTAAACGGCGCTCTGGGTGTCGGTCACCTTGACGAAGGCGATGGCGTTGGTCACCAGGACCGCGTTGTCGCGGGTGATGACCTCCTGTTGCGGTATGTCGAGGATGAGATCCTTGGTGGTGACCTTATAGGCCAGGTTGTCGATGTAAGGGATCAGCACATGCAGGCCCGGCAGCAGCGTCTTCAGGTATTTTCCCAAGCGCTCGACCACCCATTCCTCGCCCTGCGGCACGATGCGCACACCCTTCCAGAGCGTGATGAAAAGAAAAACGATCAATACGATGGATACGATCTCGCCGCCCATGTCAGTCTCCTGATTTCTCTACCTTGAGGGTTTGTCCCAATACGTCCACCACCTTCGCCCTCGCCCCGGCGGCAATGGGTGCATCCGCCACCACCGGCCAACGGTCGGCGCCCAACACCGGGCGCTGGAACAGTATTTCACCATTGCCGGTCGCGGTCACCGGCCGCGTCATCAGGCCGGTGACGCCGATCACGCCCTCCTTGGCCTGGCCGGCGCGGGTGCGGTCCGGATTCTTGAACCACTTCAGCCAGAGGCCCATCATGGCCAAGGAACTCACCGCCCACAGCAGCAGCTGCGGCGCGAAACCAGGCGTCGCGACCAGCATGACCGCACCGACCAGGAGGGCGCCCAGGCCGAACCACATGAGAAAGAAGGTCGGAACCAGCATCTCCAGCCCCACCAGCAACATCCCCAGTATCAACCAGTGCCACCAGGCCAGCTCCATGATGTATTCCCTTCCGCCGCCGTTACCGTGAAAACGCGCCGGCCTGCTCAGTGCTCGGCCAGCGGTATTTTACCGATGCGCCTGCGCCACTCGCGCGGGCCACTTTCGTGCACCGAATTTCCCTGGCTGTCCACGGCCACGGTCACCGGCATATCCTCGACGATGAACTCATGGATCGCCTCCATGCCCAGTTCCGGGAAGGCGAGCACGCGTGCCGACTTGATCGCCTTTGACACCAGGTAGGCGGCACCGCCCACGGCGATGCAATAGACGGCGCCGTGCGCCTTGATCGAGGCGATCGCCGCCGGCCCGCGTTCCGACTTGCCGACCATGCCGAGCAGGCCGACGCCGTCACCCAGCATCAGGTCGGTGAACTTGTCCATGCGGCTGGCGGTGGTCGGGCCGGCCGGCCCGACCGCCTCGCCAGCGACCGGATCGACCGGCCCGACGTAGTAGATGAAGCGATTGCGGAAATCCACCGGCAGCGGCTCGCCGCCGGCGACGAGCTCGGCAATGCGCTTGTGCGCGGCATCGCGGCCGGTCAGCAGGCGACCGCTCAGCAGCAGCGACTCACCAGCCCGCCAGCCGGCAACATCGGCCTTGTCCAGACTGTCCAGGTTCACCCGGCGGGCACCCGCTGGCCCCTCCCAGGCGAGCGGCGGCCAGGCCGACAGGGGCGGCGGCTGAAAGCGGGCCGGACCGCTGCCGTCCAGGGTGAAATGCAGATGCCGGGTGGCGGCGCAATTGGGAATGAGCGCCACCGGCAGGCTGGCGGCGTGGGTCGGATAGTCCTTGATCTTGACGTCCAGTACCGTAGTGAGGCCACCCAGCCCCTGGGCGCCGATTCCGAGGGCATTGGCCCCGTCGTAGATCTCCAGGCGGAGTTCCTCCAGGCTGTTGGCGGGGCCGCGCGCCTGCAGGGCCTGGATGTCGATCTCGTCCAGCAAGGCCTCCTTCGCCAACAGCATGGCCTTTTCCGGGGTGCCGCCGATGCCGAGCCCGAGCAGTCCCGGCGGACACCAGCCGGCGCCCATCTCCGGGAGTTGACGCAACACCCAGCCGACGATGGAATCGGACGGATTGAGGATGGCGAAACGGGCCTTGTTCTCCGAGCCGCCGCCCTTGGCGGCCAGCTTCACCTCCAGTTTGTCGCCTGGCACCAACTCGACGTGCAACACCGCCGGGGTATTGTCGCGGGTATTGCGGCGCGCCCCGGCCGGGTCGGCCAACACCGAGGCGCGCAGCGGATTGGCCGGGTTGGTGTAGGCGCGGCGCACACCCTCGTCGACCATCTCCTGCAGCCCCATGCCGGACTCGAAACGCAACTCCATGCCAATCTTCATGAATACCACGGCCATGCCGGTGTCCTGGCAAATTGGCCGGTGCCCTTCGGCGGCCAGGCGCGAATTCACCAGTATCTGGGCGAGGGCGTCGCGGGCGGCCGGCGATTCCTCGCGGTCATAGGCGGCCTTCACCGCCTGCACGAAATCGAGGGGGTGGTAGTAGGAAATGAATTGAAAGGCCTCGGCGATGGACTGGATGAGGTCATCCCGGCGTATCAGGGTCATGGCGTTTCCTCTTTGGGCCGCTCAAGTATAACGGCTTCGTCAACCGGCACGACCCAGCCGAGCTCGCGGTGTAAGGCCAGATGCCGCGGCGTCCAGGAAGGCGGCGTCTTGTGGACGAAGTGATGACGGGCGACATGGTAACTGGGGTCGAAACCATAGAAGTTGCGTGCCATATGCGCCAGTTCCTCGGCGCGATAGCTCGCCAGCGTTTTTTCCATCTCGTCGGCGGCGCGCCGGGCCCGCTTGGCGGCGAGACGGCCGGCGCAGTCGTCAGCGGCCAAGGCCAGGGCGCGCCGCCGCACCTGCGCCAGGAAGTCAGCCGGGGCATCGCCGAAAACGGCATCGAGAAAACCGATGCGTATGGCTTCCGCCATACCCATAGGCAAACGCTTGCGCCTGACGGCCGCGGCCCGTGCGGCACCCACCCGGCGTGGCAGCAGATAGCTCCAGTATTCCGAGCCATACAGGTTGCCCATGTTCTTGTAGTGCGGATTGAGTATCACCCCCTGCCGCGCCCAGACGAAGTCGGCGGCCAGCGCCAGGAAAGCGCCGCCGGCCCCGGCACTGCCTTGCAGGGCGGCTACGGTGAGATGGCTGGTGGTCTCTATGAGGGCACGGCAGAGGTCATCCATGGCCTCGATGTTGCGCCAGGACGCGTCGGGCGGACTGTCCGCCGCCTCGATGCGGTTGAGGTCGAGGCCATTGCTGAAGAAGTCCTCGCCGCCGGCCAGGACAATGACCCGCGTGGGTCGCCGCAGGGCGGCCTGGTAGGCCGCCAGCAGCCTCTCGCAGGCGGCCGTACCCATGGCGCCGTTGTAAAAACCGAAGTGGAGCAAACCGACCGCGCCACATTCCTCATAACGTATTTCCATATCCGGGCTTTCCAGCGCCGGTAGCGATGCCGCCGCCGTAAAGGCCAGCGTCACCGGCAGCTTGATCCCGCCCGAGCGCTTCACCCGGCCGATCCATATCGCGCCGTCGGCGCAGGCCCGCACCACCCCCTCGCCCGCCCGCCCCAGCACCTCGCCCGGCGGCCCGCTGGCGGCAAAAACCTGGGCATCGTAGAGATGACAATCCTCGCCGAACAGCCGGTCGCGTACGCCGGGGAAACCGTCGCCGCTGTTGAGTTTGGCCAGCACACGGTGGCCGCTGTCGCGAACCCAGTCGATGGCACGGTCAGACGGCTGCGTGCGGGCATGCATCGGCCGGGCGGAAATCGTTTGCGGTCTCCAGCTTCCCGCAAGATAGTCCGGCAGACGTGAGAGGGCGGCCTTCACCGCCCGCACCGCCGCCTCGGTGATCTCGTTGCGATACAGGCTGGACTTCTTCGCCGCCCGCATGGGAAAGGTTTCCGCCGCCCAGACCGGACCGGCGTCGAGTTCCTCTTCGGCCTGCAACACGGTGACGCCCCACTCCCGCTCGCCTCGCAGTATCGCCCAGTCCAGAGCGGAAGGCCCGCGGTCGCCAACGACCCCGGGATGCACGATCAGACAGGGATGTTGGCGCCAGATGCTCGCCGGGATGGCGCGGCGCAAATAAGGCGCCAGGATGAGATGCGGCCGAAACAGCGCCACCGCCTCGACGCTGACGCTGTCGTTGATGTCGAACTCGACGGAGACCAGATGGCCCAGAGCGGTGAGTTCGACATAAAGCCGCTGAGTGAGGCTGTTGAAGGCGTGAGTGAGAAAAAGAATACGCACGTAAATTCAGTGGGAGGGTGAGATCAAAGAGGATCGGCGAGGCGTCGGCTTCACCCCCAACGCCTCGCTAGCATATCCGCGGCAATGGCTCACCGCTCAGCCAGTCCACCATGCGCCAGCCGCCGAATCGGGTCTGCATCTGCACGAAGGCGTTGGCGTCCGCCGCCACCTCGCCGATGACCGCCGCCCGTTGCCCGAGCGGGTGGGCGCGCATGGCGGCCAGCAGTTTCCCCGCATCTTCGGCGGCGCACACGGCGACGAGCTTGCCTTCGTTGGCGATGTTGAGCGGGTCCAGGCCCAATAGTTCGCAGGCCGCCTCGACCTCGGCCCGTACCGGTATCGCGGCCTCGATGAGGTGGATGCCTACGCCGGATTGGTGCGCGATCTCGTTGAGCGTCGCCGCCAGACCGCCGCGGGTCGGGTCGCGCATCACCCGGATGGCCGCGCCGCTGGCCAGCATGGCGGCGGTCAGGCCGTTCAGGGCAGCGCTGTCGGAGACGATGGGGGCATCGAAGCCGAGATTTTCGCGCTGACTCATGATCGCCATGCCATGGTCACCCAGGGTGCCGGAAAGCAGCACCGCATCGCCGGGCCGCGCCAGGTCGCCGGAGAGATGCACTCCCTCGGGCAGGAAACCGAAGCCGGTGGTGGTGATGAACACACCGTCGCCCTTGCCCTGCTCGACCACCTTGGTATCCCCGGCCACCAACTGGACGCCGGCCGCTTTCGCCGCCCGCGCCATCGACTCGACGATGCGCGCCAGGTCGGCCAGCGGAAAACCTTCTTCGAGGATAAAACCGGCGGTGAGCCAGAGCGGCGCAGCCCCCATCACGGCGACATCGTTGACCGTGCCATGCACGGCGAGGCCGCCGATGTCGCCGCCGGGAAAAAACAGCGGGGACACCACATGGCTGTCGGTGGACACCACCAGCCGGCCCAGGCCCGGCGGCAGGGAGGTGCCGTCATTGCCCTGGGCCAGGTATTCATTGCCGAGAGACTTGGCGAACAGATCGGTAATCAGTTGCACCATGGCGCGGCCGCCACCGCCATGGCTCATGTCAACGCGGCCGTTTTTCAGGTCGAGGGGACGGGCGCAGCCCCTGTTCGCCTTACCGGTCATGGTGATGCCGCCTCCACGTCCTTGTGGCGCCCATACGTGTAATGCGCCGCGCAGGCCCCCTCGCTGGACACCATGCACGACCCCATGGGGTTTTCCGGGGTGCAGGCGAGGCCGAACAGCTTGCAGTCGGTAGGATCCTTCACCCCGCGCAATATCGCTCCACATTCGCAGGCCTTGTTGTCGGCCACCGGCCGATATTCCAGTCGGTAGCGGCGCTCGGCGTCAAAGCGGGCGTAACGCTCGCGAATCTTCAGGGCCGAATAAGGCACCTCGCCAAGCCCGCGCCACTCGAAGCGGCGCCTGAGTTCGAACACCTCGGCGACCCACTGCTGCGCCTTGACGTTGCCTTCCGGGGTGACGGCGCGGGTGAACTCGTTTTCCACCACGGCCCTGCCCCCGTTCACCTGGCGCACCAACATCAGGATGGCCTGCATCACGTCGAGCGGTTCGAAGCCGGCGATGACCACCGGCTTTCGGTATTCCTCGGCGAAGAACTCATAAGGCCGGCTGCCGATCACCGTGGAGACGTGGGCCGGGCCGATGAAACCGTCGATGGGTACGCTGCCCAGCGCGCGCACCTCGGGCGACTCCAGGATGTTCATGATCGCCGCCGGGGTGAGCACATGGCAGCAAAGCACGCTGAAGTTCGCCAGCCCCTCGGCCGCCGCCAGCTTGATTGCCACGGCCGTGGGTGGGGTGGTGGTCTCGAAGCCGATGGCGAAGAACACCACCTCTCTTTCAGGATGGGCGCGGGCGATCTTGAGCGCATCGGTAACCGCGTAAACCATGCGTATGTCGCCCCCCTGCGCCTTCGCCCGCAACAGCGAAAGGCCGCCAGAGGCTGGCACCCGCAAGGTGTCGGCATAGGTGCAGAGAATCACGCCACGTTCCAGCGCCAGCTTGATCGCCAGATCGATGCGGCCGATCGGCAGCACGCACACCGGGCAGCCGGGACCGTGAATCATGCGCACGCCGGCTGGCAGCAGATCAGGCACGCCGTAGCGGGAGATGGCGTGGGTGTGGCCGCCGCAGAACTCCATGAAGTTGTAACGGCGGCCGGGGCGGACTTCGGCGGCAATGGCCTTGCTCAGGCCCTGGGCAACTTCGCCGTCTCTGAATTCGTCGATGTATTTCATGCGGTCAGCCCCGCTTCCGCCATCAATGCCAGGGTCTTTTCCGCCTCGTCCGGATTGAGCCGGGTGAGCGCGTAGCCGACATGGACGATGACGTAATCACCCACCGCCACGTCCTCGACCAGGGCCAGGGAGATAGTTTTCCTGACGCCGCCCAGATCGACGCTGGCTTCCTCGTTTGCATTGATTTCCACCACACGGGCGGGAATGGCGAGACACATCGGTGGCTATCCTTTCTGGTCATCCGCACAGTGGGCGCGCCGTGTTGCCTCCGGCCCGCCGGCAGCGATTGTCTGAATTGCAACCCAAGCCTGGCCCAATGACAACCCTCCGTCATTCGGGGGTACCTGGGCGGCCTCCAGGACGAGCAGGCCCTGACCGGTCAGATGCTGGCGCAGGCGCCGGCTCAACAGATGGTTGAGGAAACAGCCGCCGCCGCAGGCCACCGTCTTCAATCCGCTTTCCTCGGCAGCCCGGCGCGTCCAGTCGGCCAACGCCGCGGCCAGTGTGGCGTGAAACAGCGCGGCGCCGCGGACGGCCTCCGGCGCGTCGGCCAGATGGGCAAGCAACGGCAACAAATCAAGACGGCCATCATCGTGCAGACGGTAGCCTCCAGCCAGTGGTTCCACCTCTCCCGCCTGTTCCGCCAGACCCTCCAGCCGCATCGCCGCCTGGCCCTCGTAGGCCATGACCGTGCTCACACCCAGCAGCCCGGCCGCCGCATCGAAATAACGTCCCAGGCTGCTGGTCTGCGGACAATTTAGATCGCGATCGAGCACCTGGCGTAATTGCGCCGCCGCCTTTTGTGCCGGGAAGCGGCGGGCAATCTCATCACCGCGGCCGAGGCGATGCAGGACTGCCGCCGCCATGCGCCAGGGTTCGCGTGCCGCCCGGTCTCCGCCCGGCAGGGGCAGGGGGGCAAGATGGCCAAGACGGCGGCAGCCGCCCGCCTCCACGCGCAGCAGTTCGCCGCCCCAGGCGCCGCCATCACGGCCGAGCCCAACCCCGTCCAGGGCAAGCCCAAGGAGCGGCGCGGTGACGCCATGTTCCGCCGCCACGGCGGCGACATGGGCATGGTGGTGCTGCACCGCCATGGCCCGCACGCCCCAGCGCCCGGCCAACTCCAGGGCGTGGCGGGTGCTGAAGAAATCCGGGTGAAGGTCGTGGGCCACGGCCCGCGGCCGAACCCGCAGGATTGAGAGCAAGTGCTCGCTCACCTCTATCAGCATGGCTACGGTGGCCGGGTTGTCGAGACCGCCGATGTGCTGTGAGACGAAGGCCTCATCGCCGCGCGTCACGCAAATCGTGTTCTTGAGATAACCGCCCAGCGCCAGCACCGACGGGCCTGCTTGCGGCAGGCGGATGGCGCGCGGGGTGTAGCCGCGGGCGCGGCGGATGAATTGCGGTTGAGGGGCAGGCTCAAGGACACCGTGGCGGCGGTTTTCCTTCCGTGCCCCAGATTCCTCGCCCCTTACGACACTATCGTCACAACGCACGACGATATCGCGGTCGTGCAGCAGCAGCGCATCGGCGATGCCGTCCAGGCGCAAGCGCGCCTCGTCGTTGCCGGTGACCAGAGGCTCGCCGCCGGGGTTGGCGCTGGTCATCACCAGTAGCAGCGGCTGCGGCGCCGTCATCCAGGCGGCGCCGGCGGGACGGCCGGCAGCCTCATGGAACAATAGCCAATGGAGCGGCGTATAGGGCCGCATCACCCCCAGCCAGGCGAGGCCGGGCGCAAGGCCGGTCAATTCCCTGCCCGGCCGCTTGCGCAGCAGGCAGATGGGGGCCTCGGGGGAATGCAGCAGGGCGGCCTCCGCCGCCGTGATCTGCACATATTCGGCGATGGAGACGGGGTTGGCGGCCATCACCGCCAAGGGTTTTTCCTCGCGGCCCTTGCGCGCACGCAGGCGTTGCACCGCCGCCGGGGCGCGCGCGTCACAGGCGAGGTGGAACCCGCCCAGGCCCTTGATGGCGATGATCCGGCCGGCTCTGAGACCGTCGAGGGCCAGGGCGATGGGGTCGGTGAGGGGGGAGGTGTGCGGGCCGAGGGGCACGAACGTCAGGCGCGGCCCACACACCGGGCAGGCGGTCGGCTCGGCGTGGAAACGCCGGTTGGCCGGGTCGCGGTATTCCCGTTCGCAGTCCGGGCACAGGGGGAACGCCGCCATACTGGTTTGCGCCCTGTCGTAGGGCAGGCGGCGGGTCAGGGTGTAGCGCGGCCCGCAGTGGGTGCAGTTGATGAAGGGATAACGCCAGCGGCGGTCGGCAGGATCGAACAGCTCCGTCAGGCAGTCCGCACAGATGGCGGTATCGGGGCCGATCTGGGTGGCGGCCCGGCCTGAGCCGCTGGCAAGTATGCCAAATTCCGCAAATTCACCGCTGGCGGGGGCATCGCGCCAGGTGAGGGTGCGTACCTGGGCGCGCGGCGGCAGTGCGTGGGGCAGGCGGCGGGTAAAAGAGGCAATGGCGGCCGCGTCGCCCTCGATCAGTATCTCCACTCCGGCCGCATCGTTGCGAACCCAGCCGACGAGCCCCGATTCATGCGCCAGCCGCCAGACTGCGGGACGGAAACCGACGCCCTGGACGATGCCGGTCACGCGCAAGCGGCGTTGCAATGTTCAGCCCTTTGCCGCCAGCTGCGCTTCCAGTTGGGCGATGCGTTGCTTGAGCAGATCGACGTTCCGCTGCCGTGCGGCGCTGGCGACATCGACGCCTTCGGCCAGCCAGGCGAGCCAGCGCTCCATGCCCTCGCCGGTGCTGGCGGAGACCTTGAGTATGTCCAGCCTTGGGTTGATGCGGCGGGCATAGTCCAGGCAGCGCTCAATGTCGAAGGCGACGTATGGCAAAAGGTCGATCTTGTTGAGCAGCATGAGGTCGGCGGCATGGAACATGTCCGGGTATTTCAACGGTTTGTCCTCGCCCTCGGTGACCGACAGTATCACCACCTTGTGCGTCTCGCCCAGATCGAAGGCGGCCGGGCAGACCAGGTTGCCAACGTTCTCGATCATCAACAGGCCATCGTCGGCCAGGTTGAGCCGCTCCAGGGCATGGCCGACCATGTGGGCATCCAGATGGCAGCCTTTGCCGGTGTTGACCTGCACCGCCGTGACACCGGTAGCGCGGATGCGGTCGGCATCCATGCTGGTCTGCTGATCGCCCTCAATCACCGCCACCGGCAAGCGGCCGGCCAACGCCTCGATGGTTTTCACCAGCAAGGTGGTCTTGCCGGAACCTGGGCTGGACACCAGATTGACGGCGAACAGGCCGTGCGCGGCGAAATACTGCCGGTTGTCGGCGGCATAGGCGTTGTTCTTACCGAGTATGTCCTGCTCGATGCGCACCAGGCGTTCCTCGCTCATTCCAGGCGCATGCGCGTGCGCCGGGCCGAGGCCGTAATGCAGATCGCCGGCGTGCGCGTGATAATGCGGCTCGGCGTGCGTGTGTTCATGGGAGTGCGGGTGTTCATGTCCTTCGGTTTCGCTCTGTCCGCAACCGCAAACGCTACACATGGTCTTCGCTCCGTCTATTCAACCAGCAGGTCCTTGACCCGCATTTCCGTTCCGCCGCTGGCCTGCACTTGGTAACTGCCGCAGTGCGTGCAGGCCGCATAGCGTGCCAGCACCGGCAGCGCCTCGCCACAGGCCAGGCATAAACCCTGGCCGGGCAGGCGTTCCATCTCGATACGGGCGCCCTCGGCGACACTCCCCCTCAGCACCACATCGAGGCAGAAAGCCAGCGCCTCCGGTTCCACCCCGGAGAGGGCGCCGATTTCCAGTCGCACTTCCTTCACGCGGTTGAACCCTTGCGCGCGTGCGGCGTCCTCGACGATGCCCAGGATACTCTCGGCGATGGCCATTTCATGCATCGATCACCTCCACGCCATAGGCCACGCAGGGGTCGAGAGCCAGCGCCGCCTGGCGGACGCGCGCCTCCAGCCCGGCTTCGGCCGGCAACTGCGCGATGGTCGCGACGAAAGCGCCGGCGGGATGAAAATTCCATTCCGTGGGGGCGATGATGCGATAGTCCGCCACCTTGCCGGCCGCCAGCCGCACTACGTGGAACAGCACACCCCGGGAGGTTTCCACCCCGGCCAGGCCGGTATTCTCCCCCAGTGTCCGCGCGCGCACCAGCACCGGCCCGTTTCCCCGCAACCAGCCCGGCAGCATCGCCAGTTCAAGTAGTCTGGCGAGCAGATGGGCGCCCGCATCACGGCCATGGCGGGCGATCCAGGCCGCCAGCAAAGGCTGCTGCCGCTGCCGGCTCACGGCACCGGTTTCGGCGGCCTGGCCGCGCCAGGCAGGGCGGGCACAGTAATCCGTTTGCGTGAGGGCCTGCCGCCCCAAGGCATCGAGGTCCGCCGCGGACCAGTCGGACAAGGGCGGCAACAGCGGTCCGGCGCCGGCCGCGCTTTCACCGCCGGCCGCCAACTGCCGGAACAGCCTGGCCGGCATGGTCTCGCCCTGCTGCCGCCAGGCCTCGAACTCCGCCCACCCCTGCGCCAGCCAGGCGGCGGCCGGCCTACCCAGTAAGCGCTCCGCCAGGATAACGTCCAGGGCCGCCGCCAATTCCTCCGGCGCGGCGGCCGCCCGGCGCAGCGCCAGCAGGGTGGCCATGTCGGCCGCCAGACCGGCCTGTTGCGGCCAGTCGAGCAACAATCGCCAGGCGTGCTCGCGCGCCATCTCCGCCAGCGCCTCGCCGCTGGCCGGGAGCACACTGCGGCCGGCGGCCGCCGTGGCGGCTGCAGCCGCCGCGATGCCCTGGGCATGGCCGCAGAGACTATAGATCCGGCCGGCGAGCGCCGCCGCATCCGCCGGCGTGCGGCCGGCCATGAGGCGTTGCGCCCATTGGGGCCGGGTTGAATGCAACTCGACGCCAAGCACGACCGACAACCGCCTGCGGATGCGGATATCGATGCGGCCTTCGGGTGCGTCGCTGAGCGGTGCTGGACTCGACATGACTTAGAACCTGGGCGGCCGGGTTGACCGGCAGAGTGTCATTCTAGCCGGGCCACCCTTGCGGCTCTACCTGACAGACGCCATCAATTAGGCGGAAAATGTAGTTCATGGCAGTCTATGACAAATAACAGGGGGGAACTCAGGATCATGTCTGACCCGAAATCGCGGCCTGCGGGGCTTTACGAGACACTACCCTACCTCTACATGGGCGCCGGGGCACTGGTGGCGCTCGGCCTGCGCAATCCATGGGGGCTGGCGAGCGGCCTGTTGCTGGTCGCGGCTGGCGCCTTGGTGTGGGCGATGCGCCGGGCACATCGGCAGGCAAGGAGCCTGCGCCGGCAGCCAACTGTCGCCACCGACACCCGTGCCGCCAGCCGCTGCGTCCCGCTGATCTGGCGCCAGGAGTATGAATGCGGCCATGCGCTCATCGACGCCCAGCATCGCAACCTGTTCACCCTCGGCAATGCGCTGTTGGCGGCGATCATCGAAAAGCGGCCCAAGATCGACCTGGAATTGCAGGTCGACGAGCTGATCGGCGCCTTGACCGACCATTTCTGCGCCGAGGAAACCCTGCTGGCGCAATCCGCCTACCCGCAGACGCGCCAACACCATGAAATTCATTACCGCCTGCTGACGCTCAGCAAGGAACTGAGCGAGCGTTACCACAGGGGCGAACTGGAGGCGGACACCCTGTTCAATTTCCTCGCCGATGAGGTGGTGTCGGAACACATCGTCAAGGAAGACCTGAAGGCCTTCGCCCAGCGCACCGATTGACGCCGCCGCTCAATCCTCCTCCTCCACCGGTTTGAAGGCCGCTGCCAGTTGCTGCTGGACGTTGGGCGGCACCTGCTCGTAGTGCGACAGTTCCAGGGTATAGGAACCCTGGCCGCCGGTGAGCGCCTTGAGACGCTGCTGAAAATTTTCCAATTCGGCCAGCGGCACCAGGCCATTGAGCAGCATCATGCCGCCGCGTCCCGTCTGGCTGCCGGTAATCTGGCCGCGGCGGCCGGAGAAATCACCGCTGACATCACCGAAGGCCGGCTCCGGCACGGTCATCTCGATGTTGACGATGGGTTCCAGCACGATTGGCCTGGCCTTGCTCATGGCCTCCAGGAAGGCCTTCTTGCCGGCGGCGATGAAGGCGACCTCCTTGCCGTCCACCGGATGGCTCTTGCCGTCGTAGACGGTGACGCGCACATCCTGCAACGGGTAGCCGGCTACGGCGCCCAGATTCATGGCCTGGCGCACGCCTTTTTCCACGGCGGGAATGAACTGGCCAGGTATGACGCCGCCTTTCACGGCATCGACGTATTCAAAACCGGCGCCCCGCTCCATCGGTTCCACTCGCAGGTAGACCTCGCCGAACTGGCCGGCGCCGCCGGTCTGTTTCTTGTGCCGGTGGTGGCCCTCGGCCGCGGCCTGGATCGTCTCCCGATAAGGAATGGTGGGCGGGTGGGTCTCGATGTCGAGGCGGAACTGCTCCCGCATCTTTTCCAGCACGTTGGCGAGATGCATCTCGCCCAGACCGCGTATGACCGCCTCGTGGGTGGTGGCGTCGTGCTCGACGGCGAGACCGGGATCGTCGCCAACCAGCCGGTGCAGCACCTCGGCCAGCTTGGAGGCATCGGCCTGCTTCCTGGGCCGGATGGCGAGACCGAAGACGGCATGGGGAAAGTCCAGGGGCTGCATGTGAATGTGGTCGTCATCCGCGGCGTCATGCAGCACGGCGTCGAAGTTCAGGTCATCGACCTTGGTGACGGCGCAGATGTCGCCAGGGACGCAGGCCGCCACTTCTATCAGTTGCTTGCCCTGCACCCGGTAGAGGTGCCCCGGCTTGAAAGGCTTGCGGCCGTCGCCGATATAGAGCTGGCTGTTGGGCGTGGCCACGCCCTGATGGACGCGGAAGGTGCAGATCTTGCCGACATAAGGGTCCATCTCCACCTTGAATACGTGGGCGATGACGTGCTTGGCCGGATCCGGCTCGGAACGGTAGGGCTGCGCCGCCTCGCCCTCGCCTTTTATGAACAGCGGCGGATTGCCTTCGGCCGGGCTGGGCAACAATCTGACCAGGATGTCGAGCAGCGCCGCCACGCCGGCCCCGGTCTGCGCCGAAACGAAACAGACCGGAATCAAATGGCCATCACGCAAGGCCTGTTCAAAGGGCGCATGCAATTGTTCCGGCGCCACCGCACCCTGCTCCAGGTAGAGCGTCATGAGGCCTTCGTCCACCTCCACCACCTGATCGACCAGGGCTTGGTGGGCGGCGGCCACCGAGGAGAAGTCGGCGTCGCCAGCCGGGTTGAAGAAGCAATCCACCACCTTGCTGCCGCCGCCGGCCGGCAGGTTGATGGGCAGGCATTCACGGCCGAAGGCCGTCTGGATGTCCGCCAGCAGGGCGGGCAGATCGACGCCGGGGGCGTCGATCTTGTTGATGATGAGCATGCGATCGAGCTTGCGGGTCTGCGCCCAGTGCATCATCCGGCTGGCGGTCAGCTCGATGCCCTTCTGCGCGTCGATCACTACCGCCACGGTCTCCACCGCGTCCAGTGCACACATGGCCTGGCCCATGAAATCGGGGTAACCGGGGGTGTCGATGAGGTGGATACGCACACCACCGTGCTCCAGGTGTGCCGCCGCCAACTTGATGGAATGCAGGTGTTTCTTTTCCTGTGGGTCGTAGTCGCAGACGGTGTTGCCTTTCTCCACGCTGCCAGGCGCGTCGATGGCGCCGGCCTTGGCCAGCAGGGCCTCGATCAGGGTGGTCTTGCCGGCGCCGCCGTGGCCGACCAGGGCAAGGGCGCGGATGTTGTCGGAAGAGTTGTCAGACATGATGTTTTCCTGAGGCAGGGTGTGAAATGGCTGTAGCAAAGAGTGAGTATAGGTAGGCAAAAGCGCCCCAGCAATGGACCGACAGTGTTGGTGCCGTGCCGGTCGCGGCGGACTTGCCTTATGATGGCGGCCGCCGACAACATTACCGAAAGGGACCGTCATGGTGGCTGTGACCGTACTGGTGCTGGGTCTCATGGCCTTCGTGCTGATCTATGGCATCGTCCTCTACAACAGCCTGGTAGAGATCAAGCACAACGTCAGCCTGGCTTGGTCGAATATCGACGTGTTGCTCAAACAGCGTCACGACGAACTGCCCAAGCTGGTGGAGACCTGCCGGCAATATAAAGAATTCGAGCAAACCACCCTGGAGCGCATCACCCAGGCCCGCGGCCAGGTGCAAGAGGCGCGCGCGGGCCGCGACATGCAGGCCCTCGGTATCGCCGAGACCGCGCTGCGGGCCGGCCTCGGTCAGCTGTTCGCCGTGGTGGAGGCCTACCCCGAGCTGAAGGCCAACGAACACTTCATGCAATTGCTCCGACGCATCACCAGTCTGGAAGAGGCCATCGCCGACCGGCGCGAGCTCTACAACGACAGCGTCAACATCAACAACGTCCGCATCGAGCAGTTCCCCGATTCCATCGTCGCCGACCTGTTCAGGTTTCACAAGGCGCAGCTGCTGCGTTTCAACGGGGCCGAGAAGAAGGATGTCGATCTCAAGTCGCTCTTCCGGGAGTGACGCGGCGCTGCTGCCGTGCGCCTGCTGATCCGCCACTGGCGCGACTGGGTTTCAGGCGGCGGCTACCTCGCACTGCTCCTGCTTGGCCTGAAACTGGAGACGGCGGCCGGTTGGGCGGGTGTGCTCGCGGCAACGCTGGCACTCGGTCTGCTGGCCTGGCATGGCAACCTGCGCCGAGCGCTGGCGGTCGCCTGCACGCCGACCTCACGCGTCGCCTCAACCGCCCAGGGGTATGTCGAACTGGTCGGTGTCGGCCGGGCAGCCGACGATGCCCCCGTGTACAGCCCGGCCCGGCGCCTGCCCTGCTTGTGGTACCGCTACCGCGCCTACGTCCGCCGCGGTGACGACTGGCGCCAGACCGAAGCGGGTGAAAGCGACGTGCCGTTCATCCTCGACGATGGCAGCGGCCACTGCCTGCTCGACCCGATCGGCGCGGAGATACTCACCAGTCGCAGTGAAAGTTACACCACCGGTGACAGCAAGGTGGAGGAAGAACTCCTGCTGGTCGGCGACTACCTCTATGCCCTGGGCGAGTTCACCAGCGGGGGCGGGGACCGCGCACGCTTCGACGAGCGCCTCGAACTAGGCCGCGTGCTGGCCGAATGGAAAGACGACCGCGACGACCTGCACCGCCGTTTCGACCTCGACGGCAACGGCGAGCTGAATCCCGAAGAGTGGCAACTGGCCCGCCAGGCCGCCCGCCGGCAGCTGGAGACGCTTAAGCAGAACAGCCTGGCCGAACCGGCCAGGCATGTACTCAGCCGCCCCCGTCACGGTCAGCCCTACCTGATCGCCAACTTCCCGCCGGAAGGCCTGGCCGGCCGCTACCGGGCACGCGCCCGGCTGCACGGCCTGGCCGCCATCGCCAGCCTGATCGGCCTGGCCCTTGCCTTGCAAGCGCTCTGAGTTACCCCCGTGGCGGGCACGGCCCGTACCCGCCCACCGCCCTTGCTTATATTCGATTCGGCGTATATTATGCGAACCATGATCGAATCACAGACCTTCTTCGATAGCCTGTCTGACGCCACCCGCAGGCGTATCCTGACCCTGCTGCTGCGAGAGGGCGAATTATGCGTCTGCGAACTGGTGGCCGCGCTCGACCTGCCCCAACCGAAGATATCGCGCCACCTCGCGGTAATGCGGGAAGCGGGCCTGGCGGCGATGCGCCGTGAGGGCACCTGGGTCTACTACCGCCTGCATCCGGAACTGCCGTTGTGGGCCTACAGCATCCTGGAGATCGTCGGCCGAGATACGGCCGAGAGTGAATACGGCTTGGACAGCGACCGCTTGTCCGGAATGGCTGTCCGACCAAACCGCTGCCGTGCATGAATATCTGTTTATACGCATATTGAAGTGCAGAGTCGCCAACCTACGGCCATACAATGAACTCCAAACATCTCCCTACCGTACTTATCCTATGCACCGGCAACTCCTGCCGCTCGCAAATGGCCGAGGCCCTGGTCAATCATGACCTCGCCGGCCGGGTTCGCGCCGTCTCCGCCGGCACCCGGCCACAGCCCAAGGTGGCCGATGGCGCCATCGCGGCGCTGCAACAGATCGGCCTGCCCACCGACGGCCTGTACCCTAAGGACGTGGACGTGTTCAGGAACGAGCCAGTCGATCTGGTGATCACCGTGTGCGACAACGCCAGGGAGACCTGCCCGGTGTTCCCGAAGCCGGTGCGCTCCATTCACCTGCCCTTCCACGACCCGCACGGCGCGCCGCTGGAATCATTCCTGACGGTACGCGACGACATCCGCGCCCGCCTGGTGCCGGCCGTCAAAGAAGCGCTCGGGCTGTAGCCATGTCGGCCCAGTGCGAAGTCACTGCCAAACGCGCCGCCGGCGCTTCCATGAGCCTTTTCGAGCGCTGGCTGTCGCTGTGGGTCGCGCTCTGCATCACCGCCGGCGTGGTCCTTGGCCAGTTGTTCCCGGCGCCCTTCCAGGCCCTCGGCCGCATGGAAGTCGCCCAGGTCAACCTGCCGGTCGGCCTGCTGATCTGGGTGATGATCATCCCGATGCTGATGAAGATCGACTTCGGCGCCCTGCATCAGGTGAAGGACCACTGGCGCGGCATTGGCGTCACCCTGTTCGTAAACTGGGCCGTGAAGCCGTTTTCCATGGCCCTGCTGGCCTGGCTGTTCATCCGCCAGTGGTTCGCGCCGTACCTGCCGGCGGAGCAGCTCGACAGCTACGTCGCCGGCCTCATCCTGCTGGCCGCTGCGCCCTGCACCGCCATGGTGTTCGTCTGGAGCCGGCTGACCGGCGGCGATCCGTATTTCACGCTGTCGCAGGTGGCGCTCAACGACACCATCATGATCTTCGCCTTCGCGCCCATCGTCGCCCTGCTGCTCGGCCTATCGGCGATCACGGTGCCGTGGGACACGCTGTTCACCTCGGTGGTGCTCTACATCGTCATCCCGGTGATCCTGGCGCAACTCTGGCGCAAGGCGCTGCTCAAGCAGGGCCAGGCGCGGTTCGACGCCACACTGGCGACGCTCGGCCATCTCTCCATCCTGGCCCTGCTCGCCACCCTCGTCCTGCTGTTCGCCTTCCAGGGCGAGGCGATCCTCTCGCAGCCGCTGATCATCGCCCTGCTCGCCGTGCCGATCCTGATCCAGGTGTTCTTCAACTCCGGACTGGCCTACTGGCTCAACCGCAAGGCCGGCGAAAAGCACAGCGTCGCCTGCCCGTCGGCCCTGATCGGCGCCTCCAACTTCTTCGAACTGGCGGTGGCGGCGGCGATCTCGCTGTTCGGCTTCGAGTCCGGCGCTGCGCTGGCCACCGTGGTCGGCGTGCTGATCGAGGTGCCGGTGATGTTGCTGGTGGTCAAGCTCGTCAACCGCAGCAAAGGCTGGTATGAAGCCGGCCTGTCCGGGCGTTAAAGGAACACCCATGCGCAAACTCTTCGCCCTGTTCGCCGCCCTGCTGGCCCTGCCCGCCCTGGCCGACTACCAGCCCAAGGCCGAGAAGGTCGTCGACAACGTCCACGCCATCGTCGGGCCTTTGGGTCAGCGCAGCGCCGACAACGACGGCCTCAACGCCAACTACGGCTTCATCGTCACGCCCGAGGGCGTCATCCTGATCGACTCCGGCGCCAGCAAGCTGGGCGCGGAGAAGCTCGCCGCCGCGGTCGCCAAAGTGACCGACAAGCCGGTGCGCTGGGTGATCAACACCGGCAGCCAGGATCATCGCTGGCTGGGCAACGCGTATTTCGCCGAGCAAGGCGTCGAGACCATCGCCCTGGCGCGCACCGCCGCCACGCAAAACCAGTTCGCCGAGCAGCATCTGGGCATGCTGAAGAACTTTCTCGGCGAGCGTTTGAGCGGAACGGTTCCGATGCCGGCCAAACGGACATTGGCCGGTGACGAAGCCACCCTGGAACTGGGCGGCGAGACCCTCGTCCTGCGTTACACCGACGCCCATTTCCCCGGCGACGCCCGGGTCTGGCTGCCCAAGCGCAACGTCGTCTTCACCGGCGATCTGGTCTACGTCGACCGCATCCTCGGCGTGCTGCCCTGGTCGAGCGTAAAGAACGGCCAGAAGGCCTCGCACGCCCTGGTCGAACTGAACCCGAAGCACATCGTGCCCGGCCACGGCCGCGTCTGCGACCTGGCCAAGGCGAAGCGCGATTCCCTCGACTACGAGGATTTCCTGGCCGACGTCATCGGCAAGGCCGCCCAGGACATGGAGTCGCTGCCCGACACCCTGGCCAAGTACGCCGACCTGCCCCAGTTCCGGCACCTGCAGAACTACGACGACCTGCACCGGGCCAACATGAACCGGGCCTTCGTGGAGTTCGAGGCGCCGTGATGAGTAATGTCGTCATGCCCGCGCAGGCGGGCATCCAGTTGCATTTTCTGGGTTCACGCCTGCGCGGGAACGACGGTGCCTGATCGGTAATCGACTAATGTTCGACGCCCTCGCCAGCCACCTTGTCTTTAATCTCGCCGGCCTGTCGCCCGACTCGCCGGCCGGCGCCGCCCTGCATTTCTTCGTCATGGACGTGGCGAAGATCCTGCTCCTGCTGACCACGGTGATCTACCTGATGGGCTGGCTGCGCGCGTTGCTCACGCCGGAGCGGGTGCGCGCCCTGATGAAGGGGCGCAGCGGCCCCGGCGCCCGCTTGTTGGCTGTGGGGCTGGGCGCGGTGACGCCATTCTGCTCCTGCTCGTCGATCCCGCTGTTCATCGGCTTCGTCGAGGCCGGCATCCCGCTCGGCGTGACCCTGTCCTTCCTCATTGCCAGCCCGATGGTGAACCAGGTCGCGGTGGTGGTCCTGGCCGGAGTGATCGGCTGGCAGATGACGCTGATCTATGTAGCGACCGGTCTCTCCATCGCCTTTGCCGGCGGCTACATCCTGCAAGCCTTCAAACTGGAACGCTGGGTCGAGGACTACGTCTGGAAAATCCGCATGGGCGAGGCCCAAGCCACAGAGGCCGACACCAGCCTGCGTGCGCGCCACGACTACGCCTGGAACGAGGTGCGCCAGATCGTCGGGCGGATCTGGAAATACGTCCTGATCGGCGTCGGCGTCGGCGCGCTCATCCACGGCTACGTGCCGGCCGACTTCGTGGCCAGGATCGCCGGCGACGGCTCGGTGCTGTCGGTGGGGGTCGCCGTGCTGGCCGGGGTGCCCATGTATTCCGACGCGGTCGGCATCATCCCGGTCGCCGAAGCGCTGCTCGGCAAGGGCGTCCCGGTCGGCACCGTGCTGGCCTTCATGATGGCCGTCATCGCCCTTTCCCTGCCGGAGATGCTGATATTGCGCCGCGTGGCCAAATGGCCCCTGCTCGCCATTTTCGCCGCCTACCTCGCCGTCGCCTTCGTGCTGGTCGGCGTATCCTTCAATGCACTGAGGAGCTATCTATGAGCGACCTGCACCCCTCCATCGTGGCCCTGGTTTCCCTGGCCGCCAACATCGCCGCCAACCATCCGAAACAGGGCCTGTGCCAAGTCGACCGGCTCAAGGGCTACGGCGTCGCCAGGGAACAGATCGACGCCGTGATCGAAATCGCCCGCCACATCCGCGACGAGGCCTCCGAGCAGATGGACGCGAAGTTCGACGAGGCCTACGCCGAAGCCATGCCGCCGGCCAAGCCGAAGCTCAAACCGGACCCGTTCGCCAACATCGCCGTGGCGGGAAGCGGCGGCGCCTGCTGCACGCCGACCAAGTCCGGCCAGTCCTGTTGCTGAGGCGCGCGCCATGAACGCCAGCGAACATGACAAAGTCCGCCAGCAGGTGCGCGAGGCCTACGGCGCCATCGCCCAGGCCGGCGGCTGCGGCTGCGGGCCGAGCTGCTGCACGCCCGGCGCGACCGCCGGCGCCGACATTCTGTCGCAGGGCATCGGCTACAGTGCGGCCGACACCGCCATCGTGCCGGGAGGCGCCAACCTCGGCCTCGGCTGCGGCAACCCGCAGGCCATCGCCGCGCTGAAGCCGGGCGAGACCGTGCTCGACCTGGGCAGCGGCGCCGGCTTCGACTGCTTCCTGGCCGCCCTCGCAGTCGGTGAAACCGGCCGCGTCATCGGCGTCGACATGACCCCGGACATGCTCTCCAGGGCGCGCGCCAATGCGCAGAAAGGCGGCTACGCCAACGTCGAGTTCCGTCTCGGCGAGATCGAGCACCTGCCGGTCGCCGACGCCAGCATCGACGTCATCATTTCCAATTGCGTGATCAACCTGTCGCCCGACAAGGCCCAGGTGTTCCGCGATGCCATGCGGGTGCTGAAGCCGGGCGGCCGCCTGGCCATCTCCGACATCGTGCTCACCGCCGAATTGCCAGCCGAAATGAAAGCGGAAATCGCCTTCTACACCGGCTGCGTCGCCGGCGCCGTCGATGTACCCGCGCTCACCGCAATGCTGGAAGCCGCCGGCTTCGCCAACACCCGGATCGCGCCCAAGGACGCCAGCCGCGACTACATCGCCCAGTGGGCGCCGGGGCGCGGCGTCGAAGACTACATCGCCTCGGCCAATATCGAAGCGATCAAACCGGAGTAAGTCATGAAACAGATCAAAGTACTCGGCAGCGGCTGCCGCAACTGCGAAACCACCGCCAGGCTGATCCAGGAGGTCGCTGCCGCCAAGGGCATCGCCATCGATCTGGAGAAGGTCACCGACATGGCCGCCATCCTCGGCTACGGCGTCATGTCGACGCCGGGCGTGGTGATCGACGGCCAGGTGGTGCACGCCGGCGGCGTGCCAGACCGGAAGAAAATCGAGGGCTGGCTGGGCTAGCCCTATTTCATCCGCGCACTCAACACCACCTGCACGTCGGCCGTCGTCCAGTCACCGCGCACCGCCGGCGGCGCGCCCTCGATGTTGGGGAAGTTGACGAACTCGACCTGCCGTCCATCCTTGAGGCCATGGCGATACTTGCCATCGACCAGGACGACGACCGGAACATGGCCGCGCAGGCCGATTTCTTGCAGCCTTTTGACTCCGCCTGCGCTCTCGGCATCGATCTCGACCACCTTCAGCTTCTTGCCCTGGCTGGCCAGCCAGGCACGCAGCGAGGCCAGGGCAGCGACGATGGGAGGATGCGCCATGGCGACGATCTCGACCGTGGGTGGCGCGGCCAGCGCGTGACCACCGGTCAGGAAAGTTGCCGCCAACGCTGCCAGGAAGTATCTGCGTCTCATCTCGGTCCTCATTTGCAGTTGTGATGCAATTTCCACATCTCGGCGTGGCCCATCTTCACGGCCCAGTCGGGCGGGATGCAGTCTGGATTGACGGCCGGCGCCGGGGCGGCGACCGCGCCGACCGGCGGAAAGACGCGTGCGCCGATGAACGCCATCGTGCCCAAGAAGGCAGCAACGATGGCAGCATGGCCCAGACCCAGCGACCGGCCCGGCGGTTTGACGTCGATCGCGCAGACGCCGCCCGGACAATGCTGCGCCGTGTTGCGGGTGAACCGGTTATAGACCTTGCACGCCAGGCAAATGCCGAAGGCGCTCTCGAAGAACATCAGGGTCAGGCAGGCGGCGCAGACCAGCAGGTTGACCGGTCCGATCACTCGCTCGATCACGATCAGGTAGAACATGACCACGGCGAGCGCGAAGCCGACCGCCCAGGCGAAGCGCTTCTGCGGCGCGCCGGCCCATTCCGGCGCTTGCCTGCGCACGGCGAAACGGCCAAGAATCATGCTTGGCGCGTAGCGCGGGTTGATGAAGAGGCGGATGGCGAAGTCGATCAGGAAGGCGACCACGAAGATCCGCGTCAGGCGGAAATTGCCCATCAGCCAGGCGTTCATGAACGACACCAAGGCGAAGAAGAACAGGATGCCGGCCGCCGCGCGCACCTCACGCTCGTCCAGCACCGGCACGTCGTAGCCTGCCATGGTTTCACCGAAGCCGATCAGTTTTTTCATCGCGTCAACTCGTCCTGGCATGTTGGAACACAGTGACCGGAATAGCCTGGCTCAGGTTCCCGGCCAGACATAGCGCAACGCCAGGCCGGATAGCAGCAGGGCCAGGAAACCCTTGAGCAGGTGTTGCGGCACCCGGCGCTGGCAACGCGCGCCGAGGTAGGCGCCGACCAGACCGCCGACGCCGAAGGCGAGGCCCAACCACCAGTCCGGCCGGGCCGCCACACCGGCCGGCGCCGGCAGCCAGACATAGGCGGCGAGGGCAATGCCGGAGGTCAGGAAGGTCGCGGTGAGCGTCGCCCCGGCGATGGCATGCACCGGCAGGCCGTAGAAGGCCAGGCAAAGCGGCACCATGAAGGAGCCGCCGCCGATGCCGTAGGCGGTGCCGATCACCCCGACCAGGAAGGAAAAGCCCAGCATCGAGGGCACCGCGAAGGTGTACTCGTGTTCGCCCTGCGCGAAGCGGATCTCATGCCAGTCCCAAGTCAGCAGGCGCACCGGCTCGTGCGCCGGCGCGGCGGCGCCGCGGCGGCGGAGGTCGGCCAGCAGGCGCCAGGCCAGGTAGATCAAGATGACGGCGACGAAATATTCGAACCTGGCCCGCTCGGCCAGCCAGTGGGTGCGCAGCCAGGCCCCGGCGAAGGTGCCTGGCGCGCCGCCCAGGGTGACCGCCAGGGCGAGCGGCCAGAACAGGCGGCTCTCACGCCAGTAGCGGTACATGCCGCCGGGGATGGCGACCAGATTGAACACCAGGTTGGTGGCCGAGGCCGCCGGGCTGGCGAAGCCGAGCACGGAGAGCTGGAACGGCACCAGCAGGAAGGCCCCGGAGACGCCGACCATGCTGGTGAAGAAGGCAATGACCATGGCGGCCAGGGGCGGCAGCCAGAGCCAGGTTTCCACACCGGAGGCGGAAAATTGGTGCCAAAGAGTCATGCTTCGCGGCCGGCGGTCAATGCCCACCAAGGCAACAATGCCGCCGCCGTCAGGGCGCAGGCGGCCGAGAAGACGAAGGCGGGGAACGCCCCGACCTGCTGATAGAGTTCGCCGAAAATCAGCGACGCGGGCAGCAACAGCAAGCCTGCCGTCAGGTTGAACCAGCCGTAGGCGGTACCGATCAGCTCTTTCGGGGCAAGGTCGGCGACCAGGGCCTTTTCCACGCCCTCGGTGGCCGCCATGAAGATGCCGTAAAAAGCGAACAAGGTGTACAACAGCCATGCCGTGCCCGGCGGCATGAGCCCGAGGCCGAGGTAGAAGAGGCCATACGCCAGCCAGCCTGTGACCAGCAGGCGGGTTCGCCCCAGCCGGTCAGACAACGCCGAAAGCGGTGTCGAAAAGAGCATGGCTATGGCCGACACCGCCGCCCAGGCCAGCGCCACCTGCGCCTCGGCCAGGCCCAATTCGCGCGCCCGCAAGAGCAGGAACATGTTGGACGAGTTGCCCAGTGTGAACAGGGCGAGCACCAGCAGATAACGCTTGAAGGCCGTTGGCAGCCCATGCATCCGCCAGCTGAACGGCGGTTTAAGCGAAGGCATGCCATCCTGGGCCGGCTCCTTGAGCATCAGCGCCATGAAGAGGCAGAGCACAGCGGGCAGGAAGGCGAACAGTATGACGTCGCGCAGCGGCCAACCCAGCCCCAGCAACAAGGCGGCGGTGAGCGGTCCCACCACCGCGCCGGCATTGTCCATGGCCCTATGCAGCCCAAAGGCGAGACCGCGCACATCGGGGTTCACGCTGCCCGCCAGCAGGGCATCACGCGGCGAGGTGCGCAGCCCCTTGCCCACGCGATCGGCGAAACGCAGCAACAGCACGCCCGGCCAGCTCACGGCAAAGGCGATCAGCGGCCGGGCGAAGCCGGCCATGGCATAACCGGCCACCACCCAGGGCTTGGCGCGGCGGGTACGGTCGACGAGCACGCCGGAGAACAGCTTCAACAGGCTCGCCGTGGCCTCGGCGATGCCCTCGATGATGCCCAGCGCGCGCGGCCCCGCCATCAGCACCGAGGCCAGATAGAGTGGCACCAGCGGATAGATCATCTCCGAGGCCGAGTCGTTGAGGAGGCTGATGAGACCGATCAGCCAGACGGTGCGTGGGAGGGAGAGGATCGACTTAAGCATATACTGGCCAGTATACCTAAGCATCTGGCCCGGCCTCGCCGCCAAAGAGCCGAGTCCGCCAAGCCGCCGGGAATCAGGCCAGTCCGAGCCTGCGCATCCGCCGCCAGAGCGTGGTGCGCTCGACACCCAGCATCTTGGCCGCTGCCGTCTTGTTGCCCGCGCAGCGCTTGAGGGCAAAAAGTATCTGCCCGCGCATCTGGCCATCGCCGGACTCCTGGCCGGCGGCGGGGGCACGCGGCATCACGCCCTGCCCGTGATAAGCGCGAATGTCCTGGGGCAGGCTCTCGGGACGGATGGCACCGTCGATGGCGCAGATCACCGCATGCTCCATGGCGTTTTCCAGCTCGCGCACGTTGCCCGGCCAGGGATACTCGATCAACATGCGCAGCGCCTCGTGCGCCAGCGCCGCCTTGCTGTAGCCGCGCCGGGCAAGCCGCGCCAGGAAATGGTCGATGAGCAGGGAGATGTCTGCCTTGCGCTCGCGCAAGGGCGGGATGTGCAAGGTGATGACCGACAGCCGGTAATAGAGATCGGCGCGGAACTGGCGCGCGTCGACGGCGTTTTTGAGATTGCGGTTGGAGGCGGAAACGATGCGCACGTCCACCGTCTGGCTCCTGCTCGCTCCCACAGGCTCGAAACGCCGCTCCTGCACGGCCTTGAGGAATTTGGCCTGCAAATGCAGCGGCACCTCGCCGACCTCGTCGAGAAACAGCGTGCCGTGGTCCGCGGCAGCGAAACGCCCGGCGCGGTCGGCGCTGGCGCCGGTGAAGGCGCCGCGCACATGGCCGAAGAACTCCGATTCGAGCAGATCGCCCGGGATGGCGGCGCAATTGGCCTCGATGAGAGGACGCGCGGCGCGCGGGCTGAGCCGGTGCAACTGGCGTACCAGCACATTCTTGCCGGTGCCCGATTCGCCCTGCATCAGCACATAGGCTTCGGTCGGCGCCACCTGCCTGAGGCTGCGCAGCACCTCCTGCATGCGCGCATCGCGGGTGATGAAATCCTGCGACGGCAGGCCATCGGCCTCCTCGCGCAGGCGCTTGAGATCGGTGATGTCGCGCAGGGTGACGAGCCGGTAGGGCGTCGCCCGCTCACGCTCGATCAATCCGGTGCGCAGCCGGAAGCAGCGGCTGCCGGACGGCAAGTCGAGCCAGCGCTCCATCTCGACGTTTTCCTTCTGCCGCCGGCTGACCGCGTCGCCGTAGCCGAGGTCAATCAGGCCGCGGGTGATCGCCAGTTTCAGATTCACCCCGCCGACGTCACTCAATTGCACGACGGGTTTGGCGCCGGGTATCTCCAGCAACTGCCGCGCGGCGGCATTGCAGAACACCACAACGCCATTCGGTTCGGCGATCAGGATGCCCTCGTCGACACTGGCGAGGATGCTTTCCAGAATACCTATGTCACGCAGAATCCTGCCGTCCGACATGACCTCCTCCATGCATGTTGCACGTTGCACAACAGCAACAGCAGCTGGCCGTTGAGTCTGAGCTGTTCGATTCTGGTCATCATCGCGGCGACGTCGGGGGAGCATGGACTCCACCCGTCCGACCTTTCGGCTGGGTCATGGCGCCAGGGACCAGGATATGCTCAGCATGGCCGGAATGTCGTCCTCCGGAACGGGTTTGCTGAAGTAGTAGCCCTGCAGGCTGTCACAGGAAAGGCGATTGAGCATCCGTGCCTGTTCAAGCGTCTCCACCCCTTCGGCCGTGACCGTGAAGCCCAGGTGTTTGGACAGGGAAACGATGGCCTGCACGATGGCCAGATTGTCCTGGTCGTCAGGCAAACCCCGCACGAAACTCTGGTCCACCTTCAGGCTGTCGAGCGGCAGACGCTTGAGATAGCTCATGGAGGAATAGCCGGTGCCGAAATCATCCAGAGAGATGTGCATGCCGCCCGCGCGCAAGGCATTGAGCGTCGCCAGGGTGGCGCCTGTGTCCTCCATCAGGGCGCCTTCGGTCACTTCCAGTTCCAGCAATTCGGGGGGCAGGCCGGTTTCGCCCAGAATGGCGAGGACGGTCTGCACCAGCCCGGGATTCTTGAACTGTATCGGCGAGAGGTTTACCGCCACGCGCACGAAGTGCCCGGCGGAAAGCCAGCGGGCCGCATCGCTGCAGGCGGTGCGCAACACCCACTCGCCGATGGGCGCGATCAGACCGTTTTCCTCGGCCAGGTGTATGAATGCCATGGGCGGGATCAGGCCCTGTTCGGGATGTTCCCAGCGGATCAGGGCTTCTACCGAACGAATGCAGCCACTCGCGACATCCAGTTGCGGCTGATAAAGCAGGAAAAACTCGTTTCGCTCCAGGGCCAGACGCAGATTGCTTTCCAGAGTCAGCCGCAGCATGGCCTGCTGGGTGAGGGACGCGCTATAGAACTGGCAATTGTCGCGACCCAGGTCTTTGGCGTGATACATGGCGGTGTCGGCATGCTTGAGCAGTTCATCGGCATCTGCGCCATCCTCCGGGAAAACGGCGATGCCGATGCTGGTGGTCAGCACGACATTGCGCCCATCCACATTGAACGGTCGCCGCATCAGTTCGCGGATGCGATGGGCCACCACCACGGCATCCTCGCTATGCGCCATGTTGGGAATCATGACCGTGAACTCGTCGCCGCCAAGGCGTGCCAGCCCGGCTTCGGACTCGCTGGGTTGCGCGCTCGCTGCCAGGTCGGAGGGGCGGATGCCCTGGCTCAGACGGTCGGCCGACCACTGCAGGATCAGGTCTCCCGTGGCATGGCCGAGGGTGTCGTTGACGGTCTTGAAGCCATCCAGGTCGAGGAACAGAACGGCCAGTTTGTCGGCACTGTGCCTGGCGCGATGGACCTCCCGGTGCAAGCGCTCAAGAAAGGACTGCCGGTTGGGCAATCCGGTCAGGCTGTCGTAGTAGGCCAGGCGGAATATCCTGTGCTCCGCCTCCTTGCGCTCGCTGATGTCGCGCGAGAGGACGATGAAACGCGGCACCTGCCCGACGTCGGTGGCCTTGCGGGCAACGGAAAGCTCGAACCAGTGCGTGCCCTGTGGCAGCGGCAGCTCGAACTGCCTGCCGGTCGAGAACCCGGTTTCATGCGCTTCCCGCAATGCCGCCATGCATACCTCGGCGGCATCCGGCGGCAATCTTTCGCGCAACGTATTGCCCAGTAACGTGTCGACCGGCGCGAACAACATATCGCTGCGCGGGGCATGGTAGTCGAGGTAGCGGCCGTCCAGGTCGAACTCGAACATCAGATCGGGGATGGCGTTCAGGATTGCGGCATTGCGGGCATGGGCCGTGCGCAGTTCCAGCATGGCCATGGAAGAGCGAAACAGGTATTTCACCCGATGCCCGATCAGTGACCAGTTGATCGGCTTGGCGATGAAGTCCGTGGCACCCGACTCGTAGGCTCGTTCGATCGAGTCCATGTCGTCCATACCGGTCACCATGACGATGGGCAGTTCATCGCCCACTTCGGCACGCAAAGCGGCACAGACCTGATATCCGTCCATGCCGGGCATTTCCACATCCAGCATGACCATGTCGCACGGGTTCGCGCGGAATTGGCGCAAGGCATCTTCGCCGTCCACGGCAAGAGCGGCCGCGAAGCCGGATTTCTCGAGGGCCGCCCGCATCAGAAGACGGGAGGTGGGCTCGTCGTCCGCGACCAGAATCCGCAAGAGATTGCCCGACATCAGGCCTCCGCCAGCAGTGCGCGGATGTCCCGCGCTGCATGTTCATAGGCCTGCCGCATCTCGCCGAGCAGCGATTTTGCCTCCTCCAGGCTGCCCTCTTTCCCCAAAGCCTCCAACTGCCGGAAGACCTTGGAGAGTGTCTCCGCGCCCACATTGGCGGAACTGGACTTGAGCGTATGGGCACAGCGGCGCAAGCCATCGGCATCTCCCGCGGCGACGGCCTGCTCGATCTGCCGTAACGCGTCTCCTGCCGTATCCAGGAATATCTGCATGATCTTCTTGACGAGGTCACCCGATGGATCCAACTCCTGGAACTGCTGCAGGAACTGCAGGTTGATCGCTCGTTCGCTTTCTTCTGCAGCGGCGGCATCAGCAGTTGCCAGGTTGTTGGCCGCGGCGGGATCGTGTGTGGGCGGCGTCAGCCAACGTGCCAGCATCGTCTCCAGTTGCGCGGGGGTGTAGGGCTTGGACAGATAATCATCCATGCCGGCCTCCAGGCATTTGTCGCGGTCTCCCTCCATGGAATTCGCGGTCATCGCGATGATGGGAAGGCGTTGCGGGCTGTCCGCCTGGCCGCGGCGTATGGCCTCCGTGGCCTGGTAGCCGTCCATGACGGGCATCTGGCAATCCATCAGCACGAGGTCGAAGTGCTTGGCCGCCAGCAGGGCCAGGGCTTCCTCTCCGTTGGCGGCGATCTCGACCTGCACGCCCAGTTTCACCAACATGGTCTTGGCCACCAGTTGGTTGACCGAGTTATCCTCGGCCAGCAGCACGTTAAACCTCTGACCGGATTTCAATGCCGGCGGCATTTCGGCGGTCGCGCTGCGATCCGGAGTGGGGAATTCGGCCGTGGCGGAGATCACGCTGCGAATCACATCGAACAGTTCCGACTGGCGGATGGGCTTGTTGACGCAGCGCAGGATGCCTCTCTCGGCGCGCTCCGCGCCATTGCCTGCGGCATAGGTCGAGGTCAGCATGATCAGCTTGGTCGCCGCCAGCGCCGGGTGGGTCTGGATCCGGCGGGCAAGCTGCAATCCGTCCATGTGCGGCATGTGCATATCCAGTATGGCCAGATGGAAGGGCTTGCCAGCCTCCGCCTCCCCTGCCATCAGCAGCAGGGCTCGTTCGCCGCTGTCGGCGCAGGTCACCGCCATGTGCCACGCTTCCAGCTGGCGCTGCAGGATTTCCAGATTGGTCCGGTTATCGTCCACCACCAGCACCCTGACGCCCTCCAGGTCGCCCACGACGAAGGGGATGGGCTGCATGGTCCTGGCCCTGGCCAGGGTCAAATCGATGTGGAACTTGGAACCTTGCCCGGGAACGCTGTCCAGGCTGATCCGTCCACCCATGAGCTCCGTCAGGCGTTTGCAGATCGAGAGGCCGAGTCCGGTGCCACCGTATTTGCGGGTGGTGGACCCGTCCGCCTGGGCAAAGTGCTCGAACACCCTTGTCTGGGCTTCGGGGGCGATGCCGATGCCGGTGTCTTCCACGGACACGCGCACGTGCACCGTGTTGCCGGTTTCCTCGATCAGGCGCGCGCGCAGGATGATCTCGCCGCGCTCGGTGAACTTGATGGCATTGCCAAGCAGGTTGGCGATGACCTGGCGCAGGCGGAACGGGTCGCCCTGCAGCATCAGCGGGATGTTGGGCGGCGAAAGATCGGCGGCCAGTTCCAGCCCCTTTTCCTCGGCAGGCTGGGCGAACATCACCAGCGTGTCCTCGATCAGCTCGCCCAGATTGAAGTCAACGGCCTCGAGTTCCATATGGCCGGACTCGATCTTGGAGAAGTCCAGGATGTCGTTGATGATGTTCAGCAGGTGGCGCCCGGAGCGTTGCACGGATTCGGCAAAGTGGCGTTGCTCCGGATCGAGCCCGGTATCCAGGAGCAGGTCGGTCATGCCCATGACCCCGTTCATGGGGGTGCGGATTTCGTGGCTCATGGTGGCCAGGAATTCGCTCTTGGCCTGGCTGGCGGCCTCCGCTGCCTCCTTGGCCTGCAACAATTCCGCGGTCCGGCTCGCGACTTCCTCCTCGAGATGATCGCGATGGGCAGCCAGACGCGCATCGCGATCCTGAATCTGCTCCAGCATGCCGTTGAACCCCCTGGAGAGCCGGTCCAACTCGGCGATTTCACTGGATTGCGCGCGGATGCTGTAGTCGGCCAGTTCGGAGATCTGATCCATCGAGTCGGTCAGACTGGAAAGCGGATGCAGCACCGAAGCACTCAGGCGCCCGGACAGGACGCGGGCCAGGATCGTGGCCATCACTGCGGCAATGAGGGTGATCAGGACTTGCCACAACATCTGCCAATAGAGGCCATCCAGATCGACCATCAACAGGAGCGCGCCCAGCATTTCGCCGTCATGGGCGATAGGCTGGATCAACCTGATGTACTGGAAGCTATAGGACGTGGCTTCGTGGAGCGCCGGCAGGGACGTGGGCAGGTTCTGTCCCTCCGGGCGATAGCGGGCAAACGGCGTTCGGTCCTTGTCATAGATGACCGCGGCATGCACATCCGGGGAACTCCGGAGTGACTGGAGCAGGTCACGCGCTGCGCGGTCGTCATGGAACATCAGGCTGGCGCCGGCGTTTTCCGCCAGCACCCTGGCCTTGGCCTGGCTGCTGCCGACCAGCGCATGCAGATTGACGGCGAAACTGCTGATGATGACGATCACGGCGACCAGGGCCAGGGCGAAGCCCAGGGTCACCTGATTGATCTGGCGCAGGCGGTCGCCCAGGGGCATGAGTGGTTGCGTACGACGATCCTGCATCACTGATAAACCTCTCTGGCCAGTCGCAGCAGCTTGGAGCTGAGGCCCAGGCCGTTGCCGCGGGCGGCGCCCAGATTGGCCTCGAAGGTGACCTTGCTCTGCTCCGTATCCATGTTGAGGGCGACGCCTTGGCGGGCGGCCCCGGGAGTGTCGGCGATAGTCAACACCGGCTTGCCGTCCAGGTAGTCGAGCACCCGTGGCAGACTGCCGCTCGCCAGACGGGTGATGAAGACGACCTGGCAATCGGCCAGGCTGGATACGCTGCTGGTGCGCCGCACGGCCAGTATGCGCCCGGCCACTCTCTTGCCTTGCAGCTTGTCCAGATTGTCGCCGAAGGGGTCAGGTCCGAAGATGCACAGATTGAGGCTATTGCCCACCCCGGCGGGCCATTCGGTGAAGGTCACGAAATTCAACAGGAAGGCCGCCTTGAGCCGATATTCGGCCAAGGTGTCGGCGCGAACCGCCCGCGGCAGGATCAGCAGCGCGACCAGCAAGGCCACGCGCCAACCACCCAGGAGCGATGAGCTCTGGGGCATGGCTCAGAATCTCCAGTTCGCCTTCACATAGAAACCCCGCTGCAGTTCGGTGGGCGTGGACTTGAAGAAATTGCCTTCGTATTCCAGGTGGGCGCTATCCAGCAGGTTCTGCCCCACCAGCGAAATCTCCAGATCCTTGTCGGCTTGCCAGGCCAGGCGCATGTCCAGCGTGGTGAACTCGGGAACGGGGAGATTCTTGATGCGGCTGACATAGCGCAGCCAGGCATCCCAGTGCAGCCTGGAGGTCAGGTCCAGGGATGAACGCAGCGAGAACTGGTGCGTCGGCGAGGTGCCGGTGTAGTCGCTTGTGGTTTGCCCGGGCAGGTCCGCGCTGCGCACAACCAGGTTCAGCCAGCTGTAGTTGGCCTGCATACGCCAGTCGGGACGCGGCCGCCAGTCCAGGGAGGCCTCCAGGCCGGGTCCACTGGCGCTGTTGGCATTGTTGTTCAGGGTCTGGATCAGCAGATAGCCGGGGGGGAAGACGAAGGTGGGCGGCGCCAGTGCGGTTCCGCGCAGCTTGTCGTAGCGGTAGTAGAAGGCGGCCAGGTCCAGGCTGGTGGTGGGATTGAACTGGTAGCGCCAGCCCAGGTCGAGGGCGTCCAGTTGCTCCTCGCCGGTATCGTTGCTGACGAATTGCACCACGCTGGGGGGCAGAAAAGGCGGTTGGCCGACCGGATCGGCCTGCACATAGATGGATCCGCCACGCTCGGCGCGCGAGGGGGTGCGGATCGCCCGCGCCAGGGACAGCCAGGCGCTGCTTTTCTCGCTGGGGGTCCACAGCAGGCGGACGTTGGGCTGAAATTCGAAGCCGGTGTAGTCGTTGTGTTCCAGGCGCGCGCCCAGACTCAGGCGCCAGCGTTCCGGCTGCAGGGTGATTTCGTCCTGCAGGTAGGCGCTGTACAGGTCGCTGCCGCGTTCGCGCTCGCTCTCCGTGAACATGGGCGAACTGTCGATCGTGTCACTGCTGTGGCGGAAGCCGAGACCCCAGATCAGGTCATGGTCCGTGCCGATGGCCCGCCGGTTCTGGTATTCCAGGTCGAACGTGGTGCGCAGTTCCTTGAGGATGACATGGTCATAATCGGAATGCTCGAGGTAGGCCTGAAAGCTTTGCTGCCGGCCCTCGCTGCCCTGATCCTCCCAACGCGCCATCAGGTGGCCCCCGGAAATCTTCTGGGTGTTCTGCACCAGGGTGTTGGCCGGCTGGGCGCTGATCAGGTTGAGTTCGTCGCCCGCCCGGGAACTGTACACGCCCCCCTGCACCTTCAGGGGGCCTCCCTCGAGCAGTCGTTCCAGCTTGAAACCCGCACTCTGGTTGCGCCAGTCGTCATAGCCTTCACCGCCACCAACAGGCTGCGAGGGGCCGTAGTCATGGGCCTTGGCATGGAGCTGGACGGCGGTGTCCGGGTCGGGGTTCCAGCCGTACCGGGCGAAGCCGTAGCCGCGCAGCTCGCTGCCCGCCGCGAGGGCGACCTGGCCGCCGAGGGTATCGAAGGCGGACTTGGTGATGATGTTGATCACGCCGTTGACCGCATTGGCGCCCCATATCGAAGCGCCGGGCCCGCGGATCACCTCGATCCGGGCAATGTTTTCCAGGGGGATATCCAGCGCCTCCCACAACACCCCGGAGAACAGGGGGCTGTATACGCTGCGGCCGTCCACCAGCACCAGCAGCTTGTTGGAGAAGCGATCGGCCTGTCCGCGGATCGACACCGCCCACTTGTTGTTGCCGATGGCGGAGACCTGCACCCCCGGCGCCAGGCGCAGCGCCTCCGGAATATTGCTGGCGCCGCTGCGGCGAATGTCCTCGCCTTGGATGACAAAGGCCGCCGCCGCCGTCTGGGCCAGGGTCTGTTCCTTCTTGGAGACGGAGGTCACCGTGACCTGCATCAACTCTTCCAGGTTGATCGCGAAGATGTCCGCGCCGGTTTGCGCGGCATGCGCCGTATGGAACGGCTGTGTCATCAAGGCAAATCCCAGCAGTGCGGGGAGGAGTTTCATAGTCATGAGATTCTTTCCAGGAAAATGACCGGATAGGAAAAGGCCCGGCACCGCCTTAACGGCCGGGAGCGCAGATTTCTGAAGAGGATATTTTTACCACCGGGATGGCCGCATGCCCGGGACAGGCGCAGGCGCGGCGGACGAGCGGCGCGCCTTCTCATTGCCGCACTTCCTCCGCCAGTCGCAGCAGGTGGCTGCTCAGGTTGAGACTGGCCCGGCGCGCGTTCGCCAGATTGATGTCGAAGCGGATCCGGCCGGCGCTCGGTTTCAAGCCGATGATGCCGCCAGCCTTGGCGAAATCGGCACTGTCGCTGACCGTCAGCACCGGCGCCTGGCCTACCGCACGCAGCACCGCATCCACCTGTTTCTGTTCGCTGGCGGGGACGAACAGCACATGGCAATCGCGCCATTCATCCTGGCGCGCCGGGGCGTGCACCTGAATTTCGTGTCCCTGTGCCTGGCGTCCCTGCAACTGGCTCAACTCGCCGGACAGGGGCTGCTGACCCAGGCTGCAAACCCGTATATCCGTAACGCCCAGCGCGGAGGGAGGCCATTCGACGTATTTCACGAAGTTGAACACGTAGCTGAAGGATAGGAAATCCAACGCGACGAGTGACGCGACGAGTGGGACTATCTTCGCCTCTGGCTGCTCCTGTCAATCGCCGATTTCGCGCGGGAAAGCCTCGAGAAGGTCCCGCCTCGCGTCTCCTTCAGCGCCTGTTCGCCCGGGCAGGCGCCACATTGGTTGGCTTTCCGGGTAACAGGCGCCAGATTCACCCCGCCGACGTCACTCAATTGCACGACGGGTTTGGCGCCGGGTATCTCCAGCAACTGCCGCGCGGCGGCATTGCAGAACACCACAACGCCATTCGGTTCGGCGATCAGGATGCCCTCG
>JBBIVX010000004.1:0-126432 GCA_037439465.1 Hydrogenophilales bacterium | reverse complement strand
CGGCCGGCGCGACACTGGCCGCCGTCACCGTCAGCGGGTCGTTTTCCGGATCGCTGTCGTTGGCCAGTACAGCAAGGGTCACCGGGGTGCCGGCCGCCGTCGTCGCGCTGTCAGGGTTGGCTACCGGGGCGTCGTTGACCGCATTGACCGTCACCGCCACGGCCGCGGTCGAGGTGCCGCCCTGACCGTCACTGATGGCGTAGCTGATCGTGTCGGTGCCATTGAAGTTGGGGTCCGGGGTGTAGGCGAGCGTGCCGTCGGCGTTGATCGTCACCGTGCCATGCGCGGCGCTGGCGCCGGTGACCGTCAGCGGGTCGCCGTCGGCATCGACGTCGTTGGCGAGCACCGCAATCGTCACCGGCGTGTCCTCGTCGGTGCTGGCACTGTCGTCAACGGCCTGCGGCGGATGGTTCGCCGGCGCGGCAACGGCAACCGTGACCGTGCTGCTGGCCGTGCCGCTGCCGTCGCTGATGCTGTAGCTGAGGCTGGCGGTGCCGCTGAAGCCGGCCGCCGGGGTGTAGGTGACAGTGCCGTCGGGATTGATGACCACCGTGCCTTCGGCCGGCGCGACACTGGCCGCCGTCACCGTCAGCGGGTCGTTTTCCGGATCGCTGTCGTTGGCCAGTACAGCAAGGGTCACCGGGGTGCCGGCCGCCGTCGTCGCGCTGTCAGGGTTGGCTACCGGCGGCAGGTTGACCGGGGGCACCACGGCGATAGCGACTGTCACCGTGGCGGAATCGGTACCGCCCTTGCCGTCGCTCACTGAATACGTGAAGGCATCCGCACCGACATACCCTGGATCTGGCGTATAGACGAACTGCCCGCCCACCAGTGCAACGCTTCCATGCCCCCCCTGACCGAAGCCGCTGATAGTTAGGAGATCGCCATCCGGATCACTGTCATTGCCGAGTGCATTGATGGTTACCGGGGAATTCTGATTGGTCGACGCGGAGTCGTTTTGGGCGTTCGGCGCGGCATTTTCGTTTACGCCATTGATGACCACGGTGACGGTCGAGGGCGTGCCGTCCACGCCGGAGACAGCGAACACTTCGGTCATGCTTTGACCGGCATTCAGGGCCTGAACGGCGGGATCACCGTTGTTGAGGGTGTATGTCCAATTGCCATTGGCATCGATGGTAAAGGTGCCGTGCGCGCCCGCCGTATTAGCCTGCGGGGTGAAGTGCTCATCCTGCGCCCCATCGACGTCGCTGATGGCCAGGTGGCCCAGGGTGAACAATACTGCATCTTCCGTCACCTGCCCGTAACCCGGAGTTATGACGGACGGGTCTGGCACCGGTGTGATGACGAGATCGACCGTGGCGATACTGGTGCCGCCGTGGCCATCGTCGACCAGGACATTGAAGCCGTCGTTGCCGTTGTAGTTGGCGTTGGGTGTGTAGGTATAGGAGCCATCCGGATTCACGCTCACCGTGCCGTGCGCGGGGTTGGAGGCCAGGGTGTAGACGAGCGTATCGTTTTCTGGATCGGTGGCCGTCACCTGGCCCGAGACCGGGGTGTCTTCAGGTATGGTATGCAGGTAATGCCCGCTGACCGGGTCCAGATTGGGATCGACGAGGGGCGGTGCTTCACCATTCGGCAGTGTTCCAACCACCGGCACATCGTTGCTGCCGGTCACGGTCAAGGTCAGCGTCGTGGTGGCCGAGGCACCGGCGGGATCCTGAATCGTGTAGGTGAATTGGTCGACGACGGTCTGACCCTCGCCCAGCGACTGGGCATGGTAATTGGGGGTGTAGGCGTAGCTGCCATCGGCATTCAGGACCAGATTGCCCCAGGTACCGGCAATCACCGCACCCACAGAGGCGGGGGACGAAGGCACGGCCGTCCCGAATACCACCCCGGTCACACTCACAGCGAGGTGTTCGGGATCGCCATCGGCGCTGTTCAAAAGGCTGGAAGCGGCGCCGGTAATCACGTTACCTGTCACGAGCGGCGTATCCTCGGCCAAGGTTTGCGCGTCGGGATTGGCCACTGGTGGCAGGTTGAGGTCGCGGGACTCCGCACTCGGAAGCCGGTCATCATCTTCCAAACTGCCATACTGGTAATCGACACCCCCCACACTTTCACTGATGCGCAGCAAGCGGACGAAACTGTTGCCGCTGTCCTCGCCGCCCACGGCACCAAGGCCCGCCGAGGTTTCTTCCAGAAGTTCATCGAGATTACCGCCCTGCTCGATGGCCTGTATGAGGGTATTGATCTCCGCCGTGCCGATGGCGGCATCGGCCTGCCTGGGCTGATAGTCATAGCTGGCTTCGGGGCCGAACTGGAAGGCCTCGTCGGGCAGGATGGTCATCTGATGGCCGTCCTTGAAGGCCACCACCACCTGGGCGCTGGCGGCTGTCACCAAAGTTTCACCCAGATAGATCTGATCGCCCGCCCTGATCTGGCGCAGGCTGCCGTCGGCGGCGCGCGCATAGGCTTCTCCCTTGACGGAGACGACGTGGGCAATGGCTTGGGCTGAAGTCTGGACGGCCATGTTTTATCCTTGTTCGATCACGATCGGGAAGAGCGAGTCATGGTCGGCTTTATATCCCCTATCCAACAAAAAAATAAATTGGACTGAAGTACAGGGGAAGGCGACCACACGATTGTCCATGGCGGAATAACGGCCAATACCTTGCGGCGGGCACGGCCCGGCCTTTCCCGGTATTTGCGTTAATGGATATGCCGCTTGTCCGCCGTGGCCGGACGATCGGCGTTGACGAACAGGGCGAGTTGCATCCGGTCACGCACCCCCAGGCGCAGGAAGATGGCTGACAGATGCGCCTTGACGGTGCGTTCAGTAATGCCCAGGGCGCGGGCGACTTCCTTATTGCTGGCCCCTTCGGCCACGGCCAGTGCCACTTCCCGTTCGCGGCGGCTGAGGGGTGCCAACCGGTCCGGGCTGGGGGGAGTCCCTGTCTTGGCCGCCAGCGCGCGCCGCAACCGGGTCATCAGCTCGGCCCCCACCCATAGACCGCCGTGTTCCACCACCGTGGCCACCTGGCGTAGCCCCTCCGGCGTGATCAGGGCACTGGCATAGCCAGCCGCGCCTGCCTCGAAGCAGGCGAGCCCTTCCGTCTCTGAAGGCAGGTTGGAAAGCACGATGATGCGACAGGAAGGCGCGGCCAGAGTGACAGACTTGAGCCGTGCCGCCGGTTGTCGTTCTTTTTGACCAAGATGCAACCAGATCAGGGCCTCTCCCGGCCGCCGCACAAGTACTGTCCCTACTTGCGGGTATGGCCGCACACTGCCGTCCGGGAAGGCCTCCAGCCAGCGCGGCAGGGGTTGGCCACGCGACGTCAGGAAGAAGTGCCTCAGCACCGTCATCACCGCTCCTTCAGGGCGTGTGTATGTGCCCGCAATATGGGTTTCAATAGATAGGAAAGCACGCTTTTCTTGCCGGTCATGATATCAACCTCGGCCACCATACCTGGCAATATCGGCAGGTTCTCGCCCAGACTTGAGTTCAGCGTGCGCACCCGGACGAGGTAAAAGGCATTGCCCTTGTCGTCGGTCACCGTATCGGCGCCCACCTGATCCACCACGGCCGCCAGGCCGCCGTAAATAGCGTAATCGTAGGCGGTGAAACGCACCTGGGACTTTAGACCGGGACGAAGGAAGGCAATGTCCTTGGGCAGGATGCGCGCCTCCAGCAGGAGAGCGTCTTCCAAAGGCACCACTTCGATGATCTCGGCGCCGGGCTGGACCACGCCGCCGACGGTGTTGACCAGCAGCCGCTTCACAGTCCCCTTGACCGGCGACTTGACCGAGGAATGCTTGACCCGGTCGCTGAGGGCGGCGCTCCCTTCCGACAAGCTGTTGACCTTGGCCATGGTATCGGCCAGTTCCATGCGCGCCATATTGCGGAAGTTCAGTTCCACCTCCTGGATCTTGCGCTGGGCCTCGGCGATGGCGGACTGGATGCGGACGATCTGGGCGGCGGCCTGGTCGCGCTCACCACGAAAGCGGCCAACATCACGCTCCAGGCGCAGCAGTTCCACCTCTGACACGGCGCCGGAACCGGCCAGCGGCTTGGTCACCGCCAGTTCCCGGGCGGTCAGGTCATAGGCCTGAGCCGCCTGGTCGCGCCGCGACCTGACCTCGTTCAACTCCTGACTGCGTTGGGCCAGTTGCTGGCGGGCAATGCCCAACTGCGCCTCCAGTTCGGAGCGACGGGACAAATACAGCCCGCGTTCCTGTTCGGCCAGTTGCGGGTTTTCCCTGACGAGATCAGACGGCAGCACGAAGGGGCCGCCTTCCGCCAAGGCCTTGAGCCGCGCCGCCTTGGCCTGGAGCGCTGCATACTGCACCTGGTTTTCGCGCAGCGAGGAAACGAAACGGGTCTCGTCGATCTGCATGAGCAACTGGCCGGCGTCCACGATTTGGCCTTCTTTTACCGCGATTTCGGAAACCACGCCGCCGTCCACAGCTTGCACCACCTGCAGTTGACGCGAGGGAATGACTTTGCCGATACCGCGAGTGACTTCATCGACCTGGGCAAAGGCCGCCCAGATAAACAATACGACGGCGATGCCAGCTATCCAGCGCAGCAGGAAACGCGCTCGCAAAGGTTCCTGTTGGAGGCGGGCCCAATCCGCGTCGCTCACCCAGTCGAGTTCTTCCTCCGTCTGCCGAGGTATCCAGCGCCGCAACAGACGATCCAGGCCGCCGCGCAGGCGGTGCATCCAGCCCGGCAGTGGGATCGCCTCCGGCCAAGGCCCCTTGGGCGTCAGTTCACTCATTTCGCCCTCTCGATGCGGCCGTGTTTCAGGGCCTCGACCACTGTGGCCTTGGGCCCGTCCGCCACCACCTTGCCATGATCGATGACGATGATGCGCTCCACCAGGTCCAGGAGCGAGGTGCGATGGGTGATCAGCATCAGTGTCTTGCCGGCGCCATAGTCGCGCAATTTGCTCTTGACCTCATCCTCGCTGCTGAAGTCCATGGAGCCGGTCGGCTCGTCAAGCAGCAGGATGGGCGGGGCGTTGACCACCGCGCGGGCGATGGCCACCCCCTGGCGCTGACCACCGGAAAGCGATTCGCCGCGCTCCCCCACCATCATGTCGAAGCCGCGCGGATGCCGGTTGACCATATCCATCAGCCCCCCCACCTCGGCCGCCGCCAGCAGGGCCGAATCCTCCACCTCAGGCGCGGCGAGGACGATGTTTTCCCGCAGACTGCCGAAAAACAGGGTGACATCCTGGGGGACATAACCGATGTTGCGCCGCAGTTCCGCCGGGTCCAGTTGGCGAATATCGACACCATCCAGCCGGATGGAACCTGCCGTCGGCTGGTAGAGGCCGAGCACCAGCTTCTCCAGCGTCGATTTTCCCGAGCCGACCCGGCCGATGATGGCCACGTGCTCGCCCGGCTTGAGGTGGAACGAAACCTGGTGCAGGGCCTCATTTTCTTCGCCGGGATAGGCGAAGCTCACGCCGTTGAATTCGATCTCGCCCTCGAAATGGCCGCGGGAGACGAAATTGGCATCGGCCGGGCGTTCCACCGCGTTACCCATCACCTGGGTCAGGGTCGCCAAGGCCATGGCGGCGTTGTGATAGTGCGTCAACAGACCCGCCACCTGGGCAAACGGCAGCATGGCACGCGAAGCCAGCATGGAGCAGGCGATTAGCCCGCCCAGGGTCAACTCGCCCTGACCGATACGGTAGACGCCAAGGACGATGACGCTGAGATAGACCAGCTGTGAGATTCCCTGGGCGCCGTTGATCGTCGTCGCCGCCAGCAGACGCAACTGGGTCGACACCCTGGCCAGGAAGGCAGCACTGTTCTCCCACTTGCGCTGCATGATGCCTTCGGCGCCCATCGCCTTCACCGTCTCCAGGCCGACCAGGCTCTCGACCAGATAGGCGTTGCGCATGGCCCCCGCCCGATAGGTGGTCTCCGACAGTTCGTGCATTCGCGCTTGCACCAGCAGGGCATAACCCACCGCCAGTACGATCCCCAGCGCACTGGGCAGGACCATGGGCCAGTCGATCCAGAGCATCACCAGAAGAAAGATCAGGGCAAAGGGCAGGTCGATGAGCGTAGTCACCGTCGCCGAGGTGATGAAATCCCGGACGGTTTCAAACGAACGCAGATTGGCGGCGAAGGCCCCGGTCGAGACAGGCCGGTTTTCCAGGCGTATGCCCAGCACCCGTTCCATGATGCGGGCCGACAGGTTGACATCGACGCGACTGCCGGCAAGGTCAATGAGATAGCCTCGCATCAGGCGCAGGGCGACATCGGCCGCGAGCACGATGGCGAGACCCACGGCCAGCACCCACAAAGTCTCCGTCGCATTGTTTGGCACCACCCGGTCATACACGTTCATGGTGAACATGGGCAGGGCGACGGCAAACAGGTTGATCAGCAGGGCGGCGGCCAGAATGTCCTTGTAGACCGGGAGATTCTCCAGCAGCGCCCCCCAGAACCAATGCCGCTGGGGTACCGCGTTCACCTCTGGCGCGCGCCGGTCGAAACGGAATCGGGGACGGCAAAAGATAGCGGTACCGGTATATCGGGCCATCAGCTCGGCACGCGGCAGGGTCGTGGCCGCTTCGGGGAGTTCGGGCAGGATGACGCGGGCGGTGCGGCCTTCGTCTTCCCAGCCGACAAGCAGGCAGGCGTCACGCTCGTTGAGCAGCAGCACCACCGGCAGCAGCGGCTCGGCCAGAGTATCGAGGTCGCGCCGCAGAAGGCGGCTGGCCAGGCCGGCCCGCCGAGCGGCACGCTCGAAGCTGGATGGCAGCAGCACATGGTCGGCCAAAGGCAGGCCGGCGACGAGGGCATCGCGGCTGCGCGGCGTGCCATAGAGGCGGGTCAGAGCCATGAGACAAGCCAGCAGCGGGTCCTGCCGCCGCCCTGACTCGCGCGGCGGGGTCCATTCGGTGGTGGGGTTCGGCCTCGCTTCCGTCATGCGCCTCTCTATCCATTGATCTTCTCGGCCAGGCCGAGCACGCGTTTGAATCTGGCGGCCAGCGGCTTGCCCTTGCGCGCCCGCTTACCCAGATAGTTATCGGCCTGTGCGCCGCTAACTTGATGGGCCATGGCCTTGTCGCCGCGCCCGACGCCCATCACCGTCACCCCTTCTGCCACGGCCAGGGCCGCCAGCAGGCGTTCCCCAGGATTGAGGGCAACCAGCATCACGCCCTTGCCGCCAGCCAGCGCCTTCATTTCCTCGATCGGGAAGAACAACAGGCGCGCCTCCCCAGTCAGGGCGGCGATGAAGCGCGCGTTGGCCGCGACCGGCGCCGGCGGCAGCAGTACGGCGCTCGCGCCCACGCTCACATAAGCCTTGCCGGCCTTCTGGCGGGAGACCATGTCACCCAATCTGCCGATAAAACCAACGCCGGCGCTTGTCGCCAATAGTATTTTCGTATCGACCGGAGCCGACAGCATGGCCACCACCTGGCCACCCTGTAACTCGACCAGCGACGATGCCGGCACCCCGTCACCCTTGCCGCCGGGCAGGTCCAGAGGACGCACGGTATAGGTGCGTCCCGCTTCGTCGAGCAGGATCACGGGATGCACGGTCCGGGTCTCGATTACCGCCAGCTCGCCATCACCATCCTTCCAGGTCAGCATCGCCCGGTCGAGGCCGTGGCCGGCGCGGCTGCGGATAAAGCCGTTCTTCGACAGGATCACCGTCACCGGCTCGTCGGCCAGCGCCTCCACCTTGGCGGCGGTGACCTTTTCGGCCGCCTCGACCAGGGTGCGGCGGGGGTCTCCGTATTTCTTCACGTCCTCGCGGATTTCCTTGACAATCAACCGGCGGCGGTCGCTTTCGCTGTCGAGCAATTGTTGCAGTCCGGCCTGTTCCTGCCGCAGCTCGTCCAACTCGCGCTCGATACGGATACCTTCCAGGCGGGCCAACTGACGCAGGCGGATTTCCAGTATGTCCTCGGCCTGTATCTCGGTCAGGCCGAACGCCGCCATCAACTCGGCCTTGGGCGCTTCGGCCTCGCGGATCACCCGGATGACCTCCTCGATGCGCAGGAAGGCGATCATCCGGCCTTCAAGGATATGAAGACGGCGCGCCACCTCGTCAAAGCGGAATTTCAGGCGGCGCTCGACCACTGCCATGCGGAACGCGCACCACTCGCGCAGGGCTTGCGGCAGTGTCTTTTGCTGTGGCCGGCCATCGCGGCCGATCATGGTCATGTTGAAGCTGGCGTTGCCCTCCAGCGAGGTGTTCGCCAGCAGCAGGTTCATGAGGTCATCCGCCGTCACGGTGCGGCTGCGCGGCTCCAGCAGGAGGCGCACCGGATGGGCCTTGTCGGAGTCGTCGCGGAAAGTGTCGAGCACGCCCAGAACGGCGTTCTTCATGGCCTGCTGCTCGGCTGAGAGCGCCTTCCTGCCGGCCTTGGGTTTGGGGTTGATGAGCTCCTCGATCTCCGCCAGCACCTTGGCCGCGCTGGTCCCCGGCGGCAGTTCCGTGATTGCGATGCGGTACTGGCCGCGCGCCAGCGGCTCGACCTGCCAGCGGGCACGCACACGCAGGCTGCCGCGGCCGGTCTCGTAGGCCTTGCGGATGTCCTCGGGGGCGGAAATGATCTGCCCGCCGCCGGGAAAGTCCGGGCCGGTAATCGCGCCGTAGACCATTTCGTCCTTGTGACCGTTGATTAGCGCAATGCAGGCCTCGGCGACTTCCTTCAGGTTGTGCGGCGCGATCTCGGTGGCCATGCCGACGGCGATCCCGGACACGCCGTTGAGCAACAGCACCGGCAGCCGGGCCGGCAACAGCGCCGGTTCGTTCAGGGTGCCGTCGTAGTTCTCGCGGAAATCGACGGTGCCGCGGTCGATCTCGGACAGCAGCACGTCTTCGGCGAACTTCGATAAGCGCACTTCGGTGTAGCGCATGGCGGCCGGCGAATCGCCGTCGCGCGAGCCGAAGTTGCCCTGCCCCTCGATCAGCGGATAGCGCAGGGTGAACGCCTGCGCCATGCGCACCGCCGCCTCGTAGACGGCGCTGTCGCCGTGCGGGTGAAACTTGCCGATGACGTCGCCGACGATGCGCGCCGACTTCTTGAACGGCGCGTCGGAGCGGTTGCCCAGCTCGCGCATGGCATACAGGATGCGCCGCTGCACCGGCTTCTGGCCGTCCTCGACGCAGGGCAGAGCCCGATCCAGCACGGTGGACATGGCGTAGGTGAGATAGGCCCGCTCGGCGAACAGATGCAGCGGCACGCCGCCTTCGCCGTCCAGGCTGTAGAGGGGGCCGGAGGCGGGTGGCTCGGGGGGCTGGTCGACGGCCGCAGCGTGGGCATTGTCGAACAGGTCCAGGGAATCGTCGTCGTGGATCATATGTCTGCTTCAACCAAATTGCCGTTCGCCTCCATCCAGGCGCGCCGTCCCGCGGCCTCGCCCTTGCCCATGAGCAGGGCGAACATGCGCTTCACCTCGTCCAGTTCGGCCCGTGGCAAGGTCACTGGCAAGAGGCGGCGGGTATCCGGGTGCATGGTGGTCTCGCGCAGCTCCTCCGGGTTCATCTCGCCCAGGCCCTTGAAGCGGCCGACGTGGATGTTGGCCTCGCGGACGCCGTCCTCGGCCAGGCGGGTCAGTATCTGGTCGCGCTCGTCCTCGTCCAGGGCATAGAGACGGCGCTCGGGCCGGCCCTTGCCCTGAGCCGCCACCTTGAAGCTGTAGAGCGGCGGCTGGGCGACATAAACGTGGCCCGACTCAATCAGCCTCGGGAAGTGGCGCAGGAACAAGGTCAGGAGCAGTGTCTGGATATGGCTGCCGTCGACGTCGGCGTCCGCCATGATGATAACCTTGCCATAGCGCAGGCCATCCAGCACCGTTTGCGGGCCGTCGAGGTCATGTGGGTCGATACCGAGCGCCACCGCGATGTCATGCACCTCGTTGTTGGCGAAGATCTCGCCGCGCGCCACTTCCCAGGTATTCAGCACCTTGCCGCGCAGCGGCAGGATGGCCTGATACTCGCGGTCTCGGCCCTGCTTGGCAGAGCCGCCGGCGGAGTCGCCCTCGACCAGAAAAAGCTCGTTGCGGCCGATGTCGTCCGATTCGCAATCAGTCAGCTTGCCCGGCAGCACCGCGGCGCCGGACTGTTTTTTCTTCTCCACTACCCGGCCGGCTTTTTGTCGGGCCAGTGCCGCCTTGATGGCCAGTTCGGCGATGCGCTTGCCCGCGTCGATATTGGTATTGAGCCAGGCATCGAGAGGGTCTTTGACACGCGTCGCAACCAGGCGCATGGCATCGCGGTTGGTCAGGCGCTCCTTGGTCTGCCCCTGGAACTGCGGGTCGAGCATACGGGCCGAGAGTACGTAACGCACCGGTTTCCAAACGTCGTCTGCCTGTAGGTTTACCTTGCCCGGCAACAGGCCATGATGGCTGACGAACTCCTTCAACGACTCGAACAGGCCAGCGCGCAATCCAGCCTCGTGCGTGCCGCCGAGCGGCGTCGGGATGAGGTTGACATAAGACTCGCCGCCGCCGCCCGCCTCGCACCAGGCCAGCGCCCAGGCGGCGCCCTCGCCTTCCGCGAAGCCGCTGGCGTCTTCTGCCGCGGCGTGGCGCTCGCCGGCGAAGACCGGACTGACATAGATGCCCTCGCCCGCCTCCGGCAAGGTTTCGTTGAGATAGCTCACCAGCCCATCGGCGTATTGCCAGACTTTTTCTTCGCCGCTCTCCTCATCCTTCAGGATCACCTTGACGCCTGGCAGCAGCACGGCTTTGGCGCGCAGCAGACGCTCCAGGTCATGGCGCTTGATCCTGGGACTATCGAAATAGCGGCCGTTGGGCCAGGCCCTTACCAAGGTGCCAGTGGTGCGCGCGCCGACAGTACCAACCACGGCGAGCGGCTCGATCACGTTGCCGTCGGCAAACGCCATGCGGTGCAATTGACCGTCGCGCTTGACGAACACCTCCAGGCGGCTCGACAGGGCATTGGTCACCGACACGCCGACGCCGTGCAGGCCGCCGGAAAAGGCATAGGCCCCGCCGATCTTCTTGTCGAACTTGCCGCCGGCGTGCAGGTGGGTAAACACCACCTCCACCGTCGGCACCCCCTCGACAGGGTGGATGCCAACCGGAATGCCGCGCCCGTCGTCCTCCACCGAGACCGAGCCATCGTTGTGCAAGGTCACCGTGAGCTTGCCGGCAAAGCCGCCCAAGGCCTCGTCGGCGGCGTTGTCTACCACCTCCTGGATGATGTGGGTGGGCGAGTCGGTGCGGGTATACATTCCCGGCCGCTCCTTGACCGGTTCCAGCCCCTTGAGAACGCGGATGGAGGATTCAGAATACGCCATGGATTCAGTGATCGTTTTCGATGGCCGGGATTATCCCAGATTGTCCATCGTGACGCGGGATGATGGCGGAATCAGGCGCCTTCTTCTCCGCCCAGGGCCGCCATGAGGTCGTCGAGCATCTTCGCCAGCTCACCGGTCATCAAGGTGAATTCGCCTGCAAACAAGGCCTCGGCGTCTTCCGCCTGGTCACTCTGTTCCGTCAGCACATCGTGGAATTGCAGACGCTTGATCTCCAGCTTTTCGGTGAGGATGAAGCTGATCCGGTCGGCCCAGGTCAGGCCCAGGCGGGTAACCAGTTTGCCGGCGGCGATGTGCGCGCCGATCTCGGCGCCGTCCAGGGCGTGACGCACATAACGTACCGTGGCGCGGTCCTCACCAGGCAGCCGCAGCTCGCCATCGCGGTCGATACCGAATGTAGCGGGGGCCTCGCCCGCCGCCAACCAGGCAGTCATCGCCGCGGCCGGTGAAATCCGGGTCTGCGGCAGTTTCAACGGCAATTCGGGCGCGCACTCGCCGAGCAGCTTGACCAGGGCCTCGGCCTTGCCGGCGCTGGCCGCATCCACCGCCAGCCAGCCGTGCTCCGGGTCGATCCAGGCCTGTACCGTGCGCCGCTGACTGAAGGCGCGCGGCAGCAGTTCGTCTTCGACCTCGGCGCGGATCTCGCTGCGCCGCCTGGCAGATGGCCGGTAACCCTCGCTGGCCTCGATCGCGGCCACTTTTTCCGCCGCCGCCTGTTTCACCACCGCCGCCGGCAGCAGTTTTTCCTCTATGCCCAGTGCGATCAGCCACTGCCCGTTCAGCTCATAGACATAGTCGTCCTCGCCAAGCACCGGCCGCCAGCCCAGGCGCTGGCGTTCCAGACCGCCACAGTGGACCAGCGGGCGTACGGCCAGAGCTGCGGCCAGATGCGTCAAGGCCGGCCTCTGGCCGGGAAGCAACCGATAACATTGCAAATTACGGAACCACATATCCGGTCTCTGAAAAAAAAAGAAGAACAACGGCGTGCACTCAGCCCATGGCCAAGTTCAGCAAGGACTCCAGCTGCTGCTGGTGCAAACTGTGAAAACCGGTGGAAGGCGAGGCGGATTCCGGTCGCCCGGCGTAGGTCAGCGGCAGGTCACTGAGCTGTTTAATCTGCCACGCCATAAAACGCCACGCGCCCTGGTTACGAGGTTCGTCTTGTGCCCAAACAAGCTCTTGCAAATTCGGATAACGGGCCAGCTCGGCCGACAGCTCGCGGTCCGGTATTGGGTAGAACTGCTCGATGCGGCCCAGGGCGATGTGACGGCTGCCATCCTGCCGGCGCCGGGCCAGCAGGTCGTAATAGAGACGGCCGCTGCACAGTACGAGACGACGCACAGCCGCCACGTCGTCCAGGCTGTTTTCACCCAACACCGGCAGGAACGCGCCGTTCGCCAGTTCTTCCAGGGGCGAAGCGGCTTCTGGGTGACGCAGCAGACTCTTGGGGGTGAATACCACCAGCGGTTTGCGGTAAGGGCGCCGCATCTGCCGCCGCAACAAGTGAAAGAACTGCGCCGCGCAAGAGGGCTGCGTGATCTGCATGTTGTCCTGCGCGGCCAGTTGCAGGAAGCGCTCGATCCGCCCGGAGGAGTGCTCGGGCCCCTGCCCCTCATAGCCGTGCGGCAAAAATATCGTAAGTCCGTTGAGCCGGCCCCACTTGGCCTCGGCGGCGGCGACGAACTGGTCGATCACCACCTGGGCGCCGTTGGCGAAGTCGCCGAACTGTGCCTCCCAGATCACCAGTTCCTGCGGCGCCGTGCTGGCATAACCATATTCGAAGGCGAGCACGGCCTCCTCGGACAACACCGAATCCACCACCAAGAAATGCGCCTGATTGGTGGCGAGGTGCTGCAGCGGGATGTAATCGCCGGCGTCCCAGCGCTCCCGCTCCTGGTCGTGCAGTACGGCATGGCGATGGAAGAAGGTGCCACGGCCCGAGTCCTGGCCGGTGAGGCGCACGCCGTGGCCCTCGGTCAGCAAGCTGGCGTAGGCCAGGGTCTCAGCCATGCCCCAATCGAGCGGCCTCTCGCCCGCCGCCATGTGACGGCGGTTGTCGATCAAGGCGGCGACACGCGGGTGCAGGCTGAACCCGTCCGGGACCTCGGTGACACGCTCACCCAGTGTCTTGAGCTGGCGCAGCGGCACCGCCGTGTCGGCCGCTACACGCCAGTCGTGGCCGCGAAATGGCCGCCAGTCGGCAACGAAGGCGGTATAAGGGCGCTCGGGCTCGATAGCCGGCAGCGCCAAGTTCTGCTTTATGGCCGCCGCCATCGCCTCGCTTTCACTCCGCCGCAGCACCCCCCAGGCGTCGAGCAGATCGGCATAGAGTGCCCGCACCCCAGGCAGCTCGCGGATGCGGCGGTACATCAGCGGCTGAGTCACCATGGGTTCGTCCTGTTCGTTGTGACCGAGACGACGATAGCAGACGAGGTCGATGGCAATGTCGCGGCGGAAGGTCATGCGGTAGTCGAAGGCGATCTGCACCGCCCTCAGCACCGCCTCCGGATCGTCGCCATTGACATGCAGCACAGGCGCTTCCACCATTTTCATCACGTCGGTGCAGTACAGGCTGGAGCGGGTATCGCGCGGGTCAGAGGTGGTGAAGCCGATCTGGTTGTTGACCACGACGTGCACCGTGCCGCCGGTATTGAAGCCGCGCGTCGCCGCCATGTTGAGCGATTCCATGACGACGCCCTGGCCGGCGAAAGCGGCATCGCCGTGGATGAGCACCGGCATCACCAGATCGCCGCCACGGTCCCCCCGTTTCTGCTGCTGCGCCCGCACCCAGCCTTGCACCACCGGGCCGACGATTTCGAGATGGGAGGGATTGAAGGCCAGCGCCAGGCGTATGGGGCCGGCCAGGGTTTCCACCGTGCGCGCGAAACCCTGATGATATTTGACATCTCCGGTGAGGGCGCCCTCCGGCGCGGTCTGATCTTCGTGCTCAAAAAAAGCCAGGGCGGAACGGCCGACGACATTGTGCAGCACGTTGAGGCGGCCGCGGTGTGCCATGCCCAGGCCGATCTCCTGCAGGCCGGCGCCAGCGGCCAGCTCCAGCAAGAAATTCAAGAGTGGGATGAGCGCCTCGCCGCCCTCCAGCGAAAAGCGTTTCTGGCCGACGTAGCGGGCATGAATGACCTTTTCCAAAAGCTCGGCCCGGCTCAACTGGTCGAGCAGCCACTTGCGACGGTGGTCGGCGATGACCGGACCGCCCTCGCCCGCCTCCAGGCGACGCTGCAGCCAGCGCTTCTGCACAGTAGCGCAGATGTGCATGTATTCCGCCGCCAGCGTGCCGCAATAGGCGCCGCGCAGACGGGCCAGGATGTTGCGCAGGGTATCGCGGGGCGGCCCGACCAGGGAGCCGGTGTCGAACTCCCGTTCGAGGTCCTCATGGGTGAGTCCATGGCTGGCCAGTTCCAGTTCTGGCACCTTGGGCAGGGTGTGCAGCAGCAGGGGATCGACGTCCGCCACCCGGTAACCATGGAAACGGAAGGCGTTGATAAGTTGCAGCACACTGACCTGGCGGCTGTCGCAGGGTGGCTGGGCGATGCCCTCGCCGGCCGTGGCGACGTCCGCCGGGCGATCGCGGCGGTGGTAGCCGCCCTCCAGGGCCTCCAGGTAATCGGCGCTACCCGAATAGTAGGCCGAAGGATGCTCCGTCATGCGCCGCGCAGATCGATGGGGACATAGTCGCGCCGCGGTTGTCCGGTGTAGAGCTGGCGCGGGCGGGCAATCTTGTGCTCGGGGCTGGCGATCATCTCCATCCACTGCGCCACCCAGCCGGCGGTGCGGGCCAGGGCGAAGATGGCGGTGAACATGGAATTGGGGATGCCCATGGCACGCATGACGATGCCGGAATAATAATCGACATTGGGATACAGGCGTTTCTTGACGAAGTACTCGTCCTCCAGGGCGATTTTCTCCAGCTTGATGGCCAGTTTAAACAGGGGGTCGTCGTGCAGACCCAGCTCATCCAGCACCTCGTAACAAGTGGCCCGCATGATGGCGGCGCGTGGATCCATATTCTTGTAGACCCGGTGGCCGAAACCCATGAGGCGAAAGCCGCTGCTCTTGTCCTTGGCCCGCTTGATGTACTCGCCGATGCGCGCTACGTCGCCGATCTCCTCCAGCATCTTGAGCGTCGCTTCATTGGCGCCCCCATGCAGCGGCCCCCACAAACAGGCGATACCGGCGGCGATGCAGGCGAAGGGGTTGGCACCGGAGGAACCCGCCACGCGCACGGTCGAGGAGGAGGCATTCTGCTCATGATCGGCGTGCAGCACGAAGATGCGGTCGAGTGCCTTGGCAAGCACCGGGTTGGGCTGATAGTCCTCGCACGGGGTGGCGAACATCATGTAGAGAAAGTTTTCCGCGTAGTTGAAGCGGTTCTGCGGATACATGAAGGGTTCGCCGAGGTTGTACTTGTAACTCCAGGCGGCGATGGTCGGCACCTTGGCCAGCAGGCGCAAGGCGGCGGACTCGCGCTGGGCCGGGTCGAAAGGATCGGATGAATGCCGATAGAAGGCAGACATGGCGCCGACCACGCCGACCATGACCGCCATTGGATGGGCATCACGGCGAAAACCGCGATAGAAATAGGCCATCTGATCGTGCAGCATGGTCTGGCGGCTGATCTTGCCGACAAAGGCCGCCTTTTCATCTGCCGTGGGCAATTCACCATGCAACAGCAGATAGGCCGTCTCCAGAAAATCGGAGTGTTCGGCCAACTGTTCGATGGGGTAGCCGCGGTAATAGAGCAGGCCCTTGTCGCCATCGATGAAGGTGATGTTGGAAGCGCAACTCGCGGTCGACAAAAAACCAGGATCAAAGGTGAGGACGCCCGCGGCGCTGAGACCGCGGGTATCGATCACATCCGGGCCGAGACTGCCTGATAGTAGCGGCAGTTCGAGGTGGCGGTCACTGTCGCCGAAGCAGATGTTGACGGTGCGTTGAGTCATCCTGTTACCTTGGTTTCCTTGATTTTGTCGAGCACGTCCTGAAAGACCGGCGGCGGCGGGCGGCGGTCGGTGAGCCAGGCGTAGAGGTCGGCGTCGGCCTCTCTCAGCAGCTTGGCGAAGACCGACTGACCTGCCTCGCCGAGGCGGCCGTAACCAGTCTCCAGAAAGCGGGCCAGCCAGGCATCCAGTTCGAGCATACCGCGCCGGCATTGCCAGCGCAGCCAACCCGGCACCGGTTCGCGGCTCACAGGACGCGTTTTACCAGCAGGGCCTTGATTTTGCCGATGGCGGCCGTGGGGTTCAAGCCTTTCGGACATACCTCGACACAATTCATGATGCCGTGGCAACGGAACAGGCGATAAGGGTCTTCGAGGAAATCCAGCCGCTCGTCGGTGGCCTGGTCGCGGCTGTCGGCGATGAAACGGTAGGATTGCATGAGCGCCGCCGGCCCAAGAAAGCGCTGCGGATTCCACCAGAAGGTGGGACAGGATGTGGTGCAGCAGCCGCACAATATGCATTCCCACAGACCATCGAGATCGGCCCGTTCGGCCGGGCTTTGCAGCCGCTCGTTCTCCGGCTCCGGATCGAGATTGATGAGGTAGGGCTTGACCGCGCGGTAATGCTGGTAGAACTGACTCATGTCGACGATGAGGTCGCGCACCACCCCCAGCCTCGGCAGCGGCCGTATCTCGATGGGTTCCTTCAGCCCCGCGAGGTCAGTGATACAGGCCAGCACGTTGGTACCGTTGAGGTTGACACCATCGGAACCGCACACCCCTTCCCGGCAGGAACGCCGGAAAGACAGGGTCTCATCCACTTCCTTGAGGGCGATGAGGGCATCGAGCACCTTCTTGCCCCGCGGATCGAAGTCGATGTCGTAGTCCTGCATATGCGGCACGGCACCGGATTCTGGGTCGTAACGATAGATACGAAAACGCATCAGTACGTCCTTTCCTTGGGCTGGAAGGTCTCCACCGTGAGCGGTTTCAGACGCACCGGCTTGTAATCGAGCTGGTCGTTTTCGCGCGAATACAGGCTGTGGCGCAACCAGCGGTCGTCGTCACGCTTGGGGAAGTCCTCGCGGCTATGAGCGCCACGGCTTTCGTCGCGGGCCAGGGCCGAGACCAGGGTGGCGCGGGCGATGGCCATCAGGTTTTCCAGCTCCAGGGCCTCCAGGCGGGCGGTATTGAACACTTTGCTGCGATCGCTCAGGCGTACATCGGCCAGGCGGGCCTCGACACCGTTGAGTTTTTCCAGGCCCTGACGCAGCCGATCGGCGTGGCGGTAGACGCCGCAATGATCCTGCATCACCTGCTGCATCGCGGCACGCACCCCGGCCACGGTCTCGTCGCCACGTCCACTCTCCCAACGTGCCAGGCGGGCCAGGACGCGGTCCACCGCCGTTTCGGGCAGGGTGCGCGGAAAACGGTTCTCCCGCAGATAGTCGAGCATGGAGGCCCCCGCGGCGCGGCCGAACACCACGATATCCAGGAGCGAGTTGCCGCCAAGACGATTGGCGCCATGCACCGACACGCAGGCGCATTCACCGGCGGCGTAGAGGCCGGGGGTCGGCTCCTCGGGACCGGAGCGCACCGGCGCCACCACCTGGCCATAGAGATCAGTGGGGATGCCGCCCATCATGTAATGCGCGGTGGGAGTGACCGGGATGGGCGCGACACAGGGATCGACGCCGGCGAACTGCATGGACAATTCACGTATGCCGGGCAAGCGCTCCCTGATCTTGTCGCCGCCGATGTGATCGATCTTCAGTTCAACATAGTCGCCATGCGGACCGCAGCCGCGCCCGGCCAGCAACTCCTGGGCTATGGCACGGGAAACCACGTCGCGCGAGGCGAGATCGAGGGCATGGGGAGCGTAGCGCGCCATGAAGCGCTCACCGTCCTTGTTAAGGAGATAACCACCCTCGCCGCGCACGCCCTCGGTGATGAGGCTGCCTACTACCGGGATGCCGGTCGGATGAAACTGCCAGAATTCCATGTCTTCCAGCGGCAGGCCGGCGCGCAAGACCATGCCGAGACCGTCGCCGCTGTTGATATGCGCATTGGTCGAGTGGCGGAAGATGCGGGCGCCGCCGCCAGTCGCCAGCAGCGTGGCGCGCGCCTCGAACAGCCAGGGCTCGCCGGTCTCGATTTCCAGGGCGGCGACGCCGAGCACGTAGCCGTCCGCGTCGCGGATCAGGTCGAGGGCGAAGAACTCGTCGAAGAACTGGGTGCGGGCGGCGATATTGCGCTGATACAGGGTGTGCAGCAAGGCATGGCCGGTCCGGTCGGCAGCGGCGCAGGTGCGGATGGCCTGTTCGCCGCCGTAGTTCTTGGACTGGCCGCCGAACGGCCGCTGGTAGATCTTGCCATTGTCGAGACGGGAGAAGGGCAGTCCCATGTGCTCCAGCTCATACACGGCAGTCGGCGCATTGCGGCACATGAACTCGATGGCGTCCTGATCGCCGAGATAGTCCGAGCCCTTGACGGTGTCGTACATGTGCCAATGCCAGTTGTCATCGGACACATTGGCCAGCGCCGCCGTGATGCCGCCCTGGGCGGACACGGTGTGGGAACGGGTGGGGAAGACCTTGGAGAGCACCGCCACCTTGAGATTGGCCTCGGCCAATTGCAGCGCAGCCCGCAGACCCGCGCCACCACCGCCGACGATGACAGCGTCGAAAGTACGCTTGGGAATCACTGCACGCTCCATAGTATGTCGGCCGCCCAGGCAAGACAGGCCAGATAGAGGACGGCGAAGGCGAAATTGAGCGCCAGCCGGGGTCCCAGACAGCGGGGGCAATGCACATAATCGATGAACACCTCGCGCATCCCTATCCAGGCATGGGTCAACAGTGCCGCGACGAACAGTAGCGTCGTCACCTTGGCCGGGAGGGGCAGGAAGAGCGTGTGCCAGGCGGCATGATCCAGGGGCCCCGCGCCCAGCGCGTAGACGCCGAACAGCGGCAAGTAGACGGCCATGATCAAGGCGCTGGCCCGCTGCGCCAGCCAGATATCGATACCGCGATGGGCGCCGCCGACGTTCCTCATAGCCCCCCCCACGTCAACAATAAGGCCAGGACGACGGCGCTGATGAGCACCAGCCAGGCAGTCAGCCGCGCCCGCTCTTTACCCTCGCCCCAACCGACATCGAAGCCCAGGTGACGCAGTCCGGCGAAGAAGTGGTGCAGGATCGCCCAGATGAGACCCAGTTGCAGCAGCCGGCCCAGGCCCCCGCCGAGAAAGGCGATCACGGTATCGAAATCCGCGGGCGAACGCAGGCTCAGCATCAAGCCGTAGAGCAACAGCGGCGTCGCCAGAGAGAGCGCCACGCCGCTCACCCGATGCAGGATGGACGTCCAACCGCCTATGGGCAGGCGGATCTGGATCAGGTTCAGGTAGAAAGGTCGCGCCTTTTGCATCGTCCAGTCCTCCTCAATGGCCAGCCGCCGCCGCCACAGCGGCCGGCACCCGTTCGGCCAGGCGCGGATCAAACGGTTTGGGAATGATGTAGTCGCGGCCGAATTGCAAACGATCAAGGTTGAGCGCCGCCAGCACCGCCGCCGGCACCGGCTCGCGGGCGAGCGCCGCCAGGGCGCGCGAAGCGGCGATCAACATGGGCTGAGTGATGGCTTTGGCGCGGGCGTCGAAGGCCCCCCTGAAAATATAGGGGAAGCCGAGCACGTTGTTGACCTGATTGGGATAATCGGAACGGCCGGTGGCCATCAGCGCATCGTCACGCGCGGCGTGGACATCGGCGGGGCTGATCTCCGGATCGGGATTGGCCATGGCGAACAGGATGGGGCGTGCGGCCATGCTCCTGACCATTTCCTGGCTGACCAGCTTGGGGCCGGACACGCCGATGAACACGTCGGCACCGCGCATGGCCTCGGCCAGGGTGCGCAGCTCAGTGTCCTTGGCGAATTCCTGCTTGTGCGGGTTGAGGTCGGTGCGGCCGGTATGGATCACGCCCTTGGAATCAACCAGGGTCATGTTGGCCTTGTTGCCGCCCATGGCGACCAACAGGCGCATACAGGACAGGCCAGCGGCGCCTGCGCCAAGACAGACGAGTTGTATGTCATCAAGTTTTTTACCCTGAACTTCCAGGGCGTTCAGCAGGCCGGCGCACATGACCGCGGCGGTGCCATGCTGATCATCGTGGAAGACCGGGATGTCGAGCCGCGCCTTGAGCGCCCGCTCGATCTCGAAACAATGCGGCGCGGCGATGTCTTCCAGGTTGATGCCGCCGAAGGTGGGGGCGATGTTGACCACGGTCTCGATGAAACTCTCGACGCTGGGCGCCGCCACCTCGATGTCGAATACGTCTATACCGGCGAAACGCTTGAACAACACCCCCTTGCCCTCCATCACCGGCTTGGCGGCCAGGGGCCCAAGGTTGCCAAGGCCGAGGATAGCGGTGCCATCGGTGATGACCGCCACCAGATTGCCCTTGTTGGTATAGCGGTAGGCGTTGGCCGGATCCTCGGCGATGGCGCGCACCGGTTCGGCCACCCCCGGCGTATAGGCGAGGGCGAGGTCCTGCTGGGTGGCACAGGGTTTGGACGATTCCACCGAGACCTTGCCGGGACGGGGAAACTCGTGATAGTCGAGGGCCTGTTGTTTCAGATCGGACATGGTTGGATTCAGCCTGGTTGAAGTGTGCGATACCCTAGCATGTTGCGGCGCATCAGGAAATCATCCCCAGCGTGCGCGGCAGCCAGAGCGACAGCGTCGGCCAGTAGGTCACCAGCATCAGGAAAGCCAGCATGGCAAGCAGCCACGGCCACACGGCGACGGTCAGCTCGGTGATGCCCATCTTGGTGATGCCGCTGGCGACATAGAGATTGAGCCCCACCGGCGGGTGGCACATGCCCACCTCCATGTTGACCACGATGAGCACACCGAAGTGGACCGGGTCGATGCCCAGATTGGTTGCCACCGGAAACAGGATGGGCGCCATGATCAGGATGATGGACGACGGCTCCATGAAGTTTCCCGCCAACAGCAGCAGCACGTTCACCACCAGCAGGAAGGCCACCATGCCTAGGCCCTCGCCCAACATCCAGTCGGCCATTTCCTGGGGGATGTTCTCGTGCGTCATCAGGAAGGAGAACAACACAGCGTTGGTGATGATGTAGAGCAGCATGGCGCTCATGTTGGCGGAATTGAGCAGCACCCTGGGCACGTCTTTCAGACCCAGGTCCCTGTAGACGAAGACGGCGATGACGAAGGCGTAGACCGCGCTCATGGCCGCCGCCTCGGTCGGGGTAAACAGACCGGCATAGATGCCGCCCATGACGATGACGATCAGAAACAATCCCCACATGCTGTCGCGGAAGGCCTGGAAGCGTTCTGCGAAACTCACCCTGGGCTGACGCGGATATTTGAATTTATAGGCGCGATACCAGGTGGTCAGGCCCAACATGCCGGCCATGACCAGACCGGGTATGACGCCGGCCATGAACAGCGCCCCCACCGAAGTATTGGTGGAAACCGAATACATCACCATGACGATCGAAGGCGGAATGAGGATGCCGAGCGCCCCCGAGGTGGTAATGACGCCGGCACCGAAACGTTTGGGGAAACCGGCTTTGACCATGGCCGGAAGCAGGATGGAACCGATGGCCACCACGGTGGCCGGGCTGGAACCGGATACCGCCGCGAACAAGGCACAGGCGAGCACGCCGGCGAGTCCCAGGCCGCCATGCCAGTGCCCCACCATGGAGGAGGCGAACTTGATCATGCGCCGCGCCACGCCGCCATGGGTAAGAAAGTTTCCGGCCAGGATGAAGAACGGAATGGCCATGATCTCGAACTTCTCGATACCGGTGAACAGCTTCAAGGCCACCGACTCGACCGGCACCTGGGTCATGGTGTAGAGGAAAGTCAGCACAGTGAGACCGAGCGAAATCGAGATGGGCATGCCTGTAAGCATGAGCGCCAGCAGCAGGCCGAAGATGATGGCGGTGCTCATTTGCCCTCGCCTTTTCCGTCCGCGTCATCGAAAGGCGGCTCCCGCAGCTTGTGCGGATGTAGATCATCCTCCATGCGGTAGATTCGATCCTCCTCGCCCGCCACTGGCGGCGCCTCCTCCTCGATACCGGCGACGTGGCCGTGGTCGTGATGGGGCAATTCGCCGCTGCGCAGGAAATTCCAGGCCACCTGCAGAAAACGGAAACACATCAGATACGAACCCAGCGGAACCGCCGAATAAACGATCCAGGTCGGCATTTCCATGTCGGGTGTGGTCGGTCCTTCCGGGATGTCGCCGGGATCCTGACCCAGCCATTGCAGCCAGGCGTAATGGGCGCCGTTTTCCCAGACGAAGGCGGCGCCCAGAGTACCGACGATGCCGGTGAAGAAGGCGCCGGCCAGCAAGCCGAAAATGATGAAGACAGCGCGCTTCTTGTCTTCCAGGCGATTGATGAGCACATCGACGCCGACGTGTATGCCGGTGCGCACGCCGTAGGCGGCGCCAAACTTGGCCATCCACACGAACATGATGATGGTCAGTTCCTGAGCCCAGGAGAGGTCAAACTGCAATAGCCAGTCCTGTACGCTGGTTATGGGAATGAGGTTGGAACTGGCCAGATAGCGGTGCACCACCGCCACGAAGGTGATCAGGGTGGCCGCCCCCATCAGGAAGGAGATGAATATCTCCTCCAGGCGGTCAAGGATGCGCATGAGCATGGCGTTCCCTCGCGGTTGTCAGCGCCGCCCCGCACCGGCGGGAACGGCGGGCCTCACCAGAATCGCGCGGATGTCACAATTTGGCCGGGTCGAAACCGGTTTCCTTGTAGATGCTCTTGACCAGGCCCATGCCCACGCGCTCGTCCATCTTCTCGTGCACCTTGACCAGGGCGCGCTTGAAGGCCTGGCGTTCCTGCGCGGTCGGTGTGTATATCTGGGTCTTGCCGGCCTTTTTCACCGCGGCGAGGGCATCGTCGTTTTCCTGACGGGCGATCTTGTTGGCATAGTCGGTTGCTTCCTGCATGGCCTGTTCGAGCTTGGCGCGCACATCGGAGGGCAGACCGTCCCAGAACTTCTTGTTGGTGATCACCGCATAGCCCAGGTAACCGTGGTTGGTCAGCGACAGATGCTTCTGCACCTCATGCATCTTCTGTGTGTATAAATTGGAAATGGGGTTCTCGGTACCATCCACCACACCGGTCTGCAGGGCCTGATAGACCTCGGAGAAGGCCATTACCTGCGGCAGCGCGCCCAACGCCCGCATCTGCGCGTCCAGCACCTTGGACGACTGAATGCGCATCTTCAGACCACGAAAGTCGCCCGGCGTATGCAACGGCTTGTTGGCGGAAAAGGACTTGAAGCCGTTGTCCCAATACGCCAGACCGCGTATTCCCTTGGCCTCCAGCTTGTCCAACAGCATGCGGCCGATCGGTCCCTTGGTGACCTTGTGCAGCTCGTCATAGTTGTCAAAGATATACGGCAGATCGAAGACTTCGAATTCCCTCACCCCCAGCGGCCCGAACTTGGCCAGCGATGGCGCCAGCATCTGCACGGCGCCAAGCTGCAGGGCCTCCATCTCTTCCTTGTCCTTGTACAGGGTGCTGTTCGGATAGACCTCGATCTTAACCTTGCCCTTGGTGAGTGCCTCGGCACGCTGTTTGAAATAATTGGCGGCATTACCCTTTGGGGTATTCTGCGCCACCACATGACTGAACTTGATGACGATGGGCTCGGCCGCCATGGCCCCGAACGACAGCAGCGCGGCCGACAGGCCGATCAGCAAGGTCTTCATCTTCACATTCATTGCAGTCTCCTTAAGATTGTGTAACGGTCACTTCCGACAAAGCAAAGCCGGCCGGCGGGATCATTCTCATCGGGAAACCTGAGGCGGAAAATTGTGGATTTCCACAATGTCCACCCTGATGCTTACTTGCAGAAGTCCGCGGTCGCGGCGGGCGGGTGCGTGGTATCGATGGCATTGGCCAGGGCGCGCAATTGAGCGGTCAGCGCGTCGCGTCGGACCGCCAGCTCGGCCAGTTGCCTCATGGCCTCGCCATGGCGCCCTGCGCGGCAAAGGCCAAGAATTCCCTCTCCCAGAACGTGGATGTCACGATGCAGCCCCTCTATAGCCTGAAACTCGGGCCGATTGCTGAAGCGCAGCCTGCCAGGACCATGGTACCAGCGCCCGAAGCGGCACTGATGCGGGTTCATGGACGGTAGCGGAACGCCGTCCGCTACGCCGCTGTTCACACAGGCAATGAGCTCGTCGACCCAGGTGCGGTGATCGATCTCGGCGCCAAGCAACACGGCATCGTCGCGCGACCAGACGGCGGAGGCCTGCTGCCACATTGGATTGGGCCGCCAGGCTTCGATCCAGCCGGGCAGGTCTTCTGCCGGCATGGGCCGGGCGATGCCGTAGCCCTGGCCAAGAAAACAGCCGAGATGGATGAGGGCAAGGCCTTGCTCCACCGTTTCCACGCCCTCGGCTATGACACTGATGTGAAAGGCCTCGGCCAGACCGATGACGCCTTCCACGATGGCCATCTCTTCACCGTTATTGAGCATGTCCTGAACGAAAGAGCGGTCTATCTTGATGAGGTCGGCGGGCAGGCGCTTGAGGTAGGTCAGCGAGGAATAGCCGGTGCCGAAGTCATCCAGGGCGAAAGAAACCCCCAGCCGCCGGCAGGCGCCAATGAGGTGCGAGACATGCTCGATGTCGGCCAGTGCCGCGGTCTCCAGTACCTCCAGTTCGAGTCGGTTGGCCAAGGTCGACGGGTGACTGTCGAGTAATATCTTGAGGCGCTCGGCAAAGTCGATACGGGCCAGGTGCGGCGGCGCGATGTTGACCGAGACCGCCACATCCAGGCCGGCGGCGCGCCAGCCAGCCATCTGGCGCAAGGTCTGCTCGATCACCCACTCGCCCAGGCGAATCTCCAATGCGGAGCCTTCCAGTTGTGGCAGGAATTCACCCGGTGCGATCAGGCCATGTTCAGGGTGGCGCCAGCGGAGCAGGGCCTCGGCGCCGATCACCGCGCCGCTGTGCATGTTTACCTTGGGCTGGTAGTAAAGGCATAGCTCGTTCTGCACGAGTGCATCTTCCAGCCGCGCCATCAAGGTACGCCGCTCCCGCATGGCAAGGTCGTGGCCGGGATCAAACAGATGGTAACGATTGCGCCCTGATTCCTTGGCGGCATAAAGCGCCTGGTCGGCATGGCGCAGCAGTGTGTCGGCATCCGCCCCGTCATCGGGGAAGAGGGTGACGCCGATGCTGGCGGTGATGGTCAACGCGACGCCATCGATGGCCATGGGACGCGACAGATCCTGCAACAAACGTTCCAAGGCCAGCTTGCATTGTTCCATGTCGGCAAGGTTGGTCAATAGCAAGGCAAACTCGTCACCGCCCAAGCGAGCCGCGGTATCGCCGCCACGCACCGACTGCAGCAGCCGGTCGGCGATCTCCTTCAGCAGTCGGTCACCGCTGGCATGCCCCCAGGTATCGTTGACCGGCTTGAAATTATCGAGATCGAGATAGCAGACGGCCAGTTTGGCCTGGGAGCGTGTGGCCTGGGCGAGCGCCACCTGCATGCGGTCGGCGAGCAGCACCCGGTTGGGCAGCCCGGTGAGCGAGTCATGGTGCGCCAGGTGCCGCAGTTGAGCCTCCTGCGCCTTGAGCTGCGTGATGTCGCGGAAGATGCCGATATAGTGGTTCACCCGCCCCTGATCGTCCTTGACCGCCACCACGGCGAGCTCCTCGGGGAAGATTTCGCCATTCTTGTGGCGGTTCCAGATTTCGCCATGCCACAACCCGACGGCCTGAATTTCCGACCACATGGCTGCGTAGAAGGCGGCGTCCTGACGCCCGGAGGACAACAGCCGCGGTGTCTTCCCGACGGTCTCCGCGCGGCTGTAGCCGGTAATGCGGGTGAATGCCGGGTTGACCTCGATGATGTGCTCGTCGGCGTCGGTGATGACGACGCCATTGATGGCGTGTTCGAACACGCTGGCGGCCAAGTTGAGGTGGTCGAGCCGGCGCCGCTCCTCGGTCTGGTCGCGGAACACCAGCACCGCACCGCCGATGCGACCATCGGCATGACGAATCGGCGCGGCGGAATCGGCGATGGGCCACTCGTGGCCATCGCGGGCGACAAGCAGGGTATGGTTGGCCAGCCCCACCACCACGCCCTCGCGCATCGCGCGTCCCACCGGACAATCCACTTCCTCGCGCGTGGCTTCATTGATGATGGGGAATACCTCACGGATGGAGCGCCCCAGCGCTGCGCCGGCGGCCCAGCCGGTGAGCCCCTCGGCCACGGGATTGATGAACTCTACCCGGCCTTCGGTGTCGGTGGCGATGACCCCATCGCCGATGGAGGCAAGCGTCACCGAGAGCCGCTCGGCCTCCAGGCGCAAGGCGTCCTGCGCCACTTGCAGGGCCGTTGCCATGCGGTTGAAGGCAGTGATGATGTGAGCGAGTTCCGAACTGCCCTGCGGTGCGATGCGGGTCGCAAGCCGCCCCTTTTCCAGGGCCTGCGTGGCCGCGTCCAACGCGGCGAGCGGCCGCAAGCCGTGGCGCAGGATTAGTAGTATGCCAACCAAGTCCAGCAACAGCGCCAGCGCCAGTATGGCCAGGTGTTCAAGAAAATCCCGCCACAATCGGTCGAGGGTGGGCGTCGCGGTCATGGCTATCGCGGCCTGGCCGTAGTCGCGACCGCCGAGTATCAGGGCGCGGCTGGTCTGCGGCGAGGACACTCCGGTCAAGCGCGCGAACCAGACGGGCGCGCGGGGCGCGCTGGTTTTGTCCATGGCCGCAAGCGTCCTGCCACGGGCATTCGTCCAGGCAACGCGCTCGATGTCGCTACGTGTCACGCGCTGCCGGAGAACCCGTTCGATGCTGGCATAGTCGCCGATCACCACCCACTCGGAGAGGGCCGCCAGCACCGATTCCATCTCGCTGGCAAGATGCTCCTCGATCTGGGCTTGGGCGAAGCTGGCATCCTCCCGGGTAGACACCAGTAGCATCACCACTGCCGCCACGGCGAGGGCGAGGCCAGCCATTACCGTCACCCTCGAGGCCAGGGAAAGACGCGCCCAAAGTGGCATGTTCAGCGCTTCTCTTTCTGCCAGATGAGGCGATAAGCTTCACGCTGATTGCGGTATTCGCCATCCGTTGCCGGCAGGAAACCAAGCGGCGGCGCCTGTTTGACGAGGGCGGCGCTCGCCTTGAGTATGGCCAGCCCCTGCGGGTCGCGCGCCATGTTCAACAAGGCGGCGCGAACGGCACGCACGACCTGCCGCGGTACCCGCGGGTGGACGGCAACCGGAATATCGAGATACGGCTCGGAAGTCCACAGAGCACGGTAGCGAAAACCCTCGCGCGCGGCATACTCCCGCATCACTTTGGAATTGACGGCTGCCGCCGAAATCTGGCCTGCCTTGAGCTGCGCCATGATGCCTTCCTGATTGCCGCCAAAGATCGGCCCGACCGCGATGCCAGCCTGGTACAGGGCCGCCATAGGCACGGCGTAGGCGACGAACGCATTCTTGCTGGGGAAACCAACCTCGCCGCCCTGCAGCGCGGCCAACGAACGCAAGGCGGAATCTTCCGGCACCACGATCTGCCCATGCAAGGGTTCCCCCCGCATCCGCACTAACACCCGATAGGCGGCGGCCTCATGGGCCGGATCGAAGATGTGATTGTTATAGACGAAATCGAATTCGCCCCGCGCTTCGGCAGCGGAATATTCCGGCGCGGTTTTCCGCGTCCCGAGCTCCAGCGCTACACCGCTCTTCCTGGCGACATAATCCAGGATCGGGTTCCAGTATTGCGCGGTGAGCACAGCACTGCGCTGCGGCACCACGCCGAAGGACCAGGTCCGCGCCCAGGCCGGCAGAGTCAGGCAAAAACACAAAATCGTTGCCGCCAAGCGTTTCATCATGTCTACAATCGCGCGTTGCCAATTGTGGCCGTATCGATTCGTCATCCTTTTCGCACTCCCAGGACAGTGCGATCCTTCATCGTCTTTCTCGGATTATGCCCAAGATAACCACGGTTTCTGGCGAATGTATCACACTGGCCGGGGCAGTCCATGCCTGATGCCGACCTTTCCAGCCGCTGGCTGTGGCTGCTGCCGAGATTGGCCTTTGGCCTGTTCGTTGCCTCGGTGGCCGCCCAACTGTGGCTGAGCGGGCGGACCGAGAGCGAAGCCGAGCGGGCCACGCTGTTGAGCGACATGCTCTGGCTGGAGCAGACCCTGCGTTTCAATCTACAGCACAACGAGGAGAACCTGGCCCAGATCGACCCTGGGCGGGTGCGCACGGCGGCGTTGTTCGAGGCCCACGCCCGCCCCCTCCTGGCCAACAACACTGGCTTGCGCCAAGTGCTGCTGCTCGGCCCCGACGACCGGCAGGTGCGTAGCCTGCCAGGGCACGCAGCAACACTTTCGGCCACGACACTCAACGCCGCCCGCCGCCTCGGCAAGGCCGGATACAGCCCGCCCTACCGCGGCCCGAGCGGTGAATGGCTGTTTCAGGTGCATGTGCCGTTGTTCCACGAGGGTCGCTATGCCGGTGCCACAGTCGGTGTCTATGATCTGCGCAAGATACTGCAGGAAGCGGTGCCTTGGTGGCTGGCCCAGCGCAACCAGATCGGCGTGGTCGATATTGCCGGCCAGCCGCTGGCCATACGCTCACAGGTGACAGGCCAACAGGCCGCCGCCAGCCACCGTCTGTTCTTTGACCCGCCCGGCCATGGACTGGTGTTGTGGGCGACGCCTATCCGCACACCGCCCGCCCTGCCGGCCAAACTCTTGCCGGCATCACTGGTGCTGCTGGCGATCTTGGTGATCTGGAGCCTGTGGGCGCTGCGCCGCGACATGCGGCAGCGGTTGGCGGCGGAACAGGCTCTGCGCGATCAGCACGCCTTGCGCCAGGCGATGGAAAACTCACTGCAGACCGGGCTGCGGGCGCGCGACCTGGACGGCCGCATCACCTATGTCAATCCGGCCTTCTGTCGCATGGTGGGCTGGAGCGCCAAGGAGCTGCTGGGACAGTCGCCGCCCATGCCTTATTGGACCGATGACGACATCGACTCGACACGTGCGCTGTGCGACCGCATCCTGGCTGGCGAGGGTCCGAAGCAGGGTTTCGAGATACGGTTTCGCCGCCGCAACGGCGAAATCTTCTGGGCGCTGGTCCATGAGGCGCCGCTCATGGACATCCAGGGAAGACAGACCGGCTGGATGAGTTCCATCATCGACATCACCCCGCAGAAGCAGGCCGAAGAACTGGCGCGGCAGCAGCAGGAACGACTACAGGTCACCGCCCGTCTGGTCTCCATGGGAGAGATGGCCTCCAGCCTGGCGCATGAACTTAACCAACCGCTGGCGGCGATTTCCAGTTACGCCGCCGGCTCGCTCAACCTGCTTGACAATGGTCTGGCCCGGCCGGAAGAGATACGCGACATTCTCGCCAAGACCCAGGCCCAGGCGCAGCGGGCCGGCCGCGTGCTGCGCCGTATCTACGACTTTGGGCGGCGGGCCGATCCCAAGAGCGAGCCTTGCGACCCGGTCGAACTGACGCATGAGATCGCCGACCTGGTGGAAGTGGATGCCCGCCGGCAAAAAGTGCGCCTGTTGCGCGACATCCCTGCCGACTTGCCCGAGGTGGTCGGAGACCGTATCCTGCTCGGCCAGGCCCTGCTCAATCTCATGCGCAACGGTATCGAGGCCATGCATGACAGTCCGGAGCCGCGCCGTATACTGAACGTCCGCCTCACCGTCGAGGCGGATCAACTTCGCCTCCGTGTCGCCGATCACGGTCCCGGCATCGCGCCGGCAATGCTGCCGCGGCTGTTCGAACCCTTCTATACCAGCAAGCCGGAAGGATTGGGAATGGGGCTCAACATCTGTCGTTCCATCGTCGAGGCCCATCGTGGCCGCCTGTGGATGGAACCCAATCCGGAGGGGGGCAGCATCTTCAATATCAGCCTGCCCATAAAAACCGCATGAACACCGGCATTGCCCATCTGGTGGACGACGACGAGGCCATCCGCGACGCCCTCGTCTGGCTGCTGCACTCGCGCGGCATCGCCGCGCGCGCCTGGGACAGCGCCGAGGCTTTTCTCGCCGACTATGCGCCTGACATGGCGGGCTGCCTGGTGCTCGACATCCGTATGCGCGCGATGACCGGTCTCGAACTCTTCGACCACTTGCGGCTAGCGAGCTGCGCCATGCCGGTCATTTTTCTCACCGCTCACGGAGACGTCCCGCAGGCGGTGCAGGCCCTCAAGCATGGCGCCTTCGATTTTCTGGAGAAGCCCTTCGACGACAATCAGCTCGCCGACAGAGTGATTGAGGCGCTGGCCCGTGACGCGGAGCGCCGCGCCAGCCAACAGGCGGGTGACGACCTGCGGGCGCGGCTGGCACGGCTCACCATGCGCGAAAAGGAAGTCATGGAGCGCATCCTGGCGGGCAAGCTCAACAAGGTGATCGCTGACGAGCTCGATATTTCCATGCGCACAGTGGAGGTGCATCGGGCGCATCTCTTCGCCAAGCTGGGGGTGAAGTCGGCGGTAGAATTGGCGCGACAGCTGGCGGACTAGCCGTGTTGCCCGGCCACCGCCGCGTTCAGTCGAACGGATGCCGGCGAACGATGGTCTCTTCCCGTTCCGGACCGGTGGAGATGATGTCGGCGGGTACGCCACACAACTCTTCCATGCGCTTGAGGTAGGTCTGGGCGTTGGCGGGCAGCGCCGCGAAGCTCTTGATGCCGACGGTGCTCTCCCTCCAGCCGGGATGGTCCTCGTAGATCGGCTCGCAGTCAGCCAGCATTTCGGAACCCACCGGCAGGATGTCGCAGACCTCGCCGCCTAACTTGTAGCCGGTGCAGATACGGATGGTCTCCAGGCCGTCGAGCACATCGAGTTTGGTGACGCACAGGCCAGTCAGGCCGTTGATCTGGATGGAGCGTTTCAGCGCGGCGGCGTCGAACCAGCCGCAGCGTCTCGGCCGACCAGTCGTCGAGCCGAATTCATGGCCCTTTTCGGCCAGCCACTTGCCGTTCTCGTCGAACAATTCGGTAGGGAACGGGCCGGAGCCGACACGGGTGGTGTAGGCCTTGGTAATGCCCAGGATGTAGTGCATGGACGACGGCCCCATGCCGGAGCCGGTGCAGGCGCCACCGGCGGTGCAGTTGCTGGAGGTGACGAAGGGATAGGTGCCGTGGTCGATATCGAGCAGGGTGCCCTGGGCGCCCTCGAACAGCAGGTTTTCGTCGCGCTTGTTGGCCTCGTAGAGCTTGCGCGGCACGTCGCCGATCATCGGTTTGATGCGCTCGGCCAGCTCCATCGCCTGATCCAGGGTCTTGTGGAAGTCCACCGTCTCCGCTTTGAAGTAATGCTTGAGCACGTAATTGTGGTAGTCGAGCACCTCGCCCAGTTTGGCGGCGAAACGCTCGCGGTGCAGCAGGTCCTGCATGCGGATGGCGCGACGGGCGATCTTATCCTCGTAGGCAGGGCCGATGCCACGCCCGGTGGTGCCGATCTTGCCGGCGCCTTTTGCAGCCTCGCGCGCCAGGTCGAGCGCGACGTGGTGCGGCAGAATCAATGGGCAGGCCTCGGAGATGGTCATGCGCCGGGCGACATCGACGCCACCCTGCTCCAGCATGCTCACTTCCTGCATCAGCGCCTCGGGCGAAACCACGACGCCGTTGCCGATGTAGCAGCGCACGCCGGCATGGAGGATGCCGGAAGGAATGAGGTGGAGGACGGTCTTCTTGCCACCGATCACCAGGGTATGTCCGGCATTGTGTCCCCCCTGAAAACGCACCACGCCCTGGGCGCGTTCAGTCAGCCAATCGACGATCTTGCCCTTGCCTTCATCACCCCACTGGGTGCCGATCACCACCACGTTCTTGGTCATTTCTTGTGTCCGCGAATAAAAGTTAGAGGGTAAGGATTTGCCAGACCCCATCCACCCGCGCCAAGCGCCGGTCACAACCCGTCTCGGTGCGATGCGGCTCCTGGCCGGGAAGTTCGATGATGACCCGCTCGCCGGCGGCGCGCAACGCCGCGATCCGCTCCCCGAGGTCGGTGTCCTCCAGAAGTGGCGCCAGAATACCGGCGGGCGGGACGGGCTCCGGCAGGCTATCGATCAGGCGACGCAAATCAAGGCTGAACCCAGTGGCCGGACGCACGCGGCCGAAGATGGCGCCAGCGCCGTCGTATCGGCCGCCCAGCGCCACAGCCTGCGCCTGGCCACCGACATAGGCGGCGAATACCGCGCCGGTGTGGTAGCCGAAGCCACGCAGGTCGGCGAGGTCAATTGCCAGATCGGCACCATGGTTGATATCGAGCAGCGCCACAAGTTCGTCCAGCGCCTGAGTCACGCCAGGCAGGTCGGGCAATTCGCGGCGGGCCTTTGCGATCACTTCGGGACCGCCATAGAGTTCGGGCAGACACAGCAAGGCGGCCCGCCAGTCAGCGCCCAGGCCACCGGTCAGTTCCGTCAGTGTCGGCACATCCTTGGCCCGCAAGGCGCCGAACAGCGGTCTTTCTCTCTCCCGGCTCAACCCCGCGGCGGCGGTAAGTGCTCGGAACACACCGACGTGACCGAGGCTGACACGGACTTGCGGCAGGTCGGCAGTGGCCAGCGAGGCCATCAACAATTGCAGTATTTCCCGGTCGGCCTCGATGCCGGCATGGCCGAACAATTCGGCGCCGATCTGAAAGGGTTCACGCGACGCCAGAAGTCCGGCCGGACGGCTGTGCAACACCGGGCCGGCATAACAAAGGCGGGTCACCCCCTGACGGTTGAGCAGGTGGGCATCGATGCGGGCAGCCTGCGGCGTGATGTCGGCCCGCACCCCCAGCATCCGGCCGGAGAGGCCATCCACCACCTTGAAGGTCTTGAGATCGAGGTCGCCGGCCACTCCGGTGAGCAGCGAATCGAGATATTCGATCAGGGGTGGACAGACCAGCTCATAGCCATAGCCGTGGTACAGATCGAGCAGTCGCCGGCGCAGCAGCTCCGAGGCCCGCGCATATGGCGGCAGTATGTCCTCGATGTGCTCGGGCAGCAGCCAGGGCGGGTTCATTGCGTCAACACCAGCAGCAACGCCCCGGCCAGCATTGATGCCAGACCCATGAAACGTATCTGCCCGTCCTGCATCCGGGCGAGGCGGACGAAGGCGTCACGCCAGGCTGACGGCGCCAGAAAGGGCAACAGCCCTTCCAGGACCAGCATGAAGGCGAACGCAGGTATGAAGACATCCGACAGGTTCACTTGCCGCTGCCACGGGGGGATTTCATGTAGCGGAAGAAATCGGAGTTGGGTTGCAGGACCATGACATCGCTCTTGTTCCTGAAACTACCCTTGTAGGACTCCATGCTGCGGTAGAAGGCATAGAACTCCGGGTTCTTCGAATAAGCGCCGGCATAGATGGCGGCGGCCTTGGCGTCGCCCTCACCCTTTAGTGTCTGGGCCTCGCGATAGGCCTCGGCGATGATCACCTCGCGCTGCCGGTCGGCGTCGGCCTTGATCTTTTCCGCCTCGGCGGAACCGGTGGATCTCAGCTCGTTGGCCACCCGCTTGCGTTCCGCCTCCATCCGCCGGTAGACCGATTCGGACACCTCGGTCGGCAGGTCGACGCGTTTGATGCGCACGTCCATGACCTGGACGCCAAAGCGGCGGGCATCCTGGTCGGCCTTGGCGCGTAACTGCTCCATGATGTCATCGCGCTCGCCAGAAACCACATCATGCACGGTGCGTTTGCCAAACTCGGCCCGCATGCCGTCATTGACGGTCTGGGCCAGACGGTTGACGGCGCGCTTCTCGTCGCCGGCGAAGCTGACATAGAACTTCTGCACGTCGAAGATGCGCCATTTGACGAAGTAGTCCACCAACACATTCTTCTTCTCGGAGGTGATGAAACGCTCCGGGTCAACCGCATCCAGAGTGAGGATGCGAGTGTCGAAGTAACGGATGTTCTGCACCAGCGGCAGCTTGAAGTAGAGACCGGGCGTTTTCTTGATGCTGACCACCTCGCCCAACTGGAATACCAGCGCCGCTTGGCGCTGATCCACCTGGTAGATGGACAGCGCCAACAGCACGAGGACGAGGACGAGAGGGACAATGAGCTTGCCGAGGGTCTTCATGGGCGTTCCTCGCGTTCACGGCCGCGGAAGGCATCGCGGTTGCGGGCCGCATTCTCGGCCGGGTTGACGCTGGCGGTAGGCGTGCTGGCTGGCGTGGCCGCGGCTGGAGCGGCAGCTTCGGCCGACGCCGCGCCGGCGGCCTGCATCAACTTGTCCAGGGGCAGATAAAGCAGATTGCCTCCCTGCTTGTCGTCCACCAGCACCTTGGTGGTGCTCGCCATGACCTGCTGCATGGCGTCCTGATACAGCCGCTCGCGCGTAACCTGCGGCGCCTTGGTGTATTCGACCAGTATCTGCCGGAAACGGGCGGCCTCGCCAACCGCGTTGGCCTCCACCCGCTGCTGGTAACCGAGCGCCTCTTCATGCAGCCGTGCCGCCACCCCCTTGGCCCGGGGTATGACATCGTTGGCATAGGCCTGGCCTTCGTTCTTCAACCGCTCCCGGTCCTGGCCAGCCTTGACCGCATCGTCAAAGGCCGCCTGCACCTGTTCCGGCGGCTGCGCATTCTGCATGTTGAGCTTGCTGATGCTCACCCCGGTCTTGTAACGGTCGAGGATGGCCTGCATCAGCTTGGTAACGCGGTCGGCCACCTCGGCCCGGCCTTCATAGAGCACGAAGTCCATCTTGCTTTTACCCACGACCTCTCGGATGGCCGTCTCGGCAGCACCCATGACCGCCTCGTCGGGATTGCGGTTCATGAACAAATAGTCTTCCGGGTCCTTGATGGTGTATTGCACGGAAAATTGGAGGTCGATGATGTTTTCGTCATCGGTCAGCATGAGTGACTCGGATAGCACCTTCGCCTTAACGTTGTTGCGGTAACCCACCTCGACGGTACGCACCTGCTCCACGTTGACCACCTCTGCCGACTCGAATGGATAAGGCAGATGCCAGCGCGGACCGGGTTGGGTGGTTTCGATGTACTTGCCGAAACGCAGCACCACGCCGCGCTGACCGGCATCGACGATATAAAAACCACTGGCCAGCCAGACCAGCAAGGCCAGCACCACCAGTAAACCAGACCCGCCCGGCAGATGGAACGGGGGCAGGCCACGGACCGGGCCGCCACGGCCGCGGTCGCCACCGCCGTTACCGGCCGGGGTACGCCCCTTGCCGCCCATGAGGTCGTTCAAGCGCTGATTGAAACGCCGCCAGAGCTCGTCTAGGTCGGGCGGTCCGCCCTTGCTGCCGCGATTGTCATTGCCCCAGTTGGGGTCATTCCATGCCATAGTGTATGTGTTCGGATGGTCGAGGTTCGGAAGCGCGCCGGCCCTTGACGAAATCAACCAGGGCTTGCTTGAGCAGATCAATGCCCATGCCCGTCTTGGCGCTTAATGAGACGCGCGAGATGTTATCACACTCATCCCGCGCCACCGCCGGCCCGGCGCCGGTAAGATCGATCTTGTTCATGACCACGATGCGGGGCACGGAGTCAGCCCCTATTTCCGCCAGCACCTTGTCCACCTCCTCCACCTGACGGTCGCGGTTGGGGCTGGCGGCGTCCACCACGTTGAGCAGCAGATCCGCCCGCGCGGTTTCCTCCAAGGTAGCGTGGAATGAGGCCACCAGCGCATGCGGCAGATGGGTGATGAAGCCCACGGTATCAGACAGCACCACCTGTCCTGCCTCGGGTAGCCACAGCTTGCGCGAGGTGGTGTCGAGGGTGGCAAAGAGCTGATCGGCGGCATAAACACCGGCATGTGTCAGGGCATTAAACAGGGTGGACTTGCCGGCGTTGGTGTAGCCCACCAGCGATACCGACAACGCCCCACCCCGTTGCCGGGCGCGCCGTTGCAGGGCACGGCTTTTTTCCAGCTTCTTCAGCCGGCCCTCGATATTTTTGATCTTGGCGTTGATGAGGCGACGGTCGAGTTCGAGCTGGGTCTCGCCAGGGCCGCCACGCATGCCGATCCCCCCCTTTTGCCGCTCCAGGTGGGTCCAACCGCGCACCAGCCGGGTGGCATAGTGACGCAACTGGGCCAGTTCCACCTGCAGCTTGCCCTCGCCGGAGCGGGCGCGCTGGGCAAAGATGTCCAGGATCAGCGCCGTGCGGTCGAGCACACGACATTCGACATGCTTTTCCAGGTTGCGCTCCTGAACGGGAGAAAGCTCGTGATTGAAAATGACCAGAGTGGCGTCGGCCTGACGCACCGTCGCAGCGATCTCGTCGGCCTTGCCGCGACCGACAAAGAGGGCGGCATCCGGGCGGTCGCGCTTGCCTTCCACCACCCCGGCGACACTCAGTCCGGCGCCCCCGGCCAGCAGCCTGAGCTCCGCCAGACTCTCGGCATAATCGGGGTCGCCGCCGAAATTCAGGCTGACGAGTACGACGCTCTGGCCGCGCTGGGGCCGTTCAAACATCGAGTTGGGGTCTTACTCTTCTTCGCCCGGCTGGCGATAGGCCACCGGTTTTGCTGGGACAACCGTGGAGATGGCGTGCTTGTAGACCATCTGCGTGACGGCGTTTTTCAGCAGCACCACATATTGGTCGTAACTGTCGATGTAACCTTGCAGCTTGATGCCATTGACCAGGTAAACGGACACCTGGACCTGCTCCTGACGGAGGGCATTCAAAAAGGGGTCTTGTAACCGCAGCCCTTTGCTCATGATGTTTTCCTTATGAATCAATGAATCGTAATCACCGGGGGGGAATATTAGCGCATCCCGGAAAATTATTCCCGAATCCCGCGCGCGTCGCGGCCCGGCCCAGTGCTTATGGAGGGGTAAAGCGGGGCCGAGTTCCGGCTTGGCGGCTATTTTCCTTATGTGGCCGCCCAATACGGGGTGGCGATGCCCTCCCCCAGATCCGCCTCGATCAGCCGCCGGCGCACCGCCAGCAGTCGCTCGACCAACGCCGGCTCGGCGCGGCCGTAGGCGTCCGCATCCGGCGTGCGCTTGACCACCACGCCGAGCAGCTCGGTGATGGCGTTGCCGATGGAGTTCTGGCTGATGGTGACAATCAGCCTGCCGGCGTCGTTGCGGTAGATCAGTTGTTTGAAGGCCGGCTGCCAGCGGATGGCGTTGGCGTATTTGGCGTCCTTGATGCAGCGGTCGCGCACCATCTTCGCCGCTTTGAGGAAGTCGTTGTTGAACAGCAACTTTTCCTCGACCAGCTCGGGAAAGTAGATATCGCGCGGCAGCGGCGAATTGCGTGTCGATACCTGGCCGAAAAAGCTGCGGTAGAAGTCGATGAAGCCTTTGAGAATGATGTCGTATTCTTTCCAGAACCGCACCTCCCTGAGCGCCGCCGCCCCGCCCGGAATGCCCCAGCTCGGCAGGCCCTGCGGATAGCCGGTGAGTGCAAGTCGGCAATCGCCCTGGTCGCAGGGCTTGAGTACCTTAAGGTCGAGGGCGTCAAAGAAGGCGCGATAGACGTCGCGCATATGCGCCTGGAAGAGTGAATTCTGGCCGCCGTCGGTGAGATTGGGGTTATCCGGGTTGGCGAGTGGCGCGGCCGCGAGTTCGGCCTTGTCGAAGACGATGAAGTGGTTGTGCAGCATGCGGATGCTGGGGACACCGGGCGAGGTGAGCGGCCAGGTGGCGTCGAGACTCGCCTCGCCGGCCAGGAGCAGATGCCGGTCAGGATCCGGGTAAGACTCCAGCATGAATTCGATCAGGACCTGGTTCATGCGGTTCCAGACGTTCTTCACCGCCTCCGGCACCTGGGTGCGGCGCACCGGCCGGCCGAGCGGATCGAGAATCTTCTGCGAAGTGTTGTAGATGATCGAGGTGTCGAACTCATTGCTGTGGCCGAGTGCCTTGCGATAGAGCAGCAACCCCTCGGCGTTTTGCAAGAGGCCGTTGTTGTGCACCAGGTCATTGAGATTCTCGGTGCTGTTGAAAAACTCGTTCGGTTTCATCCCCTCGGGGACGTCGAGCGGTATGGGACGAAACGGCGTGACGATCTCTCTGGGACCGGACTGCATGGGGCTACCTCATTGATGGCCGATGGCGAATCAGACCGATAATAGCCGAGGCGGCCGCCAAGGTAACGCTGAATAAATGCCTGCGCGGACGAATCGCTGCGTTGCGCTAACCGAAGGTCTTCTTGCGGTGCCGCCGTTCGCGCCGCGCCTTGTTGGCGGCGCGCTGGGTGATGGCCTTGGGCTTGCGCTCGTCGAAGGGGTTGTAGTTGGCCTTGAGTTCTATCCTGAGCGGCGTGCCCTGAAGATTGAACACCTCGCGGAACGTGTTCTCCAGGTAGCGCTTGTAGGCGTTGGAAAGCCCTTCCAGGTGATTGCCATGGACCACGATGATGGGCGGGTTCATGCCGCCCTGGTGGGCATATTTAGGCTTTGCCCGGAACAGGCCGGACTTTGGTGGCGCGTGCCGTGCTACCGCCTCTTGCAGGGTCTGGGTCAACTTTGGCGTCGGCAGCTTGGCCATGGCGGCCTGATAGGCCTCATCGATGGATTTGAGCAGACCGCCTATGCCGTTACCCTTGAGGGCGGAAATGTAATGGAACTTGGCGAAGGTGAGAAAATCCATGCGCCGCGCCAGTTCGCGCTTCACCTGTTCGCGCCGGTAGTCGTCGGTGTCATCCCACTTGTTGATGGCCACCACCAGGGCGCGGCCTGCCTCGAGAATGAAACCGGCGAGGTGGGCATCTTGATCGGCGATGTCCTGGGTGGCATCGAGCACCAGCACCACCACATTGGCGTCCTCGATGGCTTGCAAGGTCTTGATGACGGAAAACTTTTCTATGGCCTCGATGACCCGCCCCTTGCGCCGCACCCCGGCGGTATCGATAAGGGTATAGGGTCGTCCCTGCCGCTCGAAATCGACATAGATGGAATCTCGCGTGGTGCCCGGTTCATCGAAGGCAATGACCCGCTCCTCGCCCACCAGGGTGTTGACCAGGGTGGACTTGCCAACGTTGGGGCGGCCGACGATGGCGATCTTGGGATGGTCCGCAGCGCCCTCCTCCTCCGCCTGCGCGGCAAAAGGCGCCAGGGCCAGCTCCACCAGCTCGCGCACACCCTCGCCATGAGCGCCGGACACGGCATGAGGTTCGCCCAGGCCGAGTTCGTGAAATTCCGCCACTGCCGTCGCCGCCGCCATGCCTTCGGTCTTGTTGACGGCGACATGCACCGGCCGGCCGCTGCGGCGCAGACGCTCGGCGATGATCGTGTCCTGGGGGGAGAGGCCGGCGCGCCCATCCACCAGGAAAACAATGACATCGCCCTCGTCCACCGCCTGCAGCGCCTGCCGCGCCATTTCCGCCAGGATGCCACCCTCCGCCACCGGTTCGAAACCCCCGGTATCCACCACCAGGTAAGGCTTGTCGCCAACCCGGCCATGGCCGTAGTGGCGATCGCGGGTGAGACCGGGCAGGTCATGCACCAAGGCATCCCGGCTCTTGGTCAGCCGGTTGAACAGGGTCGATTTGCCGACATTGGGCCGGCCAACCAAAACGAGTGTGGGTTTCATTTCAGTAATAAAGCGTGACTCGAAGGCGTGACGGCAACGGCGTGGCTGTCACGCCTTTGCGTCACTGTATTTTGAATGCATGGATGCCGCCGTTGGCGGTCTGCACGATCAGGCCGCGATTGAGCGGCAACATTTGCCCCGGCACCGCGCTGCCGTCGGTGGCGGCGCGGGCGACCAGGGCGCCTTCCTCCAGGCTCAAGAGGTGGACATAACCCTGATAATCGGCAACGGCGACCAGTCCAGCCACCAGGCGCGGCGTGCACAACCGGCGCTCGCGCAGCGCATCCTGCCGCCACAGGCTGGCGCCGCGCTGCTTGTCGAAGCTCTGGACGACATCGTGATCGTCGGCGGCGAACAAAAACCGCTCGCCCATCTCGACCCCTGTCAGGCTGGAGAAATCGCGCACCCAGATCAAGCTGCCGGTGACTGGCTCATAGCAGGCGATGCGGCCCTGGTATGCCGCGGCGCAAATCCGGCCGGCATCGGCCGCCATGGCACCGGTCACATCGGCGATGCGCTCCAGCTCGGTGGCGCCGTGTGGCAGGGCCAAATTGGTCTCCCACAGGGGAGCGCCGTTGGCGAGAGAGAGGGCGGACAGCTTGCCGCCGGGGTGGCCCGCATAGACGGCCTGGCCGGTGAGCAGCAGGTTACCCGGCTGACGCAGGATCAAGGCCGGCAGGGGGCGGCTGGAGAACCAGCGCGACTTGCCGTCGCGGGCGTCGAGCAACCAGATATTGCCGTCGTTGGCGCGGGCCACCACCAGGCCGCCGCCGGCCACCGGCGGGGTGAGTATCTCGCCGGACAATCTGGCGGTCCAGGCTGGCAGGCCATTCTCGCTACGGTAAGCGATGAGTTCGCCCTTGGGCGTGCCCACCAGGACCAGGCCCTCGCCCACGCCCACCCCAGCGGACAGGGTACGGCCGCTTTCCACCCGCCACAACTCCCGACCCGTGGCCGGATCGAGCTTGACGAGACGGCCATCGCGGCTGGCGGCGAAAACGGCCTCGCCGTCACTGGCCGGAGAGAAGACATAAGGGTGAGCGGGCCCGACGTTGGCCTCCCACGCCTTGACCAAAGCCAGCGTGGGCTTGATGTCCGGGAGTGGCGCGGGTCTGGTCTTGGTCGTCTCTTCGCCGCCGAACCAGCCGCCCAGGCTGCCACAACCGCCCAGGGCCAGGACCACAACGATAAGCGGGAGGGCGCGTATCAAATCATCCTCCGATGCCGTCCAATTTCATTTCCACCACGGCCTTGAGGGGGCTCTTGGCCTCCAGTTTGGCCAGCGCCTCCTTGTAGGCGGCATTGGCGGCAGCACTGTTGCCCTGGGCGAGCAACACGTCCCCCTTGAGATTGGCAAACAGCGCGTCGAAGGCCGGGTCATGGGCGCCTTCGAGCTGTTTCAGGGCCTCGGCGTAGTTCTTCTGATCGAGCAGGATGGAGGCCAGACGCAGGCGCGCCATTTGCTCCAGACCGGCATCCTTGGCGTGCTCCAGGGCGAACTGATACTGGGCCTGGGCACTCTTGAGATCACCCGTGGCGTAATTGGTCTTCCCCGCGAGCCAAGCCGCCGGAGCGGCGTAACCGGTACGGCCATGGTTTTCCATGATGCGGCCGGAGAGCTCCTTGGCCGCTTTGAGATCGTTGCTCGCGGTCGCCTGCATGGCCCGCTCGAACAGCAGCGAGGCCTCGGTGGACTGCTTTTGACCCCAATAGCCCCAGGCCTTCCAGCCAGCGACGCCGATGACGAAGGCCGACACCCCGGCGAGCACATACAGCCCGTGCTGCTTCCACCAGGCCTTGAGTTCTTCTACCTGTTCCTGTTCTTCCAAATCGAGTGCCATATTCCTATTCCTTCCATCAACCTTGAGCAATGACTTCCTTACCGATCAGCCGGATTGCCGCGGCCAGAGGCAGACGCTGCTGCACTCCCTCGCCGCGCAAGGGTTTGACGCTGACCTCTCCTGCCATCGCCTCATCATCGCCAATGATGACGGCATGGCGGGCGCCGCTGGCATCTGCCTTCTTCATTTGCGACTTGAAGCTGCCGCCGCCGCAATGCAGCACCGCGTCGAGGCCGGCGTCGCGCAGCGCCTCGGCCACCTGATTGGCGTAGGCCGCGGCACGTTCGCCGACGTTGACCACATAGGCCGCGGCCGTGCGGCAGGCGGTGTCGCCGCCCACCTCGGCGAGCAGGGCCAGCAGCCGCTCCACGCCCATGGCGTAGCCACAGGCCGGCGCCGGTTTACCACCGAGCTGCGCCACCAGGCCGTCGTAGCGGCCACCGGCGCAGACCGTTCCCTGGGCGCCAAGCCGGTCGGTCACCCATTCGAACACGGTGTAATTGTAATAGTCCAGGCCGCGCACCAGACGGGGGTTGAGGCGATACGCCAGGCCGGCCGCGTCGAGGCCGCGCCGCACGGCCGCGAAGTGTTCCAGGGCAGCGTCGTCCAGATAATCCAGCAATTTTGGCGCCGTTTCAATGAGGTCCTGCATGGCCGGGTTCTTGCTGTCCAGGATACGCAGCGGGTTGCTGAGCAAGCGACGGCGGGCATCTGCATCCAGTTGCTCCTGATGCGCCGTGAAATGGTCGATGAGCATTTGCCGATGACGGGCCCGCGACTCGGCGCCGCCGAGTGAATTGATCTCCAGGGTCACGGCATCGGCCAGCCCCAGCCGGCGCCACAGCCGCGCCGTCATCAAAAGGTGCTCGATATCAATGTCCGGCCCGGCATAACCAAGGGCCTCGATGCCGATCTGGTGAAACTGCCGGTAGCGGCCCTTCTGCGGCCGCTCGTGGCGGAACATCGGGCCGGCGTACCAGAGCCGTTTGCCGCCGTCGAACAACAGGTTGTGCTCGATCGCCGCGCGCACGCAGGAGGCCGTCCCCTCCGGACGCAGAGTCAGCGATTCACCGTTGAGTTCATCGACGAAAGTGTACATCTCCTTCTCGACGATGTCGGTCACTTCACCGATGGCCCGCTTGAACAGTCCGGTCTGTTCCAGGATGGGAGTACGCATCTCCTGGTAACCGTAACTCGCCAGCCAATCGCGCGCCACCGCCTCGAAACGCTGCCAGAGGCCGATCTCGGCCGGCAGGATGTCGTTCATGCCGCGCACCGCGCGCAGTGTTTCGTCAGCCATAATGGGTCTTCACATAGTTCTCGACGATGGCCTGGAATTCCTCGGCGATGCGCTCGCCCTTGAGGGTCACGGCCCTTTCGCCATCGACATAGACAGGAGCGACCGGCGTCTCGTTACTGCCGGGCAGGGAGATGCCGACGTTGGCGTGCTTGGATTCGCCCGGTCCGTTCACCACGCAGCCCATCACCGCCACGCTCAAGGTTTCGACACCGGGGTAACGGCCGCGCCATGCCGGCATCTGTCCGCGCAGCCAGTCCTGGATCGATTGCGCCAGTTCCTGGAACACGGTGGAGGTGGTGCGGCCGCACCCCGGACAGGCCGTCACCAGGGGGGTGAAGGCGCGCAGACCGATGGTTTGCAGTATTTCCTGGGCCACCTGGACCTCGACCGTGCGCGGCTCGCCAGGCCGCGGGGTGAGCGAAACCCGGATGGTGTCGCCTATACCCTCCTGCAACAGCACCGCCAGCGCCGCCGTCGAGGCAACGATGCCCTTGGAGCCCATGCCGGCCTCGGTCAGACCGAGGTGCAAAGGGTAGTCGCAGCGCGATGCGAGATCGCGGTAGACGGCGATCAGGTCCTGCACGCCAGAGAGTTTGCAGGACAGTACGATCCTGTCTCCGGCCAGGCCGAGTTGCTCGGCGCGCGCCGCCGATTCCAGTGCCGAAGCGATGAGTGCCTGGCGCATGACTTCGTCGGGTCCCAGCGGCTGCGGCCGTAGGCCGTTGGCGTCCATCATCCGCGCCAGCAGATCCTGATCCAGACTGCCCCAGTTGACGCCGATGCGTATCGGTTTGTCGTGGCGGCAGGCAATCTCGATCAGGGCGGCGAACTGGTCGTCGCGCCGGGCGCCGCGGCCGACGTTACCAGGATTGATGCGCAGTTTGGCGAGGGCCTGGGCGCAGGCCGGCACTTCCGCCAGCAGCTTGTGGCCATTGAAGTGAAAATCACCGATCAGGGGCACCGGGCAGCCACGGCCGTCCAGCTTCTCCCGTATGCGCGGCACGGCGCGCGCCGCGGCCAGCGTATTCACGGTCAACCGCACCAGTTCCGAGCCGGCCTGCCAGAGGCCCTGAACCTGCTCGACCGTTGCCGCCACGTCGGCACTGTCGGTGTTGGTCATGGACTGCACCACTACGGGGGCGTCACCGCCGATGGCGATACCACCAACCCGTACGCGCCGCGCCGGGCGCCTCACCCGCGGTGGATTCATTCCAGGGTCAACCTCGCCACCTTATCGCCGATATACGGCCCGAGGTCGATGGCCTTGCCGTTATAGTTCATCCTGACGCGAGCGGCATTGCCCACCACCAGCCTGAAGGGCGGCGTACCACGCAGAGTGAGCTGCTCGCCATTACGCAGCAGCCGCGCGAAGCGCTGGTTGTCGCCCGACACCACCTCGATCCAGGCATCCTCTTCCGCCTGGAATTGGAGGGCCGCGCCGCTGGCCGCCTGATTGGGCGTTGTCTGACCAGGCTGAGGAGGCTGAGCGGGCTGGGCCGGCGGCGGTGCCACGGGCGCGTGCACGGGCGGCGTCGGCGTGGCAGCAGGCGGAGGGGCTACTGTCGCTGCGGCAGGCACGGCCGGTACCGGTTTCACCGGCGGCGCGGCTGGCGTGGCCGGCGCGGGAATGCTCGGCACATAGGCCTCTTCGCCGCGACGCAACCAGCTGTAAAGAATGGCTACCAGTATCAGGAAGATGATGAACACCGACAATGGGAGTAGCAACCAGCGCTGGATCGGCGATGCACCCAGGCGCAGCTCCTCGGAAGGGGCAGTGATGGTCTCGGTCGGGGTCGCGGCTACCCGCGTCTCTTCCAGCATGCCCGCCAGCGGCACATCCAGCAGCCGGGCATAGTTGCGAATGAAACCGCGCACGAACACGGCGGCAGGCAAGCGGTCATAGTCCTCGGCCTCCAGTGCCTCGATCTGACGACCACTCAGCTTGAGTTTTTCGGCCACTTCGGACACCGACAGTCCCTTCGCCTGGCGTGCGTCTGCCAGGATGCGACCGATACCGGCGGCGATCCCCTCAATCACGGCCACCCCCCCAGTTGTGGTACTGACCGTTGAGCAGCCAGCGCGTCTGCACGGCATCGGGATAATGCCGGCGCAACCGCGCGCCATAGTCCCCCTCCGCCATCCGGTTGCCCAATAGCCGTTCGATGCGCACCCCCAACCAAAGCGCCGCGGCGTCGAGCTGACTGGCCTTCTCCAGTTGCCGCAGGGACTGACGGGCCGCCTGCGCGTCACCCTGCTGCAACCGCACCTCAGCCAGAGCCAGCAGCGCCGCCGGCTGATCGGGCGCACGCACCAGGGCGCGCCGGGCGTAGTCCTCCGCCGCACCGGCATCGCCCTTGCTCAGCATACATTGTCCGGCATTGGCCAGGGCCTTCTCCGGGGTGGCGTAAAGCAGGTTCTTCCAGGCCTGCTCGAACTCGGCCAGGGCCGCCTCGTAGCGCTTGTGCTGGCAGAGGAAATAACCGTAATTGTTATGCGCCTCGGCATACTGCGGCGCCAACTCGATGGCGCGACGGAAGAACTCCTCGGCCTCCCTGTCTTCGCGCAACTCGACATGCACCAGGGCCTGCATGTTGTAGGCCGGAGCATAAGAGGGATCCGAGCGCAGGGCCTCGCGCAGCTCCTGCAGGGCGATGGAATATTGCCGCCTGGCGTAATACTGGGCGGCCAGTTCGGTATGGATACGGGCACGGTAGACCTCGCCGCTCTGGGCAGGGGCCTCGCCCTGCTGCGGCGCCGGGCTTTGGGCGCAGGCCGCAAGCAAGGACAACAGGGCGAAAAAAGAAAAGAATTGCTTCATACCCCCAGCTCCATGCGTTTCAGTGTGCGCCGGCTCTTGTCCTGCACTTGTCCGGCCAACTGGCCGCAGGCGGCGTCGATGTCGTCGCCGCGGGTTTTACGGGTGGTGGTGATGAGTCCCGCGTTCAGCAGGCGCGCGGCGAAGGCCCGCCGGCGCTCCGCCGGCGAACGCCGATAACCTGAGCCGGTGAAGGGATTGAACGGAATGAGGTTGAACTTGCAGGGCACGTCGCGGGTCAGGGCTATCAGTTGTTCGGCCTGTTCGGGTTGGTCATTGACCCCATCGAGCAAGATGTATTCGAAGGTGATGAAGTCACGCGGGGCGTTATCCAGATAGCGCCGGCAGGCGGCCATCAGTTGCCGCAGCGGATATTTGCGGTTGATCGGCACCAGTTCATCGCGCAAGGCGTCGTTGGGGGCATGCAGGCTGACCGCCAGAGCCACCGGCATATCGACGCGCAACCGGTCCATGGCCGGCACGATGCCTGAGGTGGATACGGTCACCCGCCGCCGGGACAGGCCATAGGCGTGATCATCCAGCATGACCGACAGCGCCGTCAGCGTATGTTCGTAATTGAGCAAGGGCTCGCCCATGCCCATGAGCACGACATTGGAGATGATCCGCTCGCCCTGTGCGCCGAGCTGTTTGTTGGCCCACCAGAGTTGGCCAAGTATCTCGGCCGCGGTCAGATTGCGATTGAAGCCCTGACGGCCGGTGGCACAGAAACGGCATTCGAGGGCGCAGCCGACCTGCGTGGAGACGCACAGGGTGCCGCGCTCCACCTCCGGGATGAAAACGGTCTCGATGCGGTTACCAGGGCCGACCTCCAGCAAAAACTTGCGGGTGCCGTCAGCGGAAGCCTGCTCCTTGAGCAGGCGCGGCGGCCGGATCTCGGCCATGACCGTGAGCTTGGCGCGCAGGTCCTTGGCCAGGTCGGTCATCTGCCCGAAATCTTCGGCGCCATAACGATGCAGCCAGCGCAGCACCTGCTGGGCGCGATAGGGCTTCTCGCCGATCTCGCGAAACCAGTCGGTGAGGGTCGTCAGATCGAAGTCGAGCAGGTTTTTATGCATACGGCGTGACGATGGAGCGTGACGCGAAGGCGTGACATATCGGCGCATGGTTTTCGTCACGCCTTTCGGTCACGCCTTTCAGCCCATCAGCGCGAGTAGACCTCATGAGTCGGGAAGAAATAGGCGATTTCCACGGCGGCGGTTTCCGGGGCATCGGAACCATGCACGGCGTTGGCGTCGATGCTCTGGGCGAAGTCGGCGCGTATGGTGCCGGGCGCCGCCTTTTTCGGATCGGTGGCACCCATCAGCTCGCGGTTCTTGGCAATGGCATTGTCACCTTCCAACACCTGCACCATGACTGGCCCGGAAATCATGAATTCGACCAGATCGTTGAAAAAGGGACGCCCCTTGTGCACGGCATAGAAACCCTCCGCCTCGGCACGCGAGAGGTGGAACATCCTGGCCGCGACGATTTTCAGGCCGTTGGTCTCGAAGCGGCTGTATATCTTGCCGATCACGTTCTTGGCGACGGCGTCGGGCTTGATGATGGAAAGGGTGCGTTCGATGGCCACGTTGTTTTTCTCCAAAGGTAGTAAATAAACCTGCAAAAGGTTGCGAAAAATAGCATGAAAGCCCCTTAAAATAAAGACATACCGTGAAGCGAAGGGATGCCGATGGCAGAGCATGCGGCCACCGCGGACGTCTCCGATGCCCGCCGCAAGTCCCATCGTCCGCTTGGGTGTGGCGGCTGTCATAACCACCGCGGCACTGGCTACGCTCTGGTATCTGGACAAAGTTGGCAAGGTGGCCAAACCTGCCCCAGCCGGCGCCGACGCCGATCACTGCCGCGCCACCCAGCTCCGCCCCGCCGCCCCCCGCTACGTCAAGGCACGGCATAGCCGTGGAAATGACGGCGCCCGCGCCGGAATCGGCGAGAAACGCAACCGACACGACGCCAACGCCCGCCGCGCCCGTGCAGCCCGTCAGGCCGGCAGAAGCCCCGCCGCTGGCCACACCGCCGCGACAGCCATCGCGGCCGCCGGCGGTGCCTACACGCTACAACTCGGTGCTTTCGCCCACCCCGCCAACGCGCAGAAGGCGGTGGAGCGATTGCATTAACAGGGGGGCCGGGCCTATATCGAGAGCCGTGTCCAGATCGGGCCGTTTCTCAACAAGGCGGAAGCAGTGAAGGCCCAGGCTGAACTGAAACGGCTGGGCGTCAGCCGCCAGGTGACTCTTTCGGCCGCCACGAAACAAGCCAGCCCGGCTCTTCTGGCGCGGCCTGAAAGGCGCAATCGACACCAATACCGGCCACCCAAACCAGTCGGTCTGCCAACCACAGCAGCGGCAAGCGGAAACGTTGTTCGGGGGCAACGCCAGACTCCCGCAACAAGTCCTTGAGGCAACGATTTGGCCGTCCACATTCCGGTTGCAGCCGCTCGCCACCCCGACGCCAGCCAACCGTGCCGCCAGCCGCCGACAACGCAGCCGCCCTGAGCCCCTCGCCCAGGTTCGGGGTAAAGTGCAAACTGCCATAGTCGGCCAGGATGAGAACGCGCTCGCCATGCCAGGCCCAGACGCCTACCGGCGCCGGCGGCGGCGGTGTAATCCACAGCACGCACCCATCCCGACGCCGCAGCACTCCGCCGGCCCAGGCTATGGCCGGCTGCCGGTCGGGCCGGGCGTCGCGCAACTGATGAAGCATATCGTCCAGCTTGGCGCTGGACGGCGATACGCCGGTTTGCCGCCGCAACCAGTAACGCAGCAGATTTCTCGCCCGCGCCCCGCTCGATTCGGCCAGCAGATGGAGCGGCAAACCGCCCCCGACGTCGGCCTGGCCGAGATCAAGGCGGGCCAGGTCATCGAGCAGCCCGGCACTCTCCGCCAACTGTTCGGCGCTGCGTGCCAATAACTGCCGTATGGCCGGCTGCCGTGTCTCGATTAACGGCAACACCTGCTGTCGCAGCCAGTTGCGCCGATAAGCGACGTCCATATTGCTCTCATCCTGCAGTGCAGCCATTTGGTTTGCGGCCGCATAGTCCTCCAGTTGCCGCCGCGTCACCGACAACAAGGGCCGCAACAGGCGGGTCCGGCCCTCGACCAGCGGCCGCTCCGCCGCCATGGCGGCCAGGCCGCGCACGCCAGCGCCCCGCAGTAGCCGCAGCAGCAATGTTTCCGCCTGGTCATCCTGCTGATGGGCGAGCAGCAGGAAGTCGGCGGCCTGTTCGGCGTAGACCCGATAACGTGCCCGCCGTGCCGCGGCCTCAATGCCATCGCCTGCATTCACTACCTTAACCCGCCTGATTTCCAAGGGTACGGCCAGGCAGGCGCAGGCCCGGCGGCAGAACTCGGCCCAGTCGTCAGCGTGCCTGGACAGACCATGGTGGACATGCACGGCGGTGAGGTGGAAACCCAGCTCGGCGCGCAGCCTGGCCAGAACGTGCAGCAGCACGGAGGAGTCGAGCCCCCCGGAATAGCCCAGGCAAAGCCGGGCGGCAGGGAACAGGCGTGGGCGGAGAAAGGCGCGGACGACGGCAGTCGGGTCAGCGAGCATGGCGGGAATGCCGCGGCCGCAAGCAATCAACGCGCTCGCGTCTCCTTGAATTTGCCATAACTCAAAAGGCGGGCATAACGGCTATTGAGCAGGGCATCGAGAGGCTGTTCGCGTACCTCGAACAGGGCCTCCACCAGGGCATCGCGCAGGTTCTCAATCATGCCCTCGTAGTTACGCTGGGCACCTCCCAGGGGCTCATGCACGACCTTGTCGATCAGCCCGAGCGATTTGAGCCGCGGCGCCGTGATGCCCAGAGTCTCCGCGGCCTGCGCCGCCTTGTCGGCGCTTTTCCAGAGGATGGAGGCGCAGCCTTCGGGCGAAATGACGGAATACGTGGCGTACTGCAACATCATCACCACGTCGCCGACACCGATGGCCAGGGCGCCGCCGGAGCCGCCCTCGCCGATCACCGTGCAGATGATCGGCGTTTTCAGTTCGGCCATGACGTAGAGATTGCGGGCGATGGCCTCGGATTGACCGCGTTCCTCCGCCTCGATGCCGGGGTAAGCGCCCGGCGTATCGATGAAGGTCATCACCGGCAACTGAAACTTCTCGGCCAGGCGCAGCAGACGCAGGGCCTTGCGATAGCCCTCGGGGCGTGGCATACCGAAATTGCGGTATTGCCTCTCCTTGGTGTCCCGGCCTTTCTGGTGACCGATCACTACCACCGGCTCGCCCTGGAAGCGGGCGAGACCAGCGACGATGGCCGGATCGTCGGCGAAGGCACGGTCGCCGTGCAGCTCGACGAAATCGGTAAACAGGCCGTTGATGTAATCCAGGCTGTAAGGCCGTTGCGGGTGGCGAGCCACCTGGGCGATCTGCCAGGCGGAGAGCTTGGCGTAAATGTCCTTGGTGAGGGTGACGCCCTTCTTGCGCAGGCGGGCGATGTCTTCAGAGTAGTCGACACCACCGCTGACCGGCTCACCGTCCTCGCTATTGTTACGGGACAAGGCCTCGATCTTGGCCTCGAGCTCGGCCAGGGGCTGCTCGAATTCGAGAAAAGTGGTTTTCATGTCGGCAAGTCAACGCGGGTGAAGGGTGGGCATTGTACCGCGCCCGCCCTGATCAATGAGGGTGGTGCTGATTGCCGTGAGCATGCACGTGACCGTGCTCGATCTCAGCCGGAAGCGCCGTGCGCACGGACTCGACATGACATTGCACGCGCAGCGACAGGCCGGCCAGCGGGTGGTTGCCGTCGACCACCACCTTGCCGTCGGCCACGTCGGTGACAGTATAGATAAGGTGATGTTGGCCATTCTCACTGCCGCCTTCGAATTGCATCCCCACCTCGACGTCGGGCGGGAAACGCTCGGCGTCCTCCACCCGCACCAGTTCCGCATCATATTCCCCAAACCCGTCTTCCGGCTCCAACACCAGATCGATCTCGCCGCCCTCCGGCTGGCCCTCCAGGGCCGCCTCCACCTTGGCAAAGATGCCGTCATAGCCGCCATGCAGATAGGCCGCCGGCTCCGCCGCCGTGGCCTCTTCCAGTAATTCGCCTTGCAGTGTGGTCAAGCGATAGGAAAAGGTCACCACCGTATCCTTGGCGATGTGCATTCATGACTCCTTGATGAGTTTCAAAATTTCTGCCGCGTGTCCCTTGGCATTGACACCACGGAAAACGGCGCGGACAAGACCTTTTTTGTCGATGACAAAGGTGGAACGCTCGACATGCTCGCGCCTCACGCCATCGACCTCCTTGCAGGCAAGGACGCCATAGCGTTTGCAGACCAGCCCCTCCTTGTCCGCCAATAGCCGGACGGTGATGCCATGCTTGTCGCGAAAGACCCCGTGGCTGATGCAATCGTCGCGCGACACGCCCAGCACGGCGAACCCCTGGCGGTCGAACTCGCTGTCCAGGTCGCTGAATTCAATGGCCTCCGTGGTACAGCCGGGCGTATCATCGCGCACATAGAAATACAGCACGATGTTCCGCTTGTTGCTGTAATCGGCCAACCGGGCGATCTCCATGTCGGCATCCGGCAGTTCGAAATCCGGCGCCTTGTCGCCCGGTTTGAGCATATCGACCTCGCATTGCGTTGGGACATGATCAAATTATATGGGCCCACCGATGACCACGCGCAACCAATATTCCCGCCGTTTTACCGCCCCGCCCATAAAGACCCTGCTAGGCGGGATATCGGCCCGGCGCTTCTTCCACGACTACTGGCAGAAAAAACCCCTGCTGGTACGCCAGGCCGTCCCTGGCCTGGAACGCGTACTGGATGGCCAGGGGCTTATCGATCTCGCTTGCCGCGATGACGCAGAAAGCCGCCTGGTGCGGCCAGTGCGCGGCAACTGGCGACTACGCCATGGGCCCTTCGCGCCGGCACAACTGGCCAGTCTGCCCAGACGCAACTGGAGCCTGTTGGTATCGGGCGTGAATATGCTCATACCGGCCGGAGACAGTCTGCTCAACGCCTTCAACTTTGCCCCCTACGCCCGTCTCGACGACCTCATGGTCAGCTTCGCGCCGCCCGGCGGCGGCGTCGGCCCCCATTTCGATTCCTACGACGTATTCCTCATCCAGGGGCTGGGACGGCGGCGCTGGGAAATTAGCGGTCAGGACGACCTGGAGCTCATCGACAACTGCCCGCTGCGCCTTCTCAAGCGCTTTCGCGTCGACCAATCCTGGGAGCTGGAGCCCGGCGACATGCTTTACCTGCCCCCAAAATACGCCCACAACGGCGTCGCCCTCAGCAACTGCATGACCTGGTCGATCGGCTTCCGGGCGCCTACTGCCCAGGAGATGACAATGGCGTTTCTCGCTTATCTGCAAGACAACCTGCATCTGACCGGCCTCTATGCCGACCCCGACCTGACGGCCGGCGACCGGCCCGGCGAAATCCCGGCCTTGATGGCCCGGCGTCTGAAAACCATGATTCGTAACCTGCGCTGGGGGGATGCCGACCTGGAGGACTTTCTCGGGCGCTACCTGAGCGAACCCAAACCGCAGGTATTTTTCGATCCGCCCGCCCGCCCGGCTGGCATCGCCCGTTTCCGGCAAGCGGTGCGTGAACGTGGCGTGTGCCTGGATGCGCGGACCCGCATGCTGTATCGCCATGATGCCGTTTTCGTGAATGGCGAAAGGATCGAGGCCGTGGCGCACTTCTTGCCTTTGCTGCAACAACTTGCGGACAGGCGCAGGCTGCCCGGCGATGATTTTGAGCCGGCTCTTGGGCTATTGCTGCATGAGTGGTACCGGGATGGATTCCTGCATCCGGGCGGCGCGTGAATTGTTCCAATTTTGCGACAATGAATAGTTAACGCAGAAAATTCAAGTACCCCACTGGTATTCAATAGGCAATTTGCTAGAATGCGCGCTGTCGATTCATACTGCACTTTCGTATGTTTCGATTGACACGTGTTGATCAACTTTGTTTAAGGGAACATGCAATGAAATATTCTGTCCTGCTCGCTGCTCTGCTGGCCCTGGGCCTGTCTGCCTGTGGTAAGAAAGAAGAAGCCGCTCCCCCGCCCGCTGCCCCGGCCCCTGAAGCCGCTGCTCCGGCTCCCGCTGCTCCGGCTCCCGCTGCTCCGGCCGATGCCGCTGCTCCGGCTCCCGCTGCTCCGGCCGATGCCGCTGCTCCGGCTCCTGCCGCTCCGGCCAAGTAATTCGTTATTTGTCCAGAGCAGAAGCCGGCCCACAGGCCGGCTTTTTTATTGCCGCCTCGGCCGTCCGCCAATCTCTCGACCTAACGGTGCCAGGCCTGGAGTTACGGGTGGCGTAGCCGGATCAGGGTCAGGCGGCCAGATGGCGGGCAATGAATTCCCGCACGAAGTGTTCCGGCTTGGCGCCGTGGAAACGGTCCACAAGCTCGCCTGCCTTGAATAACAGCACGGTAGGGAAACCCCTGGCGCTGTAACGGCCGGCAATCTTCATATTGTCATCCGCGTCCACCTCGACCTTGACCAGGCGTACCCGTTCGCCAAAGGCCGCAAGCACCCTATTCAGCACCGGCGTCAGTACATGGCAGGGACCGCACCAGTCCGCCCACAAATCGACGATGACCAGGCATTGGCGCGAGGACTCTATAACATCGGCCGCGAAGCGGTGTACATCGGTGTCGACGATGGCAGGCGCGCCGGGGGTCGCGTGGTGGCCAGGATCAGGGTGTGGCGGGGGCATGTGGCAAAGACTCCAAACGCGATAGCGGATCCTGTTTGTAGAATCGCGCCAGTTGGGCATACGCAGCCGGATACTCGCCATGCAGCGCCGTCGGCCACTCGAAAAAATATTCCGAGAGAACGGCGAAGAACTCGGCCGGACTCTCCGCCGCATAGGGATCGATCTCGGGTTCCTCGCCGCCGTCCACGCGCCGGCAGAAATCAAGGTAGGCAGCATTGAAGACATCCGCCCAGTCCGCCACCCGCATATCGGCATGCATGGGTGGCAAACCATCGACGGCGCCATTTTTCATATCCAGCTTATGGGCGAATTCATGGATGACGACGTTGTAGCCATCGCCGCCACCGGAATAAAGAACGTCATCCCAGGACAACACCATGGGGCCCCCTTCCCACGCCTCGCCGCTCATGGGCTGGCGCAGCCGGTGCACGACACCGAACGGGTCGGTGACTTCCCGCTCCGGTACGAACTGAGCGGGATAGACGACGATCTCGTTCCATCCTTGATACCAGTCATAACCCAGATTCAGCACCGGCAAGGCGGCAAAGGCGGCGATGGTGGTGGCCATGGCGTCATCCACCTCCTGCCCGGCCGCGCCGGTAAAGGTTTTGTCTAGCAGCAAGCGGCCGGCCAGTTCCCGCAAGCGGGCCCGTTCGGTTGCCATCAGACCGGCGAACACCGGCTGGCCGACGACCTCCGACCAGGCCGCCGCGTCTACCTGCCGGGGCGTGGCGGCAGCGCCGAACAGGCGGCCCAGCAAGCCGGCCATGCTTGACTAAATGGCCTCGCGAGCGGCGCGCCGGCGCTCGATGTCGGTGAGATAGCGCTTGCGCAGGCGGATCGACTTCGGAGTAATCTCGACCAGCTCGTCATCTTCGATGAACTCGACAGCGCGCTCCAGCGACATCTCGATGGGCGGGGTCAGCCGCACCGCCTCGTCGGTGCCCGAAGCGCGCACGTTGGTGAGCTGCTTGCCCTTGATGGGGTTGACCACCAGATCATTGTCGCGGCTGTGCACACCGATGATCATGCCCTCGTAGAGCGGGTCGCCGGGGCTGACGAACATGCGTCCACGATCCTGCAGCTTCCACAGTGCATAGGCCACGGCATCGCCCTTTTCGGCGGAGATGAGCACGCCGTTGCGCCGTCCCGGCATATCGGGACGGACCGGGCCCCAGTCGTCGAATACATGGCTCATCAGACCGGTACCGCGGGTCATCGTCAGAAACTCCCCCTGAAAACCGATCAAACCACGCGCCGGGATGCGGTATTCGAGACGCACACGGCCGTGGCCATCCGGCACCATATCGATGAGGTCGCCGCGCCTGAGGCCGATCTCCTCCATGATTGCGCCCTGGTTGCTCTCCTCGACGTCAATGGTGAGCAGTTCATAGGGCTCCTGCTTTTCACCGTCCAGTTCGCGTGTCACCACCTGCGGCCTCGATGCGGCCAACTCGTAACCCTCGCGGCGCATGTTCTCCAGGAGAATGGTGAGATGTAACTCGCCCCGGCCGGAGACCTTGAACACATCGGCATCCTCGGTATCCTCGACGCGCAGGGCGACATTGATATTGAGCTCCTTGTAAAGGCGTTCGCGCAGGTTGCGACTGGTGACGAACTTGCCCTCGCGGCCAGCAAAGGGCGAGGTGTTGACCTGGAAGTTCATGGTGAGCGTCGGCTCGTCAACGGTGATCATGGGCAGGGCCTCGGGCCGTTCGGCATCGGCGAGAGTGGCACCGATGGCGACATGCTCGACGCCGCTGACGATGACGATGTCACCCGCCAGCGCCTCCTCCACCGGCACCCGCTCCAGGCCCTTGAAGCCAAGCACCTGGACGATTCTGGCCTTTTCCCGGAAGTCCCCGCCCACCATCACCATGACCTCCTGGCCGGGTTTCATGCGACCGCGGCGAATGCGACCGATGCCGAGACGGCCCAGGTAGTTGGAGTAATCGAGCGCGGCGATCTGCATCTGCAATGGCTCGTCACTATTGTCGCGGGGCGCCTCGACGTGCGCCAGTATGGCCTCGTACAAGGCCTTCATGTTATCAGTCGGCCGGGCCAGATCGAGGGTGGCCCAGCCTTGCAGAGCGGAGGCATAGACCACAGTAAAATCCAGTTGCGCCTCGCTGGCGCCCAGCTTGTCGAAGAGATCGAAAGTCTGATTGATGACCCAGTCCGGTCGAGCGCCAGGGCGGTCCACCTTGTTCACCACCACGATGGGCTTCAAGCCGTGCTGCAATGCCTTGCGGGTGACGAAGCGCGTCTGCGGCATCGGCCCTTCGACCGCGTCTACCAGCAGCAGGCAGCCATCCACCATGCCCAGGACGCGCTCCACTTCGCCGCCGAAATCGGCGTGACCGGGGGTGTCGACGATGTTGATGCGCGTGCCCTGGTAATCGATGGCGGTATTCTTCGCCAGGATGGTGATGCCGCGCTCTTTTTCCAGATCATTGGAGTCCATCACCCGTTCGGCAATCTGCTGGTAGGCGGCAAAGGTGCCGGATTGCTGCATGAGTTTGTCCACCAGAGTGGTCTTGCCATGGTCGACGTGGGCGATGATGGCGATGTTGCGGAGAGCGCGGGACATGAATATCGGTAATTTCAAAAAAAAGGATTTTAGCACGCCGCCCCCTCCCTCCCCGACCGGCCTTAGGGCGCCTTAAGTACGCACCTCCCATGTTTTCCCTAACACTTTTACCATCCGCCCCGCCTCCCGGTCGCATAAAATGACGAGTGACCGCTCCAAACTTGGCCTCGAGACCTGATCATGCACCGCTTATTACTGCTTCTGCTCGGCGTGCTCGCCATCCCCACTCAGGCCGACGAGTGGTTGTACCTCACCTACCCTGGCGATACCCTGATAAAAATCGGGCAGCAATATCTCAAGAATCCCAACGACTGGCCCAAGGTGCAACAGGCCAACCACCTGGCAGACCCGCGCCGTCTACCCAGCGGCACCCGCATCCGCCTGCCCGTCGCCCTGCTCAAGGTCACCCCCGCTCCGGCCGTGGTAACACACAAGGAAGGCAACGTGCGCATCAAACCGCAGGACGGCGTCTTCCGCCCCCTGGCGGTGGGCGACACAATCCGCGGCGGAGAGACAGTGCTGACCGGCCCCGGCAGCTTTGCCAGCTTCAAGCTGGCGGATGGTTCCCTGCTGAGCGAGCAACCGTCCTCCAAACTTACCTTCGGCCGTTTGGCGGCCTATGGCAAGACCGGCATGGTCGCCACCGAACTCAACCTGGAGGGTGGTCGGCTGGAGGCCGGCGCCAGCAAGCAGGTTGGCCCTGCCGGCGGTTTCCGGGTAGTCACCCCGGTGGCCGTGGCCGGTCTGCGTGGCACCGCCTTCCGCCTCAACGTCGGCGAGGACGGCCAAAGCCTGCGCAATGAAGTGCTGGAAGGCGCCGTCGGGGTGGCGGCGCAGTCGCAGGAAGTGCTGGTGGCCAAGGGCCAGGGCACGGTCGCCGAGGCCGGCAAGGTGCCGCAACCGCCGCGGCCGCTGTTGCCGGCGCCTTCGGCCTCCGATCTGCCGACGCGGGTCGTCGCTCTGCCGCTGGCCTTTGCCTGGACCACCCAGGATGGCGCCAAGCGCTGGCGCGCGCAGGTGGCGGCCGATACCGACTTCCAGAAGATATACCTCGATGCGCTGACCGACTCGCCAGCCATCAAATGGGACACCTCCCTGCCCGACGGCCGTTATGTGCTGCGTCTGCGCGCCATCGATGCGGCCGGCCTGGAAGGGTTCAACCGCGACCACCCCTTCGAGCTCGATGCGCGGCCGTTGCCGCCCATGGCCGCCACCCCCGCCGATGGTGAGCGCAGTCGCAGCGAATCGATACGCTTCGAGTGGGCAGCCGCCGAGGGGGCGCAAGGTTACCTGCTGGAGATTGCCACCACCCCGGACTTCAGCGCCGCAACGCTGATCGAACGTCGGCTGGATGCCATACAACGGCATGACGAAAGGCTGCCACCCGGCCTGTACTACTGGCGTCTCGCCAGCCTCGACGAACAGAAACAGGCACATGGCTGGAGCCCTCCCCGAGCCCTGCGCCTACAACCACCACCGCCGGCACCCAAGCCCGAGGTGAGAACCGACAATGGCTCAGCCGGGCATTTTGCCTGGGCGGCCGTAGCCGGGGCGACCGCCTATGACCTCGAAGTGGACAAAGGCCGCAACTTCGCCGCACCCGAGATCCGCCGTCACCTCACGGACACCCAGGTCAAGCTCAATCTCAAACCCGGCCGTTATTACTGGCGGCTGCGCAGTGTCGAGACCGACGGCCAGGCCGGCGACTGGAGCAAGATCGGGCAGCTCGTCATCCCCCCCGAGTCGCCCAGCGAGGTCAAGGTGCACCAGACCGAGGATGCCCTGGAATTAAGCTGGAAAGGTTCCGCCCCGGCCTACCGGCTGGAGTTCGCCCAGGACGCCCAATTCAAGAAACCGCTGTTCCGCCACAAGGAAGAAAGCAACTCCTCTCGCCTGATCTGGCCGCAGCCTGGACAATATTGGGTGCGCATCATCGCCTTGGGCGAAAACGGCGAGGTAGGCGGCAAGAGTCCCGCCGTCGGTTTCCACGTCCAGCCCTGGAAGTGGTAGGCATCCTGCACCATCGCGGCCGGCGCCCCTGCATTAAAACCCGGATTGTCCATTAGACAGCCCCACGGGCCTACGCCCGCCCTGGCGGTCGGTTTTCGGCGTCTTCATCGTGCGTCCTGATGAACAATCTGGGTTAAAGATATTCCCCCGGCTGCCGATATGACGGCAACGGGGGAGCCATTGGATGCGTTTGCAACAAACCTGGATGATTGCGGTGGCGTTGCTGCTGGCACTGGCAGTCGGCTGGCGACTGCTCGCCGAACATGATCAGCTCGCCGCCGAGACGGTCTTTTATCTCCCTCCCGCCACCGACCAACCGATCACGCCCATTCCGCGCCAGCTCTCGCTGGATACGCGCAAGGTCGCCCTCGGCCGCAAGCTTTTTCATGATCGCCGCCTGTCCCACGACAATAGCCTGGCCTGCAGCTCCTGCCATGACCTCAGGATGGGCGGAAGCGATGGCCGCCGCGTCGCCATCGGCTTTCAAGGCAGGGCGGGGGGGCTGAACAGCCCCACCGTATTCAATAGCGGCTTCAATTTCCGCCAATTCTGGGACGGACGCGCCGCCTCCCTGGAAGAACAGGTGGCAGGACCAATACACAACCCGAGAGAGATGGCCTCCAACTGGCAGGAAATTACCGCCAAACTGCGTACTGATGCGGCCCTGGTGGAGGAATTCCGGGCGCTCTGGCCGGAGGGAGTGCGCCCGGACCACATTGTCGACGCGATTGCAGAGTTCGAACGCAGCCTGATCACACCCGGTTCCGCCTATGACCGCTACCTGCAGGGAGAACGTGACGCCCTCAACAGCGAGGCCCGTGAAGGCGCCGAGCTGTTCCGCAGCCTTGGCTGCATCGCCTGCCATCAGGGCGTCAATCTCGGCGGCAATATGTATGCCAGCATGGGCGTCATGGCCGATTTTTTCGCCGAGCGCGGCGTGCCGCCGGGTAAGTTCGATCTTGGACGCTTCAACGTAACCGGCCGCGCCGAGGATCGCTATGTATTCAAGGTTCCCACCCTGCGCAACATTGCCTTGACGGCGCCCTATCTGCATGATGGTTCCATCGCCACACTGGATGAAACCGTGCGCACCATCGCCCGCTACCAGCTCGGTGTGCAACTGAATGACCGCGATACCGAGCGGCTGCTGGCCTTCCTGCGCAGCCTGACCGGTCGTCTCCAGGAAACATCGTGATGCAGCGGATACCCCGTTATCCGCTGGCGGCCGGCCTAATCGCCGCCATCATCCTCTTCGCCGCCCTGCTCTGGCCCGGCGTTTCCGGCCACGTCGAGAGACACGAAGCCATCCGCGGTCAGGCAGAGCGCCTGCATCTGGCGGAAAGCCGCTTGCGTGAGCTGGTGATCGGCTACCGCCATGGCATCAGCAGCAATTACGACGAGGGCAACATGTGGATGGAGCGGATCAGGATCGGCCTGAACGCGTTGGGGCCTGATCTGCGAGACATACCGGAACTTCTGGACTACTGGCAGCGATTGCAGCAAGGCATGGACGGCCGGGAAACACACTGGAACGACTTTAAGCGCCGTAATGCCGAGGTCCGCAACGCCCTGCACCTTTTCCAGAGCGAAATCGGCCGGGTGCTCCAGCACCTGCACCAACAACCGCATAAATCAGGAGACGACCTGGATGACGACCTGATAGAACTGAACAAGCTGCTCGTCGAGCAGGCACTGGGGGAATCAGGCTTGAGCGCACCCGGCCAATACCGGCTGCCCATGACCTTGCGCCGCAGCGCCGAGACCCTGCCGCTGGCGGTGCAACCGGAATTCAAGCGACTGCTCGGGCTGGCCGAGGTCATACTCAAAGAGAGTCCGGCCCTGGCCGACGACATGCAGGCTTTGGTACATGGTCATGGGCATACCCAACTGACAGCACTGGCCGAAGCCAATCGCATTCGCCTGCTACAAGCCGAGACCTCCGCCACCCGCTACCGGCTGGGCCTGTTGCTTGGCGTCCTGCTCCTGGCGCTGGTTTTGATCGGTCTTGGCAACCGTCACCTGGCCAGCCTGCGCCGCCTTGGTGAACAAGGGGCCTTCTTCAAGAACATGACCGACCACCTGCGGGTCGGCGTACTTGCCGTGGATGATGAGGAACACATACGCTTCGCCAACCCGATGGCGGAGCAACTGCTGGCCTGCCATGGCAATGGCCTCATTGGCCGCAGCATGCATGGCGACCACATCCACGTCGAGGCCGATGGCAGCAGCATGGCGCGCGAGCGGTGCGATGTCCTGAGCAGGCTGAAGCAGGGCAAGGTTTATGCCGGCGAGCAATATCTGCGGCGCGACGATGGCACGGTGATCCCGGCCTTCGTCACCACCGGCCCCTGGGAGACGGCGGGACAAAGCGGCTTCATCACCGTCTTCCAGGACATCAGCGCGCGCGTGGCGGAAGAGAAAGACCGGCGTTTGGCAGAAACGGTGTTCGAGAACAGCCAGCAGGGCATCGTCGTTACCGACGCCAGCGGCACCATATTGCGGGTCAACCCGGCCTATTGCGCCATGACCGGCTACCGCGAGGAAGAGCTTGTAGGCGCCAATCCGCGCCTGTTGCAATCCGATAAGCAGGATACGGCCTTCTATCGGACGATGTGGTCGAGTCTTACCGAAAGCGGCCGCTGGCAGGGCGAGCTACGCAATCGGCGCAGAAACGGCGAGCTTTATACCCAATGGATCAATATCGACGCCGTCCATACCGAACGTGGCGATTTGCTTTATGTTGGCATCGCCTCCGATATCTCGGAGCTGGCGGATGCCCGTGCGCGGCTCTCCAGCCTGGCCTACTTCGATCCTCTCACCCATCTGCCCAACCGCATACTGTTCCATGACCGGCTCAGCCAGGCGCTGGCCCAGATGCATCGCGAAAACAAGTTGTTGGCCCTGATATACGCCGACCTGGACAACTTCAAGAGCATCAACGACACCCTCGGGCACGCTGCCGGCGATCAACTGCTGATCGAGGTGGCGCGCCGCCTGCAACAGTGCGTGCGCGAGTCCGACACGGTTGCCCGGCTGGGTGGCGACGAGTTTGCGCTCATTCTGATGGATGCCCAGGGTCCACAGGAAATGGCCCGATTGGCGTCCGAGATCATCGCCTCCCTGTCGCTGCCCTATAAGGTCGAAGGCTATGACGTTACCAGCGGCGCCAGCCTGGGAATCACTTTCTGGCCGACCGACGGCAACACGGCGGATGTCTTGCTCAAATATGCCGATGTGGCCATGTACCGCGCCAAGGAGAACGGCCGCAACAATTTCCAGTTCTTCACCAGTGACATGGCCAGCAATGTCGCCGACAGCATGCGCATCGAGGGAGCCTTGCGCTATGCCCTCGACGCCGGCGAGCTCTCCCTTTTCTACCAGCCCCAGGTCACGCCCGATGGCCGCGCCGTCGCCGCCGAGGCGCTCATGCGCTGGAATTCCCGGACGCTCGGCTGGATACCGCCCAACCGCTTCATCCCGATCGCGGAAAAGAGCGGCCTCATCACCCGCCTGGGCGACTTCGCCCTGCGCGAAAGCTGCCGGCAATGTCGGCAATGGCGGGACGACTTCGCCGCCGACATGCGGGTGTCGGTGAACCTGTCCGCCATACAGTTCCGCCAGGAAGGCCTGCTGGAAAAAGTTGCCGCCTGTCTGCACGAATTCGGCCTGCCGGGCGACGCTCTTGAACTGGAAATCACCGAATCTGCAGTGATGGAAGACGCGGCCCAGGGGCAGGCCACCATGGATGCCTTGAAACGGCTTGGCTGTCGGATCGCCATCGACGATTTCGGTACCGGCTATTCGTCGCTTGCTTACCTCAAACGTTTCCCGGTGGACGTACTCAAGATCGACAAGTCATTCATCGACGGCCTCGGCAGCCGAGCCGACGATACCCTGGTGGTGCAGGCCATCCTGGTGTTGGCCAGCAGCCTGGGCCTGGAGGTGGTGGCGGAAGGGGTGGAAACACTCAGCCAACTGGAAATTTTGAAGGCCAGCGCGAACGGGCAATATTTTCTGACACAGGGTTATTTCTTCGCCCCGCCCGTGCCGGCGGAAGATTTCCAGAAACACTTCCCGATCTTCCGCCAGCTCAAGCTGGTGGCCGGTTAATTCAACTGGAGGCGGATGCCGAAGGGCACCGGCGCCTTTCCCTTGACCAGCCAGGCCACAGGAAATGCCGGTTCAGCGGCGGGGAAACGGCCTTCGGCGTCGGTGAAGTACACGAGCAGATCCGGCGCTACCGGCTCCCGTTCCAGCCAGTCGAACACCGGCCGGAAATCGGTGCCGCCGCCGCCCGTCAGACCTGCCGGCAGGGTCAGTGCCTGCCATTGTTCGAACTTCCATGGACCGTCAGGAGCCAGCTTATCGTCGCAGGCATGGAGCGTGATCTCGGCCCGGACCTGGCCCTTGAGGGCATCGATCTCGGCCATGAATTCGCGCAACTCTTCATCCGTCACCGAGCCACTGCTGTCAACCACCACCACCACCCGCACGCCCTGACTGTATAGGCGGGGCATCATGGCTTCGCCCTCCCGTCTGGAAGTGCGCTGAAAACTGTAATCGTCGCGCGCCACGTTCATCATGTAACGGGCAAGCAATGCCCGCCAGGGCAGTTGCGGGGCCAGCAGGTCGTCCACCAGACGCTGCATCGATGATGACAGTTTTCCGGCTTGGCGAGCCGCCTGGGCGGCAGCGGCGAGACGTCCCCGCCATTGTTCGTCGAGTTGCTGCAGGTCCAGGGGCAGAGGCGGCGCCTGTTCACCCTCGCCGGCCTGGCCTTCGGCGCCCTCCCCATCCTTGTCACTAGCCGGCGGCGGGGCCGTTTCCCCCTGCGCGGCATTGTCTTCCGGCTCCCCTTCGCCGCCCTGGCCACTGCCCGAGTCGTCAAACAGGTGCTGGTCCAGCGTCTCCTCGGGCGGGTCTTCATGCAACAGCGGGTAAATCTCTTCGGCAGTCAGGCCACGATAGGCGGCACTCATCAGCGCCTCGTCGGGGCCGGCCATGCGTTCGTCGTCGAGGATCATGTTCACCGCATAGTCACAGGCCACATCCCAGCGATGCTTCTGCCGATGATTGCGGCGGAAAAAATGGGACAGGGCGCAGTGCATGGCCTCGTGCGCCAGCACGAACTGCGTCTGCGTCAGGGTCAGGCGGGCAATATAGGCCGGGTTGTAATAGAAATGGCGGGCATCGGTGGCCGTGGTCTCGCACCAATCCTCCTCCGTCGCCTTGAGCGGCAGGTGCATCACCAACGCCCCCAGGAATGGCTTGTCCAGTATCAGCCGGGTGCGCGCGGCGGCGAGCTTGGTTTCGATGACGGCAATATCGCGCCCACCCTCACGCCTCACACCCCACTCCTCACTCACTGGGCTTGAAGTCATACAGCATCAGTTCCGCCACGCCATTCGCCCAGGTCACGAATTCGGGGATGTCGAACAGCGGCTTGCCCACCGCACGGTGCAGGTCGGTGACCAGCATGACGCCCATCTCGCGCTGCGGGAAATTGCGCGCATAGTTGAGTATGTTGGCAAGCTTGGCCGGCTCGCCCGCCGACTCCCTCGCCCGCCGCACCAGGGCCGCGGCGACGCCATATTGCAGATCGACGCTCTTGGGCACACCGGTCTCGCGGCCGGCCAGGATGGCATCGATGTCAGGCAGGTTCTCCATATTGTCGATGAAGGCCTTCAGTTCGACACCGCAGGCCGGGCCGACACAGGCTTGCAGGGCATCGGACAACAGGTCGGGACGATCGGCGAATTTGTGCAATGCCCGATGTGCAAACTCCCAGGAGCGCGGGCTGGGAAAGGCCACCGGATTGTGGGCGGCATCGTAGTCGAACAACAAATCCGGACGAAAACGCAAAAAGCCCATGACACGGTCGTCGATATCCTGCCTCAGCGCCCAATCTATCCAGTCATCCAGGTTCGGTTCCACCTCGTAGTGGGTGAAGCGGTTGGCGAGCGGCGCCGGCATGGCGTAGGTGACGCCACGGTCGCCCTGCCTGTTGCCGGCGGCGAAGATGGCCCAGCCGTGGGGAATGCTGTAATCGCCCAGACGACGGTCCAGGATCAGTTGATAGGCGGCCGCCGATACCGTCGGCGGCGCGGCGTTGATCTCATCCAGGAAGAGAATGCCGCTTGGCCCGTGGCGCTCGGCATCCGGCAACATGGACGGTACCGACCACTCGACGTTGTCGCCTCTGCGGAAGGGAATGCCGCGCAGGTCGGTGGGTTCCATCTGCGACAGGCGTATGTCGATGAGCGGGACACCATGTCGGGCGGCAATGCCGGCGATGATCTGCGACTTGCCGACGCCGGGGGCGCCCCAGAGCATGACGGGCGTATGCTGACCGGTGGCACAACTGGCGAATTCACGGTCGAGGACGGTTTCGATATGAGAGGGGCGCATGGTTTTCTATCCAAGAAGTACGTCTTCCGCGCTGCTGGCCGCCTGTTCGAGCCGCGCCATCACCAGGGCCGCCCGCAAACGCTCGGGGGCGAGCGCCTTGGGCAACAGGCGATGCACCTGGGCGAGCCAATGCGGGCGCTGGCAGGCCATGGTCTCCAGTTCCCGCCGGAGCGGATCGGCGAGCCCCTGCCAGCAAAGCAGAAAGGGCGAAAGCCAGGCATGATAATCCCTGATAACCGACCTTTCCAGTTGGTTATTGCCCTGCTCGTCGACCAACAGCTCGGGAAAATCAGCATGGGCCAGGGCACGGCTCTCCCAACCCGCTTGCAGACGGTAACCGGCCAGACCCTCGCCGCCGCCGTCCGGCCGGCGCCGGAACCATTGGGCGGCGGCATAGGGCCTGGCGCGTTTATTGACGGCACGGCTGAGAAAGTCACGGTGCGGCATCGCCTGGCGGGCCTCCTGCCGACATGCCGCCAGGGCCGGTGAATGGAATCCGAGATAAGGCAGGGCAAATGGCACCCATTCCATTTCCACAGGCCCATGCCGGTGGATGCTGGGGCGTTGCGCATTGAGCAGCGCCAGGGGCCGTCCGGTCATCTTGTCGAGCAACCAGAGTTCGATGTTGTCGGCCAGATGAAATGGCAGCGGCGGCTGTTGCTCCAGGGCCGCGAGTAACGCCGGGTAACGGTGGCCGACGCCGACCTTGAGGCCCTCGCCCATCACCCACACACCCACCGGCCGCACCCAGCCCTGGCCATCGTCGGCACGCAGGTGCCAGGTGACGCCATCCAGGCTGCGCGCCTCGCCTTCGTCGGTCTCGACGATCTCAATAACCCCGCGATAGGGGTTGAGGCGGCGGAGGGCGTAATATCTCGGTGACATGGCGCCATTATCGCCGAACACACAAGCAAACATGGAAACCCGAACCATTTCATCCAGCGCGCTGCGCGCCTGGCTGCCCGCCCGCCCGGCGGATAGTAACAAGGGCGACTTCGGCAACGTCGGCCTCCTCGGCGGCGCGCCGGGCATGGTCGGCGCCGCGCTGCTGGCGGCACGCGCCGCCCTTCATCTGGGGGCTGGACGGGTTTATTGCGGTCTGCTCGATGAACGGGTGGCAGTCGATTTCCAGACGCCGGAACTGATGCTGGGGCCGCCGGATCGCCTCATCACCCTACCCGCCGGCTGCCTGGCGGTGGGCCCGGGTCTGGGTGTCGGCACCGCCGCCCTCGGTTGGCTGGAAGCGGCCCTGGCCACGCCGCTGCCGCTGCTGCTGGATGCCGATGCCCTTAACCTGATGGCCGCCGATACGGCTCTGGCCGAGGCCGTGCGCGCCCGTCCGGCGCCGACCCTGCTCACCCCTCACCCCGGCGAGGCCGGGCGGCTGTTGGGGTTGACCGTCGCTGCCGTGCAGGCCGACCGCGCCGCCGCCGTAGCAGCCCTGGTAGAGCGCTACCGGGCCGGTGTGGTACTCAAAGGGGCTGGCAGCCTCATCCATTTTGCCGGCGGACCGCTCTGGCGCAACCTCAGCGGCAACCCCGGCCTGGCCGCGCCCGGCATGGGCGATGTGCTGACCGGAATGATCGCCGCCCTGACGGCGCAGGGACTGGCGCTGGAGCGGGCCGCCGTCTTTGCTGTCCACCTGCACGGCGCGGCCGCCGACGCGGCGGTACGGGCGGGCCTTGGACCGATCGGGCTGACCGCCAGCGAGGTGACCGACGCCGCGCGCTCCCTGCTCAATGGCTGGGTCTACCGCGTGTCTTGATCGCCCAGAGGATTTCGACAGAAATGCTCATTTAGATAACGGCCAAACTCATCGGCCACCTCGGGATGTTTCATGGCGAATTCCACCGTGGCCTGCAAATAGCCGAGTTTGGCGCCGCAGTCATAACGCTTTCCCAGAAATTCATAGGCCAGCACCTGCTCTTCGACGAGCAGCGCCGCGATGGCGTCGGTAAGCTGCAGTTCGCCGCCGGCGCCGCGCGGTATACGCCTGAGATGGTGAAAGATGCGCGGCGTCAACACATACCGCCCAACCACACCAAGGGTGGAGGGCGCCAAGTCCGGCGCCGGCTTCTCGACGATGGCCGTGACGCGCGAAAGGCGTTCCGCCAGGGGCTCGGTGGCGACGATGCCATAGGCAGCGGTATCGTCCCTGGCCACGTTCTGCACCCCCACCAGCGAACACTGATATTCGTCGAAGCGATCGCACATCTGCTTGACGACACCGGGGTTGGCATCGATCAGGTCGTCGGCCAGGAGCACCACGAAAGGCTCATCGTTCACCGCTGGCTGGGCGCAAAGCACGGCATGACCGAGACCCAGAGCCTCGGCCTGGCGGATATAGATACAGTTGATGCTGGCGGGCAGCATGTTGCGCAGGCCCTCCAGTGCCTCCAACTTGCCGCGCGTCTCCAGTTCCACCTCCAGCTCGTAGGCTTTGTCGAAATGATCGGCGATAGCGCGCTTGGTGCGGCCGATGATGAAGATCAGGTCGGTGATGCCGGCCGCCACGGCCTCCTCCGCCGCGTACTGGATAAGCGGCTTGTCGACGATAGGCAGCATTTCCTTGGGGCTGGCCTTGGTGGCGGGCAAAAAACGGGTACCCATGCCGGCAGCCGGAAACACGGCCTTGGTGATGCGTTTCATGGGGTTGACTCTCCCTGTTCAAGTAACCGCAGCAATGCGGCTTCGCTCAGGATTGTAATGTTCAATTGCTGCGCCCTGGTGAATTTGGCACCCGGTTCCGCGCCCGCGACCACATAATCGGTCCTGGCGGAGACGCTACCGGCCACCTTGCCGCCGGCCGCCTCGATGCGCGCCTTGGCCTGATCGCGACTCATGTTCGGCAATGTGCCGGTGAGCACCAGGGTCTTGCCGGACAGCGGCCCGGTCTTCGCCATGGCCTCGCCGTCGCGCCAGGCTTGTGCCGCGCGCAGGCGTTCGATCACGGAACGGTTATGCGGCTCGGCGAAAAAGGCCAGGATCGATTCGGCCACGACCGGACCGACATCGGGCACTCGCAGAAGCGCGGCCTCGTCGGCCGCCATCAGGGTGTCGAGCGAGCCGAAGTGGCGGGCCAGGTCCTTGGCGGTTTGTTCGCCGACATTGCGTATGCCGAGGGCATGGATGAAGCGATTGAGTTCCCTCCCCCGGCTGGCCGCGATGGCGGCGAGCAGGTTGGCGGCCGACTTCTCGGCCATGCGTTCCAGGCCGGCCACGGCCGGCAGCGTCAGCCCATAGAGGTCGGCGGGGGTATGCACCAGGTCGCGGTCGACCAGCTGGTCGACCAGTTTGTCGCCCAGTCCCTCAATGTCCATCGCCCGGCGTCCGGCGAAATGCAGTATGGCCTGCTTGCGTTGCGCCGGGCAGCTGAGTCCATTGGTGCAACGGGCCACCGCCTCGCCTTCGAGGCGAACCACCGGCGAGCCGCACACAGGACAGGTTTTCGGGAGCGCGAAGGGGGGGGTGAGTGGCGTCACCATGTCCTGCATCGGCCGCCGCTCCATGACCACGGATACGACTTCCGGGATGACATCGCCGGCGCGGCGGACGATGACCGTGTCGCCCACCCGCACATCCTTGCGGCGCACCTCGTCCGCGTTATGCAGGGTGGCATTGGTGACGGTGACGCCGCCGACGAAGACCGGTTGCAGACGCGCCACGGGTGTGAGGGCGCCGGTGCGTCCCACCTGCACCTCGATGGCCTCCACCGTGGTCATCTCCTCCTCCGGCAGAAATTTGTGGGCCACCGCCCAGCGCGGCTCGCGGGCGACGAAGCCCAGCCGTTGCTGCAAATCCAGGCGGTTGACCTTGTAGACGACGCCGTCTATGTCGAAGGGCAGGCTGTCGCGCCGGGCGGCAATGGCACGATGAAAGGCGATGAGCGCGGCGCTGCCCAAGCCGACCACGCGCTCGGCGCAAACCGGCACGCCAAGCGCGGCGAGGGCGTCGAGCACCGCGCCGTGGGTCGAGGGCGGTGTCCAGCCCTGGACCTCGCCCAGGCCATAGGCAAAGAAGGACAAAGGCCGGCGGGCGGTGATGGCCGGGTCCAGTTGGCGCAGGCTGCCGGCGGCGCCGTTGCGTGGATTGACCAGGGTGGGCTGACCGCGCGCCCGCTGTTGCGCGTTGTAGCGCTCGAAATCAGCGCGGCGCATGAACACCTCGCCGCGCACCTCCAGCCGGCGGGGCGGCGCCTCGGTAGCAAGGTGTAGTGGAATGGCATGCACGGTACGGACGTTCTGTGTGACATCCTCGCCAGTCTCGCCGTCGCCGCGGGTGGCCGCCTGGACGAGCTTGCCGTCGTCATAGCGCAGCGAGATGGCGAGGCCGTCGAACTTCAATTCGGCGGCGTACCCCACCGCCGGGTCAGCCGCCGACAAACCGAGCTCCTTGCGTATACGGCTGTCGAAGGCCAGGGCGCCAGCCTCGCTGGTATCGGTCTCGGTATGAATGGACAGCATGGGCACGACGTGACGGACCGCGGCAAACCCGGCCAGGGGCTTGCCACCGACCCGCTGGGTGGGCGAGTCGGCGCTGCAAAGATCGGGAAACTCCGCCTCGATAGCCTGTAACTCACGAAACAGCCGGTCATATTCGGCATCCGGGATGGTGGGCTCGTCGAGGACGTAGTAGTTGTAATTATGGCGCTCTATCTCCGTGCGCAACGGGCCGACACGGGCCTCAGCCTCGGTACGGATCATGCGAATAGGCGCAGTGCCCGCTCACCGCCCGCCGGGATACCGCGGCCTTTCATGCGGCCGTATAGATCGACCAGGCGCGCGCGGTCCTTGTCCAGGGTGACGTGGGTGACGGCGCGGCCAGCATCGTCCACGAGTTCTCCGCCCAGTTCTTTCGCCAGCTTGAAAGCCAGTGTCGTCATCCGGTCGAAGATCAATGAGCCCTGCGCGACGCGTGGCGCGTCGAACTGCAGGGCGATGGCACGCGTGACCAGGCCGCTGCCGCTGGCGGGGAAAGGGGTGCCTTCCTGGTTGACGAGGGTGAAGAGCAGGTGGCCGGCGGCGTCGCGCAGGCTGTAGCTGCCATCCACCTCGTGCACCAGGCCGGCCTCAGTGGCAAGGCGGTGAATATTCTCGGAGGCGACTGTGGCCCCCTCTGGCGCCATCACGATAAGGCCGATGAGCATATCCACGCCAGCGCAAAAACCGTCCAGAACCTTCGCCCTGGCCAGCGCGGCAGCCTTGTCCGGGCAGGAGGCGACGCCGTCATTGGCGGCGGCAAACTCATGCAGGCGTTTACAAAAGGTGTCCAGCTGAACCTCGCTCACCGGCCCGGAACGGTCGGCCAACAGCAGGGACACCTCGACAGCGTCATACGCCCTGACGACATGTGTCTGCACCGCCTCCCAAGGGCCGTCCTGGCGCCGGCCAAGCGCCCGGATCGGTTTGCTGATGCGGCGCAGATTTTCCATGAGTGGAGCGAACGTGAGCGGCGTCGGTCGCGAGTAATTCAACCTTGCAACGTATTCGATCTCGGCATCGAGCGGACTTTCCTCCCCGGGCGTGACAGTGGCGCTCCCGCCCGCCATCGCGGCCTGGGTTGCAGCGCCTGCCGCCTCGGGGTCAACCGCCGTCCCGGCCGCCATCGCGGCCGTATCTGTGACCGCCGTAATCTCAATCTCTTCCGCCCCCCCCCAGGACGGTGCGACCGGTGGCGATGTATCGCTCTCGAAAGGATCGGAAGGTGAGGCTCCGGTGTCCTCGCCGGCGAGCCCGAGGATGGGCTCGATGCGTGTATCCGGTGGAACTTCGGCAAAGGGGGCATTCTTCAGCGACACCTCGCTGCGCTCGACAGCGAAGATGCGATCGACCTGCTTGCGGTAACGCCGCTCCTGAAAATAGTTGTAAAGCCACAACAGGACGACCAGCCCCAGCCCGAGCGCAATCAGTATGTAATGCAAGCTTGTCATGGCGAGGCCCTCCCCGTGTTATGGACGTTAGCGTTGGTTTCCATGACCTGAAAGAAGATTTCGCCTTTGCGTATCATGCCCAATTCATAGCGTGCACGGGCTTCGATAGCCGCATAACCGGTTTTGAGGTCGTTGACCTCGGCCGCCAGCTTGGCATTACGCTCGGCCAGTGCCAAGTTGGCGACCTTTTGCCGGGCCAGCTGCTGTTGCAGATCCAAAACCCTCAGCCAACTGCCCTTTCCCAACCACAAAGGGTATTGCAGCAACAGGATCGACAACACCAGCACGCCGGTCAGGGCCTTCATTTCAGCGCAACTGGTAGAAGGCCTCCCGACCGGGGTAGGTCGCCACCCCACCCAGTTCCTCTTCGATGCGCAGGAGCTGGTTGTACTTGGCAATACGGTCGGAACGGGACATGGAGCCGGACTTGATCTGCATGACGTTGCTGCCAACCGCCAGGTCGGCGATGAAGCTGTCCTCAGTCTCGCCGGAGCGGTGCGAGATGACGTTGGTCCAGCCGGCCCGCTTGGCCATCTCGATGGCCTGGAAGGTCTCGGACAGTGTGCCAATCTGGTTGACCTTGATCAGGATGGAGTTGGCCACGCCCCTTTCGATACCCTGTTTCAGAATTTTTGTGTTGGTCACGAAGATGTCGTCGCCAACCAACTGGATGCGTTTTCCCAGCCTGGCGTTGAGCGTTGCCCAGCCCTCCCAGTCCTGCTCGGCCATGCCATCCTCGATGCTGACGATGGGATACTTGTCGACCCAGGCGGCCAGATAATCGGTGAACTCGGCCGAGGTCAGTTGCAGACCCTCTGCCCGGATGTGGTACTTGCCGTTTTCATAGAACTCGGAACTGGCGCAGTCCATGCCGATGAGTACATCCTTGCCAGGCTCGTAGCCGGCCCCGGTGATGGCTTCCATGATGAACTTGAGCGCTTCTTCGTTGGACTTGAGCTTGGGCGCGAAACCGCCTTCATCGCCGACGCTGGTGGTGTAGCCGGCCTTTCCGAGCAATTTCTTGAGCGTGTGGAAGACCTCGGCGCTGGCACGCAGCGCTTCGCGGAAACTGGCCAGGCCGGCCGGGATGATCATGAATTCCTGCACGTCGATACCGCTGTCGGCGTGCGCCCCGCCGTTTATGATATTCATCTGCGGCACCGGCAGGCTCATGGGTGCGGCCCCCCCCAGGTAGCGGTATAGCGGCAGCCCGGCCTCCTCGGCGGCTGCGCGCGCGCAGGCCAGCGACACAGACAGCAGGGCGTTGGCGCCCAGCCGCGATTTGTTGTCGGTGCCATCGAGATCGACCAGGGTATGGTCGATGAAGGCCTGCTCCTCGACATCCAGACCCATGACGGCCTCGGCGATCTCGGTATTCACATGCTCGACGGCATTAAGCACGCCCTTGCCCAGGTAACGGGATTTGTCGCCATCACGCAACTCGATGGCCTCGCGGCTGCCGGTGGAAGCGCCCGAGGGCACGGCGGCCCGTCCGAGAATGCCTGATTCCAGGAGGACATCGGCCTCGATGGTGGGATTGCCGCGGGAATCCAAAATCTCACGGGCGACTACGTCAACGATTGCACTCATTTCATTCCTTCTTCCTTGTGGCTTCGAGCAGCTGTTTTCCGCTCAGTTCATAAACGGGCTTCGATAAAGCCCTTTTGCTTCACCAAGGCATCGATTTCCCTCAGTGTGATGAGCAATTCCCGCATCAGTGGCAGCGGCCAGGCGTTGGGCCCGTCGGAGAGGGCGCGATCCGGGTCGGGATGGGTCTCGGCGAAAAGTCCTGAGATACCCGCCGCCACGGCGGCGCGCGCCAGCACCGGCACGAACTCTCGCTGGCCGCCGGAACGGTCGCCCTGACCACCCGGCTGCTGCACCGAATGGGTGGCGTCGAACACCACCGGGCAGCCGGTCTCGCGCATGATGGCCAAACCGCGCATGTCGGAAATCAGGGTGTTGTAGCCGAAGGACACGCCACGGTCGCACACCATGATACTGTCGGCGCCGCCGTTGGCGGCCTTGGCCTTGGCTACCACGTTCTTCATGTCCCAGGGGGCCAGAAACTGCCCCTTCTTGATATTCACCGGCCTGCCACTGGCCGCCACGGCCTGAATGAAATCAGTCTGGCGGCAAAGGAAGGCGGGCGTCTGCAACACATCGACCACCTCCGCCGCGGCGGCGATCTCGGCCTCGGCATGCACGTCCGTGATTATGGGCACACCGAGCTGCCGGCGGACCTCGGCAAGAATCCTGAGCCCCTCGTCCTTGCCCAGCCCGCGGAAGGATGTGCCGGAAGAACGGTTGGCCTTGTCATAAGAGGATTTGTAGATGAAGTGGATACCCAGTTCTGTGGTGAGTTCCTGCAACAGCCCGGCGGTGTCCATCGCCATCTGTTCCGACTCCACCACACAGGGTCCGGCAATCAGGAACAGAGGCTGGTCAGGTCCAACGTCGAAACCGCATAGCTTCATTTGCTTTCCTTATGCTGGATGGCGGCCTCGACGAAGGCCTTGAACAGCGGGTGGCCATCGCGCGGATTGGAGGTGAATTCAGGATGAAACTGGCAGCCGACGAACCAGGGGTGACGGTCCTGCGGCAACTCGACCATCTCGCACAGGTCGGTGCCAGGGGCACGGCCGGTGGCCTTGAGACCTTTCGCCTCCAGTTGCGCCAGCAAGGTGTTGTTAACCTCATAACGATGGCGATGGCGTTCGACGATCTCGGCCTTGGCATAAATCGCGCGCGCCAGGGAGCCTTCCGCCAGTTTGCAGACCTGGCCGCCCAGGCGCATGGTGCCGCCCAGGTCGGACTGCGCGCTGCGCCTTTCCAGGCGACCGTCGCGCTCCAGCCACTCGGTGATAAGGGCGATCACCGGGTAAGGCGTTTCCGGCTCAAACTCGGTGGAATGGGCGCCCGGCATGCCGGCGACATCGCGGGCAAATTCGACAACGGCCAGCTGCATGCCCAGACAGATGCCCAGGTAAGGGACCCGGTTTTCCCGCGCAAAGCGGATGGCCGCAATCTTGCCCTCGGTGCCGCGCTTGCCGAAGCCGCCCGGCACCAGGATGGCGTCCATGTCGGCCAGAGATGAAATATCCCCTTTTTCCAACTCCTCCGAATCGAGGTAATGGACATGCACCCGGCTGCGGGTGTGGATGCCGGCATGGACCATGGCCTCGGTCAACGACTTGTAGGACTCGGTCAGATCCACGTACTTGCCGACGAAGGCGATATCGACCTCGTGCTCGGGGTGTTCCAGCGACTCCACCAGCCGCTTCCAGACCGACAGGTCGGCGGCGTGGGCGAGGATGCCGAGCTTGTGGCAGACGATCTCATCGAGCATCTGATCGTGCAGCATGGCCGGAATCTTGTAGATACTGTCAGCGTCCAGGGCCTCGATCACCGCCTCCGGCTGGACGTTGGTGAAGAGGGCGATCTTGCGCCGCTCCTCGGGCGGGATGGGGCGGTCGGCGCGGCAGAGCAGGATGTCGGGCTGGATGCCGATCTCGCGCAGTTCCTTGACCGAATGCTGGGTCGGCTTGGTCTTCAGCTCGCCCGCGGTGGGAATATAAGGCAACAGGGTGAGATGGATGAAACAGGTACGCCCCCGTCCCTCCTCGATGCCCATCTGGCGGATGGCTTCCAGGAACGGCAGCGATTCGATGTCGCCCACCGTGCCACCAATCTCGACGATGGCCACCTCGGCATCATTGGCGCCCTCGCGGATATGCAGCTTGATCTCGTCGGTGATATGGGGAATGACCTGCACGGTCCGACCCAGATACTCGCCGCGGCGCTCCTTCTTGATGACGGATTCGTATATCTGGCCGGTGGTGAAATTGTTGCGTTTCGCCATCCTGGCGCGGGAGAAGCGCTCATAGTGGCCAAGATCCAGGTCGGTTTCGGCGCCATCCTCGGTGACGAACACCTCGCCGTGCTGGAAGGGCGACATGGTGCCCGGATCGACGTTGATGTAGGGGTCGAGCTTGAGTAAGGTGACCTTGATGCCACGGGACTCAAGTATCGCGGCCAACGACGCGGCGGCGATGCCCTTGCCCAGGGAGGACACCACGCCACCAGTGACGAAGACGAAGCGGGTCATTTGAAATAACTGTGGAGGTGATGCGGAATTTTACCGGAAGCGGCCTCGGCCTGGAAACATTCGCGGGGATATTGCCTTCCCCGGCGGCAAAGAGGATATTGCAGCCTCGACATCCCCATGCCTCGGTGATGACCATGCCATTGTCCATCGATCTGGCGCACGAGGTTATAGCCTCCATCGTCACGCTTACCGCACAGCGCGACCAGCACTCCCTGGAGCGCAGCCTGCTGCGCACACTGGAAGAAATGTTGCCGGAAGCCGAAGTCTGGCTGCTGCGCGGGGAAGGGGAGGCCGGCGGCGGCGAATACCTGCTGCTGCACGGCCGCAAAAAGGGGCTGCCCGACGAAATCATCCGGCAAGCGCTATTGCTCAAGTCGGAAGGCGACCCCAAGGCCATACCCCATGCCGGCCGCGACTATCTGCTGGCCAAGCTGATGGACGCGGAGAGCGGCAACCGGCATCTGCTCATCACCGCCCAGACGACATGGCGCGCGCTCGATTTGCAACTGGTGCAAGGCCTGGTGCGGGTTTACCGCAACTTCGTCGGCCTGCTCTACGACAGCGAAAAAGACACACTCACCGGCCTATTCAACCGGCGCAAGCTGGAAGCCAAGCTGGATGAACTGGCCGCTGCCCGTCTGCATGGCAGGCGCTGCCACGACCAGGACCACGCCGATTATCTGGCGATGCTCGATCTCGACCGTTTCAAACGGATCAACGATACCCACGGCCACCTGATCGGCGACGAGGTATTGCTGGTATTCGCCAACATACTGCGGATGACCCTGCGCGACAGCGACCTCATCTTCCGCTACGGCGGCGAGGAATTCATCGTCCTGCTACAGGACACCCCCAACCAGGTCATCGAAGAGGTGCTGGAACGTGTCCGCGCCAACGTCGAAAAGCATGTGTTTCCCCAGGTCGGGCAGGTCACCATCAGCATCGGCCACACCCGCCTCGACACGCGCCGGCAAACGAACCGCGCCCAGATCATTGAAGAAGCCGACCGTGCCCTCTATTACGCCAAGGAACACGGCCGCAATCAGGTTCGCAGTTATCTTACCTTGCTGGCACAAGGGGAGATCATGCCCACAGGCCGCCAGCCAATTGTTTGACGCAACCGTACATGGCGCGCACCGCCACCCCATGGTTGCGCGAGCTGCACCTTAACCGACCCACCTGCGGGCGTTGCGGAACAGCCTCAGCCAGGGCCCGTCTTCCCGCCAATGGTCGGGCCGCCAGGAGTTCTGAATGGCGCGGAAGACGCGTTCCGGGTGCGGCATCATGATGGTGAAGCGGCCATCCGCCGTGGTTAGTCCGGTGATACCCTTGGGCGAGCCATTGGGATTGGCCGGGTAATTCTCGGTCGCGCGGCCGCGGTTATCGATGTAACGCAGACTCACCAGGGCGCGCTTGCGCTGGTTTTCCGATCCGAACACGGCACGCCCCTCGCCGTGGGCGACCACGACGGGCAGGCGCGACCCCGCCATGCCGGCGAGCAGGATGGAGGGCGTTTGCGGCACCTCGACCATCACGCAGCGGGCCTCGAACTGTTCCGACAGGTTGCGCTCAAAACGCGGCCAATTCTCGGCGCCGGGGATGATGGCGGCGAGCCGGCTCATCATCTGGCAACCGTTGCAGACTCCCAGGGCAAAGCTATCGCCGCGCCGGAAGAAACCCTCGAATTCGTCCCGCGCCCGCGTATTGTGCAGGATGGAAGCGGCCCAGCCACCGCCGGCGCCGAGCACGTCACCGTAGGAGAAACCGCCGCAGGCGGCGAGACCCTTGAAGTTTTTCAGCTTGACCCGGCCGGAAAGGATGTCGCTCATGTGCACATCCACCGCGTCGAAACCGGCCCGATGGAAGGCGGCGGCCATCTCGACCTCGCCGTTGACGCCCTGCTCACGCAGAATGGCCGCCTTGGGCCGCGTTCTGGTGCGCTTCACATAAGGGGCGGCGATGTCTTCATCGACAACAAAGCTCGTTTTCACCGAGAGTCCAGGATTCTTTTCCGCTGCCAGCCCCTCGAATTCCTGCCGGGCGCAGTCGGGATTGTCACGCAGCGACTGCATTCGCCATGATGTCTCCGACCAGGCGGCCAGTAGATCGACCCTGGCCTCATCGAAGACCGGCCGGCCCTCGCGCAACACGCGGAGGCGATCGCGCCGGTTGAGATGACCAATGACATAGAATTCGTCGCGCAGGCCGGCGTCGATGCAGGCAGCCATGATGGCGCTGGTGTCCGCCTTGCGGACTTGCAGCACCGCCCCCAGTTCCTCGTTGAAGAGGATGCCGAACAGACGCGAGGTATACGGTTCGTTGGGTTCCGGTGCGCCCTCCACGTCGAGCATGATGTCCTCGTGCAGACGGTGATAGCGCAGTTCATCGACGTCCAGGTCGAGTCCGACGCGGCCGGCAAAGGCCATTTCGCAGAGCGTGACGAACAGGCCGCCGTCGGAGCGGTCGTGGTAGGCCAGTATCTTGCCCTCCCGATTGAGCCGCTGCAGCACCGAGAAAAAGGCCTTGAGCCGTTGCGGCACATCCACATCGGGGCACAGGTCACCCAGCTCGCCGTAGCAGGTGGCCAGCACCGAGCCGCCGAGGCGGTTGTTGCCTTCGCCCAGGTCGAGCAGGATCAGGTCGGTGTCACCGCAATCGGTCCTCAGTTGCGGAGTCAGGGTGCGGCGGGCATCCGGGGTGGGCGCGAAAGCGGAAACGATCAAGGACAGGGGGGATACCACGGCCTTGTGCTGCCCGTCTTCCTCCCAGGCGGTGCGCATCGACATGGAGTCCTTGCCGACCGGGATGCTGATGCCCAGCTCCGGGCACAGCTCCTTGGCTACGGCCTTGACCGTGTCGAACAGGGCGGCATCCTCGCCGGGGCGGCCGGCCGCCGCCATCCAGTTGGCCGACAGGCGGATGTCGGAAATAGCGTTCACCGCGGCCGCGGCCAGGTTCATCACCGCCTCGCCCACCGCCATGCGGCCGGAGGCGGCCGGGTCTATCAGTGCCAACGGCGTGCGTTCGCCCATGGCCATGACCTCGCCTTCGTAGGTGTCATAGCCCAGGGTGGTGACGGCGCAGTCGGCCACCGGCATTTGCCATGGCCCGACCATCTGGTCGCGGGCGGTAAAACCGCCCACGGTGCGGTCGCCAATGGTGATCAGGAATGACTTGCTGGCCACGGTGGGATGGCGCAGCACCCGGTAGGCGGCCTCCTTCAGCTCCAGCCCTTCGGCGCTGAAGGGTTTGAGGGCCGGCTTGATGTGCCTCGCCTCGCGGGTCATCCTGGGTGGCTTGCCCAGGAGCACCGCCATCGGCATATCGACGGGCGTGTTCTGGAAATAGCGGTCGGCCACGATCAACTGCCCCTTGCGGGTCGCCTTGCCGATCACGGCATACGGGCAGCGCTCCCGTTCGCACAGTGCCTTGAAGCGGTCTAGGTTCTCCGGCGCGATTGCCAGGACGTAGCGTTCCTGGGCCTCGTTGCACCAGATCTCCCTGGGTGCCATGCCTGGTTCCTCACTGGGCACGTCGCGCAATTCGAACTTGGCGCCCAAACCGGCGCCGTGGGCAAGTTCCGGCATGGCGTTGGACAAACCGCCGGCACCGACATCGTGGATGGACAGGATGGGGTTGTCGGCCCCCATCTGCCAGCAGCGGTCGATGACCTCCTGGGCCCGCCGCTGCATCTCCGGGTTGCCGCGCTGCACCGAGTCGAAGTCCAGCGCCTCGGCATTGGCGCCCGAACCCAGGCTGGAAGCGGCGCCGCCGCCGAGGCCGATCAACAGGCCCGGCCCGCCCAGTTGAATAAGCCGCGTGCCAGGTTTGAACGCCTGCTTGAAGACATGGTCCGCGCGGATATTGCCGACCCCGCCGGCCAGCATGATCGGCTTGTGATAGCCGCGTACCTGGCCGTCCGGCGTGGCCAGCTCGAAGCTGCGGAAATAGCCGGCCAGGTTGGGCCGGCCGAACTCGTTGTTGAAGGCGGCGGCGCCGATCGGGCCTTCGAGCATGATGTCAAGGGCCGAGGCGAGGCGGCCGGGCTTGCCGTAGTCGTGCTCCCAGGGCTGCGGCCAGCCGGGGATATGCAAGCTGGACACCGAAAAACCGCACAGGCCAGCCTTGGGCTTGGAGCCGGTGCCGGTGGCGCCCTCGTCGCGAATCTCGCCGCCTGAGCCAGTGGCGGCGCCGGGGAACGGGGCGATGGCGGTCGGGTGGTTGTGGGTCTCCACCTTCATCAGTATGTGGGTCGGCTCGGTGTGGAAACCGTAGCGGCCCTTGCCGTCCGGATAAAAACGGCCGATGGTCGCGCCCTCGATCACCGCGGCGTTGTCGGAATAGGCCGACAGCGTGCCTTGCGGCCGCCGCTCGTGAGTGTGGCGGATCATGGCGAACAGCGATTCGGTCTGTTTATTGCCATCGACAACCCAGTCGGCGTTGAATATCTTGTGCCGGCAGTGTTCCGAGTTCGCCTGGGCGAACATCATCAGTTCGACATCGGTGGGATTGCGCTTGGCCGCCTTGAAATGGGCCAGCAGATAATCGATCTCGTCCGCCGACAGGGCCAGTCCCCATTCCGCGTTGGCCTGTTGCAGGGCCTTCCTGCCACCCTTGAGGATATTCACGCTGACCAGCGGCGGCGGCGCCACATGCTGAAACAGGCGCACTGCCTCACGTTCGTCGAACAGCACGTTCTCGGTCATGCGGTCGTGCAGACAAGGCAATACCAAATCCAGGTTGACTGCCTTGCCCCGCCGGCCAGTGAGACGGTAGACAATGCCGCGCTCGATGCGCCGCACGGAGCTCAAGCCGCCGTTGCGGGCGATGTCGGTGGCCTTGGACGACCAGGGCGACACCGTGCCCAGGCGGGGGACCACCACCACGGCCTTGGACGCAGGCGCATGCGGCGCCGCCTGCAAGAGTTCGCCAAGGAAAGCGCATTCGTCTGCATCAAGGTCGCCCCACAACTCGACGAAATAACGAAATTCGGCGCTCAGGCCAATCAGCCCACCCGGTTTGGCCTTCTCCAGCAATTTGGCGATACGAAAATCGGAAAGCGCGGCCCCGCCGCGAAGATGGAGCACCTGGGTCATGGCGACATCCGGCACGATGCAATGGCGCCGATTTTACACCGCGCGCCCAATTATTCGGATGGACCGGCCGAATCGTGGAGGGGCTTTGACGTCCATCAGGGCTTGCTGCTACTGTCCCCATAAAATCGAGACGATCCTCCATGAACTATTGCAGCCACTGTGGCGCCCCTGTCAGCCGCCGCATCCCGGCCGGCGACAACCGCCAGCGCTACGTCTGCGACGCCTGCGGCGCCATCCACTACCAGAACCCGCGCATGGTGGTCGGCTGCCTGCCGGTCTGGGAGGACAAGGTGCTGCTCTGTCGCCGCGCCATCGAGCCGCGCCATGGCCTGTGGACCCTGCCCGCCGGCTTCATGGAGAACGGCGAGACCACGGCCGAGGGCGCGCTACGCGAGACCCTGGAAGAGGCGGGGGCACGGGTCGAGATCGACGCCCTCTACACCCTCATCAACGTGCCCGACATCGACCAGGTCTCGCTGTTGTTCCGCGCCAGGCTGCTCGACCTCGATTTCGTACCAGGCGAGGAAAGCCTGGAGGTTGCGCTGTTTACGGAGGCCGAGATTCCCTGGAACCGGATCGCCTTCCGCACCGTGCTCAGGACACTCGAACACTATTTTGAGGATCGCCGCACAGGTCAATTCCCCCTGCACTTCGACAACTTTGACCGCCGTCAAGGCTAAGCCGGCGATCCCATTCGTTTTTTATTATTATGTTACCCACGCCAAGAAAAAACTTGTTCAGGGGAGAATACACATGCTGTCTCGTCAGGTCATCGCCCTCGCCTTGCTCTTTTTTTCGGGCTCCGCCCAAGTGCTGGCCATGCCCCCGACAGCGAAGGACAACCGTGTTGCCATCCCGATCAGCGCCAGCGAACGCAATCAGGTGCTCTACGAAATGCGTGAATTCCTGCATAATCTGTTCAACTTGTTCAATGCCCTGGCCAAGAAGGACATGCTGACGGCCGCCTCGGCCGTCACACCCATGGCGGGTCTGCTGGATAGGCTGCCCGGCAACGTCAAGGACAAACTCCCCGAGGAATTCATGCAGTTGACCCTCGCCATGAACGAAGCGGTCAGGACCATGCAACGCGACGCCCGGACTCGGGGCGACATGAGCCTGACGCAAAGCCAAATGGCGGAGTTGATGGGCTATTGTTCAGGCTGCCACGACACCTACCGTTTCGAGGCAGCCCAGGCGCAGCGTTGACGGCTTGCGGACGCGCGCCAGCCATGGCGAACCCCCAGCCCCCGTGATACCCGGGCCTGTGGGGCCGGGCATCTTCCCGCTGGATGAATTCGGCAACGGTCATGGCCGGGGGATCAGGCCCCCAGCAAGGCGTTCATCCGCTTCACGAAGCCGGCCGGGTCGGCTAACTGGCCGCCATCGAGCAGCACGGCCTGATCGAGCACCAGCCGTGCCAGGTCGCCGAAACGCTCACCCTCTTCGCTTTCCAGCCGCTTGATGAGGGCATGGCTGACGTTGATCTCCAGCGTGGGCTTGATCTCCGGCGCGGGCTGGCCCATGGCCTTCATCATGCGGGCCAGGTGGCCGCTCATGTCGTGCTCGCCGGTTACCAGACAGGCGGGCGAATCGACCAGACGGTGACTGACCCGGACCTCCTTGACGGCGTCTTTCAGCGCCTCCTGGATGCGTTCGACCAGCGCCTTCGCTGCTTCCGTCTTGGGCGTTTCTTCCTCAGTCGTGTCGCTTACTTCCGACTTGACGCTGGAGAGGTCGAGATCGCCCTTGGCGACGCTGGCCAGCGGCTTGCCGTCGAACTCGAACAGGTGCGACACCAGCCACTCGTCGACCCGGTCGGCGAGCAGCAGCACCTCGATGCCCTTCTTGCGGAAGATTTCCAGATGCGGGCTGGCCTTGGCGGCCGGCAGGCTGTCGGCGGTGACGTAGTAGATTTTGTCCTGGCCTTCCTTCATGCGGCCGATGTAGTCGGCCAGGGACACGTTCGCGTCGTCGCTGACCGTGGTCCGGAAGCGCAGCAGACCGGCGATGCGTTCCTTGTTGGCGAAGTCCTCGCCGACACCCTCCTTGAGCACCTCGCCGAAGTTCGCCCAGACCTTGGCGTAGTCGTCCTTGCGGTTCCCGGCCAGGTCGTCCAAGAGGTCCAGCGCCTTCTTCACGCAGCCGGCGCGAATCATCTCCATGTCCTTGGTCTGTTGCAGGATTTCGCGCGAGACGTTGAGCGGCAGGTCGGCGGCGTCGATCACCCCGCGCATGAAGCGCAGGTAGGCCGGCATCAGCTTGCGCGCGTCTTCCATGATGAACACGCGCTTGACGTACAGCTTCACGCCGGTCTTGGCCTCGCGGTCCCACAGATCGAACGGCGCGTGCGCCGGCACATAGAGCAGCACGGTGTAGTCCTGGCGGCCTTCGACGCGGGCGTGGGTCCAGGCCAGCGGATCCTCGTAGTCGTGGGCGACGTGCTGGTAGAAGGCCTTGTACTCGTCCTCGCCGATGTCGTTCTTGGAGCGCGCCCAGAGGGCGTTGGCCTTGTTGGCCGTCTCTTCCTCACCCTTGTCGTCAACGAACACGATGGGGATGGCGATGTGGTCGGAGTATTGCCGGATGATGGTCTTGAGGCTCCAATCCTCAAGGAATTCAGCCTCGTCCGCCTTCATGTGCAGCACGATCTCGGTGCCGCGCGTTGCTTTTTCGACCGTCTCGATGCTGTAATCGCCGGCGCCCTCCGATTCCCAACGGACGCCATGCTCCTTGGTCAGGCCGGCCCGGCGGGTGGTCAGGGTCACCTTGTCGGCAACGATGAAGCTGGAGTAGAAGCCGACGCCGAACTGGCCGATCAACTGGGCGTCCTTCTGCTGGTCGCCGGTCAGCTTGCCGAAGAACTCCTTGGTGCCGGACTTGGCGATGGTGCCGATGTGCTCGATCACCTCCTGGCGGCTCATGCCGATGCCGTTGTCGCGGATGGTCAGGGTCTTCGCGTCCTTGTCGGCCTTGATCCATATCTTCAGCTCGGGCTCGTTTTCATACAGCGCGCCGTCGTTGAGGGCCTCGAAGCGCAGCTTGTCGGCCGCGTCGGCGGCGTTGGAACAAAGCTCGCGGACGAAGATTTCCTTGTGCGAGTACAAGGAATGGATCATCAGTTGTAAAAGTTGCTTGACCTCGGCCTGGAAACCCAGGGTTTCTTTGATGTTTTCGCTCATCGTTGCCAATCCCGATCCAGAAAATAAAACCGGCCCCGTATCTGGGGCCGGCAGGGCAATACTTCAAGAGGGAAAGCCCAGCATAAGATTGCAATACACGCCGCGCCTTGCACCAGACTGGCTATGTTCGGCCATCCGGCGCTGCCCGTTGGTTCTTGCCCTCTACCTCAGCCCCAACACGTCCTGCATGTCATACAAACCGCTTCCCTTGCCGGCCAGAAAGCGCGCTGCGCGCAGCGCGCCATTGGCAAAGGTCATGCGGCTGGAGGCCTTGTGGCTGATCTCCACCCGCTCGCCGACGGCGGCAAACAGGGCGGTGTGGTCGCCGACGATGTCACCCCCGCGCACCGTGGCGAAGCCGATGGTGGAGGGCTGGCGCTCACCGGTGACGCCTTCGCGGCCGTACACGGCACAGTCCTTGAGGTCGCGGCCGAGGGCGCCGGCGATCACCTCGCCCATGCGCAAGGCGGTGCCGGACGGGGCGTCGACCTTGTGGCGGTGGTGGGCCTCGATGATCTCGATGTCGTAGCCCTCGGCGAGCACCCGGCTGGCCATGTCGAGCAGCTTGAACACCAGGTTGACGCCGACGCTCATGTTGGGCGCGAAGACGATGGGGATGTCGCGGGCGGCCTCGGCGATGGCCGCCTTGCCGGTCGCATCGAAACCGGTCGTGCCGATCACCATGGGCACCTTGTGCCGGCGGCAGGCCTCGATGTGGGCCAGGGTCGCCTCGGGGCGGGTGAAATCGATCAGGACATGAGCGCCTGTCAGGGCCGCGTCCAGTTCTTCCTGGATGGCGACCTGCTGGGGCGCGCCCACCAGTTCGCCGGCATCGCGGCCGAGAAAGGGGCTGCCCGAGCGTTCCAGGGCGGCATACAGGCGCATGTCAGGGGCGCCCGCGACGGCTTCCAGCAAGGATCGGCCCATGCGGCCGGAAGCGCCGGCGATGACGACATTCAGGGTCATTGCGCGCTCTCCTCGGCGGGCACTACATCACCCTTGATGGCCATGAGCCGGTCATGCTCGAACAGCGCCGTGATGTGGCGCTGCCCGACCAGCCGGCCACCCTGCCGCAGGCTGTAGACATAATCCCAGCGATCGCTGTGGAAGGGATCGACAATGAGGGGTGTGCCCAACAGGTAACGCACCTGCGACGGCGTCATGCCAGGCTTCAATTTGGCGACCACCTCCTGGGTGAGCACGTTGCCCTGCTGCACCTCGATGCGATGCGGATCGAGGCGGGCGAGCGGACTGCTCCAATTGGCACAGCCAACCAGCAGGATGCCTGCAAAGGGGAGCAAAAGGTAATTTTTCATGGAGACGATCGCATGTTTGGCGACGACAAGGCGGGGTATGATAGCCTGCCTGGCTTCCCCAGTCACACCATGACGGACCGCGCATGACCAACGGCGAGCAACTCAAGAGCATGGGCCTCAAGGCAACCGGCCCGAGGATGAAGATACTGAAGCTGTTCGAGGATAGCCAGCAGTCGCATCTGTCGGCGGAAGACATCTATCGCCTGCTGCTCAACGATCAGGAAGACGTCGGCCTTGCCACCGTCTACCGCGTGCTGACCCAATTCGAGCAGGCCGGCATACTGGTACGCCACCGTTTCGACGACGACAAATCGGTCTATGAGCTCAACCGGGGGGAGCACCACGACCACCTGCTCTGCATCCAGTGCGGCCGCGTCGAGGAGTTCTACGATGCCGAGATCGAGCGCCGGCAGAAGGCGATCGCCGCCGAGCGTGGTTTCGCGATCCACGATCACAGCCTGTATCTTTACGTCGATTGCCTGAAGGACGATTGCCCGCACAAGGGCAAGAATTGAAATCAGCGGGCGGATAGCCCATCCGTCAACATCTCCTCGGCGTGACGTCGCGTCGTCTCGGTCATCTTCACGCCACCCAGCATGCGTGCTATCTCCTCAACCCGGCCGGCCCGGTCCAGGGCCTCCACCCGGCTCACCGCCTGACCGTCGATCAGGCTCTTGCCGATCCGGAAGTGCCAGGTGGCAGCGGCGGCCACCTGCGGCAGGTGGGTGACGCACAACACCTGATGGCGCCGGCTCAGGTCGGCCAGCATGCGGCCGACGATCTGCGCCACGGCACCGCCGATGCCGGCGTCAACCTCGTCGAAGATCAGTATGGGCGCGCCGGAACCCTGCGACAGTATGGTCTGCAGGGCCAGACCGATGCGTGACAGCTCGCCGCCGGAGGCGGTCTTGGCCAAGGGTTTGAGCCCCTGGCCGGCATGGGGGGCGACGCTGAATTCGACACTCTCCAGGCCACCCGCCTCCGCCTCGCACGGGGTCAGCGTCACCTCGAAACGGCCGCCCGGCATGGCCAGGCCCTGCATGGCCTGAGTCACCGCCGCGGCCAGGCGCAGCGCCGCCTCTTGCCGCCGCCGGCCAAGGTCGGTGGCCAGGTCCAGGTAAGCGGTACGGGTCGCGTCGAGCTGATGCCGCAAAGCCTCGAGATCGGCCAGACGGTCCAGTTCCGCCAGCCCGGCGCGCGCCGCTTCCAGCTCGGCCGGCAACGCCTCCGGACGTACCCGGTATTTGCGGGCGATGTCGTTGACCTTGGCCAGGCGCGCCTCGGCCTGGGAGAGGGCCTGCGGGTCGAGCTCCAGCCGTTCGCCGTAGCGGGTCAGCTCATGCGCGGCCTCGCGGCTCTGCACCAGCGCCTCATCGAGCATTTCCAGCGGCGAACGCAGGCTGTCGTCGATCTCCACCAGCTCGGCGAGGCGGGCGTGCGCCGCCTGTAACAGGTCGATGCCGCCCTGCCCTTCGGCCTCCAGCAGCTCCACGGTTTGACGCGCTCCCTCAAGCAACTCGGCGGCATGAGCCAGGCGACGGTGGCGGTCCAGTAGTTCTATCCATTCCTCGACCTGGAAATCGAGGGCGGTGAGCTCGTCCAGCCGCCATTGCAGCCGCTCGCGCTCCGCCGCCGCCTCGGTGGCGCGGGTCTCCGCCTCGCGGCAGCGCTTTTCGGCCTGCCGCCAGTCACGGTAACGGTCGGCCACCTCACCGGCGAGGCCGGTGGCGGCGGCGTATTCGTCGAGAATCTGGCGCTGGACACCAGGCCGCAGCAGCGAGTAATGGGCATGCTGGCCATGGATGTCGACGAGAAACTCGCCGGCCTCCTGCAGTTGCGCCAGGGTGACCGGACGGCCATTGATGTAGGCGCGTGAGCGGCCGCCAAGGTCGAGCACCCGGCGCAGCACGCAGTGACCGTCGTCGCCATCAAGGCCGTGGTCATCCAGCCAGGCGGCGAAGGGCGGGGTGAGAGCGAAGGTCGCGGCCACTTCCGCGCGCGCACGGCCCGGCCGCACCACGCCGGCCTCCGCCCGCTCGCCCAGGGCGAGTTGCAAAGCATCGAGCAGTATCGACTTGCCGGCCCCGGTCTCGCCCGTGAGCACCGAGAAACCAGGCGCGAATTCTATCTCCAGGCGATCAACCAGGACGAAGTCGAGGATGGTTAAAGTCAGCAACATGGCGACCAGAACCGCGTAGCGACCGCCAACCCGGTGACTTTGTCAGCCCTCGCCGCGCCACCGATTTTCAAAGCTTCTCGCCCCAATGCAGCTTCTGCCTGAGGGTGTCGTAATAATTGTGATCGGCCGGCTGCAGCAGCCGCACCGCATTGCCGGCCCGCCGGATGGAGACGCGGTCGCCCACCCGCATGTCCTGGTGCGTCTGGCCGTCGAAATGGACGCGGCAATCGTCGGCGTGGATGAGGTTGATTTCGATCTCTGAGCGGCTGTTGACGGCGATGGGCCGCGCTGACAGGGTATGGGGGCAGATGGGGGCGAGCACGAACGCCTCCAGGGTGGGATGCAGTATAGGCCCCCCGGCCGACAGGGCATACGCGGTGGAGCCGGTGGGCGAGGCCACCACCAGGCCATCGGCCCGTTGGCTGTAGACGAATTTGTCGTCGATATAGACCTCGAATTCGATCAGCCTGCCCATGGCGCCCTTGCTCACTACCACGTCGTTGAAGGCGTAGGTGTGGAATTGCCGCCCGCCGTCCCGCTCCAGGGAACAATCGAGCATGATGCGGTTTTCCTCCCGGTAGCGGCCGGCCAGCATCTCCTCCAGGGTGGTGAACATGGTGTCCACCGAGACGTCCGCCAGGAAACCGAGGTGGCCCTGGTTGACGCCGATCAGCGGCACTTTGTGGTCCGCCAGGGCGCGCGCGATATTGAGCATGGTGCCGTCACCCCCCATGACGATGGCAAGATCGATGCCTTCGGCGATCTCGGCCAGCGGCGCGCAGGGCAAGTCGGTCAGATGGCAGAATTCAGCCGTGTGGGTGGTCAGCACCACATCATGGCCACGCTCACGCAGATAGTTGGCCAAGCGCAGCATGTAGCTGCTGATGCTGGTGCTATTGTGTTTGCCGACCAGGGCAATCTTCTTGAAAATCTGTTCCATAGCCCGGATTATAGCGACGAGTCTTATTTACCATTACAGCCATTCGCCACTGCCCCGCATGCTCAACGCCCGCGCCCGTATCCTGCTGAAAACCCTGGTGGAGTGCTACATCGAGGATGGCCAGCCCGTGGGTTCGCGCACCCTGGCCAAACAGACCGGGCTCAACCTCTCACCGGCCTCGATCCGCAACATCATGGCCGACCTCGAGGAAGGCGGCTTCATCGCCAGCCCCCACACCTCGGCCGGGCGCATTCCCACCAACAAGGGCTACCGGTTGTTCGTCGATTCACTGCTTACCGTCAAACCACTGCCGCGGCCGGAGTTGAGCGAGATGGAGGCGAAACTAGCGCCGGACGACCCGCAACGCCTGGTGGCCTCTGCCTCGCACCTGCTCTCGGACCTGACCCAGTTCGCCGGCGTCGTGGTCATTCCACGGCGGCGCCACCAGACCTTCCGTCAGATCGAATTCCTGCGGCTATCGGACAAACGCGTCCTGTTCATCATCGTCTCGGCCGACGGCGAAGTACAAAACCGCATCCTACTGACCGGCAAGCCATACAGCGAAAGCCAGCTCACGAACGCCGCCAATTTCTTCAATCGGCATTACAGCGGCCTTTCCTTCGAAACGGTGCGCAGCCGCCTGATCGATGAGCTGCGCGACCTGCAAGCCGACATCAGCGATCTCATGCAGGCAGCGGTTCAGGCTGGCAGCGAGGCCCTGCGTGACAGCGGCGCCGAATACGTCCTCTCCGGCGAAGGCAACCTGCTGCGTACCCCCGACCTATCGACCAACATGAATCGTCTGCGTGCCCTATTCAATCTGTTCGAGCACAAGACCGATCTGATGCAACTCCTGGATATCGGTCATCGGGCCAGCGGTGTCCAGCTCTATATCGGAGCCGAGTCGGGCGTCTCTCCCCTGGACGAATGCAGCGTCATCACCGCCCCCTACGAACTCGACGGTCAGACAGTCGGCGCCCTAGGCGTGATCGGCCCCACCCGCATGGCCTATGAGCGGATCATTCCGATCGTGGACATTACGGCAAGATTACTGTCGAATGCCCTTTCCTACCACTGAGAACCTTCGCCGAGCGACACATGACACAGGGCCCCGCGTGCGCGATCGCAGCGCGTCCCTGACGCGCGCTTAGCCGCCACTTCATCTATTGCCATGACATTCCTTCCCGAGCCCCCCTTCCAGCACGACCGGCCCCAACGCATCGGGGTACTACTCATCAACCTCGGCACCCCCGCCGCAGCGACCGGCCAGGCGCTGCGGCCCTACCTCAAGGAGTTTCTGTCCGACAGCCGCGTGGTGGAGATTCCGCGCGCCCTTTGGTGGCCGATCCTAAATGGCGTCATTCTCAACACGCGGCCGCACAAGTCGGCCAGGAAGTACGCCGCCATCTGGCAGGACGGAGGCTCGCCGCTCATGCTGCATACCGCAGCACTGAGCGAACGGCTCAGCGAGGAATTGGCGCGGCGTACCCCTTACCCGCTCACGGTCGAATACGCCATGCGCTATGGCGAGCCGAGCGTCGCGGCCATGCTCCGGCGTATGCAGGTGGCGGGCGTGAGCCGCCTGCTGGTGCTGCCGCTCTATCCGCAATACGCCGCCAGCAGCGCTGCCACCGCCCTCGACGCCGTGTACCAGGTATTGCTCAAGACACGCAACCAACCCGAGCTGCGCAGCGTGCGCCATTACCACGACGACCCCGGCTACCTCGCCGCGCTTCGGCAGAGCGTCGAAAGCCACTGGGCCGAGCATGGCCGTGCCGATGTACTCCTCATGAGTTTCCACGGCGTTCCCCGGCGGACCCTGGAGCTGGGCGACCCTTACCACTGCGAATGCCAGAAGACGGGCCGCCTCTTGGCCGAGGCTCTCCACCTTGCCCCCGAGCAATACCGCATCACCTTCCAGTCGCGCTTTGGCAAGGCAGAGTGGCTCAAACCCTACACGGCAGCCACCCTGGCGGAACTCGGCCGGCAAAAGACCGCGCGCCTCGACGTCATCTGTCCCGGTTTCGCCAGCGACTGCCTGGAAACCCTGGAAGAGATCGCCATGGAAGGCAAGGCCATCTTTCTCAGCGCTGGCGGCGGAGAGTTCCACTACATTCCCGCCCTCAATGCGCGGCCGGCCTGGGTCAACGCCCTGGCCGACCTGGTCATGGCGCAGTTACAGGGATGGCTGCCGCAAAACTGGGATGCCGAGCAGGAGCAGGCCATGCTGGCGGGAAGGCAATGCCGCGCACAAAGCCTGGGCGCTGAAAAATAAGCCGAAAGGCGCATGAATATTAGAGTTTGCTTGTTGACTCACCAATAATTTTTACCCAGTATTGACTTTGACGCAGATCAATTGCGCCGTGATTGGCCAGTGCGACTGCCTCAATTGACGGCTTTGCCGTTACCCACTTGCAAGGAGGATTACATGACTAAAACCCTAGCATTGACCCTGCTCATGGCGGGCACGCTGAGCGCCGCCGGTGCAGCCAGCGCGGCCGACGCGACCAAGGTTGATACCCGCGCCCGCTTCATGGCCGCCAACTGCGCCTACTGCCATGGCCCCGAAGGCAAGAGCCGCGGCGCCATCCCCGACCTGGCCGGCATCGACAAGGACTACTTCGTCTCCCAGATGAAGGCCTTCAAGACCGGCGAGCGCCCCAGCACCGTCATGTCCAAGCACGCACAAGGCTATACCGACGCCGAGTACGAAGCCCTGGGCACCTGGTTCTCCACTCACAAATAAGATCGAGGAGACAACACAATGACTTTTGATCGTCGCGACTTTCTCAAAGCCTCGGCCGGCGCCGCCGCCGTAGGCGCCGTGGGCAGCCTGGCCGGCTGCGCCTCCAACACTGCCGCCGTGGGCGGGTCCCGCCCCAAGGTGGTGGTCGTCGGCGCCGGTTTCGGCGGCGCCACCTTCGCCCGCTACGTCAAGCTGTGGGAACCCAAGATAGAACTGACCATCATTGAGCCCAACGACAAGTTTGTTTCCTGCCCGTTCTCCAACACCGTGCTGGCCGGCCTACGCACGATGGAAGACATCAGCTTCGGCTACGAAGGCATCAAGAAGGTGGTGGACAACTTCGTGCAGGACACCGTCACCGCCATCGATACCAGCGCCCGCACGGTAAAGACCGCCGGCGGCAAGACCTTCTCCTATGACCGCCTGGTGCTGTCCGGTGGTATCGAACTCTTGTTCGACAAGGTGCAAGGCTACGATGCCGAGGCGCAGAAGACCGTGATGCACGCCTGGAAGGCCGGCCCCCAGACCGCCACCCTGCGCAAACAACTGGAAGCCATGCCCGACGGCGGCACCTTCGTGATGTCCGTGCCCATGGCCCCGTATCGCTGCCCGCCCGGCCCCTACGAACGCGCCTGCATGATCGCCACCTACTTCAAGAAAGCCAAGCCCAAGTCCAAGATCATCGTCCTCGACGGCAACCCCGACATCGCCTCCAAGAAGGGCCTGTTCCTCGCCGCCTGGAAAAAGCACTATGGCTACGGCACCGACCACAGCATGATCGACTACCGGCCGAACAACATGCCGCGCTCCGTAGACGCCAAGGCGATGAAGGTGGGCACCGAGTTCGACGACGTCAAGGGTGACGTCATCAACGTCGTGCCGCCGATGCGGGCCGCCACGGTTTGCGGCCTGGCCGGGGTGCGTCTCGGCCTCGACGGCAAGGAAGGCCCGTGGTGCGCCATCGACTACCGCACCTTCGAGTCCATGCATGTGAAGAATGTCCACATACTGGGCGACTCTACCCTCACCAACTTCCCGAAATCGGGCTCCGTGGCCAACAACACCGGCAAAATGTGCGCCGCCGCAATCGTGGAACTGGTCAACGGCCGCGAACCCGATCCGGCGCCGGTAGTGACCAACACCTGCTACTCCGGCTCCACCCCGGAAACAGCTTTCCACGTCGCCACGGTGTTCCGTTACGACCCCGAAGGCAAAAAGATGGTGGCGCAAAAGGGGGGCGGCGTTTCCAAGGAAGAAAGCGAACTGGAAATGTCCTACATGCAGTCCTGGGCGGAAAACGTCTGGGCCGACACCTTGGGCCTGTAACCCGTCACACGTTTTTCAGGTTGGGAAGGGAGGGGGCGACCTCTCCCTTTTTTTGTGGCTGATTGCCCGTGTCATATCCCCAGCGCACGAATATCGGGCATCTACCCACCCTTATCTGCGCTTGCGGGTCGGGCTTGTTCTGGCATTGGGCGCATAGACCGGCACGGGCTCGGCCTCGCGCACCATTGCCGGCTGGCCCGGAGTCATCACCATCTGACCCGGCACGGCCGCCATCAGTGTCGCCTCGTCATAGCCCGCCTCCTTGCCCAGGCTGCGGAACACGTTTACGGCATCCGTTCCGTAACTGGCTTCGAAGGACTCGCGCACAATCGCCAGACTGCCGCCCAGCGGCCCGATTTCCTGCAGGGCCGTCCTGCTTCGTCTGAGCAAGTCAATGAGTTCCTCGCGCTTGATGAGGTTGTGACTGAAGCGCTTGCCCCACTCATCGCCCATCACCTTGAAGGTCTGGCGGTAGATTTCGGCCTTCAGAACACCGGTGGAAGGGATATTGAGCACCGCCACTGTCTTCCTGGCATCCAGAAACAAAGTGGTACCGCCCTCCGATGTCTGGGTGACGAAGCCCCCGGTTTTCAGCTCGGCCTGCGTCCTCTGGTACTTCTCGTCATAGACCTTCCGGAAATTTTCGATGAACCGCTCCCGGTCTGCTTGTGAGCCCTCCGAGATGAGGGTCACGAATACGTTGATCGCGCGGCTGAGTCCTTCGGCCCAGCTTTTTTCGAAAGTTTCCACCACTCTGACGAAGTTGCCGGCACTGTCCCCACCGATTTTGGCGGCGGCTTCCGTAAGGTAAGGCCCTAGCACCAGGTCAGCAGTACGCTCCTGGTAGCCGAGCCGATAACCCTTCTTGAATGCTTCCTTGAGGTCGGCGTGGATCCAGAAAAAATCGAGCCCCCCTTCTGATGGATCGATCAAGGATTCGATGAAAGGCATGTCTGAAACATTGCCCGGCTGCACACCACGCTTACGGTGGCGTTCCCCCCACCACTTACCCGCTTCCTCATACCCGATGCTATCTTTCTTGGACACGTGGTAGGCATCACGCTTGGAGGAAGAAGAGGAGAAAAGGTCATCCAAAATACCGGCATGAACGGGACCCGGACTGGCGATTGTCAACCCCAGAAGGACCACCCCGATCAATGAAGAAAAATGGATACCACGTTTGGCGCATAACATGTTCACTCCCCTTTCTGTTGAAAAACCTTGATAAGAATATCCCTTTATTGGATGTCGCGTCAGCGTGTACCGCCATGCGCCGCATCGGGCGCGCCATCCAGATGCAAGCGGCCATCCCACCAGCCGCTGCCGCTCATGGAACGGGGGCCTTCGGGACCATTCCAGCGCAGCACCAGGCGCCCGCCCTGACCTTGCAGCGCCAGGCGGTAACGACCGGCGGGGAGTTTCAGGGCAGCGGCGGCGTCAATGCGCAGCACGCCCTCGCCCTCCCCGGCATAGGTCCTGCCCAGCGTCATGGCGTCCGCCGATAGACTCAACGTTCCCACCAGGTCCTGCCCGGCCAGACCCGGCAGCCACGCAAGCACCGTAGCCAGCGAGGTTTCCAGTTTTATCTGGCGCAAGCTTATCCCTTCGCCCAGCGGTCGCAGCCAGCCGCTCAGGGTAAGGTCGCCGCCGCCATTCTCGACATAAATGGGCGCTTCACCGCTGAGCAGGCGCAGCGGACTGAGGCGCCAGCGAAACCGTTCGAGCCGCAGCGGCGAGCGGTCCCCGGCGCGGATTTCCAGATGTTCGGCGGCGCCGTTCCAGAGGCGACCGCTCAGACCTGAGAAATGCAGCCGGTCATCACCATAGGTCTGCGCCAGCGGCGCCAGCCAGGTGGCCGGGACCAGCACGACCAGGGCGATCACGTAAGCCAGCAAGCCACCGATCCAGTGCTGTATCTTCACGGCGCCAGCACCAGTTGCGCCTCCACCCTGCCCTCGCCAGCGGCGCGCAGCCTGGCCTGCCAGACAAAGAGATGCGATTCGCGCTGCACATGACCGAGCCAGTCCAGCAAGGCCGTCAGCGACACTCCTTGCAAGCGCACGGCGAAGCGTCCCTCTCCCTGTGGTGTGATCGCCGGGGCCAGCCCGAAGTGGCCGGCACCTTTTTCGAGGTCGGTGGCACTGACCGCAACCGGCCCGGCGTGGGCCTGCAACTGTCTGGTCTCGGCTGCCAGGAGGCGCATCTCGGCCGCCTGCCGATGCAACGCCGGCAGTGCCCTCTCTGCCTTATTTCCCGCCACTCGCAGAGGCTCCAGCACCAGCAACCAAAGCAGGGCCAGCACGAGGCTGGCGGCCGCGGCGCGCAGCAGTAGGCGTTCGCGGGGCGTGCGCGACTGCCAATAGTCGTTCATGGCTGCGCCTCCAGATTCCATTCCACCCAGCCGGCTTCGGCCGGCCGCTGCCCGGCGCGCAGGCCGGCGTCCTCCCAACTCGGGGTGGCGGCCGCCGCCGGCAGGAGCAGGATCAGCCGGCCGTTTTCGAAACCCACCTCGCGCACTGCCGCGCGGGCGCCAGCCGGCAGCACTTCGCCGGCGTGTGCCCACAGCGGCAGAAAGTCGCCGGCGGTCGCCGCGCCGGCCGCATGGCGCCGTTCCGCCACCAGGCGCCGCATCTGCAGGACCGGGTCCACCACCCGCGTTGCCGGGAAGGTGGCGACAAACATGGCGCGGTTGGATGCCCTGAGACGCTCGGCCTGCCAGGCATCGAGGCCGACTCCGGCCAGCCAACCGAGCGCGTTGATCGACAATAACGCCGCCGCCAGGCCGATTACCGGCTGCCAGGCGCGGCTGTCGAGACGCCAGCGCGGACCCTGTCCAAACTCGCCTTGCAATAGGTTAAGTCCCTGGCCGGCGTTGGCCTGTGCCGCCGCCGCCCAGTCGAAGATGGCCCCCACTTCCACCACAATCCCCAGGCTATCGCGCCACTGTTCCGGCAACGGCGGGGGCCTATCGGGTCCGCCATGGACGATAAGGCGAGCCGGCCGCAGCGGCGCGCGGCTAAGTGCCAATCTGCCGAGATCGCGCGCCTCTGCTTCATCCAATGACAGTTGTACGGCCCCCTCCCCGGTCACCAGGAAGGGGGCCTCCGTCCAGACCAGATGCCACTCCTCGGCACTGGCCGGCAGCAAGGCTGGCTCCACCAGCACACGCACAGGCCGCACCGTGGCCAGCGCCGCCGCAAACCAGTCGCGCGCCGTCACCGCCACCGCTGCACGGCCGTCCGGCCCGGCCCTGGCGGCCACCGCATGCACCGCCTCCGGCTCGTCCACGAGACGCTCTTCCAGGGCATAAGCCAGCGCCGGGCCACGCAGGGCACGGCCGCCGGGCAGTGTCAAACGCGTCCACAGCACCTGCTCCGCCGCCACCACCGCCTGGCGCGGCAGGCCGACGGGCAACCGGTCGACGCGGTCACAGCCGCGCGCGCGCACCCGCCCGGCGGCGTCGAGCCGCACCCAGGGCAACGGCGCTCCGGTGGCAGCGGCCGCCGTCAGCTTGATCCAAAGGGTCTCGCTCATCGGTAATTCATCCTCAACTCCGCTTCGCCAAGCGGATTATCCACCCGCAGCGGCTCTGCCAGCCCGCGCCTTCGCCAGACCACGTTTGGCAGACCGGCCTGCCGCTGCAATAGGGCCTCGCCCTCCACTTTCACCTGACCATAACGCACACTCAGGCGGAGTAAAAAGTAATGGCTGGCCAACTGCACGAGACCGCCGTCCACCTGGGTGCCACCCGGCAGGGCGGCATGCAGGGCGAGCTGATCGGCAAATGGCCGTGCCTGCGCCAGCCTCTCGATCTCGGCCGCATTCAGGCCCGGTAACAGTGCCGCCAGCAGCACCGGCGGGGCGCTGTTGATATTGATCGCCGTGGCCGTCGGCAGCACCGTGACATACGGGCGCAGCCGGGCCACAGTGGCGCTATCGAAACCGCGCACCCACAAGAGTTCCGACAGGTGCGCGAAGGGGCGGTTGGCCGCGCGATAAGGCGCCTGCAGACGCGTGTAGTCGGCCTCCTCGGCACCGCCGGGCAGGGCGGTGGAATCGGCGTCGATCCAGTCCACCACCGCCGCCGCCAGACCGGGGTCGAGCCCGAGACCGGCCAATAAACGCCGGAACAGCGCCAGGTCGGGCGGCGACACTTGTTTGTTGCGGACCAGGCTGTTGAGATTGAAACGTCCCTGCGCATCCTCCATCACCCCACTGAGTGCGCCACCCTCCGCCGGGTAGTCGCGAAGGCCGCGCGCCCAGGCCTCGCTGGGGTGATCGATGCGGCCGCGGCGCAGGTCCTCGCGCAATATGTCGCGGCTCCATTCCAGCCCGGCCAGCCATATCTGCCAGGCCTGCGCCGCCTCCTGGCGGCGCTCGAGTGTACCCAGGCGCACCAGGTTGGATTGCGCCAGGTTCACCGCCAGCACAGTGACCAGGGCGACCACCAGCAGGACGCCGAGCAGGGCGACGCCGCGTTCTTTCATGGCAGCGGGTAGACGCGCCGGACCTCGCCCCCCCCGGCGAGCAGGAAACGGGCCTCGACGGCGCGCGGCAGGCCGGTCACTGTCGCCACCGGCCAGCGCGGCTGCCACTGTCCGCTGCGGTCGAGGAAGCGAAAATAGAGGCCGCTCACCACTCCCTCCAGCAGCAGACGCCGCTCCGCTGCCGCATTCAGCGACCAGGACTCCGGGTAGAGCAGTTTTTCCAAACGGCCGTCCTGCCAGCGGTAACCCAGTTGTTGGATGCCAGCGTCAGCGCGATAGCCCGAGCCGCTGCGGCTGAAACGCAGCTCACCGTAGCGCCCGCCCTCGCCCCCCTCGCCACGCAGACCGGGCTCGCCGGGCGCTTCCACGACGCAAGCCAGGTCCCGCTCCATGAGGTCCACCGCGTCCGCCAGCCGGTCGAAACGGCGGCGGCTGTCCTCAAGGTAAGTTTGCGTGTCGGTCATGGCGGCCACGGTGCGCCAGGACAGCACCGCCAGCACCGCCATGATGAACAGGGCGACCAGGACTTCCACCAGGGTGAGGCCACGTTCACTCATCGGCGCACCACATAGCCGCTCAGGGTCGCCAAGGCATAATCGGGCTTATCGGCGCGGGCCACCACGACGCGCACCAGACTGAAGCGGGGGTTGGGGGTGGCGCTGATCTCTTCCTGCCAGGCCAGTTCCACACCGCCCTCGACAGCCTCGCCCTGCTGCCGGCCGAGTGGCGGAGGCAACGGCGCTGTCTGCCTCTCGGCCAAGCGATCCTTTGCCAGCCACAAGGCCAGGGTACGCTCGCGGCTGGCGGTCGCGCCATCGACCGCCAGGCCCACGGCACGGCTGGCGGCAGTGAGGGTAACGGCAGCGACGAACAGCGCCACCAGCACCTCCAGCAGGGTGAAACCGCGGCTCATGGCCGTCCCCCTGCGGCGAGCGCATCATTGCGCCTGACCATGGCCTCGCCCAGGGCGCTAACCTCAATCACCGCCGCGGCCGCACCGTCCGTCAGGGTGAGGCGCAGCGGCGGGCTGTCTTCTTCCGGCACGAAGATCGCTTCACCCTGGCCGGCCAGGGCCAGGCCAGCGGCGAATCGCCGAGGCGCGAACACTGCGTCCGACTCCAGAATTTTCCAGCCGCCTTGCGGATCGCGCCGCTCCACGGCGTAACCGCCGGCCTGCCAGCGCAGGGCGAGCACCTCGCCGGTCAAGGCCGCCTCACGCGGCAGGCGCTCCACCAAGCGGGCCAGACGCCAGGCCTCGGCCTCCACCGCCCGGCCGGGATCGGAGCGCAGGGCACCGGCCACCAGGCCGGCGAGGATGGCGACGATGACCAGCACCACCATGACCTCGATCAGGGTAAAGCCTCGCCCGGCTTTCTCGCCTGGCCGGTGAAATATCCGGGCTGGGGCGCCAACTTGCACCAGAATCACAGCGACCAGGAGCCGATGTCCGCGTCTATGCCCTCGCCGCCCGGCTGGCCGTCGGCACCCAGACTGTAGACATCGATCTCGCCGTGCAGGCCGGGGTTGAGGTACCGATAAGGCTGGCCCCAGGGGTCGGGGGGCAAGCGCTCCAGATAGCCGCCCGCCTTCCAGTTGCGCGGCAGCGGCGCGCTGGCCGGCAAATTCACCAGGGCCTCAAGCCCCTGCTCGGTGCTCGGATAATGCTGGTTATCCAGGCGGTATATCTTCAGTGCCTGCATCAGACTGGCGATGTCCTGGCGGGCGGCGGTGGCCCGCGCCTCGTCCGGCCGCCCCATGATCCTGGGGACGATAAGGGCCGCCAGCACACCCAGTATGACCACGACCACCATGACCTCGATGAGGGTGAAGCCATGCGCCCTGTCCTGTCTCGTCGAGTGTTTCCCGTCACGCCTTTTCGTCACGCCTCTCATGTCACGCCTCTCCTGTCACGCCATCAGCGAATGATCTGATTCATTTCAAAAATCGGCAGCAATATGGCCAGTACCATGGCCAGCACCATGAGCCCCATAGCCAGGATCAGGGCCGGTTCCAGCAAGGTGGTGAGACGGCTCAGGCGGCGATCAAGCTCGTCGCTCTGCTGCCTGGCCGCTTTTTCCAGCATCTGCGGCAGACGGCCGCTGGCCTCGCCGCTGGCAATGAGACGGGTCAGCACTGGCGAGAATCCCCCCTGGGCCAGGGCACGTGACAGGCTCATGCCCTCGCGTACCCGCGCCGTCGCTGCGCTCGCCTGCTGTTTCAGGGCATCGTTGGCGAGCACCCCGGCCGCCGCCGTCAACGCCGTGAGCAACGGCACGCCGGCCCCGGCCAGGATGGCCAGGGTATCGGCGAAACGCGCGGTATCGGTGGTGCGGATGAGACGTCCGGTCAGCGGCAGGCGCAGCCAGGCGGCATGCAGGCGCAGACGCGACGCCGGCCGCCGCAGCGACTCGCGCAACACGACCGCCAGACCGGCGCCGGCAGCCAACAGGTAGGGCCAGGCCAGCCGGATGAAATCGGACAGGCCAAGCAACAACCGGGTCGGCAGCGGCAAGGCTGTCTTGCTGTGGGCAAAGACCGCCAGCACCTGCGGCGTCACGTAGGTGACCAGACCGATCAGCATGAGTACGGCGACCACGCTGACGATGGCGGGATACGCCAGGGCCGCCAGCCATTTCTGCCGCAACGCCTGGCGTCCTTCCAGCCAGCCGGCCAGCCGTTCCATGACCTGTGGCAAGGCGCCGGCATGTTCGCCGGCCTCGACGATGGCGCGATACAGTGGATCGAAGGCCTGCGGCTGCCCCGCCAGTGCCCGGCCCAGGCTCTGGCCGCCGCGCACGTCGGCCCGCACCGTGGTCAACACCACCGCCATACGCTCGTCCTCCGCCTGCTCGATGAGCAGGCTCAGGGCCTCCTCGAGGGTCAGTCCAGCCTCCAGCAAAACGGCCAGCTGGCGGGTGGCCAGGGCCAGCATGGCGGCGGCGATGCCCCGGCCGGGGCGGCCGGGGCGCGGGGCCTCGTCGGCCGGCTGCAGCGTCTCCGGCAGCAGCGCGCGGGCACGCAACTGGGCCCGCGCCTGGCGCGCCCCCTCCGCCTCGATGACACCCTTGCGGCGTCGGCCCGCCGCATCCAGGGCCTGGTAGCGAAAAACGGCCATTGCTAGGTATGTGTCGCCGTGAGCACTTCTTCGACGCTGGTCAGACCGGCCGCCACCCAGCGTCCGCCGTCCTCGCGCAGCGAGCGCATGCCGCGGCCACGGGCGTAATCGCGGATGGCCTGGTCGGCGACGCGGTCGTGGATCATGGTCTGCAACGTTTCGTCCACGGTCATCAGCTCATAGATGCCGCCACGGCCACGATAGCCGCTCTGGCCGCAATCAGGGCAGCCTTCGGCGTACCGGGAGACAGCCGCGGACCCGGGCAGGCCCAGGGATAGGCGTTCCGCCTCCGGCAGCGGCCGTTCGCGCCGGCAATGCGGACACAAGCGGCGCACCAGGCGCTGGGCGAGCACGCCAACCAGGGCCGAGGCCAATAGATAAGGTTCCACGCCCATGTCCACCAGGCGTGTGACGGCGCTGGCGGCGTCGTTGGTGTGCAGTGTGGCCAGCACCAGGTGGCCGGTGAGCGACGCCTGCACGGCGATGCGCGCCGTCTCCAGATCACGGATCTCGCCGATCATGACCACGTCCGGGTCCTGCCGCAGGATGGCGCGCAGGGCGCGGGCGAAGTCCATGTCGATCTTCGGATTGACCTGGGTCTGGGCGATGCCGTCGAGGTCGTATTCGATCGGGTCTTCCACAGTCATGATGTTGCGACAGCCGGCGTCCAGCCGCTTGAGCAGGGCATAGAGGGTGGTGGTCTTGCCGCTGCCGGTGGGGCCGGTGATGAGCAGTATGCCGTGCGGCCGGTGGGCCAACGCATCGACCTCCTGTAACATGCCGGCATCCATGCCGAGCGCGGCGAGGTCGAGGCGACCGGCCTCCTTGTCGAGCAGGCGCAACACCACCCGCTCGCCATGCCCCACCGGCAGGGTGGACACCCTCACGTCCATGGGCCGCCCGGCGATGCGCAGCATGATGCGTCCATCCTGCGGCAAACGCTTCTCGGCGATGTCGAGGGCGGCCATGATCTTGATGCGTGACACCAGTGCCGGGTGCAGCGCACGGTTCAGGGTAAGCACGTCCTTGAGCCGGCCGTCGATGCGAAAGCGGGCCAGCGCACGCGCTTCATAGGGTTCCAGGTGAATATCGGAGGCGCCGTCACGCACCGCCTGGGTGAGCACGGCGTTGATGAGACGAATGACCGGGGCGTCGTCTTCGCTCTCCAGCAGATCCTCTATCTTGGGCAGGTCCTGCGCGAGGACAGCCAGGTCTTCGCCCTGGGTGAGGTCGTCGGCCAGTTGCGCCGCCGCGTCGTCGTCGCGGGAATAGGCGCGGGCGAGGCTCTGGGCGAAATGCGCCTCATCCTGCGCGGTGAGGCGCAGGTCCCGCCCGAGCACCCGCCGCACCTCGGCCAGGGCAATGGGATCAATGCCGGGGCGGACCAGCACCTCGGCCCGACCATCGGCATCGAGGCCGCGCACCAGCACCCCGTGGCGGCGGGCAAAGGCATAAGGGATGGCGCGCAGGCCGGCGGCGGTCATCGGTCGGCGTTCCCGCCCAGGGCGGTGTCCGGCTTCAACCAAAGTTGCGCCGCCGGCGGCGTCTCGATAGCCATGCCGGCACGCTCGCCGCCGTCGCCGAAGCGGCCCCGCACATAGTTGTAACGGTCGCCGGAAAGGGCATCCAGGCTCTTGCCATCGCGCACCACCGTCGGCCGCAGGAAAACGAACAGATTGGTCTTCACCTGTTTACGGCTGTCATAGCGGAAGAGCCGCCCCAGCAGCGGCACGTCGCCGAGCAGCGGCACCTTGTCCTGACCATCCTGGAAGCGGTCCTCCATAAGCCCGCCCAGCACCACGATGCGGCCGTCGTCCACCACCACGGTGGTCTCTATGGAACGCTTGTCGGTGATGAGGTTGGCGATGTCGGTGGTCTGGCGCAGGCTCGACACCTCCTGATAGAGCTTCAGGCGGATGTCGCCGTTTTCGGAGATTTGCGGCTTGACCTTGAGGGTGAGACCGACGTCCTGGCGCTGTATGGTCTGGAACGGCGAGGTGCTGCCACTGGTATTGTTGAGGGTGTACTGGCCGGTGACGAAGGGCACGTTCTGGCCGATGACGATCTTGGCCTCCTCGTTGTCCAGGGTGAGCAGGTTGGGCGCGGACAGGATATTGGCACCGGTCTTGGCTTCGAGGGCGCGCGCCAGCACACCCAGGTTGAGTATTTTCACCTCGGTGCCGTTGATGGGCAGGGTGAGGGTGCCGTCCATGTAGCCGAGGTTGAGGCCGCGGCCGACGCCGGCCAGGTTCTGGCTGGACTGGAGGATGTTGTTGCCGCTGCCGCCGAAGTTGACGCCGCCGATGAGACCGGCGTCGGAACTGCCGCTGAGACCGTCGGCAAACTGCCACTGGATGCCGAATTCAGTCGCCTTCTCGGCCGACATTTCGACGATCAGGGCCTCGACGAAAACCTCCGCCGGGCGGGTGTCGAGTTTCTCGATGATCGCTGCGTACTGCGCCTGGAGTATGGCCGGTCCGGTGAGGATGAGGGCATTGGCGGCGGCGTCGGCAAATATTTGCAGCGCCCCCGTCCCGGTGGCGGTGGTCGGAGCGGACGGGGAAGTTGCGGGCGCGGTGGCGGCTGCCGGCGTGCCGTCGGCGGCCAGGGCACCGCGCAGGGTCTGCGCCAGCCTGCTGGCATCGGCGTTGCGCAGGTAGATCACCCTGGGGGCTCCGCCCTGGGCGTCGGGCTTATCGAGCTCGACCACCATCTGCCGCAGGCGCATCACCCGCGACGGGTTGTCGCCACGGATCAACAGGCTGTTGCTGCGGGCGTCGGCGGCGACATGGAGCTTCTGCGAGGCCGACTCATCCTTGACCTCACCCAGCACCTTCTGCAGCAGTGCCGCGACGTCGGCGGCCATGGCATGGTGCAGGGCGATGACCTCGGCATCGCGGCCGGCCGGCTGGTCCATGGCCTCGATCAGCCTATCCAGGCGCTTGAGGTTGTCGGCGTAATCGGTCATCACCAGCAGGTTGCCCGCCGGCAGTGCCGAGATCACGTTGTTGGGTGAAATCAGCGGCCGCAACACCGGCAGCATCTGCACGGCGTCGGCAAACTGGAGCGGGTAAACCTGGGTGACCAGTGCATCGCCACCGGACTTCAAGCGCTTGCCGGCGGTGACGGTATAGTTCTGCTTGGCATCGGCCTCGGGTACGATCTTCAGGGCGCCGCGCCCCTCCACCACGGTGTACCCCTGGGTGCGCAGCGCCGCCAGGAAGACTTCATAGACCTGCCCCCTGGGCAATGGCCGGCTGGAGACGATGTTGATACCGCCCTTGACGCGCGGGTCGAGGATGAAATTGCGTTGGGTGATGTAGCCCACCGCCTTGGCCACGGCGGCGATGTCGGTGTCGACGAAATCAAGCGAGACCGTGTCATCGGCGCCGGCCGGCGCCGCCCCGAACAACAGGCCTACGGCCAGCAGCCAGAGGAGAAGGAGTCGTAGCGTAGGCATCATGGACAGCGGCCTTTCAATGATCGTGGGGAACGGTACGCGGCGGCACTCCGATTGCACGCGCCGCTTCGGTCACGGCCGTGGCGGCGGTCTGACCGCGCCGCGCCTTGTCATTGGACAGTGGCAGCCGTTCGCTCCCCGCCGGCCCCGCCAGCAGGACGGAGTCGGCGCCCACCTCGCGCACCACCAGACCGGGCTCGACCTCCTCGCCCACGCGGAAAGCGCGATCCCGTAAACCCGCCACGCCGAGGATGCACACGCCCGGCCGACCGGGGTAGACCCAGCGCAGGACATAGCGGCCGGAAGGCGCGCCGGCGGTGACAGACGCCGCCCCGAACCAGTGCTGGGCCGACAGGCGGGCGGCGGACGGCACGGCCGCAGGAGTGGCGAGCGGGCCGGGCGCAGACGCCCGCGGCAGCGGCAGGAGCCGCCATGTCCACCCGGCCAGCGAAACGGCGCAGGCCAATACCAGCAACCAGGTCAGCCAGCGCGGCAGGCGGGCGGCGACAAAGGCCACGGGTGAATGTTTAGGCGCCAGGGCCAGCATGTTTCTCCATGGAAAGTCTGGGTAAAGCGCAACGCTCAGGGCGACTTTTCCTCGGGCTCCGCCCGTTCCAGATAAGCCTCGACCAGCAGGGTGGAAAAGAGCTTGCGGTCCAAAAGCAGCCAGAGGACCACCGGGAGCAGCGGCGGCAACACCAGCGTACCGAACTGATAGGCCAGACCGATCAGGTTGCGCGCCGTGTCACCGAACTGTAGCTGTGCCGTAACCTCCGGCCCGGCCTGGATGGCCACTTGTTTGAGCCAGGTAAAGACGATACTCCAGGCCTGGAATGGCAACAGGACCAAGGCGCCGGTCAGCATCTTGACTGCCATGGCGTGCGGACGCGAGGCGAGGAACAGTGCCAGCAGCATGGGCAGGCCGTAGCCGATCACCCGGTAATCCGCCTCTGCGGTCAACAGCGCCGAGGCATTGGCCGGCGCGCCCGGCGGCGGTGGCAGTTGCAGGTTGGTCAGGAGCGCCAGGGTGGTACCGCTTTGCTCGACTGCCTCGCTCCAGCCGGAAAAGAAGGTCTGCGCCACGGCCATGCACAACCAAGCCACCGGCATCGCCAGGAAACGGCCGAGGCCGTACCAGACGCCAAGACAAACAATCAGCCAAAGTATCACCCGCAGCAGGAACCCGGCCAGCAGACTGACATTCATGACCCGAACTTCGGCAGCAGCGAGTGGCCCGCCAGGTAGCGCACCCAAAGCAACCAGACGACCAGCACGTCGAGCATGATGAGCGCCTGCCAGAGGTAAAGGTGGGCAAACTCGAACACCTCCTTGTTCCACTGCCCCAGGTAATACAGGCTGATGACCCTGAGCACGTTCATCGCCTGCACCGCCAGGATGCCGAGGCCGATGCCGACCAGTTTGTGTTTCCAGGGAGAAGGAAAGGCGAGCATGGCGGCGATGAGTATGATGCAGGCCTCGACGCCGTTGCAACCAGGCTGGATGGAAACGCCGAAACCATTCTTGAGACTCTGGATGACAACACCGTAGGAATGTACGTCCGGGTCGAAACTTTGCAGCAGCACGACGCTGATCCGCGCCAGGGTCTCGGTCCAGGGGATGACGAGACCCATTTGCACCGGTTGCCACAGCTCGGCGCCGAACAGCGCCGCCTGGACCGCGAGGAAAATGATGAAGAAGCGCAGCATCCCTATAAAGAATAAGTCTTCGAATTGGCACTTTAACCAAGGCCCCTGGCCCTAGCAAGCCTGGCACCGCCAGCGGGTGGGCGGTGGGTGCAAAAGGCGGTCCGGATCAGGCGCCGCCCCGGTCCGCGCCGGCGAGCCTGAGCAAGGCGTATTCCATGCTGTCGGCCAAGGCCCGCCAGCTGGCGTCGATGATATTGGCGCTGGCACCCACCGTGGTCCAGGTCTCGGCCCCGCTCTGGAAATCGATCAGCACCCGGGTGGCGGCGGCGGTGCCGCTGGCGCTGTTGAGGATGCGTACCTTGTAGTCGGTGAGGCGCACCGTGCGCAACACCGGGTAGACACCCACCAGGGCCGAGCGCAGCGCCAGGGCGAGGGCGTTGACTGGGCCGTTGCCCTCGGCGGCAGTGAACTTCAGCTCGCCGTTTACCTTGACCTTGACCATGGCCTCGGCCAGCAAGCCGCGGCCGTGGCGGCGCTCGGTGATGACGAAATAGTCCACCAGATCGAAGGGGCGCGCGTAGTCCGGACGCAACTGGTGCAGCATCAGTTCGACGCTGGCCTCGGCCGCCTCGAAGGTGAAGCCCTCGTACTCCAGGTGTTTGATCTGGGCGAGTACGCGCTGCGCCTCCTCGCGGTCCATGTCGATGCCCATGGCCTTGGCCTGGAACAGTATGTTGCCGCTGCCGGCCAGCTCCGAGGTCACCGAGCGCATCTGGTTGCCCACGCGCGCCGGGTCGATGTGCTGATAGCTGTCGCTGGCCTTGAGCATGGCGGCGACATGAATGCCACCCTTGTGGGCGAAGGCGGAATGACCCGTGTAGGGGTGGTGGTCGTCGTGCTTGAGATTGGCCACCTCGGCCACGAAACGCGACAGGGCGGTGAGCTCGCGCAGACGTTCATCGGGGACCACGGCGCAGCCCATCTTCAATTGCAGGTCGGGCAGGATGGTGACCAGATCGGCATTGCCCACGCGCTCACCGTAACCGTTGACGGTGCCCTGCACCATGCTGGCGCCGCCGCGCACCGCAGCCAGAGAGTTGGCCACGCCGCAGCCGCTGTCGTTGTGACAATGCACACCAAGGGGCGTGGCGACACGGCCGGCAACGGCGCGCACGATCTCCTCCACCTGCCAGGGTAGCTTGCCGCCGTTGGTCTCGCACAGCACCAGCCAGTCGGCACCGGCGGCGGCCGCCGCCGCGAGGGTGGCCATGGCATAGTCGGGATTGGCGAGGAAACCGTCGAAAAAATGCTCGGCGTCGAACACCACCTCCCGCCCCTGCGCTTTCAGATAGGCGACACTCTCGCCTATCATCGCCAGGTTCTCCTCCGGCGTGGCCAGCAGCACCTGGCTGACGTGGTAGTCCCAACTCTTGCCAACCAGGGTGACGGTGGGCGTGCCGGCCTGCAGCAGCGCCGCGATGTTGCTGTCCGCCTCGCAGCGCGAGCCCTTGTGACGGGTGCTGCCGAAGGCCGCCAGGCGGGTCGCGCCCAGACCGAGGCGGCCGGCACGGGCAAAAAACTCGGCGTCCTTGGGGTTGGAACCCGGCCACCCGCCCTCGATGTAATGAATGCCGAAATCCGCCAGCCGCCTGGCGATGACGAGCTTGTCATCGACGGAAAGAGAAAGGTCCTCACGCTGGGCGCCGTCGCGCAGGGTGGTGTCGTAGAGGAAAAGACGGGACATGAACGGGGATGGCGAAAAGGGCGAAGGGCGCATTATCACCCAAGGCCGGATGCCGGACCCCATGGCCGCGCGAAAAACCCGCCAGGCGCCGTATTCACCCAAAACGTGCCAACGCGGCCAACACCTATTTCCTGCCCAGCATGTCCTTGAGCGCGGCGAAGGGGTTGTGAGTGGCCGGCTGCGCCGGTTCCGCCGCCGTGCCGGCGATGAGCGGGGCATCGAGCTCGCGCGAATGCTCCGCGTCATGGCAGTAAAGGCAGAGCAATTCCCAGTTGCTGCCATCGGGCGGGTTGTTGTGGTGGTTGTGGTCCTTGTGGTGGACGGTGAGCTGGCCCAGGGTCTGGCCGCTGAAGCTGCGGCCACAACGCGCGCAGACCCAGGGAAACAATTTCAGCGCCTGTTCCCGGTAAGTGGCCGCCCGCGCATCCTGTCGGCGGCGGGCCTCGGCGACAATGCGGTCGAGGCGGGCGGGATCGGGACGGGTGGGTTTCTGGGTCATGTCACTGGCCTCCGGATCAGTGGTTGATGCGCACCCGCCAAGTGAGCGTCGCCCTGCCCTGGGCCGGCACCGGCAGGGTCCACGCCGCCGTGTGCGCGCCCTCCTTTGTGTGCGGCAGGCTTTCCGCCAGCACCTGCCAGTCGCCGGGCATGGGTTCGACCACCCTGACCTCGATCGTTTCATTCTTGGCGTTGCGCACCCCGACCTGGTAGGCGGTCTCGATGGCGCCGCCGGCGCGGCCGTAGTTGGCGATAGTGCGGTAGTCAGTCTGTCTCTTGTCGGCCGTGATGTCGAAGGCATCACCCAACTTCAGCCGCACCTTCTCGTTACGGGCGGTATGGTCGATGCGATCCTCGCCGATGAATTGGGCGCGGCCCGCGGAGTCCTTCTTGTAGACCCGCACCACCCCCTTGGGCAGGGGTATGCCCAATGGCCCGTCGCGATTATCGAACTCGATGAACACGCCTGCCTTGAGCTTGCCGCCAAGCTCACCGTACTGGCCGTGGTAGTAATACTCGGCGCCGCGCAGCACATATTCCTTGGTCGCCGCCACTTTCTGAGCGGAAAGCAGGGCCACCTGCTTGGTCTGCCTGTCAAGTAGCGTGGTCGGCCGCTCCAGGTTGTAGAGGTGATACTCGAACAAAGGCTCTTCCTGCATGGCCTGGGGGGCGGCCATGGCCGACTTGTCACGCAGCCTGGGGAGGACCTGCGGTTCCGGCGGCACCCGGTGGACGTCACCCGCCACCAGTTGCAGGCGGGCGCTGCGATAGGCGGTGCCGCTGGCATTGGTCAGCGTCACCCAGCCGTTGAGATCGAGCGTATCCTCACGACCGCTCAGTTCGGCCACGTAGTCGGCCTTCCAGCCCAGGCCGCCACTGAGATAGGACAACTCCAGCTCCTGCTCGCCGGCTTGATCGCTGGCAAGCGACATGGACAGTGTGGGTTTGTCGCGCAGATCGGCCGGCACCGTGTCGAAGCCCAGCCGGCCCGGCACACCCGTCTCGACCCGGTCGTTGAACTTGATCACGATACCCTCGTTGGCGGCCAGTACCATGGCGTATTCGCTGCTCTCGACACCGGTGAGTGGCTGCGTCTTGATGACCCGCAGGGTTTGCCCCACCGATTTTTCCAAGAGCTTCTGCGGGGTGAGCAGGTCGAAGTCGAAGTTCTGCTCCAGCAAGGTCAGCCGCTTGCCGTCGAGCGAGCGCAACAGCGCTGTTTCCGGCTGGATGCGGGCGGAGACGTCGCGCCAGGCGAGGCGGTTGTCACCCTTGCCCAATTTGACGCGGCGGGTGTCCTTCACCAGCGCAAGATCGGCGTTGTAAATGGTCACAGCCAGGGCGGTCTGTTCCTTTTCCGTGGAAAGGCGCTCCTCCCCTGCCCAGGCCAACGCCGCCGCCCCAGCCATCACCACCGTCAAGAACCGTCTCACCATTGCACCTCCATTGCGTTGTTTGCGGCAGGCGCCACAGGCGGCCCACCCACCCCTGTTTCGGCAGTCGTGTGGGCGCCGAATTGCCGCTGCGGGTAAAATCGCCGCCTCATTCTACACTTCACCAAGGCAAGCACGCCGATGCCACCCACCCTCGTCTTCGACATCGAAACCATCCCCGACATCGCCGGCCTGCGTCGGCTGCATGGCATCGGCCCCGACACCGACGACGGCGAGGTCGCCGCCATGGCCATGCTAAGACGACGCCAGCAGACGGGCGGCTCCGACTTCATGCCGCTGCATCTGCAACGCATCGTCACCGTCTCCTGCGCCCTGCGCGAAGGCGACAGGTTCAAGGTCTTTTCCCTGTCCGAGCCGGATGCCGACGAGAGCGAGATCATCCAGCGCTTTTTTGATGGCATTGAGAAATACACACCGCAGATCGTGTCCTGGAACGGCGGCGGCTTCGATCTGCCGGTGCTGCACTACCGCGCCATGCTGCATGGCGTCGCCGCACCGCGCTACTGGGACCTGGGCGATGACGACCGCGACTTCAAGTGGAACAACTACATCAGCCGATACCACACGCGCCACCTCGACCTCATGGACCTCCTGGCCCTGTACCAGCCGCGCGCCTACGTGCCGCTCGACGATTTTGCCAAACTGCTCGGCTTTCCCGGCAAGCTCGGCATGGATGGCAGCCAGGTCTGGAACGCCTATCAGGCCGGGCAGATCGCCGACATCCGCGATTATTGCGAGACCGACGCGGTCAACACCCACCTGGTCTTTCTGCGTTTTCAGTTGCTGCGCGGTCTTTTCACCCGCGACCACTACCAGCACGAGATCGGGCTGGTACGCGCCACCCTGGCAGCCAGCGAGGGCCGTCACTGGCAACAGTTTCTGGAGGCCTGGCCGGCATGAGCGACATCCTGAACATCGAGTCACTCGACCAGGAAGGCCGCGGCATTGCCCACCGCAACGGCAAGACGGTGTTCGTCGATGGCGCACTCGCCGGCGAGACGGTCGCGGTGTCCATCTACCGCAAGAAGGATGCCTTCGAACAGGCCCAGATCAGCGGCCTCATCCACCCCAGCGCTTTCCGGGTCGAGCCGAAATGTCCCTGGTTCGGCCGCTGCGGCGGCTGCACCCACCAGCACCTGCATGAGGCCGCCCAGGTGGCCGCCAAGCAGCGTGTGCTCGAGGACTGCCTCGAACATATCGGCAAAATCAAAGCGGAAATCCTGCTTTCGCCCATCCATGGACCGACCTGGGGCTACCGCAGCAAGGCGCGGCTGTCAGTGCGCCACGTGCCCAAAAAAGGCGGAGTGCTGGTCGGCTTCCACGAACGGCGCAGCAGCTACGTTGCCGACATGCTCGGCTGCGCCGTTCTGCCGGCCGGAATAGACCGCCTGCTGCCGGCCTTGCGCCAACTGGTGGCGACGCTGTCCGTGCGTGACCGCCTTCCCCAGATCGAGGTGGCCGTCGGCGAGGCGGTGGCGGTGCTGGTGCTGCGCCTGTTGGAACCCCTGACGGCGGCGGACGAGTCGCTGGTGCGCGCCTTCGCCGATACGCACGGGGTGCAGATCTGGCTGCAACCGAAGGGGCCGGACAGCGCCCGGCCCTTTCACCCTCTGGCGGTCCCGGCGCTCAGTTACAGCCTGCCGGAGTTCGGCCTGACCCTGCCGTTCAAGCCGACCGAATTCACCCAGGTCAACCATGGCGTCAACCGCATGCTGCTACGGCGCGCCATGCATCTACTCGACCCCCGGCCGGGCGAAGAGATCGCCGACTTCTTCTGCGGCCTGGGCAACTTCACCCTGCCCATCGCCCGCTGCGGCGCCCGCGTGCTCGGCCTCGAAGGCAGCCCGGCGCTGGTTGGCCGCGCCCTGGAAAATGCTCGCCTGAACGGCCTTGCGCACCTCGCCCGCTACCAGGTCATGAACCTGTTCGAGATGGCCCCGGAAATCCTCGTTGCGCTCGGCCGCTTCGACAAATGGCTCATCGATCCGCCGCGCGACGGCGCCGTCGATCTGGTGAAGTCACTGCCCGAGGACGGCAGCGGCCCCACACGCATCGTCTACGTGTCCTGCAACCCCGCCACCCTGGCGCGCGACGCCGCCGTGCTGGTCCACACCAAAGGCTATGCCCTCAAGGCCGCCGGCGTGGCCAACATGTTCCCGCATACCGCCCACGTCGAGAGCATCGCCTTGTTCGAACCGCGCTGAACGCAACGCCTGCCGGTCTGCGACAACACCAGCCCGAAGACCGCCCGACCGACCACCGAGCGTCTGCGCAGTATGGATCATGGGCCTACGCAGCCACATCGGCGGTTATTGACAATAACAACCAGGTGAGTTACATCGCAGTAGCCGCAGTCCGAGGCACAAGGTTTCTACCCAGTAAATGAAATGGGAATTTCGTCATAAAAATGTTAGTTACACCAATTTTTTTATGGAGGAGTTGATGAAAACGAAAACCGGTAAAGTGCAGCGGCGAATGGTCAGCGTCGCCTTGTGCCTTGGTCTGGGCGCGTATTCGTACTATTCATTTGCAGACATCTTCGTTACCAATGAGGGATCGAGCGAGGTTGTCGTCTTTGCGAACAGTGCAAGTGGCAACCAGGCACCGTTGCGGCAGTTCAATACAAGCGGACAGCCGCGCGGCATCGCCGTCGATACGGTTCATAACGAGATCTTCGTAGCCACCCAATCCGGGGGTATCCATGTATTCGATATCAACGCGACCGGCGCGGCCAGTCCCCTGCGCACAATCAGCGGGGGAGGCGACTACCAGGGCATCCACTTCGATGCAGCCCACAATGAGGTCTTTGTCGTCGATCGAGGCGGCGCCGTCGAAGTGTATGACCGGCTGGCGTCCGGCGCGGCAAGCCCGTTGCGGACGTTGACTCTCGCTACCCAGCCACGCGGGGTGTATGTCAATGCCGACGAGCTCTACGTGACCCGACCAAACCAGGTTCTCACATACGCGCGCACGGCGTCCGGTGCGGCTTCGGCACTGCGCACCATCGAATCGAGCCCGTCGATCGGCGACCTGTCGCAGGTGACCTTTGATGCCACGAACGGCGAACTGGTCGTGGCGAATCACGGCTCCAGCGCCATCCGGATATGGCCGGTTGCGACCAATGGCATTATCAATGCGCTCCGCTCGATCACCGGCGCGGCGACGCAACTCGACTCCCCGCGTGGCGTTGCCGTCTGCCCCGGAACGGGCGAGTATGTCGCCACCAGCCGTTACGGTGATTCGGTCACCGTTTACGCGCCGTCCGCCAATGGCGATGCCGCGCCCGTGCGCACAATCTCGGGCGCAGCGACAGGGCTTAACGCCCCACGCTTTGTCGCGATCACCGGAAGCTGCGGCGGCCCCCTTGGACCTGTCGCGGTACCGGTGGGCAATCCGCTGGCCCTGGCGTTGCTTTCGCTGTCGCTCGGCGTGTTGGCTGCCGGCTGGGCACGCTGGCATAAAGGCTGATGACCTGAGGGCAACCCGCCCTCCGTTTTGATATCTGCCAGCGGTTGAGCTGGCATGCATCAACTCGGGTGGCGCCGCCCCGTCGGTCACGGTCACATCCTGGGCATGTCATAAATAAAAAGGCGGCCGCAGCCGCCTTTGCACTTGTGCCGAAGGTCTTACTCCCGCTGCCCCATCAGCGCCATCAACAGTTGCAGCAGATTGATGAACAGATTGTAGATGTCGAGATAGATCGCCAGGGTCGCCATCACATAGTTGGTCTCTCCGCCGTTCACCACCCGGTTTACATCGAACAGGATAAAGCCGGAGAAGAGCAGCACCGCGACCGCGGACAGAGTGAGCGCCAAGGCCGGAATCTGGAAGAATAGGTTAGCCAGGCTGGCCAGGATCAAGAGCACGATGCCGACCATCAGGAACTTGCCAAGGAAGCTGAAGTCGCGCTTGCCGGTACTGGCGATGCCGGCCAGTACCAGGAAGATCGCCGCCGTGCCGCCAGCCGCCAGGCCAACGATCTCGCCGCCGTTCTTCAAGCCCAGCGCCACCTGCAATACCGGGCCCAGCATCAGGCCCATGAAACCGGTCAGGGCCAGCAGCAGGACGACGCCGAGACCGCTGTTGCGGGCGGCGGAGATACCAAAGAACATCCCCATCATCACGGCGAAGGCGCCCAGGGAGTACATGATGGGATGCTCCGCCATGAAGGCGAAACTCATGCTCATCCCCACCAGAGCGCCGATGACGGTAGGTACCAGGGACAGCCCCAGGAGCAGATAGGTATTGCGCAGCACCTTGTTGCGCTCGGTGCCGACGCTGACAGTGGTGTTGTAACCGGTCATGTCGTATTGGCGTTGCATCGTGTTTTTCCTTGCGGATTGGTAACGGTGCTAAGACTAAGGGCGATATCAACAAGTTTCAATAGTTTTCAACCCAGATTGTCCATTAGGACGCACGATGATGGCGCGGCGGGTTTCGAGTGGATTCGCACACGGGGGGAGGAGCCAATAGCCGAGTCTATTGGCGACGAGCACGGGCGCGAAGACGCCGAAAACCGACCGCCAGGGCGTGTATAGGCCCGCGGGGCCGCCTAATGGACAATCTGGATTCAAACTTAATAAACCCCGTTGGCTACTGTAAAATTCGCGTTTTTTCAAGCGATTGAAGGAAATCATGGCACTTATCGTGCAAAAGTACGGCGGCACCTCGGTAGGCAGCATCGAGCGCATCCGCAACGTCGCGGAGCGGGTCGCCAAGTTCAAGATGCTCGGACATCAGGTCGTGGTGGTGGTGTCGGCCATGTCGGGCGAGACTAACCGGCTCATCGCCCTGGCCAAGGGAATCCAGAAGGAGCCTGACCCGCGCGAGTTGGACGTCATCGTCTCCACCGGCGAACAGGTCACCATCGGTCTACTGGCGCTGGCCCTGCACGACCTCGGGCAAAAGGCCAGGAGCTTCACCGGCTGGCAGGTTCCCATCCGCACCGACAGCGCCCACGCCAAGGCCCGCATCGAACTTATTGACGACAAGGCCATGCGCGCCGCCCTGGACAGTGGCCATGTGGTCGTGGTCGCCGGCTTCCAGGGCATAGACGCCGACGGCAACATCACCACCCTCGGGCGGGGCGGTTCCGACACCACCGGTGTCGCCCTGGCAGCGGCGCTCGGCGCCGACGAGTGTCAGATATACACCGACGTGGACGGTGTCTACACCACCGATCCGCGCATCGTGCCCGAGGCGCGCAAGCTCGACACCATCACCTTCGAGGAGATGCTGGAACTCGCCAGCCTCGGTTCCAAGGTGCTGCAGATCCGCGCCGTCGAGTTTGCCGGCAAGTACAAGGTCAAACTGCGGGTGCTCTCCAGCTTCGAGGACGAAGGCGAAGGCACCCTCATCACATTCGAGGAAAACAACATGGAACAACCCGTCATTTCCGGCATCGCCTTCAACCGTGACGAGGCCAAGCTCACCATCCTGGGCGTACCCGACAGGCCCGGCGTCGCCGGCCGCATCCTGGGGGCCATCGCCGACGCCAACATCGACGTCGACATGATCGTGCAGAATGTCGGCCATGACGGCACCACCGACTTCTCCTTCACTGTGCACCGCAGCGAGATGAAGAAGGCCCTGGACGTGCTGTCCAAGGCCAAGGATGCGGTCGGCGCTCGCGACGTCCGTGGTGACGACAAGATCGCCAAGGTTTCCCTTGTCGGCGTCGGTATGCGTACCCACGCCGGCATTGCCAGCAAGATGTTCAAGGCCCTGGCCGACGAGAACATCAACATCCAGATGATCTCTACCTCCGAAATAAAGATCTCCGTGGTAGTGGATGACAAATACCTCGAACTGGCGGTCCGTACCCTGCATCAGGCTTTTGAATTGGACCAGGAACCCGCCGCTTGAGGCGTATTGCATTGATTTTTGAGGGCCGCACGGGTATCCTGCCGGCCTCTTGACCCGGCCTGCCGGGATGAAGTACGGAGACGTGGCCGAGAGGTCGAAGGCACTCCCCTGCTAAGGGAGCATGCGGGCAAAACCTGCATCAAGGGTTCGAATCCCTTCGTCTCCGCCAAATTTTATGGCGGCTTGCCATTGCGCAATGACCGCGTTTCGATATAATTCGCCGTCTTTGCGAGCGCCCGTAGCTCAGTTGGATAGAGTACCTGGCTACGAACCAGGGGGTCGTGGGTTCGAATCCTGCCGGGCGCGCCAAACACCTTGTCTCACACTGCGCCGGCGGCGCGCACCATACTTTTCAATATCTTGTAATCGGCGCATTTTGGCCTTGCCAGATGCCGATTCGCCGGTATAATGCGCGGCTCCGTTTGGCCGGCCGCAAACCAGGCAGTAACGGGTTTCCAGCGTGCCGAACGCATTTGTCCACTTTCAGGTTGCTGAACCAGCCTGAAGCCCCGTGCGGAGTGGTAGTTCAGTTGGTTAGAATACCGGCCTGTCACGCCGGGGGTCGCGGGTTCGAGTCCCGTCCACTCCGCCAACGTATAAGCAACAAAGCCTCTTCGGGCGTGTTTTTGTTATCTACCCACACTAATATTCACGCGGCCACTGCTATCGAACCGGCGTCCTGCCGGCACTGACTGTGGGATGCGGACGAATCTCTGGCCGCCAGGGTTGCCCCCGTTCGACGGACGGCTTGCGTCGTTTCGGCGTCACCACGGCGGCCTTCGCCCACGCCCCAGACTGGGCGCAGTAATCGGCCCATGCCTGCATCAACTGCGCGCGCTTGTCGAACAGGTCGCCGCGCCGATAGGCGGCTTCCACCTTCTCCGGCAGGCCATACGCCTGCGCGTGTTCGCAGACCTCGCGCGCGAAGTTGGTCGATTCCGCTTTCTGCCCACACATACCGTTCAATCGAAGACAACGGTGTCCATTCATGGGAAACTTGCACCATAAATCGTTACGTCGGGGGTCTCCATGCATGTGTCCGTACGCATCTCACTGCTGGCAGCGGTCGCTGCCGCCATCTTCTTGCCGTCCGCCAGCGCTGCCGACATACCGAAACGCAAGTCGGGTCTGTGGGAGATGCACATCGAGAGCGATGGCCGGAGCAGCCTCAACCTGCAAGCCTGCGTCGATGAAAAACAGGACGATATCACCGCCGCGCAAAGCCGCGACATGCAAAAGGGTCAGCGCCGGCAATGCACCAGAACCGATATCAGGCAAGCCGCCGATCGGGTCGAGATCGACTCTGTGTGCAAGTTCGACAACGTCACGGCGACAAGTCATGCCGTCGTCACCGGCAACATGACCCAGCAATACAGGATGGACTCAACCACCCGTTTCGATCCGCCCATGCAGGGCCTGGCCAAGAGTCATTCCACCATCACCGCGAAATGGCTTGGACCTTGCAAACCCGGTCAACACGCCGGCTCGATAACCCTCCTTGGCCTGCCCGCTGGCAACCATGCACGGATCACCCCGCAGATGCTGAAGCAAATGCAGAAGAGGCAGCAACAATAGGCACGTTGAACCATCGTCCAGGAAGAAAAAATCACTACCGGTCACGACCGATGGCGCAGAACATCCCTCATATAATCAAAAAGATACCTGTGGCGCAGCTTAGGCAGGGCATGTATGTGCATGACCTCAACTGCGGCTGGATGGATCACCCTTTTGCCAGTAATCGTTTCCTGATCAAGGATGCGGCCACGGTCGGCAAGATACTCGGCCTGGGCGTGCACGAGGTCTACATCGATACCCTGCGAGGTGATGATGTCGCCGCAGTAGTGCCGACCCAGGCGGAGGTGCAACGAGACATCGCCCGCCAGCTCAGCGAGATCGCCGGCACGGCGGCCATACCGCAGCGGCTGACTCGGGTGGAGGAACTGGCGGCCGCCCGCCGCCTGCACGGCGAGGCCAACCGGATCGCCCGCAACATGCTTCAGGACGTTCGCCTGGGCCGGCAGATCGAGATGGAAGTGATCGATCCGCTGGTGGAGCGCTTGATCGACTCCATCTTTCGTTGCCCGGATGCGCTGCTGCCACTGGCGCGCCTGAAGGAACACGACAGTTACACCTTTCAGCACTCGGTCTCGGTCTGCGCCCTGATGATCGCCTTTGCCCGCGAGCTACAACTGGAGCGGGGCCTCATCAAGGAAATCGCCATCGGCGCCCTGCTGCATGACGTCGGCAAGGCCAAGGTGCCTGACGAGATTTTGAACAAACCGGCCAAATTGACCGATGCCGAGTTCGCCAAGATGAAATCGCACGTGGTGCAAAGCCTCATCATCCTGCAGAACACACCGGGCATCAGCCAGATCGCCCTAGACGTGGCCGGCCAACACCATGAACGTCACGATGGCACAGGCTATCCCAACAAACTGAAGGGCGACGAGATTTCGCTCTATGGCCAGATGTGTGCCATCGTCGATGTCTATGATGCACTGACCTCGAAGCGCGTCTACAAAGAAGGGATGCCTCCCACCGAAGCCTTGGGCAAGCTACTGGAGTGGAGCGCATATCACTTCGAACCAAATCTGGTACGCCACTACATCCGCACCGTCGGCATCTACCCCACCGGTTCGCTGGTACGCCTGGCCAGCGGTCGGCTTGGCATCGTGCTCGAACAGAATCCCGGCCGGTCGATGCAGCCCAAGGTCTTGGTCATGTACAACGCCGAGGAACACAGCTATCCGCCGCCGCAGGAACTCGATCTCGCGCACCCCGCCTCTCAGGACGAGATCGTCGGTCATGAAGATTTCGCGGCCTGGGAGATCGACCCAAACCAGTGGCTGTCCGCTTAGCCGTTCCATAACCAGGCGGCACCGCGCACCCCACTGGAATCGCCATGACGTGGCGGTCGCAGACGGGTGTGCACGGCATCCGAAAAGACATGCTCCGTCCACCGCGCAGGAAGACGTTCATACAGCCGGGCAAGGTTGGACAGTCCACCGCCCAGCACGATGATATCGGGATCAAGGATATTGATGACGTGCGCCAGCCCCCTCGCCAGGCGATCCTCATAACGGGCCAGCGCCGCGGCACAAGCCGCATCCCCGGCCTCGGCGCGGGCGGCGATAGCGGCCGCCGACAGATCCAGGCCCGAGCACTGCATCAGGTCGCGCGCCAACCCCGGCCCCGACAGCCAGGTCTCCAGACACCCGCTCCGGCCGCAATAACAGGGCGGCCCCGGTAGTTCCTCGGGACGCGGCCACGGCAGGGGGTTGTGGCCCCATTCGCCGGCGATACCATTTGGCCCCTGCAATATCTGCCCGCGCACCACGATGCCGGCGCCGCAGCCGGTGCCGAGTATCGCCCCGAACACCACCTCCGCCCCCGCTGCCGCCCCATCGATCGCCTCCGACAGGGCAAAACAGTTGGCGTCGTTACTGATCCGCACCTCTCTTTGCAGTATGGCGGCCAGGTCACGCTGCAGTGGGCGACCGTTGAGCCAGGTGGAATTGCAGTTCTTCATCAGGCCGGTGAGGCGCGAATGTGTCCCCGGCGTACCAACACCCACCGTGCCGCGCTGCCCCAGGGTGTCTTCCGATTCTTCTACCAGCCGGGCAATGGCCCACAGCGTTGCCGAGTAATCGTGGCGCGGCGTCGGCACCCGCCGCCGGTACAACTCTGCGCCCCCCGCCGCGAGGGCGATCAGCTCGATTTTGCTGCCGCCGAGGTCGATCCCGATTCGCATCGCCGCATTCCATGAGCCTTGGTCAGGTGCTATTCTGACGCCCTTTTCTCCTCAGGCAAGCCCATGCCCAACGCCGCCTTCGAACCCCGCAACGACCTGGAGAGCCTGCTGCTCGACATGCATAGCGGCGCGCTCGAGCCCGAGACCTTCGCCAGCCGTCTCTTGACCCTGCAGGTCTTCATGCCGGTGAAGGACGAAAAGCACCAGATCACCGGCTTTCAGCGCTCCACCCAGGCCGAGCCCCTCATCCTTGAGGACGATGCCGGCCAGCGCGCGCTGATCGTCTTCTCCGCGCCGGAGCGTGCCAAGGGTTTCCTCACCGATTTTCCCGGCTACAGCGGCGGTCTATTGACCGAGTTCGACTGGCTGCTGCGCCGCATGGGGGCCGACGTCGGCATCGCCCTCAATCCAGGCATCGAGACCGGCTTTGACTTCGACCCCGCCATGGTCGCCATGCTGGCTGCCCTCCTCCCTGAGCCGAGCGATTGAAATGAGCCAGATCCATACCTTCCGCCGCCCGCAGCCGCCGGCTGACAGCCGCCGCATCGGCGACGTCTATTCGCCCGAGCACGATAAGTACGACGAGGGCAGCCGCTACCAATACCGCCACGGCGCCCACGACCTGGTGCTGTTCTGGACTGCGCCAACGCCGGCCGAGATCGCCGGCCTGCGCGCTGCCCCCATCGATGTCGGCCTATACAGCCACGGCCCGGCCGCCTTTCTGCTCTACAAGATCGACACTGTTTGCGAATGGTCGGACGTCGCCTTCAACGTCCATCTGGTTGACACGGCGGAACGGGAACTTCCGGCCGAGCCCACCGGCGAACGGGCACGCTTCATCATCACCCTGGTCGATACCGCCGACGGCATCATCCGCGGCCGCCGCCTACTCTCCCTCGACAAGGTGATGACCCAGGCCCTGCGCCACGTCATGCAGCAGCAAGCAGCAACGCCGTTCACGCGTGCCGGGTACGACATTGCCGTACAGGAGACGCACGCCCGTTTCCCCGATAGCGATGCTCTCGCCCGCGCGGCCGAGATCGTCGAGCCGACGCTCGGTTGATGCTGCCCAAGCGACTTATCGATATCTTCATCGCCCTGCTCGGCGCCGACCGGGTACACACCGACCCGGCCACGCTAGCGCTATACGCCAGCGATGAAACCCCCAGGCGCTGTCCGCCCGAGGCGGTACTGTTCCCTGCCGGCCACGCCGACGTCGCCGCCATCGTCGCCGTCGCCGCGCGCGAAAAGCTGCCGTTGACGCCGCGTGGCGCCGGTTCCGGCAATGTCGGCGGCGCCCTGCCGACGCCCGGCAGCGTGGTGGTCAGCTTCGAGTGCATGAACCGCATACTCGATTTCGACCCGGACAACCGGCTGATGGTGGTCGAGCCCGGCGTGGTCACCGATGACATCGACCAACTGGCGCGCACGGCCGGCCTGATGTATGCGCCCGATCCCGGTTCCGGGGCCTATTGCCGCATCGGCGGCAACCTGGCGATGAACGCCGCCGGCCCGCGCGCGGTGAAATACGGCGCCACCCGCGACCACGTGCTCGGCCTGCGCGCCGTGCTCGGCGACGGCCGCGAGATACGCACCGGCAGCCGCACCAGCAAATATGCCAGCGGCTACGATCTGACCCACCTCCTGGTCGGTTCGGAAGGCACCCTGGCACTGATCACCGAGGCCACCCTAAAGCTCGTCCCGGCACCACCGGGCGTCGCCACCCTGCGCCTCTGTTATGCCTCCAACCGCTCCGCCTGCGCCGCGGTCATACGGGTGATGCGCCAGCCGGTGGTGCCCTATGCCCTGGAGTTCATGGATCGCCGCGCCATCGATGCCTTGCGTGAGTACGGCGGCGCCAGCGGGCTGCCGCAGGGGACTGAGGCGGTGCTGATGGTGGAGGCGGCCGGCGACGCCGAGGACGTGCCGCGCCAACTGGCGGCGTTGCAAGCGGCGCTGGACGGAGAGGGGCTGCTGGAGGCACAGAGCGGTTTTTCGCCAGCGGAAAACGCCCGGCTGTGGACGGCCCGCAAGTCGCTTTCGCATGCCGTCAAGAAGATCGCACCGCTCAAGATCAACGAGGATGTGGTGGTGCCGGTAGGACGGCTGGCCGATCTGGTGGACGCCATCGATGCCCTCGGCCGGCGACACCGGCTGCCGCTGGTCGCCTTCGGCCACGCCGGCAACGGCAACCTGCACGTCAATATCATGGTGCATGCCGAGGACACGGAGGAGATGGCGCGTGCCCGTGACTGCCGCCGCGATCTGGTGGAAACGGCGCTGGCCCTTTCCGGCAGCCTATCCGGGGAACACGGTATCGGCAGCGAGAAACGCGCCTTCCTCAAGCTCGAACTGGAGCCCGCCACACTGGCACTGATGCGTGAACTGAAGGCCCTGTTCGACCCGTACGGCATCCTCAACCCTGAAAAAAAACTGCCTGATTGAAGGCGCGGCAGCGCTGGCGGGTGATGTTCAGATGGCCGCTTCGTCGGTCTCGCCGGTACGAATGCGGATCACCTGTTCGACGTCGGTGACGAAGATCTTGCCGTCGCCGATCTTGCCGGTGCGGGCGGCCTTGATGATGGCCTCGATGGCGGTATCCACCATGCCGGCCGCGACCACCATCTCCATCTTGACTTTGGGCAGAAAATCGACCACGTATTCGGCGCCGCGATACAGTTCGGTATGCCCCTTCTGACGGCCGAAACCTTTGACCTCGGTGACAGTGAGGCCGGTGACGCCGATTTCCGACAGGGCCTCGCGCACCTCGTCGAGCTTGAATGGTTTGATGATGGCTTCGATCTTTTTCATGGCTATCTCCAAATTTACTCTAATCGAGCGTGGGGTTTTGTGCATACCGGGGAAGGATCGCCCTCATCAGAAGGGTGCCCGATAGTGGTTGGTGATGGGGTAACGGCGGTCGCGCCCGAAGCCCCGCTGGGTGATGCGCACGCCCGGCGCCGACTGGCGACGCTTGTATTCGGCACGGTCGATCAGACGCACAACCTGATGGACGACGGCCTCATCATAACCCGCCGCGACGATGTCGCGCGGCGCCATGTCCTGCTCCATGTAACGCGCCATGATGGCGTCGAGTATTTCATAGGGCGGCAGGCTGTCCTGGTCGGTCTGGTCCGGGCGCAGTTCGGCCGAGGGCGGCCGGGTGATGATGCGCGCGGGAATCACCGTGGCGATCGAATTGCGATAGCGGGCCAGCCGCCAGACCAGGGTCTTGGCCACGTCCTTGAGTACCGCGAACCCCCCCGCCATATCGCCATACAGGGTGGCATAACCGGCGGCCATCTCGCTCTTGTTGCCAGTGGTCAGCACCATCCAGCCCGACTTGTTGGAGAGCGCCATGAGCAATACACCGCGCACCCTGGCCTGGATGTTCTCCTCGGTCAGATCGAAGGGACGATCGCCGAACTCGCCGGCCAGCGCCTTGATGAAACTCTCATAGAGCGGCTGGATGGGCAGCGCGACATGGCGCACACCGAGGTTGTCGGCCAATTCGCGCGCATCCTCGACACTCATATCCGCGGTAAACTGCGATGGCATCATCACCGCCTGCACCCGCTTTGCGCCCAGGGCATCGACCGCCACGCACAAGGTAAGGGCGGAATCGATACCGCCCGAGGAGCCAACGATGACTCCGGGAAAACCATTCTTGGTCACATAGTCGCGCACACCCATGACCAGGGCCTCATAGACGCTGCTTTCCAGATCGGGCAGGACGTGCCTGTCGCCACGCGGCCGGCCGGCCGCGAGCTCGAGATAATACAAACCCTCTCGGAAAGACGGGAACTGGGCCGTCAGATCGCCGCGCGCATCCATGGCGAAAGAGGCGCCGTCAAAGACCAGCTCGTCCTGGCCGCCCACCAAATTGACGTAGATGAGCGGCACACCCACCGATTCGATCCGCTGCCGCGCGACCTCATAGCGCAACGGCTGTTTGTCCATGTGGAAAGGCGAGGCGTTGAGCACCAGCAGCGCCTCCGCCCCGGCAGCCTTGGCCTGCTCCGCCGGCCCGGCTCGCCAGACATCCTCGCAGATGAGTACGGCCAAACGCGTGCCCGCCACCTCGAAAAGCAGGGGGGCGTTGCCCGGCATGAAGGTACGCAGTTCATCGAAGACCGAATGGTTAGGCAACAACTGTTTGTAATAGACGCCTTCGATGCGGCCCTGCCGCAACAGGGCGGCGGCATTATGGCGATTGCCCTGCTTGTCACCCCAGGGTACACCCACCACTGCCGTCAAACCTGGCGGCAGCGCGGCAGCGAAGCGACACAGCACGCGTGCATTCTCGCCATAGAAATCATCGCGCAGGGCGAGGTCTTCCGGAGGGTAGCCGCACAGAGCCAGTTCCGGCGCGACCAGCAAGGCAGCACCGGCCGCCGCAGCCTGCGCCGCCAGCGATAGCAGGCGGTCGGCGTTGCCCTCCAGGTCGCCCAGGGTGGCGTTGAATTGGGCAAGTGCGATCTTCATGTCGGCATGATGCCGTGTGCCCCGGCGGGCTTCAAGATATATGGACCCAGGCCCGAGAAATCCCGACAATGACGGCTTGCCTGTCTGAATAGTGGAGACGGTCGATGAGCAACGATGTTCAGGCGCAGGACGCCACCCGCGACCCGCTGCCGGAAAATCTCGTCACGCTGGCGCACATCATCTACGGCCTGCACGCCTTCAGCGCCCTGACAGGGTTGATGAGCGCTGCCTTCATCGTCACCGCCTTCCTCTCCGGCTGGCCGTCGATCATCGCCGTCATCCTCAACTACGTGAAGCGCGGCGAGGTGCGCGGCAGTTGGCTGGATTCGCATTTCCGTTGGCAGATCCGTACTTTCTGGTTTGCCTTGCTTTGGTTCGCCATGGCCGGCGGGCTGGCCCTTACCTTGATAGGCATCCCCGCCGCCATTCTGCTCATGCTGGGTGCCGGTATTTGGGTGCTGTATCGCATCATCCGTGGCTGGATGTCCCTGAACGACCGCCAGGCGATGCCCGTAGACTGAGACTCAACGCCGTCCTTCCAGCGCCTCCCAGCGTTCCAGCAAGTTCATGAGTTGCGTCTCGATCTCGTCGAGACGCCTTTTCAGACCAGCCACCGCCGCCGCCTCGGTACGGTACAGGTCAGGGTCGGCGAGGCGCGCGTTGACCTCCGCCTGTTCCGCTTCAAGATGGGCGATGCGCTCGGGCATGACCGCCAATTCCTGGTTTTCCTTGTAGCTGAGCCGGCCGCCGGACGCTTTCGCCGAGGCGGCCGGCTGGCCGCGGGCTTTTCCCGGACGCATCCTTGCCGGCTCGGCTGGCTTCGTCTGATGGTCACGATAGGCCTGCCAGTCGGCATAGCCGCCGGCCATCTCCAAGAGACCACCGTCGCCCAGAAAAACGATGGACTGGGTCACGACATTGTCGAGAAAGGCCCGGTCATGCGAGACCAGGATCACCGTGCCGGAATAGTCCTGAAGCCATTGCTCCAGCAGTTCCAGGGTGTCAATGTCGAGGTCGTTGGTGGGTTCGTCCAGCACCAGCAGATTGGCCGGACGGGCGAACAGCCGCGCCAGCAACAAACGGTTGCGCTCGCCGCCGGACAGGGCCGATACCTTGGCCCGCGCCCGTTCGGGCGGAAAAAGAAATTCCTCAAGATAGCCGATGACGTGCTTCCTCTGGCCACCGATCTCGACATGGTCGGAGCCGGGCGAGATGGTGTCGATGAGCGTGGCTGCGTCGTCGAGCCGGTTGCGCAGCTGGTCGAAATAGGCCACCTGCAGATTGGTGCCACGCCGGACGCGGCCCTGCTGTGGCTCTATCTCGCCCAGGATGAGGCGGATCAGGGTGGTCTTGCCGCAGCCGTTGGGGCCGATCAGGCCCAGCTTGTCGCCGCGCATCAGGCGGGCGGTGAAGTCGCGGATGAGCACGCGTTTGTCATAACCGTAGCTCACCCGCTCCAGTTCGGCGACAAGCTTGCCCGAACGCTCGCCGGCATCGAGGGTGAGACCGACATGGCCCAGCCTGTCCTGGCGGGCCGAGCGTTCCCGGCGTAGTGCCTCCAGCCGGCGCACCCGTCCTTCGTTACGGGTACGACGCGCTTCGATGCCCTTGCGTATCCAGACCTCTTCCTGCCGCCAGAACTTATCGAACTTGCGGTTCTGGGCCGTTTCCACCTCCAACTGTTCGGCCTTCTTAACCTGATAGGCCGCATAATTGCCGCGGTATTCGCGCAACTGGCCTCGGTCCAATTCGAGTATACGGTTGGCCACCTGGTCGAGAAAACGCCGGTCGTGGGTAACGAATAGCAGTCCCCCCTGGAACTCCCGCAGCCACCCCTCCAGCCATTCGATGACGGTGAAATCGAGATGGTTGGTGGGCTCGTCCAGCAACAGCAACTCGGGCTGTGCCACCAGTGCCCGCGCCAGGGCCACCCGCTTCTTCTGCCCGCCGGAGAGGGTGGCCACCGCCACATCGGCGGGCAGGTCGAGCCGGCTCAGAGTCTCCTCGATGCGGCCATTGACACGCCAGGCGTCGTGCGCTTCGAGTGCGTGCGTCAGACGGTCGAGCTCGCCGAGGGCGGCCGCCCCCGCGCCGGCGGCCACCCTATGCGCCGCTGCGTGGTAAGCCAGCAGCAGTTGTCTGGCCTCACCCACCCCCTCCGCCACGGCTTCGTAGATCGTGTGTCCCGGCGCAAAACCGGGTTCCTGCGGCACATAGCCAAAACGTAATGCCGGTTGCCGCCAAACTTCGCCGGCATCGGCATGAACGGCACCAGCGATGACCTTTAGCAGACTGGACTTTCCCGTGCCGTTGCGGCCGATCAGGCCAATCCGCTCGCCCTTGTCGATGACCAGGGAGGCGCTATCGAGCAAAGGCCAGTGGCCATAGGCCAGTTCGAGTTTGTCGAGGATGACGAGAGGCATGAAACAGGAAAGGCGGGCGGGCCGCCCTTCGATATGGCGTGAGAACGGCGGATTTTACAGCGAACCGTGCGCCAGACCGGCATGGGTCCGCTCATATTCTGCCTGACAGGCAACACAGCGGACCGCGCCGGGATACGCCACGAGGCGGGCGACGGGAATCGCGCTGCCGCATTGCTCGCAGATACCGAAATCCGGGCTTTCCAGCCGCTGGCTGGCCTGATCCAGCGCCCGCAACTGGCCGATTTCGTTGTCGATGCGGGCCGCTGCGAGATCCACCAGTGAGGTCGCCAGGGCCTCGTCGCTGCTGTCGCCGGAGGCCTGGCCGAGGATGTCGGCGAAATGATTCTGCTCGTTCTCGGACAGATTACCGCGTATCTGCTCGAGCAATCCCTCGCGCTGCCGTTTGATGGAGGCACGGATCGCTGCCTTGGCCGAAGCGTTGAGGTGTGTCATGGTGATTGCCTTGTTGTCGAGTACTGAAATCATTATGGCCCCGGCCTGACGGCGTTCAAGGTCAATTCGCGCGGCCTGCCGTCATGCCGGCATTGGCTGGTCCGCCGTCGTCCGGGTTAAAATCGGCGCCGACGCCCCCGTAGCTCAGTGGATAGAGCATCCCCCTCCTAAGGGGAGGGTCGGCCGTTCGATTCGGCCCGGGGGCGCCAATCCCTCAGGCAAATTTCACCAGCGCCTGCATTCTTGCTTTGGCCCGGCCACTGACGATGGCCTCGCGGGCGGCAGCAACGCCATCTTGCAGGCTGGCGGCGACGCCGGCGACATAGATCGCGGCGCCGGCGTTGAACATGACGATGTCGCGCTCGGGACCGGGCACATTGTCCAGCACCTTGAGCACGCGCTCGCGCGAGTCCCCCAAAGTACTTACCCGCAGGCTGGCGAGGTCATGCGTGTCAAGGCCGAACTGGCTTGGATGCACCGTGTATTCACGCACCTCGCCGGAGCGCAGCTCGCCAACCAGGGTCTCGCCGGAGATGGAGATTTCGTCCAGGCCCTCGCGGCCATGCACGATCAGCGCCCGTTCGCTGCCCAGGCGTTGCAGCACACGCACCTGAATGCCGACCAGATCGGGATGGAAAACCCCCATGAGCTGGTTGGGGGCGCCGGCTGGATTGGTGAGTGGACCAAGTATGTTGAACAGGGTGCGGATGCCCAGTTCCTTACGAACAGGCGCGGCATATTTCATGGCGCCGTGGTAGTTGGGGGCGAACATGAAGCCCAGGCCGACCACATCGATGGCGCGGGCCACCTGCTCCGGGCTGAGATTGATGTTCACGCCCAGGGCTTCGAGCACGTCGGCACTGCCCGACTTGGACGACACCGAGCGGCCGCCGTGCTTGGCGACGCGAGCGCCCGCCGCGGCGGCAACGAAGGCGGCGGCGGTGGAAATATTGAAGGTATGAGCGGCATCGCCGCCGGTGCCGCAGGTATCGACCAGGTGAGTGCGATCGGCCACCGGCACCGGCGTAGCGAACTCACGCATCACCGTGGCGGCGGCGGCGATCTCGCCGATGGTTTCCTTCTTCACGCGTAGCCCGGTGATGAGGGCGGCAATCATCACCGGGCTCATCTCGCCGGTCATGATCTGGCGCATGAGACTGAGCATTTCGTCGTGGAAAAGCTCACGGTGGTCGATGATGCGGGCGAGCGCTTCCTGCGGTTTCATGAGTATGCATCCTCCAGAAAATTCTTGAGCAGCCTATGGCCATGTTCGGTGAGCACCGATTCCGGGTGGAACTGCACGCCCTCGACGGCGAGGGTCTTGTGGCGCACCCCCATGATCTCGCCATCGTCGGTCCAGGCCGTAATCTCCAGGCAATCGGGCAACGTCTCCCGCTCAATGACCAACGAATGGTAACGGGTGGCGGTGAAAGGATTGGGCAGCCCCCGGAACACACCCTGGCCGGCATGGTAAATCGGTGAGGTCTTACCATGCATCAACTGCCTGGCGTGGACGATACGGCCACCGAAAGCCTGGCCGATGCTCTGGTGCCCAAGGCACACCCCCAGGATGGGCACCTGGCCGGCAAATTCACGGATCAGCGGCACCGAAATCCCCGCCTCGTTGGGCGTGCACGGTCCCGGTGAGATGACGATATGGCCGGCCTTGAGCGCCGCAACACCGGCGAGGTCGATCTCGTCGTTACGCACAACCTTCACGTCCTCGCCCAGCTCACCGAAATATTGCACCAGGTTGTAGGTGAAGCTATCGTAATT